>NZ_JBIRFL010000022.1:0-110446 GCF_044327445.1 Streptomyces sp. NPDC018045
CCAGGAACCAACCGCGCCTCAGATCCCATCAGCATCACGTTCTCACAGTTCACAAAAACGTGTCTATTGCAATGAAACAGGAGAAAACGACCTCTAAGAGGGCATTCGCAATCAGCGGCATGGAACCGACCCCCCCTGCTGCCTCCACCGCGCCGCGCGCGTGAAGCACGAGTTCGCTGACGTTTTTGCCCCCTCGCAAGGCCAAGCTGCCCAACTGATTGAGACCGCCGAACTGCTCCAGTCCGCTTCCGGCCGCGATCACCCGGACCTCGTACCACCGTGGTGGACGCTCATCAAAGAGATCAGCTCTGACTACTCCATTTTTTGCTGTTGCACCCATGCCTGAACATCAGTCACTTTGAACTGAATCTTTGCGTTCCGTCCACGTCCGAACTTGTATGGAACCAAACCTGAGCGTGCGGCATCTCGGTACAGCCAGGTTATCGACATGTTCAAGTATTCGGCGGTCTGTTTCGCGTCCATGAAGTGCGTCATTTGTCCTCCCTTTGGTGCCGTGCTCACTGGTCAGGTGGGCGAGCCGCGGCAAGTAACCAGTGTGGGAGGGAACGCCGGTTTGGCTAACCGGCGATCTGCTGCTATGTAGGGATCGTGCGGGCCGTGGAGCGCCCTGTGCGTCGTGCAGGTGTGGACCTACTCAAGCCGCCAACCCGACGTTGAGGATCTTCGCCGCTCTGCCGATCGACCCCGGCATCAAGAACCTATAAGTCTTGAAGGTCACTTCGATGGAGCTGTGCCCCATCCATTCCGCCACGTCTGTGATGGGTATGTTATTCGAAAGGCAATTCGAAGCGAAGTAGTGGCGCATTGAATACAGGCGTAGGTCGTCGGGCAACCTCGCGGATTTCCTCGCCTTCCTCCACCGGAGGCTTGTGATGCTATTGGTCCAATAGTTGTCGCGTGTTGTGCGTAGGAGGAAGCCGTCTTCGTCGATCCCGAAATCTTCAGCATAGCGAAGTATGGACTGCCGTGTTTTGTCCGGCAGTGGCACTTCGCGAAAATCGCCTTTGCTGCGGTGCTTCAACGGTGCTCGTACCCCAGACTTGCAGCTGATCTGCTCGGTCACGCGATACACGTCATCAGCCACGATGTTGTTGACGTTCACCGCACATGCTTCCGCGGTCCTGAGGCCGCAACCGGACATGATGTCTACGAGGAGCTTGACCTCTGCGTCGCCGTGCTCACGCACCCGGGACAGCTCCTCGAAAGAGGGGATGGTCACCCTGTCGGGGGTGTACCTGGGAGGCATGACTCCCTTCATCACGCCCGGAGCCGTGGCTCCTTGCTGTTCGGCCGCCCTGAGTACGGCTCTGAGTGTCTGGAAGGACCGCGATTGCACGCTGGCGCTGGCCCGTTCTCGTTCGAGCCCGAGAAGGAACGATTCTGCGACGCGAGGCGTAAACGTGTTCATGCGTCGGCTCCCCAGTCGGGGAATGAGCCAGTTGTGAAGAGACGGTTTGACGACTCGGTGCGAGCCCTCCGAGAGGTGGCGCTGCCGTTCCCACCATTCTGTAGCGAATGCGGCGAACCGCATCTCGCCGAGTTCCCGTCGCTGCTCGACGACATCCGCAGGCGTGCTGCGCTTCTCCGCGTATAGCGCATTGAGTCGCGCAATTGCCTCGTCTTGGGTGCTGTACCCGCCCTCTTCGCGCTGCTTCCCGGGTGCGTCCCGATACCTGATCACGTACGAGTGGGGGCACCGGGTGGGGGCTGAGCAGTGGCAGTTCTTACGGAACGTGCCCATGCCGCGGGCGAGCTTCTTGCTGGCGATGCTGACTACCTCCGGACCGATGCTGGCATTTTGCTGACCTGCTGACCCGAAACTGTTCTCTGACCTGCTGCTTTGCCACTGTAACGGGCAATGCGGGGGATCGTCCGACTCAGGCGGGTACGGGGTCGGTCACGCGCCGGTGATCTGCCCCGGCAGGCGCGTGGTCACGAGGCGCGTTCCCTTCCGTGGCAGCGTCCGCCGTCCCGTCCTTCTCGTTTTCGCGCAGGTCAGAGGGGCCGCTGGTGCGATCTCGCATCGTATTCGAAGAAAGGTCGGCGGCGCCGGCGCCCGCTCGTCCGGGCGGAGTGCAGCGCCGTGGGGTGCAGCGCAGACAGGCCATCCGCGACGCGGCCGAGGCGCTCGCCGTGCGCGGCCATGAGACCGCCACTCTCAAGGCGATCGGTCAGCGGGCGGGTGTTCCGACCGCCTCCGTTCACCCCTACTTCCCCGACCGGCATCAGGTCGAGGCCGGGCTGCTGCGGCGTCAGGCGCACGACCTGGACGAGCGCATCGGCGCTGCCCTGGACGATCCGGAGCTGCGCATCCTGCGCGACGCCGTGGACGCCGTCATCGACCCCGTACTCGACCACTTCCGCCGGCACCCGAGCTGCGCCGAACTGTGGTTCCCCGGACGCCGGAAGACGCTCGACGACCTGATCCGCGCCTTCGACGAGAGGCAGGCGGAGAAGCTCTGGCACACCCTCGTCGGGCGAGACCTCGCCCCCGCCGACGCCCCCCCCCCGCCTCGTCCTGCGGATCGCCCTCGAAGTCGGCAACCGGCTCTTCGACATCGCGTTCCGCCGTGCACCGCCCGGCGACGACCTCACGATCGCCGAGGCCAAACGCCTCGTCACCGCCTACCTTGCGACCTAGCCGCACAAGGGCCGACGCCGCGCGACTGACGCGGGCGATCCGTCAAGGAGCCGGCCGGTCCCGGGGCGCACGGCCGGTCGGCCGCGCAGGCGCGCACGATAATCCCGGGCGGCGTGGACGGTCTTCCTGGATCCTGTGCGCCATGGATGAGGTCGAGGTTGTCGTCGCCCATTCCGAGCGCGCGACTCTGCGCGTCGGCGACGTGTTCCTGAAGGTGGACGCCGATCGGGCGCGCATCGATGTCGAGGTCGAGGCGATGGCCCTGGCGCCGGTCCCGACCCCGGAGGTCCTGTGGCGCGAGCCGCCCGTGCTCGCGATCGCCGCGGTCCCGGGGACGGCGCTCGGCCGCCTCGGCGAGCCGTCGACCGCGTCCCCGGCGGCGTGGGCCACGGCGGGTGCCGCCATCAGGAAGCTGCACGACGCGCCGTTGCCGCCCTGGCCCGGCCGGGCCGGCCGGAGCCTCGACGCGTTGGCGGCGGAACTCGACGGCGAGTGCGAGTGGCTCGTGGCGAACGGCGTCCTGCCCGCCGGCCTGGTCACCCGCAACCGTCAGGTCGCCGAGGCCACGTTCCGGCCGTGGACTGCGATGTTCACACACGGCGACCTCCAGGTCACTCACGTGTTCGCCGACGGCGACGAGATCACCGGCATCATCGACTGGTCCGAGGCGGGCCAGGGTGACGCCCTGTACGACCTCGCCACCTTGACGCTCGGACACGAGGAGCGCCTCGGTGACGTCATCGCCGGCTATGGCGCCGACGTCGACCTCGACGTGATCCACGGGTGGTGGTCGTTGCGAAGCCTGCTGGGCGTCCGCTGGCTGGTCGAGCACGGCTTCGACCCGTTCGCGCCGGGCTGTGAGGTCGACGTGCTGAGATCCCGGATGTGAGGCCGCGCGGGTTCGACTGCTGCGAGTGCGTTCCGGGAGTGCGTTCTGTGACATCGAGTGGGCCTCCTGCTGGAGCGCATTGCCTGCCCTTGCTCCCTGCGAAGTGCGGTGGCGCGGTCGTCGTCGGCGGATGACGGCGCGGCTGAGGGTGATGAACGGGTGTGGAGGGCGTCGCGGAACTGGTGCGGTGTTGACAGGGGCGGAGGGCGGAGCCTTGAATTCGAACTCGATTCGAGGTCGCGGCGCCGATGTCGTCCTTCTGGAGTCCGGCTTCTGCGGCTGGGGCGGCAGCTCGCGCGACGCCGGTTGTCTGACGAACGCGCTGGCAGGCGGCCCGCAGCTCCTGAACGCGCTGCACGCGCGCCGCCTGCCGGATCTCATCCGCTACGCGGACAGGGCGGCTCATTTCACCGGGAAGCTGATCGGACGGCTCGACGTCGACTGTGAGTACGAGCCGACGGGCAACGTCATCGCCGCCGTCACACCGGGACAGCTCCGGCGCGCCGGCTGGACGAGGCGCATCGGCATCGTCACCCCGCACGCGATCCTGGAGAATGACCGGCCCACACAGCGCGGCACGCTCATGTTCGGCACCCGCCGGCTGCGTCGGCGCGCGGAGCGCTGGGCGCCCGCGAGGCGGACGACGCGGTCGTGGCCGACCTTGTCCGCGGCTTCCACGAGCGTTTTCCGTCGCTCGGCGACGTCGCGCCGCAACGGGCCCGGGGCGGGTGGGCCGCGATGACGCCGTCCCTGTTGCCGGTCGCCGGAGAGGCGACGAAGAACGTCTTCTACGCCATCGGCTGCAACGGCCACGGCCTCGCCCGGTCGCCTTACCTCGGAACGCCGATCGCCGACCGGCTCGCCGGCGATCAGATGCACGAAGACCTCGCCGCCGTATGGCTGGACGTACGCCAGGGCATCCGTGCACACCCAACCGCCGCCCACCGCCGTCCGCCGTCAGTAATCGGTGTGGACGTGCGCGCCGGTGCGAGAATCGGCGCCGCTGCCGGCCACGGCGACGGCGCGGATCTCGACCAGTAGTTCGGAGAGGGCGAGCTGGGTGACTCCGACCGCGGTCCACGACGGGTAAGGGCCGTTGATGTACTCGTCCTTGACCCGGCTGAATTCCGGCATGTCGCCCCGGAGATCGGTGTGGAACGTGGTCAGTTCGACGATGTCATCCAGGCTCGCTCCCGCGGCTTCGAGGACGGTCCGTACACCTTCGAACGCGAGCCGGGCCTGGGCGTCCATGCCGTCGGCGGGCGTCATGCTGGTGGTGTCGACCCCGACCTGGCCCGACACCCAGATCATGTCGCCGGCGCGGGTCGCCTGCGAGAAGTGCAGCCGGTCGTACAGCGCTTCGGCGCGAGGCGGATTGACCGATCGGCGCTTCATGGTGGGGATTTTCATGTCTCGGTCCTCATCGCCGGGCCTGGTCAGACGAGTTGTCGGAAGACGGGGGAGCGGAACGGGTCGCCCGGACTCAGCTTGGCCATCTCCTCGACGAAGAGGAGGCCGTTGCGGGCGAAGTGCTGGTTCTTCTCCGGAAGGGGGCGGAATGTAGCGTCGTCACCGAAGAAGCGCAGGACCAGCGTGTGGCGGTCCGGGCACGCGGCGTCGACGTGCGCGCCGCCGTGCAGCGCGCGGGGGTGGAGGGCGACGACATCGCCGGGCTCGGTCGCCCAGGAGAGCACTTCGTAGGCGTCGGGGTCGAGCGCGCGCTCGGCGTCGATGTCCGGCAGGCGAGGCAGGACACCGCCGCCGTGGAGGGGTTCGGTCGGGTCGTCGGGGTTCGCGAAGGTGGTCCCGTCGTACTGGGTGCCGCGGTGGGAACCGCGGATGATTTCCAGCGAGTTGACCTTCGGGAGCGGTTGGAAGCTGATCCAGGCATTGGCCCAGTGCTCGCCGGCCCACGGCAGATACGCGGTGTCCTGGTGCCAAGCCGTGCGGCCGCCGTGTCCGCCGGCCTTGAGGAATATCTCCTCGGCGAAGTACCAGACGTGCTGCGAGCCCCACAGGTCGGCGAACAGTCGGCCGAACGGGATCGATGACACCAGGTCGTCCAGGCGGGACTTGGCGAGCGGATTGGCGTTGTCGACGTGTGATTGCTGCCGGGTGCCGTTGAACATCCGGGTGGCGTGCGGGCCGTGGTTCTCGACCGCCCACTGGTACGCCTCCTGGCACCGCGCCAACTGCGCTGTGTCCAGGCAGCCTTCGAGGAGAACGGCGCCGTCGTCGCGGAATGCTTCCCTTGCTGGCTCCTGCATGGGTGTTCCTCCCGTACGTCAGGTGGTGGAAGGACCGTAACGGGCCCCAGTCATTTACACAACGCTCGTTACGGTAATTCTGTGGCAGAATCGCGGGGTGTCCGAGAATTCGACCCGACGAGTGCGCCGCGATGGTGGAACGGCGGCGGTCGTGCGGCGGGGCCGCCCGACGGGCGACCGTGCGGCGAAGCGAGCCGAACTGCTGGCGGCGGCGGCCTCGGTGATCGCGCAGGAGGGCTACGCCAACACGTCACTGCGGAAGGTGGCCCAGCGTGCGGGATGCACGACCGGGGCGGTGACGTACTACTTCGCGAACAAGGAGGAGTTGGTCACCGCGTTGGCCGAGAGCCGGTTCGACAGTTTCGACGCCATGCTCGCGACCGAACGGTCCCAGCCCGACATCAGGGCCATCCTGGAACGGTGGCTGTTCCGGAACACCGGCGATCCCGAGTTCTGGCCCGTGATGTCCCAACTGCTCGTCCACGCACGGCACGAACCGGCGTTCGCCGCCGTCATCGAGCGGCGTTACGCCCGCCTCCGCGACGTGCTCGCCGCGCTCCTCGCGACCGGGCAGGCGCAGGGGACCGTCCGCGACGACATCCCCGCCGACCTGCTCGCCGACCAAGTCGGCGCCCTCGGCGACGGCTGGATGCTGATGCTCCCCATCGAGCCCAAGAGGTTCACGGCGAGCCGGGTCCAGGTGCTCCTGGATGCCGCCATCACGTTGATCTCTCCGCCCCCGGGCGCCCGCCGCACGTCCGGCTCGTGATCCACGGGCTCGCCGCCCGGGGCAGGGCGGCGAGCGGCGGGGCGGCAGGGATCGTCGGGCGCGGTCAGTCCTCGGCGGCCAGCGCGCGAGCGATGGCCCGGGCCGCCTCGGCTCCGGTCTCGATGGCGCCGTCGATGCCGCCGACGGCGATGGCCGCGATGTCGCCGCCGGCAAAGCGGATGCGTCCGTGGGGCTCGCGCATCAGGGGTACGGCCCGGGTCAGGTTCCCCGGCCGGTGATGCGCCCAGGTGCCCTGCGCGAACTCATCGGACACCCAATCGTGGCAAGCGGTGTCGACCACCTCGATGCCGGGGACGAAGGTCCGCAGCGCGCGTTGCACCGCCTCGCGGTCACCGCCGTCGATCGCCGAGGCGTCGGAGCAGAAGCACACGACGAGCGTGTCACCGTCGTGGCGGTACTCCGTCCTGGCGGCGTTGACGGGGTGCTTTCCGATCGGGGCGCCGGCGGCGAAAGGCGCGATCTCGCCCCTGACCCTCGCCCAGATCTTGCTCGTTCGCATCGGGTGTTTCTGGTCGATCAGGGTGCGCACCGGCGGGGCGACCGGCGGCGTGATGGTCACGTCGCTCAGGGTGTTGAGCGGGAGCGCGACGACGGCGTGCCGTGCCGCGATGTGCTCGTTCTCGCGGGTGGTCACGGTGACCCCGGTGCCGTCGTCCTCGATCGCCGTCACCGGCGTGGACAGCCGTAACTCGGCCTTCGACTCGCCGGTGATCGCGTCGAGCAGCCGCTTGGTCCCGCCCTCGACGGGCCAGGTACCGGCGGTTTCGAGGAACGCGCCCCAGTCGCCGAAGGTGGTCGCGGCCCACAGGAGGAACTGGGCGAGGCCCTGCTCGCTGTAGGAGTGGACCAGCGGCGCCAGCATGCCGTCGAGCACGTCCCGGTCGTGTGCGCAGAGGTGCAACGCGTCGAGCCGGTCCCCGAGTGTCTCCTTCTCGATCGCGCTGGTGTCGGCGGTGGTGAGGTCGAACGGCTGCGGGATGCGCGCCCGCGCGTCGGCCATGTACCGAGCGACCAGCGGGCCGCCGATGCCGGCGTACTCAGCCGGGGTTCCCGAGTGCACGAGGCCGTCGGCGAGCCAGTGGACCGTCCCGGTCTCCGGTGGTGTGGACAGGCCGATGCCGTACCGCTGGAGTTCACGCCAGACGTACGGCTGGGTCCAGTGGGCGTATGTGCCGCCGAACTCCACCGAGCGGCCGAACGCCTTCCCGGTGTAGGTCCGGCCGCCGATCCTGTCGCGCGCTTCGCACAGCACCACCGCGTACCCCTCGGCGCTGAGGTCCCGGGCGGCGACCACGCCGGCGAATCCGCCCCCGATCACTGCGACGTCATACAGGGTCAACACGGCTTCCCTCTCGTGAGTACCTGAAGGTGTCGGCACCGTAGCGGGGCGCGAGAATTTACACAACAGCCGTTATGAAAAAGCTGGCCGCCCTGTCACGCCCGCTCTCCCCGACCGCGTTCGACCGCGGCCGCAGGGCTCGACGAGGTGTGGCGCGGCGGCGGTTCGCGGGCCGCGGACGTGACGCCGGTGAGCGAGGGTCATTCCGTGGGGATGACGGGGTACCGGTGGGTCATCCGTACGATCCGCCCGCCGCACGAAAGCGCACCACGATGGAAGACCTTCTCTCCGCGGCCGTACCGGCCCCCGCCGTCCTGCGGGACCACGCGTTCCTCGGCGACGGTGAGCGTGGAGCGGTCGTCGGGCCGCAGGGCGAGGTGGTGTGGCTGTGCGCGCCGCGCTGGCACGACGACGCCGTCTTCGCCGCGCTGATCGGCGGCCCGGGGCACTACACCGTACGGCCGCAGAACGCCTGGCGGGTGCGCGGCGGCCACTACGAGGACGGCACGCTGATCCACGTCAGCCGCTGGGTCACCGACGAGGCCGTCATCGAATGCCGGGAAGCGCTGGCGCTGCCCGGAGCGCGGGACGCACTGGTACTGCTGCGCCGGGTGCGGGCGGTGCGCGGGGACGCCCGGGTCCAGCTCGCCCTCGATCCCCGGCCCGGATTCGGCGCCGAGGCCATGTCCGAGGGGCGCGGAGCGGGGCACGGCCACACCGCCCGGGGCGGCGGTCTGCACCTGTGGTTCGGCGGGGCGTCCCTCCGGCGCAGCCCCGGCGGTGGCCGGCAGGCCGCCTTCACCGTTGCGGAGGGGGAGGAACGCGACCTCGTCCTGTACATCGGCCGGCGGCCGCCGGACGCCGCGCCGGACCCACGGCGGCTGTGGCGGGAGACGGAAGAGGCGTGGCGCACGGCCGTACCGGACTGCCTCGACACCGCCGCGCCCCGCGACGCCCGTCACGCCTACGCCGTACTGCACGGACTGACCAGCGGCTCCGGTGGCATGGTCGCGGCCGCCACCACCTCCTTGCCCGAGCGCGCCGAGGCCGGACGCAACTACGACTACCGCTACACCTGGATCCGCGACCAGTGTTACGCCGGGCTCGCGGTGGCCGCCCACGGCCCGTATCCGCTCCTGGACCGGGCCGTACGGTTCGTGAGCGCGCGGCTGCTGGAGGACGGTGACCGGCTCCGGCCCGCCTACACGGTGGACGGCGCCCCGGTCCCCGACGAGCGTCCGCTGCCGCTGGTCGGCTACCCGGGCGGCAGCGACTTCGCCGGCAACCGAGCGGGCCGGCAGTTCCAGCTCGACACGTACGGAGAGGCCCTGCAGCTCCTCGCCGCGGCGGCCCGGCACGGCCGGCTGGACCGGGACGGGCAGCGGGCGGTGGAGGTCGCGGCGCGGTGCGTCGGACAGCACTGGCGGCGGCCGGACGCCGGGGTCTGGGAGCTGGAGAACCGCTGGTGGACGCATTCGCGGCTGAGCATCGTGGCCGGGCTGCGCGCCGTGGCACGCGAGCTTCCGGGGCCGGCGGCACGCGGCCGTGCCGAGCTGGCCGACGCCGTCGAGGCGGAGACGCGGCGGCGCTGTCTGCGGTCCGACGGCGTATGGCTGCGTGCGGAGGACGACGCGGGTGCCGAGGGCGCCCTGCTGCTCCCGATGGCCCGCGGCTGCTTGCGCCCGGGGGACCCCAGCACGTACCGCACCCGGCGCTTCATCGAGGAGCGACTGGCCCAGGACGGATACCTGTACCGCTTCCGCCATGGTGACCGGCCGCTGGGCGAAGCCGAAGGGGCGTTCCTGCTCTGCGGATTCATGATGGCGCTCGCCGCACATGCCGGGGGCGACCGGATCGCGGCCTTCCGCTGGTTCGAACGGACCCGCAGCGCTTGCGGTACGCCCGGGCTGTACGCCGAGGAGTACGACGTGGAGCAGCGCTAGTTGCGGGGCAACCTCCCCCAGGCGTTCGTGCACGCCCTGCTCCTCGAAGCGGGTGCCCGGCTGGCCGGGCCCGACCCCGCCTGATCCCAGATCCCGCCCTTGATCGAGAACCTGTCGGCCGTGACCGTCGTCTCCTAGACGTGAGATCAGTCAGGAAGGCGCGGCGGGAAGGCACCGGTTGAGGAACCGTACCGGCACGCCGCGGGCGGGGGCTCGGCCGCGCCGGCGGGCAGGGCGTCACCGAGGCCGCGCGGGAGGGCCCGGACTTGGCGTCATATGGACGAGAGCGTGAGAAACCTCTAGCAATGTCGACTCGGAGGACGATTCCGGTGCAGCTCGTGGCCCGACATGGGGAGCGGCGTGAGTTCGATCGGTTAGTGACCTCGGCGGCCGCCGGGCGTGGCGGGGCACTCGTGGTGGCCGGGGAAGCGGGCATCGGCAAGTCGGCGCTCATCGACGCCGTGGTGGGGGGACTGGACGGCTTCGAGGTGCTGCGGGCAGCCGGTACGGAGTTCGAACGCGACCTGCTCTACGCGACGCTGCACCAGTTGTGTGCCCCGGTCCTCGACCACCGAAGAAGGCTCCCCCTGGTCCAACGCAGGGCACTGGAGGCGGTGTTCGGCCTCGGCGCGCAGACCTCGCCCGATCCGTTGACGGTCGGTCTCGCCGTCCTGGGGCTGCTGCACGAGGTGGCGCGGGACCGGCCCGTGTGCTGTGTGGTGGACGACGCCCAGTGGATCGACGAGGCGTCGCGGCGCGTGCTGGTGTTCGTGGCCCGGCGGGTGGCCGCCGAGCGGATCGCGATGGTGTTCGCCGCGCGCGATGCCGGCTTGCCGTCCGGGCTCTCCGAGCTGCCGCGCGTGCCCCTCGCGGGGCTGGGGGACGAGGACGCCCGGTGCCTGCTGGGAGCGGCGGATCATGTCGGGCCGGATGCCGAGGTCATCGACCGGATCCTGGCCGAGGCGCACGGAAACCCGCTGGCGCTGCTGGAGTTCGCCCACCACGCGGAGCCGTTCGGCGTCCCCGGCCCACGGCGCTTCCGGGCCAGCGTGGTGGACACGCTGGAGCGGCAGTTCGTCCAGCGCTTCGAGCGGTTGCCGGACGCGACTCGGTCGCTGGTGGTGCTCGCCGCGGCGGAGCCGGTCGGCGATCTCGACCTGTTGCGCCGCGCGGCGCGGCTCCTCGGGCTGGACGCCGCCGGGTTCACTCTCGCGGAGGACGCCGGGCTGCTGGCTCTGGGGCCGCGGCTGCGCTTCCGGCACCCGTTGGTGCGCTCCGCGGTGTACGCGTCGGCCACCCCGGAGAAACGCCGGCGGATGCACGGCGCTCTCGCGGAGGCCACCGATCCGGCGACCGACCTCGACCGCCGGGCGTGGCACCGGGCCCACGCGGTCATCGACGCCGACGAGAACGTCGCCGCGGAGATGGAACGTTCCGCCGACCGGGCGCGCCTGCGCTGCGGATTCGCCGCGGCCGCCGCGTTCATGGAACGGGCGGGGCAGTTGACGCCGGCCCCCGACCGCCAGGCCGAGCGGCTGCTCGTCGCGGCCCAGTTGCGGCTGCAGGCCGGGGCGCCCGACGCGGCCCGCGCCCTCGTCACCCGGGCGGAACGGCGCCCGATCGACGACACCGGACGCGCCAAGGCACGCCTGCTGCGGGCCCGGATCGACTACCAGCTCTCGCACGGCCCGCAAGCCACCGCCAGACTCGTCGACGTCGTCACGGAATCGGCCCCCGAACAGGCGAGGGAGACCTACCTCGAAGCGTTCGCCTCGTTCATGTACAACGAGAACCGCCCCGGCCTGCTCAAGGAACTCGGCGCCCGGATCCGCATGCGCGCGCCGCAGCGGGAGTCCGCCCGGCCGGCCGACCTGCTGCTCGACGCGCTGCTGGACCAGAGCATGCTGCCGGTCGAGCAGGCGGTGCCCGCGATGCGCGACGCGGTGACGGCGTGCCGTACGGCGGCCCGCTCGTCGGGCCCGTGGCGGATGAACCTGCTCTGTCAGGTCGTCATCGACCTGCGGGACGACGAGGCGATGGAGGAGATCTCGGACCACCAGGTGGACGTGGCGCGCCGCCAGGGCTCGCTCGCCTCGTTGCCGCAGGCCCTGCGGTACCAGGCGGTCGCCAGGGTCTCGGCCGGCCGGTTCGACGAGGCGGCCGGCTGCCTCGGCGAGGCCCGGGCCGTCGACGAGGCGGCGGGCACGGTGCCGCTCCTGGGGCCGGAACTCGTCCTCACCGGCTTCCGCGGTGACCAGGGCCGGTTCGCCGAGCTGCGGGGGCTGCTCGGCCGCGACGGACGCCCCTTCGAGGCCGCCGGTGAACACTACGCCAGGGCGGTGCTGCACAACGGGCTCGGCAACTACGAGGCGGCGCTCGACGCCGCGCTGGCGGCCCAGCGCCGGCACCAGGCCGGCTCGTACTCGATCTGGGCCGTCTACACCGAACTCGTCGAAGCCGCCGCGCGCGCCGGGCGCGCCGCGGACGCGGCGGCGGCCATGGAACACCTGGAGGCGCTGGCCCGCACCCACCCCGTCCCGTGGGCCGTCGCCGAATGGCTCCAGGCACAGGCCCTCCTGGAGTGGAGCGATGACTGCGAGACGTTGTACCGGCAGGCCATCGACCACTTCGCCCGGACCCGGGTCCGGGTGCTCCACGCGCGCGCCCGGCTGACGTACGGGGAGTGGCTGCGCCGCGAGAACCGGCGGGCGGAGGCCCGTGCCGAGCTGCGGGCGGCGCACGACATGCTGTCCCGCATGGGTGCCCGGGCTTTCGCCGAGCGCGCGGCCCGGGAGCTGCGCGCCACCGGCGAACAGCCGCGCCGGCCCGGCGAGGACCCACTGGGCCGGCTCACCGCGCAGGAACGGCTCATCGCCGGGAAGGTCGCCGCCGGAGCGACGTCCAAGGAAGTGGGCGTGATGTTGTTCCTCAGCCCCCGCACCATCGACACGCATCTGCGCAACGTGTACCGCAAACTGGGCATCTCCTCGCGCCGCCAGCTCCGCGAGATGTCGCTGTGACCAGCCGGCCCCGGGGCCCGTCGGCACACCGGCGCGTGCGGCGTGCCGACGTACCCCGGCCGCTTCAGGAACGGTCCTCACCGGACCGGCCGAACAGCTCGATCTCGGCGATGGCCACCTGCTTGCCGGCGGACGCGGCGTGCGCCGACTCGACGGTGAAGCGGACCTTGGTGGCCGCACCGACCCGGAAGGCGCGGCGCTGCCCGCCCGCGCCCGGATCCAGGGTGAGTTCGCGGGTGACGGTCTGTCCGTCGGCCGTCGTGACCGTCGCCTTGACCCGGTGCGGCAGGGCGGACTTGTCGAGCTGGTCGGCGCGAGTGGAGACACCCGGCGTGATGATGACGTCGAGCAGCCGCGCCGGGCGGGCGAACCGCACCTCGATCCACTCGCCCTGGCCCGACTGCTCCACCCCAGGGCCCCACCAGGTGTTGTTGAGCTTGTCGAAGACCAGCTTCGGTCCGTGGCCGGGGTAGGAGCGGGAGGCCCGGATCTGGTCCGGCTCGACCGGAGCCCGCTTGGCGAAGTGGTCGCGGGTGGCCTGGATGCCGTCGGGGAGGTACAGCACGCCGAGAATGATCAGCGTCACGGTGACGGCGAGGGTGACCCAGGTGCCGACGCGGTCGAACGCGCGGCGCAGGCGGGGGCGGTCCCCGGCCCAGGGTGTCTCCTCGCCGCCGGGGCCGAAGAGGCGGCGCCACCAGGGGCGGTGCCCGGGCGCGGCGGGGGCGCCGCTCTCGGTGAGGGGCATCGCGCAGTGGCCGCAGAAATGGCGGTCCGGGTGGTTCGGTGTGGCGCACCAGGTGCAGGGCGGGCCGTGCCCCGTCCTCTGGGGGCCGGGGACGCGTACGTGGGGCCGGTCGGTGTCGGGGCGGCCGGGCAGGACCGGGGCCACGGCGGGGGCAGGCGCGGCAAGGGCGGCCTCCTGCTCCGGGACGGGCACGACGAGGGACCGGGCGCGGTCGGCCGTGGTACTGCCCGCAGTAAAACCGTCCTGCCTCGCGGGCAGCGGGATGCTGGGGTCGGTGTCCTCCTGATCCGGGGCGCCGGACGTGGGCCCGGGCGCGGACCGGGTCGCTCCGGCCGCCCGGGCCCCGTCGCGTTCCCCGGGGTGCTCCGGGGCCGCCCCCGACGGGCGGTGCCCGCTCAGGGCGGACGGAGCCGCCGGGACGCCGGCCCCGTGGGGGTCGGTCCTGGTGCCCTGCGCCGTCGTCGGGGCCGGCGCCGCGTTCCGAGGGCCGTTGGCCCGGCGGGCCGGGCCGGCGCCGTCGGGGCGGGCGGCGGCCCGGGCGGAACCGGCGTCGGACGGTGCCGGGGCGCCGGTACGGCCACCGGCGGCGTCCCAGCGGAGGACGGCGCCGCAGGCGTCGCAGAACGACTGCCCAGGCTCCGCGCGCGTGCCGCATTCGCCGCAGTCCGGCGTGCTCATCTCTCCGGGGTCCTTTCGATGGTGGTCACCGTGACGGTGTAGGGCATGTGTGCGGGACGGGCCGCTGCCACGAGCGTGTCGAGGCGGTGGGTGTCGGCGGGGCCGGGGTCGGGCAGCCGGAGGACGACGTGCAGATGGGGGCGGGCACTTCCGGGGAAGGCGCCGCGGGGGCGCGCGCTCCAGGTGGCGCCGCCGCTCTCGGTGACCTCCGGTTCGACGCCGAACGCGAGGCGTACGGCTTCCGACAGGCCGCGCCGGGTGCCCCGGACGCGGTGCAGGCCCGTCGCGGCGGCCACGGCGGCGCGCAGCCGCGGCTCGGGTTCGCTGCCGTCGGTCTCGGCCCCCACCCAGGTACCGAGCCACCGGGCGAAGTCGGCCGGGGTGAGCGCGGGGTCGAAGTAGGAGTCCAGGCAGTCGAGCACGTTCAGGATCGGCGCGAGGACGTCGTCGAGCCCCGCGACGAAGCGCTGGGCGAGATCGTCGTCGGCGAAGACGGCAGGGAGCATCATCCCGATGGGGGCGGAGGAGCCCAGGCCGTCGACGGAGCCCCTCATGAGCGGCCTCCTGAGCACATCGTTCGCGTCACGTCCCGTCCCCGATCACCCGTACGCGGTGGTCGAACGAGAAGACCAGGGCCGGCGGTTCGAGGTCGATGCGGTCGGTCGGGTCGCCGCGCCGGCCGGTCAGCGGGTCGGCGGGGTGCAGCACGACCTCGTCGACCAGCTCCACGCCGGGGACGCGTTGCAGGATGGCGAAGACCTCACCGGCCTGGACCGGGCGGCCGAAGGGCCAGCCGCGGCCCTCCGCGCCGCCGGTGAGCGGGTCCAGGTGCCGGTAGAGGGCGTCGTGGGCCCGGCGGCGCACCCGGTCGGTGTCGGTGCCGCGGAAGGCGTGGACGGTGGCGACGACCGTGATGCCCTGGTAGTAGGGCGGGCCGACCGCGAGCCGGGTGCCGATGAGGCGGCGCTCGTCGAGGTGGCGGGTGATGCGGTCCAGCAGCCGGTCGCCGGGGACGAGCTGTTCGAAGCGGAGCCGGCCGCCGGGGTCGGGGACGGCCTGCGGTACGACCAACACCCGTACCGCGTAAGCCCCGTGCTCGTCCCGGTCGCCTTCCAGGCAGGTGATGCGGGCGGTCTCGGGCGCGGCCCGGCGGGCGAGTTCCTCGTAGTCGCGCAGGGTGACGGCGCGCTCCTGGGCGCGCAGCGTGATCGGGGCCCGGACCTTGGCCTCCTCGACGGTCTCCCCGTCGACTCCGCCGCGGGCGGCCTCGCCGTTGACGACTTCGGAGACGTAGGGGATGGAGGTGCGCAGGACCCGTACGGCGCCCCGGGTGACGTTGCCGGTCCGGCCGCCGCCGGTGCGGTAGCGGCGGGCGCGGATGACCGCGCCCTTGGGGGCGACCATGCCGTACTGGCGCAGGGAGCCGTCGGCTTCCCGGACGGCGGGGCCGAAGGCGATCTCCCCGGTCGTGGCGTCGAGGGTGATGTGGCGGTCGTCCGGCCGGGACGCGGCGAAGTGCGGTACGACCTGCCAGTCCTGCCATCCGTCGTGTTCGGCGGTCTGGAGCAGCACCGGCGGGTCGTCGCCGACGACGGGCGCGTGGGCGAGCCGCCGCCGCTGCCCGGGCAGGCCGCTGGACTCGCCGAGCGCCTCGTCGTACACGGTGGCGGCGTGCACGACGCGGGTGGTGCCGCCGATGGTGCAGGCGTCGGCGGACCGGATGGTCGGGGACGTGGTGTAGAAAGGCTGGCCGGACAGAGGGGTGGCCACCCGGCAGCGCAGCCAGCCGGCCTCGTGGCCGCCGTTGCGGGACAGGACGTGGCCGCCGGGGACGTGCAGGACGACGTCGCCGGCGCGGTTGAGGCCGCCGGTGCCGTCGCGGTCGACGTCACAGGGCTGCCAGCCGTCCTCGGTCCACGCCTCCCACACCAGGGGCGGCTGCCTCGGGTCGACGCCGACACCGTCCACCCGGCTGTCGAGTTCGAGGGCGACGGCGCAGTGCGGGACGGCCGCCGTCAGACCGATCAGCATGCAGTCGCCGGGGCCGGGGACTTCGGCGAAGCACCGTATGTCGGTGCCTTCGGCCAGCGCGGCGGTGCGGTCGGTGACCGGCTCGCCCCGGTGCTGCACCATCAGGCGGCTCAACGCGCTGGGCACGATGGACAGTTCGCGCTCGGCGGCAAAGACCACCGCCTCCTCCTGCTCCGTGCGCAGGGTGGCCACTTCGGTACCGATGGGCACCGCCACGGTCTCCTCCTGGGGCGCGGACAGCCAGAAGGTGACCTCCGTACGGGCCGCCGACGGCGGGAAGAGGGTGACCCCGGCGAGGTCCAGGAACGCCAGGTGGTTCTTCTCGGGGACCCGGTTGAGGCGGTAGACGATCTGGTCGGCCATGTGGGCGACGGTCTCGACGAGGGTGACGCCCGGGTCGGAGACGTTGTGGTCGGTCCACTCCGGCGCGCGCTGCTGGATGTAGCGCTTGGCGTCGTCGACGAACTGCTGGAAGCGGCGGTCGTCGAGGTTGGGGGAAGGCAGGGACATCAGCGGTCGCTTTCGAAGGGGTCGCCGGAGCCGTCGTCGGAGCGGCCGCCGCCGGGGCCGCCCTCCTCGTGGGACTCGTGGGAGGGAATGACATAGAAGGGGAAGACGAGGCTGCGCGGGTTGTTGGTGCCACGGATCTGGTAGCGGATGTCGATGTACAGGACGCTGCGGTCGGTACCGGTGGTCACCTGCACGTCGGTGACCTCGATACGCGGCTCCCAGCGGTCCAGGGTGGCGTACACCTCGTGCTGGATACGGCCCGCGGTCTGCTCGTTGACCGGGGCGAACACCAGGTCGTGGATGGCGCAGCCGAATTCGGGCCGCATGGGCCGCTCGCCCGGCGCGGTCGCGAGGACCAGCCGGATCGCCTCCTCGATCTCCCGCTCGCCGCTGACCAGCGCGATACCACCGGTCGGCCCGACCCGCAGCGGGAACGACCACCCGGAGCCGACGAACTGTTCGGCCATCAGAACACACCCGCTTTCCACGGACGGGGAAATGGACACAGGAACGGGGAACGGGGCAGGACGCGGTGCTCACCCCATCGGCGGTACGGGCGGTGTGACGGAGAAGAACAGCGGCGTCGTGACGGTGGTCTTGGCGCCGTTGAGCATGTTGGCGACCGAGGTGAGCTGGAGGCTGCCCCCCGCGGTGAGGGTCGCCACGCCGCCGGCGGTCATGTTCAGGGCTCCCCCCGCGGCGATCCCGACCTGCCCCAGTGTCTTGAGGTTGACCACACTGGCGGCGTCGAGACTGAGCGGACCGCCGCTTCGGACACTGAGCGGGCCGCCGCTCTCCAGGGACAGCCGGCGCCGGGCCCGCAGCGTCAGGTCCGTGCCGGCCTCCACGGACACCGACCTGCCGCCCTTGATGGTGACCGACCCCTTGCTGTCCACCACGATCTCGGTCTTCGTCCGGTCCAGGTCGATGGTGAGCCGCTTGTCGCCGGACGTCAGCCGGACGCCCTGCTTGCGGCCGCCGGTCTTCTGGCTGAGCAGGTCCATGCGGTTGCCGTCCCGGTCGGAGACGGTGTGCCGGCTCGCCTTCTTCCGTACGGTGTCGTGCAGCGGGACGTCACCGACGGTCGGTCCGTCCTTGCCGTTGTAGAGACCGCCGATCACGAACGGGTGATCCAGGGCGCCCCGGTCGAACCCGACCAGCACCTCGTCGTTGACGTCCAACGGGAACACCCCGCCGCCCCCGAGGCCGCCCATCTGCACCGTCCGCGTCCAGTCGCTGACGTACGTGTCGTCCAGCCACGGGAACCGCAGCTTCACCCGGCCCTGCTTGAGCGGATCGTTCACATCGGTGACCAGGGCGTTGGCCACCCCCGGCAGCTTGGCGCCGGTGCCCGTGCCACCCCCGCCGGAGGCCAGCCCGAACAGCGAGCGCCACTGCCGGCCGCTGACCGTCACCCACGACTCGTAGTGCTTCGCGTCGCCGAAAACGTGGCGTACGGAGGTCGCCGTGTACTTGCCCTCGAAGGGCGCGCCGGTGTCCGTGAGCGTCACCGGCACCCCCGGCCGCAGCTTCGTGTTGCCCAGCGCCACGACTTCCACCTCGGCGAAGGCCGCGGTCACGTCCTCGGCGAGGGCGTCGGAGGCGAACCGCACCTCGGCCGACTTGTCGTACGGGGTCGAGGTCTCGACCAGCTTGCCCGCCGGGAACTTCCCCGCGGCCCGGCCCGGTGTGTCGCCGATGGCGAAGCCCGGATTGCTCGTGGCGGGCGAGACGGAACTGAGCGCCTTCTTCTGGGTGACGTCCCAGCCGCGCGTCTCCACCTTGCCGATCTGGTCGGCGGCGGTGACCGCGGCCCGCAGCCGCAGGATGTCCTGCCCGGCCTGGAGCACGAGCGGGTCCTGGTCGCCTTCCTTGCTCGTCGGGGGAGCCCCAGAGGCGGGCTTCGGCCGGACGAACTGGAATCTGCCCTTGGCGTCGATGGACATGACCGACTCGTTCTCGTCGGCCAGCCGCGCCAGGAAGTCCCAGTCGCTCACATTGGACTGGCTGATGAACTCGTACACCGTCTTCGTCGACTGGATCGTGCCGATCGGCACGCCGTCCCGCGCGGCCAGCTTCCTGGCGATGTCGGACGCGGACTGGTTCCGGTACGCCGCCACCCGGCGCTGGCGCATGAGCCGGTGCCCGAAGTCGTAGCCCCGGATGACGGTGAACGTGCCGGTGCCGTCGTAATCGGCCTCGAAACCGGTGATCTCACCGGTCAGCAGCGTGTCACCGGAGCCCTGGCCGTCGGTCACGGTCGCGATGGTGACCGGGGTGCCGAAGGTGGCGCCCAGCCGGCCGAGCATCAGCCGGTAAGGGTCCCGGAAGGTGAGCTGGAAGGCGGCGGGAACCCCGGCGCCCTGGTCGACCCAGCCGTCGACGAGGGCGTGGAGGGCGTCGTCGGGCAGTTTGCCGCCGCCGATGGACACCTGGAGGACGGCGGACGTGGCAGGACCCATGGTCGGTGACGCACCCATCAGTGACGCACCTCCTCGGCGGCGGGCAGGACGAGTTCGGTGCCCGTGGGCAACCGGGACGGATCGTCGATGCCGTTGGCCTCGGCGATCGCCCGCCACGAGGTGGCGTCCCCGTACTCCCGCCAGGCGAGGGACTGGAGCGAGTCACCGGCGACGACCTGGTGCACCCGCCGCGCGGTGAGCGCGCCCGATGTCGGGTTCTGCCGCTGGGTCTTGCGGGGAATCTCGTGCAGGCTCATCTGGCAGGTGGCCCGGATGGGCACGCCGGTGGTGCCGAACAGCGTGTAGGACGCCTCGACGGAGCTGACGTACGCGGTGAACCGGGCCGTGGAAAAGGACCCCCACTGGAAGATCACCCACGGCGGAGAGGGCTGATCGGCCGCCATGCTCTTGGCGGTCACCACGCAGCAGCTCATCAGCGCCGCCACTTTCTTCAACACCGAGTTGCTGGTCGGACGGTCGGAGGAGTCGAGGAAGACCTCCAGGGACATCGCCCGCGGCTCCGCCCCCATGAACTCCAGTTTCGCGCCGTCCCGTACGGAGATGGCCGGCGTCATCTTCCACTGGGCGGCACGGCTGAGGGAAAGCTGCGCCGGGTTGAAGTCGAAGCCGAACGTCTTGATGAGCGCGCCCGGGCTGGTGCCGGTACCGAGCGGGGGCTCGTGGATGGCGAGGGCGGCGCGGACCAGGCTCTTGCCGGCGCCTTTGCTGCTCTTGGGCATGGGGGTCGTCTCTTCGCTCCTCGATCAGTGGCCGTCAGTCGGTGAATCCGTGATGGGCGATCTCCAGGACCTCGGTGGCGACGGCCGGACTGGCCGGGTCGAGGGCGGGCCCCTGCCAGCTCACGGGCAGCACGTCGATCAGGCCCCAGCGCGCGACCTCCGAGCCGTCCGCGCGCAACGCCGTGATCTGCGCGGTGGGCCGCTCGATGCCCGTCTGCACGGACGAGATCCACTTGGCGACCTTCGTGGTGTCCGGAGTGAGCGGACGGGTCAGCCGGATGGTGGAGAAGGTGACCCGGGTCGGCAGCCGCCAGACGAAGCCGTTGTTGCCGCCCTCCTGCCGCTGCTCCGTCTCCACCTGCGACGACAGTCCGTCGCACCCGTTGAAGTAGCCGAGGCTCTCGCCGTCGATGGAGAGGGTGAACCAGAGGGCGGAACCCGGGTCCTGGCGGGACATCGCGGAGGGCCTTTCTTTCGGCGGTGCGGCGGCGGTCGGTCGGCGGGTCGGGGGCGGTCGGTCACTGGCGGGGGTCGCGGAGCCTGCCGATCCGTTCGCGGTCCAGCCGCAGTTCGGTACGGATCAGCCGGGTGACGCGGCCGATGATCCGGTGCACCAGCTCGTCGAGCTGGAAGTCGGTGAGGCCGTGCGGGTCGAAACCGCCGGCAGGGGTTTCCGAGTAGGCGGGCGGGGAGTGGCTCCCCGGTTGCCGGCTTCCCGGTTGCTGGTTCCTCGGTCGCTGGCTCCCCGGCGGCTGTTCGTACGAAGGGGACTGTTCGTATGAAGAGGGTGGGCCGTACTGAGGACGGGAGGGGTGCGGGGGAGGGGGGGCGTACGGAGTCGGGGGCTGGCCGGGGGCCGCCGAGCGGCGCGAAGGCCGGACTGGGCGCGGCGTGTCCGCCACCGTGGCCGCGGTCGTGGGGGCGGCGAGCGTCCCGGTGGCCGAGTTGGGGACACGCTGGACGGTGACGGGGGGCGCGGCAGGGGCGCCGCCGGTTCCGGGAGTGCGCGGGAGCGGCCGCTGCACCGGGGACGAGGCGAAAGAGGCCACGGGGAGCGGGCGGGGAGCGGTGGTGGCGTCGCGCGGGGCGGGGCGGTGCGGCGGTACGCCCTTGGGGGGCGCGGTACGACGCTGGACGGTGACGGGGGAGGGGGCGGAGGGCGCCGGAGGCCGCGGGGTGGAGGGTGTCGGAGGCCCCGAGGCGGCCGGAAGGTTCGCGGCCGGAGGTGCGGGGAGGGGCGCCGGAGCGGGCGCGGCCACCGCGCGGGCCGGGAACCCGGCGGTCGGCGGGTCGACGGCACGCTGAACCGAGGTCCTGACCAGCGGTGTTGCGTCCGCGGGCGCACTGGTGACCGGGGCGCCCAGCGGGGAACGGCGTCGTGCGGTGGCTGCCGGAGCGCTCTGGCCCTGGGGCGTCGTCAGCGCGGAACGCGAGATGGGGGTGGGGCCGGAGCCGGCGGCGGGTACGTGGTTCGGCGGGGTGGGGGCTGCTGGAGTGGGGTCCGATGAGGTGGAGTCCGACTGGGGGTGGGGTGGGGCGGCGGGCTGCGCGAGGCTCCTGGGCGTCCTCGGCGTGCTGCCCGGCAGCGCCGTCACGGTGTGTGGGCGCGCGGGGGCGGTGGGATGGGATGAGGGAGGCTGGGGCGGAGAAGTCCGGCGCACGGTGGACAGCGCTGCGGGCGCGGGCGCCGATGAGACCGGTGCGCCGAGGCCGGTCCTGGTGACATGACGGGTGACGTCGCGCTGAATACCTGTGCTTTCCGAACTACCCGAACTTCGCGGGTTTGTGGGGCTTTCAGGGGTTCCGGGGCTCCCCGCACTTCCCGAGCTTCCGGAGGGTGCAGAGGGTGCAGAGGGTGCAGAGGGTACGGCGGCAGCCGGGGGTGATTGCCTGCCTCGAAGGGCCCGCTGAACAGGGGTAGTTTCTGCCGGTGAGGGTGAGGGTGAGGGTGAGGGTGAGGGTGAGGGTGAGGGTGAGGACGGCGCGGCTGCCGGCTGGGTGTTTTCGGCCGATCCGACGCCTGTGACCTGGTGAGTGGCGGGTGTCTGCCCTGAGGGGGTGATGGGCCGGGCCGTCGCGGCGTCCCGTCCCCGGGAGAGTGCGCGCGGCGGAACGGCCGAGGTGCCGGCGCTGGGGCCACGCGGAGCGGGCGCCGGATCGGTACGGCGTGCGCTCTGTGCCGGTCCTGTCGGCAGACCGGCCGTCGGGCCACGTTCCGCCGTAATGGCAGGGCCGGCCGGTTCGGTTACGCGCCGGGTGACAGAAGACTGGAGCGGGTTCGGAGCCGACCCCGGCGACGTTCGGGCGGTGCCGTCATGGCCGGGCGACGTCGCAGGCGTCGCGTCGGCGGAACCGGCGGCCCGCGTGATGGGGGACACCGCCTCGTCGGGCGCGCTGCCGGGGGCGGACGCTACGGCGTCGCCCTGCACCGTGGCCCGCTGTACGCGGACCGGGTCGGAAGCGGGCGTGCCAAGGGGCGCAGCGCTGGGAGCCGCCGTACCGGAGGCAGCCGTACCGGGGATCGCCGTACCAGGAGGAGCCGTTCCGCGATGGCCGTGCGCATCGCCGGTCGAGGGAAGGGCACCGGTCGCGTTGTCGCTCCTGTCGCGTGCCGGGCCCGGGGAAGCGGCGTCACCGCGAGGTGCGGCCGCTCCGTCACGTGGGCCGGATGCCGCGTCGGCGCCGGGCGCTGCCGGTGCGCGGTCGCGGTGGACGGCCGACCGCTGTACGGCGGTGCCGGCCTCCGCTCGCCCAGGCGCTGTCCGTCCCTGCGCTGTCGGCGCTCCGCCGGGCATGGGCGGACCGGCCTGCGCGTCCTTCGTCGACGGCGTGCGGCGATTGAGGGGACGGCGAGGGGCAGCCGCGCCATCATCCCCTCGGCCGTCCTCGACCGGTGCCGCGACCCCTGACTCGCCGGGATCACCGCCGGATTCCCGTGCGGCCTTGGCGGTGCACACCTGCGCCCCCGGGGCTTCCGTAGCCGTACCTGTGCCCCTGGCAGCCGTAACCCTGTCCCTGGCAGCCGTAACCGTGCTCCCCACAGGCGCGAAGTCCTGCCGCGCCACCGGCAGGATCCGCCGCTGTACGACCCCCCGCCCGGCCGGCGCCTTGATCAGGGGCGTCCGGCCCGGGGCGGACGGGACAGGCAGGCTGGGGGTCACACGAACCCCGCGCGCCGGGAGCGGGGCAGGTACGTGGGCATTCCGAGGTGTCGAAGACGCGGACGCGGCGGCCGGTGCGGCCGAAGCCGGTGGTGTGGCCGAGCGCGTCCGCTGGACCACGGCAACCGGCGGACGCTCCCGCGTCGTCGGCGCCTCCAGGACGGCCGACTCGCCCGCTGCCGTGCCCGAATTCCCCCGAGTACCAGCCGTGCCCGAATTCCCCTGAACACCAGCCGTATTTGTATCCCCCTTAGTGCCAGCCGTATCCAGATCACCCCTGGCACCAGTCGTACCCGTGCCCCCCTGCGCACCAGCAGTGGCCCCGGCGGCCGGAGTGGACGCCGGGCGCGAAGCCGCCGCGACCGCCCGGGGCCTGGCAGCAGGCGCAGGCCGGTGCGCACCGGCGGAGGGCCGGGCCGACGGAGGCCGCGGGGCCGAAACGTCAGACCCGGCAGCCCCGGAAGACTTCATACTCACGCCAGCCCCGCCGGCCTCATCAGCCCCCGCAGAGGAATCCGACGCCGCCATCACCGGTGGCACCGCCCGCAGCGGCGCCACCGGCACCCGCTGCACCGCCGCCACCTCCTGCTCCGGTGCCGCCGGCGTCCAGGACAGCGTGTTCGACGGCCGTTCCAGCCCGGTCACCGGCCGGGCCGTGTCGGTCATCGGCCCCGAAAGCAGGCTGCCGGGAGCGGTGGCGAGGACGGCGAGGCGGGGCGGCGCACCCATGAAGGAAGGGTTCTGCCACGTCGGCAGCCGCTTGCCGAACCCGGCGTCCGCGACTTCGGCCCGGCCGTCGGCCACGGACCGCTGAATGGACGGCAGCGTTCGCCAGGCGGTCACGGATGCCGTACCGCCGGGCACGCCACCGGTCACCGGTGGTCCCCCGCCGACGCCGACGCCGTCCCCACCCCGTTCACCGTCAGAAGAGTGCCGGGCCTCCGCCGCGTCGCCACCACTGTCACGACCCCTCCGGCCCCGCAGCCGGTCCAGGAATCCCATGGCTCAGTCCTCCACCCCGGCGCGCGCCACGAAGGACGCGATCCGGTCCGTGTAACCGCGGCGGTCGTGGTGCTCCAGATCCAGGATCGTCTCCAGGTCCCAGTGGAAGTGGTAGGCGACGTACGCGATCTCCTCGTGCAGTCGGTCGGTCGCGTACGTCACGATTCCCCCAGGCGGCTCCCGCCGAGTTCCACCTCGAACGGCTCGGAGCAGTGCGGACAGTCCACCGCGGCACGGGTGTGGCCCTCGGCGTTGATCTGGCGGTAGAAGTCCTGGAGGAACGCGAGGTCGGACGCGAACATGTTCTCCACGATCCCGTCGTGCACCATGGCCAGCGTGCCCAGGCGCGTGATGACCCGGCCGAGGAGGACCACCGACAGGTACGCGGGGTTCTCCTGGACCCGGACGTCGCGCAGCGGGACGAGTTCGTCCCGTGCCGTCGACAGGCGCATCACGCCGTCCCGGTGCACGGTGCCCGCCTCGTCGACATATCCACGCGGCAGTTGGAACGGGAACTCGGTGCGCAGGGCGCGGGAGGCCGCGTCGGCCGGAGCGGCGGCGGGGGGCGGAGAGGGGGCCTCCGCTCCCGCCGCCGCTGTCCGAGGAGCCGGTGGCGCCGGCGCGGCCGTGCCCGCGCCCGGCGCACCGGCAGCCGTGCGCCGCATTATTCGATGACCAGTTCTTCGAAGACGATGGTCACGGTCTCGCTGAGCACGGAGGCCTCGCCGGCCTTCAGGGTGCTGGCGTCGATCTTGCTGCACCAGGCGTTGCGCAGGTTGTACCGCTTCACCGGGTTGTCCTCGTAATCCATCATGATGATGGAGGCGTTCTTGCGGGCCGTGCTCATCCGGCCGTTGATCGAGTCGTTGATCCACTGGGTGAACGAGGACGACTGGGTCATGCCGCGCACCACGGTGCACTGCCCGTTCTTCTGCACGCCCGGCAGGATGTTGATGTCGACCTTGCCCTGTGCGGTGTTCTGCGGGCTGACGATGACGTCCTGTTCGATGGTGAGGCCGCTGACCTCCGAGAGGTACTCGACCATCACACCGTCGATCTGGAGGCCGAAATTGTGTGAGGTGAGGGAGTCACCCTGCATGAGAGCCATGGGTTCGCTGTCTTTCTGGGCTTCTTGGACGGTGGGTACGGGGGCTGAGGGCGGCGCCGGACGGCCTACTCCTCCAACTCACCGCTGCCGCTGGAGAACTGCGACAACCGGAAGATCACGAACTCCGCGGGTTTGACGGGGGCGACACCGATCTCGCACACGACCCGCCCCAGGTCGACCGACTCCGGCGGGTTGGTCTCCTCGTCGCACTTGACGTAGTAGGCCTCCTGGGGCCGCTGGCCGAAGAGCGCGCCGCTGCGCCACTCGGTGACCAGGAACGCCGAGATGTTGCGCCGGATGCGGGCCCACAGCGCGTGGTCGTTCGGCTCGAACACCACCCACTGGGTGCCGATCAGGATCGACTCCTCCAGGTAGTTGAAGTACCGGCGGATGTTCAGGTAGCGCCACTCGGGGTCGGAGGAGAGGGTGCGGGCTCCCCAGACGCGGACGCCCCGGCCGGGGAAGGCCCGGATGCAGTTGACGCCGACGGGGTTGAGCAGGTCCTGTTCACCGCGGGTGATCTGGAGCTCCAGGTCGACGGCGCCGCGTACGACCTCGTTGGCGGGGGCCTTGTGCACACCGCGCTCGGAGTCGTTGCGGGCCCAGATGCCGGCGACATGGCCGCTGGGCGGGACCATGCGGGCCTGGCCCGTCGCCGGGTCGAAGGACTTCAGCCAGGGGTAGTAGAGAGCGGCGTACTTGGAGTCGTAGCCCGCCGTCTCCTGGCGCCACACCCGTATCTGCTGGGCGTTCAGGCCGGGCGGCGGGTCGATGACCGCCACCCGGTCGCCCATCAGCTCGCAGTGCGCGATGAGCCCGAGCTGCACGGCCTTGACGGCCTCCAGGTCGATCGCTCCCCGCTGGTAGGCGGCCATGAGGTCGGGCACGGCCACCATGGACACCTGGTCGATGGCCTCCAGGCCGCCGAAGCCGGTGCGGTCCGCGGAGTCGCCGAGGTACTGGGCCGGGCCGGGGTTCGCGGTGGTGTCCTGCCGGGTGGCCGGGGGCGCGGGAGCCGGGGCAGGCGGCGCGGCCAGGGTGACGGTCTGGTTCTCCGGGCGGGTGAGCTGGGCCGCCGACGCGGTCTCCGTCACGGTGATGAGCTTGGAGCGCTCCTTGACCTGGTTGACGATGTAGGACCGGTTGCTCTTCTTGGCGCTCACGTCGAACGTCTCGACGGGCTTGTCGCCGTCCTTGACGATCAGCTTGAAACGTTCCGCGGGGCCTTCCCCCTCGGGATCGGCGACCTCCACGGTCAGGGGCCCGGCCGTGCCCTGGGCGATGGCCGCCACGGAGAACGCGCCGAGCTGCTTCGGCTCGGCGGCGGGCAGCTCGGCCGTACGGGCCGCGCCGGTCATCCCGGCGGGGCCCTCGCCGTTCCCGGAGGCGCCCTCGGCACAACCGCCGACCCGCACCACGTACGCGGCGGAGCCACCGTTGTTGAAGAACCCGTAGACGGAGTGGGCGAGGTAGTACCCGTCGGTGAAGTCACCGAAGGAGGCGACGTACTGGGTCCAATTGGTCACCAGCGTGGGCTCGTTCAGGGGCCCGGCCGGCGCGAGCCCGACGAAGGCCGCCACGGAGGTGCCCACCCCCTCGATCGGACGCGACCCGCTGGCCACCTCCTCGACGTAGACGCCGGGTGACAGGTAGGACGGCATGCTCTGCTCTCCTCGGGGTACGAGACGGGACGTCCCCACCTTCGCCGTGCGCGCCGCGCCGCCGAAACGTCCCCGGGTGCCGGGCCCCGGGCACTGCCGCTGCCCCCAAGGGCGTGGTGCCGTGCCTCCGCGGTGCGCGGCCTGCCGCACCTCGGTGGGCGGCGCCCGGCAGCCGCGCCGGTCGGCCCGGCCGGGGTGGACGGTGGTGGCTCCGGGGGCCGGGGTGCCGTGTCGCGGGCCGGGGCACACGTCACCGCCCGTGCGGGCAACCGGGTCTGCCCGGAGGGCTCCTGACGGTACCGGCGGTCTCTCCTAGCGTCGTGGCGTGAGCCCTTGGACTTCTTTGGAACCCGCCTCCGCGACCGTCGAGCCCGGCAGCAGCACCACGGTGCGGCTGCGGGTGCGCAACACCGGGGACATCGTCGACGAGTACCGCTTCGAACCGGTCGGTGATCTCGCCCCGTGGATCACGGTGGAGCCGCGGGTGCTGCGGCTCTACCCGGGAACGACCGGCACGGCGGAGCTGACGTTCGCGCCACCGCGTACGCCGGACGCGACCGCAGGACCGAATCCGTACGCGGTGCGGGTCACGCCGACGGAACACCCGGACGCCGTCACCGTTCCCGAGGGCAACCTCACCATCACCCCCTTCACCGAGGTGCGCGCCGAGCTGGTGCCGCCGACGGTGAAGGGGCGGTTCCGGGGGCGGCCGCGACTGGCCGTGGACAACCTCGGCAACACCAAGGTCACCGGCTCGCTCAGCGGCAAGGACGCCGGCGACCGGCTGTCGTACGACCTCCAGCCGGGCAACGTCCAGATCGAGCCGGGCCGGGCCGCCTTCGTGAACACGACGCTGCGGCCCCGGCAGATCACCTGGTTCGGCTCCAAGCAGGAGCAGCCGTACGCGCTGACCCTGCGGCGCTCCGGCACCGAGCCGCTGGAGGTGAACGGCACCTTCGTGCAGCGCGGCGTCCTGCCGGGCTGGCTGGCCACCACCTTCGGTCTGCTGCTCGCGCTGACGATCGCGTTCGTGACGATCTGGCTGGCGTACCGGCCGCAGGTGCAGAGTGTGGCGAGGGAGAAGCCCGAGAAGGCCGGTCAGCTCGCGCCGCCCCGTCCGTCCGCACCGATCAGCAGTCCGCCCCCCAAGCCCGACGAGAAGGCGGGCGAACCGTCCGGGAAGCCCGACAAGGGCGGGCAGGAGAAGCCGAAGGGCGACGGTGGCGGCGGAGGCGGTGAGCCCGCGAAGGAGCCGCCGGAGGAGACCGCGGCCACCGCGGTGCGCGCGCTGGCCGCCCGCAGCGAGGGCCGCCACATCTGCTACCGCGCCTACGTCGGCGACGGCTGGCAGGACGCGGTGTGCGACGGGGCCGAGGCCGGCACGGTGGGCAAGGGCGAGCCCATCAAGGCTCTCAACATCGCGGTGTCCGGCACCAACGGCGTCACCGGCGCAGGAGCCTACGTGGTCGAGGGCTGGCGGGAAGGCGATACGTGGGAGAAGGCGGCCGACGAGGAGGACATGGTCCTCGGCAGCACCGAGAGCGCTGACTCCCCCTTGCAGGGATTCACCCTCCAGGTCTTCGACGGCTTCGTCTGCCACGACGCCTACGTGAAGGACCGGCACTGGATGGGCCAGGGCTGCACCGACCCCGGCAAGTGGAAGTACGGCGGCAGCCCGATGGAGTTGAAGCTCCAGATGGAGGCGGTCCGTTTCACCGTGTGACCACGGGGCGGCCGGAAGGCCGGGCGAGGCCACGCTGTCACCAGCTCGTGTCGCCCGGCACCAGCCGCCCCGCCTTGCGGTATTCGCGGCGGGCGCCTTCCCACAGGTCGCCCGCCGCGACCGGCTCGTCCCGCCCGGCCGCGAGGTAGGCGGCGGTGACCACCGCGCTGCGGATCGAGCCGCCCGCCAGCTCGAAGTCCCGGGCCAGGGCGTCGATGTCGAGGTCGGCGACACGGGGTACGTGCGACAGGCCGTGCCGCCACAGCGCGAGCCGCTGCCCGGCGTCCGGGAAGGGGAAGTCGATCACCAGATCGAGGCGGCGGGTGAACGCGTCGTCGATGTTGGCCCGCAGGTTGGTGGTCAGCAGGGCGATGCCGTCGAAGGACTCCAGACGTTGCAGCAGGTAGGCGCTCTCCATGTTGGCGTACCGGTCGTGGGAGTCCTTGACCTCCGAGCGCTTGCCGAAGACGGCGTCGGCTTCGTCGAAGAGGAGCACGGCGTCCGTACGGTCGGCCTCCGTGAAGATCCGTTCGAGGTTCTTCTCGGTCTCGCCGACGTACTTGTCCACGATCGAGGACAGTTGGACCATGTACAGGTCCACTCCCAGGTCAGCGGCGATCACCTCCGCGGACAGCGTCTTGCCGGTGCCGGACTCGCCCGCGAAGAGGCCGAGGACGCCGTGGCCGCGGCCGCCGCCGGCGCTAAGCCGCCAGTCGCCGAGCACCCGGTCGCGGTGGCGGGCGCGCAGGGCGAGTTCGCGCAACTGGGCGAGGGGCCCGTCGGGCAGGACGAGGTCACGCCAGTCCACCGCGGGCCGGATCCGGCGGGCGTGCCGTTCGAGTCCCGAGGCCGACTGCTGCCGGGCGGCGAGCCGTACGTGTTCGGCGGTGAGTTCCGTCCCGTCGAAGGCGGCGAGCGCCGTCGCGGCACGTGCCGCGCGGGTGATGCGGTCCCCGCCGAGGTGGTACGGGGCCACGGTGGCGGCCAGGTCGAAGCCGTCCGCCGCCGGCCCCAGCGCGGTCCGCCAGGCAGCCGTCCCCCCGGCCGGCAGCCGGGGAGCCTGGAGCGCCAGCGGATCGTGCGGGGACCACTGCGGATCGTACGGACGGGAGTCGGCCAGCAGCACCGGCACATCGGTGGCCGCCGCCAACTCGGCCACCATCGCGCCCGGTTGCTCGGGCAGACCGCACACCACGACCGCCCGGCCGGTCAGCCGGGCCTCCCGCAACAGCTCCGGTACGCGGTCCGGGGGACCGGCGAACCGCAGCGCGTCGACGCCCGCCTCGCGCAGCGCGGACGCGAGGGTGGCCAAGGCGTCACCCGTACGGTGTTCCCGCAGATAGGCGGTGAACGGCGCGCCGCCGAGACAGGCGGCCAGCCGTCGGACGAAGCTCTCGTCGCGCGCTGCGGCGGGCAGCGGGTCCGGCATCGGACGCAGGTGGCCGAGGAGCGCGGCATCCGGGGTGTCGTCACCCAGCAAGTGCGCGGTGAGTCGGTCGGGCACGGACAACGAGCGGGTGAGCAGCGGCCGGTCCGCCTCCTCGACGGCCAGCAGACCGAGCGCGCGCAGCGGCGCCGAGGGATGGAACCGGGCGCGGGCCTCCGGCAGGTGCGCGGGCGCTCCGCACAGATCGAGGGCGAGTCCCACGGTGGCGCGGCGCCGGCTCACGTCGTCGTTGAGATAGCCGTAGAGCGGCTCGAAGGTGCGGTCGAGGTCGGGCGCGAGGGCGATGAGGACCACGGCCGTGTCCAGCTCGGTCAGCCGCAGCCCGGCGGCCGTCCGGGCCAGCCGGTCGTCGGCGTCCTCCGGCCACCCCGTCGGCGCGCCCGGCCGTACGTCCGCCTCCCGCACCGTACGCGGCCAGGTGCGCAGCAGATGGCCCACGGCTTCCTCGGACACGTACAGACCGCGCAGCGGGTCGTGCGCGGTGGGGTCGCCGGCGGAACGGTGTTCGACCAGCGCGGTCACCGCGTGCCGCAGCCCGGCCAGCCGGTCGAGCAGGGCGCGCGCCGGACCGGCGCCCCCGGGCCCGGTGGCCGTGGACAGCAGGTCTTCCATGGGCGAGGCGTTCATGTCCGTTCCCTGCGGCGGGCCGCCGCCTGCTCGTGTGCGGCGCGGGCTGCCGCGACCTGATGGGGCCGGTGGGCGCGCTCCTGCGACCGGGGCGGGCCGCCGTCGGCACCGCGCAGCCGGACCGTCGCGCCCTCCGTGACCGGGGGCCCCGCGTCGTAGTCGGGGAACGCCGGGAACGGCACGGTCAGCGCGACGTCCAGGGAGGGCTTGAGTTCACCGCCCAGCGCGGACCAGATGTCGGCGAGGGAACGGGCCTCCGGCTGGCTGCCGCCCACCGTCACCGGCACCGCCAGCCCGAGGCGCCCGAGCGGCTCCGGCAGTTCCCCGACGGGGAGCAGTTCGTGCGGCAGCAGCGTGGCCAGCACCGCGGACAGCAGCCGGTGTTCGTCCTGCGGTGTCTTCGTCCAGGCCGTCACCAGGTAGGAGAGCCGGAACCAGCGCGGCGGGCGACGGCGGCGTACGACGATGTCCCGCTCGTCGCGCAGCGCGGTGCGGCCGCGCTGCCGCCGGGCCACGTCTTCCCGGATGTCGTACAAGTAGGCGTTGACCACGGGCGCGTTGCGCCGGCCCGCCCAGTCCCGGGTGGGCACATCGAAGGACACGTCGATACCGGCCCCGGCCAGTGCCCCGCCGCCGATGAGGCCCTTGAGGACCTCGTCCACCTCATGAATCACCTACGCGCTCCCACCTGCCGGCCGCCCCTGCCGGTTCCCGGCATCGGCTCCTCGCGGCCCTGCCGCCGATCGTGGCCCCCGCGCCGCCCGGGGCGCAGGCACGGCAGGGACGACGGCGGGGCAGCGCCCGTGCCTCAAGGGGCCGCCTCCGCCACCCGGCCGGTCAGATGTAGCCCTCACGGAGGGCGTACGCCACCGCGTGCGAGCGGTTGCGCAGGTGCAGGCGGGTGGTGAGCCCGTGCATGACGTTCTTGACGGTGCGTTCGGAGTAGGACAGCTTGGTGGCGATCTCCGAGGTGTCGAGCCCCTCGGCCACCAGCCGTACGACGTCCACCTCGCGTGGCGTCAGGCCCAGGAAGGCTCCCGGGTGGTCGGCGCCGCCCCGGTGCAGGCGCCCCACCTGGCTGATGAGCCGGCCCAGCAGGTCGGCGGGCAGGTCGCCGCCGCCCTCGGCCGCGGTCAGCACCGCCTGCACCAGCCGGTGCGCGGTGGCCTCGCGGCGCCAGACGATGGCCCCCGCGCCGCACTCGATGACGTCCAGCAGTTCGTTCTCCCGGATGGTTCCCACGACGAGCACCACCCGGGCCCCTTCGCTGCGCACGACCCGCCGCAGCCGGGCGAGCGCGGTCTCGTCGAGCACGTCCTCGACGAGCACGGCCACGGTGGCGGAACCGGAGTCCGCACTGAGGTCGACCTCCGGATGCCGGCGCAACTGGCTGAGGACCCCCTCGCGGCTGATCGGATCGGGTGCGGTGACCGCCACCCGTACCCGGGTCACGGTGGGTACGGATGCTGTGGCGGCCGGAAGCGAGCTGAGCAAGCGATTCCCCTTTTTCTGTCTCACCGGCACGCCTCCGGCGGGAGCCGTCGGCCGGCCGGACGTGATCCGCGCGTCTGCGACGGCCACGCGGCGCGCCACGCACCGTGCCGCCGTCGGCAGGCGGCCGGCCCGGGTGCCGGTCTTCGTCGTCGGTGCGGTCACCCACCGCCTCCGAGCAGCGCGGGCGGCCGCCGGCCCGCGCCTCGACGACGCCGGCCACGTATCCGTATCCGTCCGGAACCGGTACTTGACTGCGGTACGACCATGCCGCCGGGAGGGGAATCGCCGCGTCGGCGAAAACTACGTAGCCAGGCCCCTACGTAATCCGGCGCCGGGCGTCGGGGGCTTCCGGCGGGGCCGTGATCAGGGCGGCCGAGCCCTGGGCGAGGGCGTCGGCGTGCACGCGCGCAGAGGAGATCGTCCGGCGCGCACCTGCGTCTTCCGCCCGGTGCGCACCCTGAGCGTACGCGCGTCTCTCCGCCCACCCGTGGAGCGGCGGAGGTCAGGCTCCCTGTCTAAGGCCCGCGCCCTGCGCGGGAGAAGGGACGGGAGGGCAGAACGCCTGCTCCCCGGGGCAGAGACGCCGCACCGGACACCGCCTGTGCCCCGACCGGCCGGAGTTGTGATGGGCCCAAGCCGCTGCCGGGATGCCGACGGCAGCGGCCTGCGCGTCAGGTGCGGGCGGGCTCGCCGCGCTGCCCGGTGCGGCCGCCCGCGCCGCTTTCAGGCGCCGGGCCTGCGGAGCAGCCGTGCCGAGAGGTGATGTCGCAGCCGGTGGCCGACCGCCGCCAGGTCGTGGACGAAGTCGAGCGCGTCCTCGTCGGCCAGGGTGTAACGGCGGCGGGTCGCGGTGACCTCCTTGGCCGTGGGGGTGCGCGCCACCTCTTGGGTGGCGAGGTCGACGGTGCCGCCGTCCGCGCGGCCGACCGAGATCTCCGCGATCCCGGTGGGCTGGGTGATCAGGGCTTCCACCCGCCCCTCGGGCTGCAACCGCCACCAGCCGCTCTCCCGGGCCGACGGCCGCAGCGGAGCGCCCTCCGCGTCGAGCAGCCAGGCGCGCGCCTCGTAATGGAGGAAGGGGCGCCCGTCATGACTGAAGGTCACCTCCTGCGCGTACGTGAACTCCTCGGCCAGCGTCGGGTACTCGCCCCGCCCCCGGCCGGCCCAGGTGCCCAGCAACCCGGTCACCGGCGCGAGCAGGGGATGTGGCGCGGGTACTCCGTCCGGCCGCAGCGCATCGGGATACGGGTGCCGCGGGGCGGGATCGAGGTCGGACATGAGGTGCGCTCCTGGGTCGGGGCCGGTGCCGGAGGGCAGCCCAGGGCCCGCCGCCCCGATCGTCGCGGCGTACAGGCCGCGAAGGGACCTCGACGGCCTTGCGGGCCGGTGGACTTCGGTGCGAGCACTGCCCGGGGCAAGGAGATGGCCCTTCGCGACGGGGGATGCACGAAGGGCCGTGCAGCAGTCTGCCAGATCCAGGTGCACTTGCAAAGGATGATGCGGAGGTTGAGGCCGCCGATGCCCGGAGAGTGGGTCCACGCGGCGCCTTCCTGACGGGCGAGGCCGTTGTGACGAGGCGTCTTCGCCATGAGCTGACGGGCGTCTCGGTGGGGAGGGGGAGGAGGCCGGGGTCCGGGGGCTGTGGGGGTGCAAAGCCGAGGGGCCGTCGCCACGGCGCGCGGCCGGGGGCCTTCTCCGAGCGGACGCCGCCCTACGTCCAGGAGTCGGCGGTGAAGGGCCGATCGGGCACCGGCGGAAAGGCCCCATCCCGCTGCCGGGCCTCATCGAACCGGGCGAGAACGAGGCGCGCCACGGCGTCTTGCGCGCCGAGCGGGCGGGCGGCGCACCCGCACCCCGCGCGGCCGGCCTCCGTGTCGAGGAGGTCGGAGAAGCGGCCGGTGGCCATCAGGTAGGGGAGCACCGCGATGCGCGTACGGCCCTCACCGCGCAGGTCCGCTGCCGTACGGGCCAAGGACCGGGCCTCCCCGTGGCCGGCGCCGGAGCCGGCACACAGCAGTGCGGGCCGTACCGGGACGACCGCCCGCCGCCGGTCCCGCAGGACCGCGCCCAGGTGCCGGGCAGTGGCGTAGCACCTGTCGTTGCCGCCCGGCCGACGGGAGCCCGCGGCGGCCAGGATCACGGCGTCCGCCGTGAAACCGGCGCGCGACTCGGCCTCCCGGAGGCGGTACGTCAGCGCCTCGGTCAGCAGCGGGTGGGGAGACAGGGGTTCCGCGGCGCGGGCGGGACCGAGCACCGTGGGGAGGTCCACGGTGAAATGAAAGCCCGCCCCCAGCAACAGAGGCACCACAATCGCCGGCGTGCCGCGCAAGGTTGTCACGGCTTCGTCGACCGTGGGGCGATGGATGTCGAAGTACGCGCTTGCCACCCGCAGCGTGGGACGCAGCGCACGCACACGTGCCAGCAATTGATGCGTTTCCCTTTGCGCCCTGGCCTCCCGACTGCCGTGAGCGGCGACTATCAGCACAGGTGAAAGGCGGGACATACCGTCACGGTAAGGACGACTGCCGTGCGCGATAAGACGCCGCTGGTCCCGGGCGCACGGGGACGACCGGCCCTGATCAAGGGGCCGTTCGGCGCGAGGTGCGGGCTCGGAGCGGGCATAGCCTGAAAACGCTGCGGCCCGAGAAGGCGCGGGCTTCGGGCGGCAGTCGTGGAACACGGAAATACGCGACCCGTCGCCCAGCAGTTGGCAGGAGAGCTCTCATGGTGTCATCCACCGACCGGCCCACTCTCGTTCTCGTCGGTCACGGCATGGTCGGCCAGCGGCTGCTGGAAGAGCTGGCCGTACGGGACGCGCTCGCCGGCCCGGACGGAACAGCCGGCCCGGAAACAGCCGTCGACCCGGGCGGCGCGGACGACACGGGCGGCCGCAAGCGGTGGCGCGTCGTCGTCCTCGCCGAGGAGGAGCGCCGCGCCTACGACCGCGTCCACCTGTCCTCCCTGTTCACCGGAACCACCCCGGAAGAACTGAACCTCGCCGACCCCGACTTCCTCGAACGCCACGACATCACGCTGCGCCTCGGCGACCCCGCCACCACCATCGACCCCGCCACCCGCACGGTGACCACGCGCAGGGGCGCGGCATGGCACTACGACGCGCTGGTGCTGGCCACCGGCTCGTACGCCTTCGTTCCGCCGGTTCCCGGCCGGGACGCGCCCGGATGCTTCGTCTACCGCACCGTCGAGGACGTCCGGGCCATTCAGGAGGCGGCGCGCGGTGCCCGTACCGCAGCCGTCGTGGGCGGCGGGCTGCTGGGCCTGGAGGCGGTCGGGGCCCTGCGCTCACTGGGCCTGGAGACCAGCGTGGTGGAGGCCGCGCCACGGCTGATGCCCGGGCAGGTGGACACCGGCGGCGCCGACGTCCTGGCCCGCACCGTCGAGGCGATGGGCGTCCGGGTGCACACGGACGCGGCGATCACCGAGGTGTGGACCGGCGCCGACGGGCGGGTCCGCGGCTTGTCGCTGTCGGACGGCGGAAGCGTCCCGGCCGACATCATCGTCTTCTCCGTGGGCGTACGGCCCCGCGACGAACTCGCCAGGACGGCCGGCCTCGATGTCGCGGACCGCGGCGGCATCGTGATCGACCCCCGGTGCCGTACCTCCGTGCCGGAGATCTACGCGCTCGGCGAATGCGCCCGCGCCGCCGACGGCAACGTCTACGGTCTCGTCGCGCCCGGTTACCGGATGGCGGAGGCCCTGGCGGACACCCTGGCCGGCGGGCAGGGCAGCTTCACCGGCGCCGACACCTCCACCAAACTCAAGCTGCTGGGCGCGGACGTCGCCTCCTTCGGCGACCCCTTCGCCCCGGACGCCGGCGGCTCGGTGCTCTGGGCCGACTCCGGCTCCGGCGTCTACAAGAAGCTGGTGCTCGGCCCGGACGGGAAGCTGATGGGTGGCATCCTGGTCGGGGACGCGGACGCGTACGGCACCCTGCGCCCTCTCGTGGGAGCCCGGCTGCCCGGCCCGGCCGCCGCCTTCCTGCTGCCCGCCGGGGAAACGGGCCCGGCGGACACCACCGCGGTGCTCCCCGACGACGCGGTGATCTGCTCGTGCAACGGCGTCACCAAGGGCGCCCTGCGCGACGCCGTACGGTCCGGGGCCCACGACCTGGCCGCCGTGCAGAAGTGCACCGGCGCCGGGACGCAGTGCGGCGGCTGCCTGGGCGCCGTCGCCTCGATCACGGAGGCGCACCTGGCGGCCGAGGGGGTCGAGACCGGGGCGGGCGGGCTCTGCCCCGACTTCCCGCAGACCCGCCGGGAACTGTACGAGATCATCCGGGTGGCCGGCATCGACAGCTTCACGCGCCTGGCGCGGGAGTACGGCGTCCCCGGCCCGGACGGCACACCGCCGCACGGCTGCGCGGTCTGCCGCCCCACCGTCGCCTCGCTCCTCGCCACCCTCGGACCGGAACTGGGGCTGCACCACATCCTGGACGGCGAGCAGGCCGCACTCCAGGACACCAACGACCTCTTCCTCGCCAACCTCCAGAAGGACGGCACCTACTCCGTGGTGCCCCGCCTGCCGGCCGGCGAGATCAGCCCGGCCCACCTCGTCGTGCTCGGCGAGGTCGCCCAGGAATTCGGCCTCTACACCAAGCTCACCGGCGGACAGCGCATCGACCTGTTCGGCGCCACCGTGGACCAGCTCCCGGACATCTGGCGCAGACTGGTCGACGCCGGCCTCGAATCGGGCCACGCGTACGGCAAGTCCCTGCGGACCGCGAAATCCTGCGTCGGCTCCCGCTGGTGCCGCTTCGGGCAGCGCGATTCCGTCGGCATGGCCGTGGAACTGGAACTGCGCTACCGGGGACTGCGTTCCCCGCACAAACTCAAGCTGGCGGCGTCCGGCTGCGTCCGCGAATGCGCCGAGGCCCGGAGCAAGGACGTCGGCGTCATCGCCACCGCGAAGGGCTGGAACCTCTACGTCGGCGGCAACGGCGGCAGCACACCCCGCCACGCCGACCTGCTGGCCCAGGACCTGGGCGACCGGGAACTGATCCGTGTCATCGACCGCTTCCTGATGTTCTACATCCGTACCGCGGAACGTCTGGAACGCACCGCGACCTGGCTGGAGCGGATCGACGGCGGCATCGAGCACGTCCGGGACGTGGTCCTGCGCGATCGCCTGGGCCTGGCCGAAGAGCTGGAAACCCAGATGCAGCGGCACGTGCAGGCGTACCGCGACGAATGGCAGGCCGTCCTGGCGGACCCGGCGAAGCTACGGCGCTTCACCAGCTCCCTCCCCGCCCCCGTCGGCCCGGCCGCCCCCGGCCACGTCCAGGTCCGTACGCACGAGGGCGCGTGGCAGTCGGTGTGCCTGCTGGAGGAGCTGGAACCGGGGCGCGGCGTACCGGTCCGCGTCGGCGCCGCGGCGGAACCGGTCGCGCTCTTCCGCTCCCCGGACGGAGAGGTCTTCGCCGTCTCCGACACCGACCCCGTATCGAAGGCCGGCGTCATCTCCCGTGGCATCTACGGGGCCGTCGACGGAGCCCCGGTGGTGACGGCACCCATGTACAAGCAACGCTTCGACCTGCGTACCGGCGACTGTCTGGACGACGAGAGCCAGCACCTCGCCGTGCACGCCGTCCGGGTGCTCTGACGAGCGGGCGCGACGCGACCGTGGCCCGGAGGGCGCTCGCGATCCATACGATCAAAGCGCTTCCGACGGAACGCCGGTGGACCGGCGGGCCGAACGGCGCAGACTGGGCGCATGGCTGAGCTTCTCGCGGTATCCGAGGACGGCACGCCCGTCACCGCTCTCGACGACGGCCGGGGGCCGGCGCTGCTCCTCGTGCACGGGGGTGGCGGGAGCCCCGCGAACTGGGACGGCGTCGTACGCTCGCTGGTGGGCGACTTCCGCGTGGTGCGGATCGCCCGTCGCATCTACCTCCCCGGGGCGAGGGTCCCGCCGGCGTACTCCATGGCCGTCGAGGCGGCGGACATCCTGGCGATCGCCGGACTCCTCGACCGGCCCGTGCTGCTGGCCGGGTACTCCTCGGGGGCGGTCGCCGCGCTGGAAGCCGCCGTACGGGCGCCCGGGCCGTGGGCGGGCCTGTTCCTCTACGATCCGCCGGTGCCCACCAGGTCACCGGTCGGAGCGGAGGCGGCCCGGCGCGCCCGCGAGGCGTTCGCCGCGGGCGATCCCCGGGAGGCGATGCGGATTCATCTGCGCGACATCGCCGGGGAATCCGCGGAGCTGGTCGACACGCTGACCACGCATCCGAAGGCCGTGGCCGCGTTCACGGCGAAGGCGGTCGCGGGGTTCGCCGACATCGCCGCGATCGACGCGCTCGGGGTCGGCGTCGACCGCTTCCAGCGGCTCGACGTACCGACCACCCTGGTGCAGGGGGAGACCAGCCCGGCCCACCTGCGAGAGCGCCTGGGCGACCTGGCGTCCGCGCTGCCGAACGCGCGGATCGTCACGCTCACCGGGCAAGGGCACGCCGCTCACCTCACGGCCCCCGGGGCACTGGCGCAGGCGATACGGGAGGCGGCCGGGCGGGCCTCTCGTTGACGGCGCACCGCGTGTGACGATCACGGCCCGGACGCCGCTGAGGGGCGGGGTCCGGTCCTGCCTCTGATCGTCCGGGCAGCGGGACGGCGGGGCAGCCAGGTAACCGGACCGCCGGGAGCCGCCTGCCGGGGAGGCCGAGGCCGTCCCGAGCAGGTCGCCCCCTCCCGGGCCAACTCACGGCCAAGGGTTGTCTCCGTGTTCCCCATGAACGGACAAAGCTCTCGGAATCAGGGTGCGCGGCCGGTGTCGCGGGGCGCGGTGGGGAGGACAGTGGAAGCGTCACGGCGGCCGTCGTTCTCGGTCGGCGGTCGCCGCGCCCCGGGGCGGTCCTCCTCGCGTCTCCGGGCGGGCGTCCTCGCCGGGGCGCCGGGGCGGCGGTAACGCCTCGGCACCCGGCGAGGACGTGCCGCGTTGAGTCGGCCGTGCCGAGCCGGCCGCATCGAGCCGCCGGTGCACCGAGGCGACCGCGCCGTCGATGTCGCCGTGCCCCTTCGGCCGGGCCGGGCGGCCGAGGCGCGCAGGGACCGTGCCGGGGGCACGGTTCCGTGCCGCTGAAGGGGAGTGGGGCTGGCCCCACCCGCCCGTGGGTCCAGACCCGTACCCCACCGCTGACGTGCTCCGTAGCGTCGTCCTCACGACACGACGGAGGAAGACATGACCAACATCAGCGACATCACGGGCCGGACGGCGCACCTCGACCGGCCCGACGTCCGGCAGGCCTTCGAGACGGTGCGCACGTGCGTCAAGCTCTACGGCGCGCTGTGCGCCGTCGCTCTCCTGACGGTGGCCGCGGTGGCGGTCGGCGGCCATACGGTGAGCACGTTCATGTGGGTCCGGGCCGCCCTTCTGCTCGCGATCGCACCGGTGATCCACCGGCTGGCCGGCCGCGCCGCACAGGGATCGCGACGGCACTTCGAACGCGTGGGCACCCTCACCGCCGTCATGCCGATCGCCATCATCGCCGTCGACGCGATCCCCGGCGTCTGTCCGCTGTGGTACGCCGTGCTCCAGGGCGTGTGCGCCCTGCCCCTGATCGGAGCCGCCTTCCTGACCCGTGGACCCGTACTGCGTACGGCGTTCCCCAAGGCCGGTTCGGCGGACGGCCGATCCTGACCAGGGCCGGAGTGACCGGGCGCGGGGCGCGCCTCACCCGCCGTGCATGATCTGGATCAGGTTGCCGCAGGTGTCGTCCAGGACCGCGGTGGTGACCTCGCCCATCTCCAGCGGCTCCTGGGTGAAGCGCACCCCGAGCGCGCGCAGCCGGTCGAACTCCGCCCGGACGTCGTCCACGGCGAAGGAGGCGGCCGGAATGCCGTCCTGGACCAGCGCCGTCTTGTACGGCTGCACCGCGGGGTGGCCGGAGGGCTCCAGCAGCAGCTCGGTCCCGTCGGGTTCTTCCGGCGAGACCACGGTCAGCCACCGGGCCTCGCCCAGCGGGACGTCGTGCTTCTTCGCGAAGCCCAGTACGTCGGTGTAGAAGTGTGCGGCCTTCTCCTGGTCGTCGACGAAGACGCTGGTCAGGTGGATTCTCATGGGGTGCCCTCCGGTGCGCCGGGGCTGAGCCATCGGGTCACGATGTGCTCCAGGGGTTCGGTGTTCAGGTCGTGGAACTTGTAGCGGCCCTCGCGCCGGGAAAGGACCAGGCCCGCGGATTCGAGTACGGCCAGGTGCTGGCTGACGGCCTGGCGGGACAGCCCCAGGCCGTGTTTGGTCACCAGCCGGGCGCATATCTCGAACAGGGTCTGGCCGTCCCGTTCCACCAGTTCGTCAAGGATGCGCCGACGGGTGGGGTCGGCCAGCGCCTTGAAGACATCCTCCGCCATGACCGCCACCATAGGCAAGCGGCGGCTTGCCTAACAAGCCGGGGTGCTCCGAACGGGCCGGGCGGCCGTCCGCCGGGCCTGACCAAGGAGCCGGAGGGGCGTTAACCTGCGGAGTCGTGACCAGGGTGCACCAGCTCGCCGGCGCGGCCGGCTCGGCCGTGTCGGAAGCGACGTCCGCGGCGTACTACGCCTCGATCGCACAGGCCGAGGAGAGCCGCGACGGGACCGTACGGCATCGGCTGCGACCGGAGGTGGGGGACGGGACGATCGAGGTGACCCCACTGCGCAGCGGGTTCCACATCGTCCGCTACGACATCGCGTTCACCGGAGGACACCGGGTCGGATTCACGTTCCCGGGCGACCACTTCGAGCTGGAGCACTGCGTCGAGGGGCGTATGTCCATCAGCGAGCGCGGCGCCGGCTCCGGTGACCTGCGCGCCCGCTCGGTGGCGCTGAGCCCGCGGGGCGCCGTCGACGGCGTCGTCGCGTACGGCGCCGGCGAGCGGTACCGGGCGGTGTCGGTCACCGGCACCTGGACCGGACTGGAGTCCCACCTCGGCGGTCTCGGCGCGGGCGTCCTGCCGCCCACCGGGCCGGAGAGCGTCGCCCGCGAGCGGTATCTGGGCCGGTCCGCCGCGTTGCGCCCGGCGGCGGGCCCGCTCGAAGAGATCTTCACGCACCGGCGCTCGTCCCCGGGCCGCCTGCTGTTCATGGAGTCGCGGCTCGTGGCGGCGCTGTCCGCGCTGGTCGACGGACTCACGGACACCGCGCCACCCGACGCCGAGGACTCCCTCTGCCCGGCACTGGACGACCACGAGGTTGCCGCGCTGCACCGAGTCCCCGACCTGCTGTGGCGACAGCGCCACGCGCCGCCGCCCCTGGCCGAGCTGGCCCGCGCGTCGTCGATGTCGGTGCGGCGACTGACCACCGGGTTCCGCGCGCTGTACGGCACGTCGGTGCGGGAGTACCACCGGCGACGCTGTCTCGACCGGGCCGCGGCGCTGCTCGTCGAGACCGACTGGCCGGTCTCACGGATCGCGCACGAGGTCGGTTACGCCTCGGCCGGCAACTTCGGCTACGCCTTCCGGCGCGACCGGGGCACCACCCCCGCCCGGTTCCGGCGGGCGCACTCCTGACGACGCCCGTCCGGCGCGCAGCGCGCTCCACATTCCCGGGCCCGGCGCTCCACACCACGGCGTGTGCACGGCGCCGACGATGGGGCCGCACGCAGACACCCAGGCCCCTCGGACGGAGACCGATGACCGTCAGCACTGATGCCGCGCCCGCACGGACCCGAACCGGACTGATGGTCATGGTTCTCGGTGGACTCTCGGCGGTGTCGCCGTTCGCCATCGACATGTACGCACCCGGCTTCCCGGAGATCGTCACCTCCTTCGGGACCTCCAGGACGGCCGTCCAGCTCTCCCTGACGGCCTGCCTGGCCGGGCTCGCCGTCGGCCAGGTCCTGCTCGGCCCGGTCAGCGACGCGATGGGCCGGCGACGCCTGCTCCTGGCCGGTTCCGGCCTGTTCGGCGCACTGTCCCTGGTCTGCGCGTGCGCCCCGTCCATCGCCGTGTTCGACGTGGCCCGGCTGCTGCAAGGGATCGCCGGCGGCGCGGGCATCGTCATCGGGCGGGCGGTCGTCAGCGACCGGTTCACCGGCACCCACGCGGCCCGTCGGCTCACCACGCTGAGCGTGATCGGATCGACCGCGCCGGTTCTGGCGCCGGTGGCCGGCGGCCTCCTCCTCGGCGTCGGCTCATGGCGGCTGGTGTTCGTGGCGCTGGCCGTGACCGGGCTGCTCCTGCTCGCCGCGATCTGGGCCTGGGTGCCCGAGTCGCTGCCCGCCGCGCGGCGCCGGACCGGGGGCCTGCCGGCCGTCCTCGCCGCGATGGGCCGCCTGCTCCGGCGCCGCGTCATGGTCGGCCATCTCCTGGTCATGGGGTGCGCTCTGGCCGCGCTGTTCGCCTACATCACCGGCTCGCCCTTCGTCTTCGAGAACCTCTACGGCCTGTCGCCCACCGGGTACGGCCTCGTCTTCGCCACGAACGCCGTCGGCACCGTGGTGACCGGGACGGTCTTCGGGCGGCTGGCCGGGCGGGTGCGTCTCAACCTGCTGCTCACCGTCGGCGTGGCCGTCACCGTGGTCTCGCTGGTCACGCTGGTGACCCTGCTCGCCGTCGGCATCAGCACGTTCCCCACCACATGGGCCTGCCTGTTCGGCCTGACGTCCGGATTCGGGCTGGTGCTGCCCGCGTCGACCACCATCATTCTCGCCGTCGGCAGCGACGCCCCCGGAGCCGCCTCCGGCATGCTCGGGGGCGCCCAGTTCGTCCTCGGCGCCGCGGCCGCGCCGCTGCCCGGCGTACTGGGCGACACCACCGCCATGTCGACGGCCGTCGTGGTGCTGGGCTGCGTCCTGCTGTCCGCGACGGCTCTGCTCACGCTCGCCCGACCGTGGCAGGGTCACGGCGAGCCGGCCGTCGGCCCGTCCTGACGGGCCCTTCCTGATCGGCAACGCGTCCCGTCCCGGTCCCCGGCAGCGCATCCAGACCTCCCTCGCCACGGCCGGGGGGGGGGGAGGGAGAGATCGCAGGACGCCACCGCCGTACCGGCGCCGGGTCCCTACGAACCCGGCGGCCCGGCGTGCGGGCCCTCGCCGCGTACCGCGTGCCGAAGCCGCTCGCCGATGTGGCGGATCAGATGTTCCAGATCCGCGCAGTACACCGAAGGGTGATCGAAACCCGAGCCGTGCCGATAGCGGTCGGTGTACCTGCCGCCTCCGCAGACGCCGACGACGGGGCAGTGCCGGCAGCTCTCGCAGAGCGTGTCCAGCCCTCGCGCCTGGGCGGCCACGGTGTGCGGATGGTGCAGGGCATCCTCGAAATCGTGCCGGAAGACGTCCAGCCCCAGGTCGGGCGCGCCCGCGTACGCGGTCTTCAGGGAGTCGATGCGCTGGAGGGAGCCGTCGGTGTCGACCACCACCACGGCCAGCGGGGACAGCCCCACCGATTCGGACCTGCTCGCCGCCCCGAGCAGCAGCGCCACGATCTCGCCGAACAGCCGGACCGGTACGGGCCGGTGGCCCGGCGGCGTGTCCCACCACAGGTCGAAGACGCGCGCCAGCCAGGCCCCGTACGGAACGGGGCGCGCGGCCCGGCCCGCAGGCTCCGCGAACGGGCCGATGCCGGGCGGAGGCTCGCTCCAATTCCCGTACGGAAGCAGGAAGTCGAGGCTGGTGGGGCCCAGCGCGACCAGCGACCGGTAGATCTCCGCGGGGTCGGTGTGCACGTCGATGGTGCACAGGATGCCCCCGTAGGCGGCGGGCGCACCGGCCAGCAGCCCGGCCGCCCGCCGGACTGCGGGCCACGAGGACCGGCCCGCGTGGTCGACGCGCCGGCGGTTGAGCCGGGCGCTGCCGCCGTCGAGGCTCAGGCCGACGGTGATGCCGGCCCCGCTGAGCCGCTCCAGGGCATCCGCGGTGAGCAGGGTGCCGTTGGTCTGCACCGAGACCGCTGCGGCGCAGTCCCCGGGCAGGGCGTCCCGGACGGTCCGCGCGTAGCCGATCAGCGCGGCGGGCCCGGCGAGCAGAGGTTCCCCGCCGTGCAGATCGACCCGCACCGAACGCAGTCCGTGTGCGGTGACGTGCTGGGCGATCCGTTCCGCGGTACGGCGTACGGTGCCCTCGGCCACCCGGCCCGGGCGCTCGCGCCAGCTCTGGTCGGGACCCTCGTACACGTAGCAGTAGGTGCAGGCGAGGTTGCACCTGCTGTGCACTTTGAGCACGAACTGCCGGAAGGGGACGGGCCGCCGGGACGGAAGGGGGCGGCCGGCTTCACGCATCCGGGGGAGGGGGCCCGTCGTCGTAGAACGCCACAACGTCCGGGCTGTCCATCCGGTCGCACACGCCGGGCAGCAGCGTGCTCAGCACCGGGTGTTCCGTACGGGCTGACAGCTCGTCGAGTGGCAGGGCGGTGAAGTCGGGCAGCCGCGCATCACTCGGCTGTACGGGCAGTGGTACGGGCGGATGCACAGGCAGGCAGGTCTTGGTCATGCCCTGGGCCTCTCTCGCTCGTCGGTCTCCCCAGGTTTCCACGGGCCGGTGGCGATTCCAGCGCATCGTTCCGGCCAACACGGGGGGTGCCCGCGGCCCACCCGGGAACAGGGCGGCGTCCCGCCGATGCGATCATGACGCCTGATGAACGCAGACGCAGACGCAGACACCGGCATGAGCGGAGACGCAGCCGCAGGTATGGGTACAGCCGCCGATGCGAACACGGGCGGAAGCGCGGACACGGACGGTGGCGCCGGCCTGGTCACGGATGAGCCAGCGGACGCCGACTGGCCGGACATATCGGGCGATACCGCCCTCACGATCAAGGTCCCGGAAGCCGACCCGCTGGTCCGGGCCGGGTTCCCCGCCCACGTGACCGTGCTGTACCCGTTCGTCCATGAGAGCCGTATCGACGCCGCGACGCACCGCGAACTGGCCGGTCTCTTCGCCGGGCACGACGCCTTCACGCTGACCTTCGAGTCGTTCGGCCGCTACCCCGGCGTGCTCTACCTCGACCCGTGGCCCCACGGCCCGGTGACCGCGCTGACCAAGGACCTCACCCGGCGCTGGCCGGAAGCCGTGCCGTACCGCGGAATATTCGGTGCGGGACTCGCCCCGCACCTGACGATCGCGAACCACGAGGGCCCGGCGACCCAGGAGGCCGCGTACGACGCGTTGCAGGCCGAACTGGCGCCCGCGCTGCCGCTGAGCTGTTCCGTCGAGGCGGTCCAGCTCATCGCCTGGGACGGCCGGCGGTGGCAGGACCGGACGGCGTACCGCCTGGGCGCGCGCCGGCTCACTACCCGAGCCGCCGCCCCTCCCGACGTTTGACCTTGCCGCAGCGTCAACGTTTTTACTGAAGCCATGCGTATCGGAGAACTCGCCGGCATCGTCGGCGTCACCACCCGTGCCGTACGGCACTACCACCGCACCGGGCTGCTGCCCGAGCCGCCGCGGCAGCTCAACGGTTACCGTGCGTACTCGCTGCGCGACGCCATCGAGCTGGCCCGCATCCGCCGGCTGACCGAACTCGGCCTGACCCTGGGCGAGGTCAAGGACGCACTGGCGGACGACGCGGGCAAGGACCTCGTCGAGATCCTCACCGAGCTGGACGCCGACCTGGCGCGCCAGGAGGAGGCCATCCGGCAGCGCCGCGCCCGGCTGGCCCGGCTGTTCGAACAGGCCGAGCGGACTGGCCGGCTCCCGGACGAGGCCCCCGTCTCGCCCGAACTCGCGGCCGTCTTCGACGACATGGCCCGCGCCTCGGAGCTGGTACCCGGGCCGGAGCCGGCGATGGCGGCCAAGGAACGGCAGCTCCTAGCCCTGCTGGAGACCGGCACGCCGGGCGGCGACCGCGGATGGTTCGACGCCCTGATGCACGGCCTCCGAGCCGACCCGGCGGCCATGCGGCGGGCGTACGCGGTCTATGCCCGGATGGATGAGCTGGCCGAGGCCGCCGAGGACGACCCACGGGTGGAGCGGGCCGCCCGGTCCATCGTCGACAGCATCCCGGACGAGGCACTACGGGCGATCACCCTCCCGGACGACGGCGACGCGGGCGAGGGCACCGGTTTCACCGACGCCTTCTTCGCGGACTTCGCACCCGCCCAGGCCGCCGCCGTGCTCCGCGCCATCGAACTGCTCAAGGAGCGCGCCGGGTGAAGACGCCGGGACGGACCGTGCGCCGGACCTCCGCCGCCCGCTGTCCGGCGAGCTGATACCCGCCCTGTGCGTGGCCGGCGGAGTGCGCGTCGGCCCCGCCGTCCGCCTGGCCACGGAACCGGCCGTGCTCGCGGTCACGGCTGCGGCTGCGGTGCCCCGGCCTCGATGAGGGAGTAGGGGGCGGCCTCCGCGAGCGGAGTGACGCAGATGAGGGACAGGCCCGCGCGGTGGCACAGGTCCGCGAATTCCTTACGGGTGCGCTCCCTGCCGCCCACGTTCACCAGCATGTTGAGGTCGCTCAGATAGGTGACTCCGTTGTCGGCGGCGTGGCTCCCGACGCGGTCCTCGCTGCCGGTGGAGGAGGCGACGACTTCGGGAAGCACGGGTTCCACGATCAGGACGCGGCCGCCGGGCGGCAGCACCTCGCGGCAGTGGGTCAGGATCGTGACGGCCCGGTCGTCCGCCCAGTCGTGCAGAACGCTCTTGATCAGGTAGAGGTCCGATCCCTCGGGTACGGAACGGAAGAAGTTCCCGGCGGTCACGGAACAGCGTTTCGCGAGCCCGCGCCGCTCCAGCGTCCGCCGCGTCTGCGCCAGGCCCTCCACTGTGTCGTAGACGACGCCCGTGACGCCCGGATGCGCGTCGAGCACGGCGGCCAGCAGCGTCCCGTCGCCGCCGCCCACATCCGTGACCGTGGTGAACCGGCCGAAGTCGAAGGCGTACGGCAGCACGGCGGCGGTCTCCGTGACGGCTTGGCTCATCGCCGCGTTGAACACCGCGGACAGTTCGGGGTGCTGAGCGAGGTGGCTGAAGAAGTCCGTACCGAAGACGGTGTCGAACGCGATGCCGCCGGTACGGACACTGTCGTCCAGGTGCTCCCAGGCGCGGATCATCACCGGTTCGGTGAACATCCGTACAAGAGAAGTGAGCGAATCGGCGCGGGAAGAGTCGAGGAGTGTTCCGGCGGAGGTCACCGAGAAGCAGTCGGGAGCGTGTTCCCTCAGCAGGCCGAGCCCGGCCAGGGCGCGCAGCAGCCGTGACATGGGCTGGTGTGCGGCTCCGGCGTCGGCAGCCACGTCCGCGGCCTGACGCCGTCCGTCGCCGATCAGCTCGACGACCTTCAACCGGACCGCCGCCCGCAGGGTTTGCGCGGCCATGCTCCCGAAGGCCAGCCGGCCGATCAGCTCGCGGTCGGCGATGGCGCCGGGCGTCAGGACATCGGTGTTCGTCAAGAGTTTTCCTTCTTTCATGCTTCGGGGACCCTCCTCCGGATGGACGCGGGCATGGGCACGGGTACGGGTATGGGCCCGAGTACGGGTACGGGCACGGGCATGCGCCGGGGCTCGGATGGTGTGCGCAGAGGACTGTGGCTCAGCCGGCGGATGTCGCCCCGCGGGCCAGGGCGCCGGGCGTGCACCCGGCGAAGGCCAGGACATCGCGATAGAGGTGCGGTTGATCCACGTATCCGCAGGCCATGGCGACATCGGCGGCATTGCCGCCCGCGCGCAGGGCCCGGGCGGCGCAGTCGAAGCGGACCAGCATGGCGGCACGCTTGGGCGTCAGGCCGATCTGGGCGCTGAATCCCGACCACAGCCGCTTGCGGCTCCATCCGCAGGACGCGGCCAGGTCGCCTACCCGTACCCGGCCCCGGTGGGCCACGATGTCGTCCCAGGCCGCGGCGACCTCCGGCGCCATCCCCGGCGCCCGCGCGGCCCGCTGCGCGAGGAACTCGTTGGTCAGCCTGAGGCGTTCCTGCCACGTGGTGGCGACGGTGAGCTGTCCGCGCAGGCGCCGCTCGTGCCGCCCCCACAGGTCCTCAAGGCTTGTGACGGACCCGAGTTCGCGCGGGGAGACCCCCAGCAGGGCGTAGGCGGCCCGCGGAGACAAGCGCAGCTCGACGCACTCGACATGCTCACCGCGGATACGGGCCGGGCCGGGCGCCAACGGGGCAACAAGGCTCCTCAGCGCTTGCTGCCCCGTTGCCCCCTCGACCCGGTACGGGACGTCCCCGAGCTCGATGACGACGATCACCGCGGGCTGCGGGAGGACCCGCATGTCCAGGCCTGCGGCGACGCGGTCCCGGAACCCGGCCATCCGGACGCCGGCGAGAGCCGTACCGCCGACGGGACGGGCGACCTCCCAGCCGTCCCCGGTGCCCCAATCGTCTCCCGCACCGGGTGCGTCCCGGGCGCTTTCGGCGTCCCCGGCGTCCCCGGTATCGCGAACCAGGGCGCCGGCCCCCGCGTCGTAACTGCGCATGCCTCTACCGTCGCCGACTTCGTCGCTCCTGTCTTGGACGAATGTTCCGGGACGGCGCCACCCGGGCCGCCTCGGCCGCTGTCCTCAGCCGCTCTCCCGGGTCGCCCTGCTGGTCCGTCCCCTCCGATCGTCCTCGGCGACTGCCCTCCTGAGCCGCCCTCCTGAGCCGGCCTACTTGGATTCGATCCGTCCCAGCGGGTCGGGGCCGGATGCCAGCGCGTCCCGCGCCGCCTGCCAGGCCGGGTCCCCGGGGTAGAGCTCGGAACGCAGGTAGGCCCAGGTGAGCCGCTGTACCGCGGACACCCGCTCGGGGTTCTCGTCCGTGGTCTCGGCGACGTCGTAACCGGCGATCCCGCCGAGCCCGTGGTCCGCGCCGAACAGGGTGAGCAGGGACTTGGGGCCGGGGGAGAGGACGTACGGATCGGCGTGCCAGTCCGGGCCCCGGGCCGTCAGGTGGGGGGAATCGTCCTGGTCGCCGGCGACCACCAGCGTGGGGGTGGCCATCTTGGAGAAGTCCATGGCCCGGAGGAACGGGAGCACCTCGGCGATGGACTCGGTGAGGGCGTCGCCGCCCCTGCCGGGTGCGGCGAGCAGCACACCCGCCGTGATCCGGGGCTCGGTCAGGTCCACCTCCGTTCCGTCGTCGGGGTCGGTGGCCCGGGCACCCAGCAGCAGGCTCGCGGTGTGCCCGCCCATCGAGTGCCCGGCCACGGCGACCTTGCCGCGGTCCAGCCGCCCGAGAAGCTGCGGAACGGCGGCTTCGATCGCGTCGAGCTGGTCGAGGATGTGCCGCATGTCCTCGGCCCGCGACCGCCAGAACATCGGCGCTCCGGGCGTGGCGGGGTCCAGGGTCAGTGTCCGCGAACTGAGGTGGGTCGGCTGGAGCACGACGAAGCCGTGCGCCGCCCAGAAGTCGGCGAGGGGAGCGTAGCCGTTCAGCGAGGAGAGGTGGTTCGACTGGCCCTGACCATGCGAGAGCAGGAGGACCGGCAGGTCGGTCCCGGTCATCGGCGCGGAGACCCGCACCTGAAGGTCCACGGCCCGGCCGGGTACGGACAGCACCACCGGACTGACCGAGAGCACAGGGGCGGGGGAGCCGAGAATGCCGGCGGGGTGAGTCGTCGCGTTCATGAAGCCATGTCCCTTCAACGGCCTCGGGCCGCGGCCTGGTTGGGCCGCGTCCAAAGAGGCGGGCAGGAGTGTCCGGCTTCGACGGAAAGCCAAAGCGGAACTCTGTTCCGTTTACGATATGGAGCAGTGTTCCGCTTTGTCAACGAGGTCTTCTGTGGGGCGGGGGGCGGGGGGTGTGGGGCGGAGGTGGGGTCCGGGCCAGGGAGGGTGGGCGCGAGGAGCGGGCCCGCGAGTCTTCGGGGGTGTATGTGTTCGGTGCGGCCTTCCGGTGCGGCCTTCCGGTGCGGCCTTCTCCGTGGTGGGCCGGCCGTCGGAACTGGGTGCGCTGAATGCCTGGGGTGCCTGGCGGAGTTGGCGCGACAAGGTCGTCGACCGCTATCGGGGCCGGGGTCGGGGTCCCGGCTTCCCGGTCGGAACGGCCATGCGGAAGCGGCCCTCGGTCCGGGGATCGGGTTCCTGTGCGGTTCGGGGGTGGAGGCTCCGGCTCGGCCCTCTGTCACCGGCGTCGCGCCGACGGGCGGTGCTGCCTTGCCTCGTAAGGGATGCGGGCTCTTGCGGCGCCGCGGCCCGGGCCGGCCCCGCTCGGGGGCCGGTGCTCCTCAGGCCATCGCTCCTCAGGCCGTGCTGTGGTGACGTCGGTCGTCGGGGAGGGTGGTGCGGTCCGCTTCGTCCTGGACGAGCAGGGAGAGCAGGGACGCCACGGTCAGGCCGGCTTCGGCCGGATGGCGCAGCACCCTGCTGGGGTCGATCCGATACGTGTTGCTGCGGCCCTCGCGGGTGTGGGAGAGGTAACCGTCGCGCTCCAGATCGGCGATGATCTTCTGAACGGCGCGTTCGGTCAACCGGCAGTGCGCCGCGATGTCACGGATACGGGCGTTGTGGTTGTCGGCGATGGCGGCCAGCACTCGGGCGTGATTGGTCACAAATGTCCAGCCGCTGTGCGGTTCGGGCACCCCATTGTTCGACTCGGTCAGTCCATCCATGCTCCAACTCTACCGACCGAACATTCACGCGTCTCGATACACGCAACGGTTTTCGTGTATTAGTTGACGGGTATCCGACGATGGGTGAGCCTGAGACGGACGCCGGTCGAGTCGATGACAGGAGAGGAAGGCCATGCCGGAAGCTGCGCATTGGGCGCGCCTCCCTGAGGGCTCCCCTGAGAGCAACGGGAGCGACGGCACCTGGGTCACGCCCTCGCCGGGTTCGGCATGGATCGAGGTCATCCGGAGGGGTGGCCGCACAGAGGTGGCGGTATACGGCGAGCTGGATCTGAACGCCTGTGAGGGGATCGAGCGCGAGTTGCGCGAGGTCTTGAGTCGCTCGTTCCGAGGACTTGACCTCCACCTCGACACAGTGCCGTTCTGTGACTGCATCGGCCTCAACATGCTGTTGCGTCTGCGGCTACGGGCCGTCGCACAGGGCAAGGCCGTCACCATCGCCTCCAGCAGCCGCGCGATCGAGCGGCTGCTGGAGCTGGCAGAAGTCCGTGAGCTGTTCGTCGTCCCGGAACCGGGCCCGGAACCGGGCCCGGAACCGGAACCGGGCCCGGACGGGAAGCCGTACCTGAGCCCGGATCGGGCGAATCGGGCAGCTCGGGCGGGTCGGACCAACCGTGACACGAACCACGCCCCCAGCCGCGATCCGATCCACAACTCGGAGCCCGCCCCCACCCACAACCCGAACCCCGCCCCGAACGGCGACCGGACGACGTTCCCCACCGTCGACGGACCGGCCCCGTACGACGACGCTTCCCGGGGCCTGCCCACGGAGGTCGAGCAGCTTCGCCGCGCCATGCGGACGCGCCCGGCCATCGATCTGGCCCGCGGCATCCTGATGGCCACGTTCACCCTGAGCCCGGAGGCGGCCTGGTCCGTACTGGTCAGCGCTTCACAGAACACCAACATCAAACTGCACCGGCTCGCTCAGGACCTGGTCAACAGCGTTCAGGGGGCCGCGCTTCCCGAGGCGGTGCAGGGGCACCTGGGGACCGCGGTCGCCAAGGCGAGAGCCGCTTCGACGGTTCCGGCGCAGCCGGGCACGGCCACCGTCCGGAACACCGTGCCCGATCCCTGGCGCACCGCCCCCGGCGAGTAGCCACGTCCGCCCGGGGCCTTCCGGCCGCCAGCCTCGCCCGCGACGCCGGTCACCTCGAAGCCTCGCGCCTCGCGGACCCGGCAGGCGTGGCCGCCCCTCACCCGGTTGATGGATTCCGGCGAGCACGTTGACGCGATACCTCGGGAGCTGGGCACTGAGGGGTGTCGTGTGCCGCACACTGACGGCATGGACCACATCAGTCAGCCGGGGGCGGCGGCCACACAGGGGTTTCCGCCGCGGCCGGAGAGTGTGGGGCAGGCCCGGCGCTTCGTGCGGACCGCCTTGGCCGATGGCGCGCCGGATGCGGTGGAGACCGCTGAGCTGCTGGTCAGCGAGCTGGTGACCAACGTGGTCCTGCACGCGCGTACGGAAGCCGAGGTGACGGTCCGACTGGTCGGCCACCAGGGCCGTCGCGCGGTCCGGGTGCAGGTCAGCGACCACCGGCCGTGCCACCGGCCGGTGCCGGGGGAGCCCGGCCGGTTCGCCGGTCAGGGACATGGGCTGGCGGTCGTCCGGGAACTGGCCTCCCGGTATGGCGTCGACACCGGCGACGAACGCAAGACGGTGTGGTTCGAGCTCTGGCCGGACGGCCGGACCCCGCCGCCCTCCACATGGCGGACCGCTACGCCGTCCTGCGGCCCGACCCGCACGGTGACGCTCGTCGACCTGCCCGGCACGCTGTACCTGGCGGCCCGGCATCATCAGCACGCGCTGCTGCGGGAGCTGTCCCTCGCCGCGTACGCCGGTGAGGACACCGGCCTGTGCCCGGAAGACCTGACCGCCGCGCACGACGTGCACCACCTGATCGGCGCCGGTGTCTCCGCTGCGCTGGAAGCCCACCCCTCGACAGCTCACGTCCACTCCCTCCACGTCTCCCTTCCGGCGGACGTCGCACGGGCGGCACGGACCTTGGACCGGGTCCTCGACGTGGCCGACAAAGCGGCCCGGGACGAGCGCCTCCTCACCTGGCCGTCGCTGCCCCAGAAGCGCGTCTTCCGCCGCTGGCTGCTCGACCAGATCACCGTTCAGCTCAACGGCGGGCCGCCCGCCGCGTGGACGATGGTGCCCCGTGAGCCGAGCGCCAGCCCCTCGGAGCTGGTGCCCTGGGACGCCAGTCACGTCTGGGCCAGCAGGGTGCCCACCATCGCCGCCGACGACGAGAACCGCATCGTCGTGGCGAACGGGCCGGCCGCGGACATGCTCGGCTGGCAGGAAGGCGACCTCGTCGGACGACGGCTCACCGTACTGATCCCGGAACACCTGAGGGAACGTCATGTGACGGCTTTCAACCGGCTGTTGCTCACGGGCCAACCGCACATCCTGGGCCGCTCGGTACCGCTTCCGGCGCTGCACCGGGACGGCAGGCTGGTCCCCGTCAGGCTGTTCGTCCAGACCCAGGTGACGGCTGACGGCCGTACCGTCTATGTCGCCCAGCTCGCCCCCAGGACCGCCCCACCCGTCCCCGCCCCGCTCGCCTCCGGGGAGAGCCGGGCCATCCCGCCGCAGCAGCCCGGCGGGCCGGAGCTGTCCCACGACCCGGAGCGCGTCACGGGTGCGGGCAGTGACGAGCCCGACGGGCCGGCCCGGGAACGCCGGCTGCTGGCCGACATCGGGGAGTCGCTGAGCAGCACCGCGAACCTGGACGAGGGAGTGCAGCGGGTCTGCAAGATCCTGACCCAGCGGCTGGCCGACTGGTGCGTGGTGGACCTGCTCGACGAAGGCGACGTGCTGGAGCGGTTCTGCGTCGCCCACCACAGCTCCACCGAGCTGCCCACCGAAGCGTACGCGGGCCGGCTCCCGCCGGTGACCGGCGCGGCGCGGGGGCCGCTGGCCCGGGTGCTGCGCGGCGCCGGGCCGCTGCTGCTGACCGAAGGTCCGTCGCCGAGCCAGGTCAAGAGCCCGCTCGACGCCCACGACCGTGAGCTGTTCGAACGGGTGGGGGCGAACAGCGCGGTCATCGCTCCGCTGCGGACCCGCGGCGCCGTCTTCGGGGCCCTGACCCTGCTCCGTACCGGCGCGGAACGGCCCTTCACCGAGGAGTCGCTGCCCCTGATCGGCGACCTGGTCCGCAGCCTTTCCCTGGGGGTGGAGCACGCCCGCCTGTACCAGGAGACCCGGCACATCGCCGAGCGTCTCCAGCGCTCCCTGCTGCCCGTACTGCCCGAGATCGAGCACCTGCGGATGGCCGCGCGGTACGCGCCCTCCTCCACGACCGCGCAGATCGGCGGGGACTGGTACGACAGCTTCGTCGTCCCCGGCGGCCGGACCGCCGTGGTCATCGGCGACGTCACCGGGCACGACCTGGAGGCCGCCGTCGCCATGAGCCAGCTCCGCAGCATGTTGCGCGGCATCGCCATCGACCGCCAGGAACCGCCCGAAGAGGTGCTGCGCCGCCTGGACGTCGCCAACCACAGCCTCTCCGAGGAGGCCACCGCGACCTGCGTCTACGGCCTGGTCGCCGGCCCCGCGAGCGGGCCCTGGGAGCTGACCCACTCCTCCGCCGGGCACCTGCCGCCGCTGCTGACCACCAGAGAGGGCGACACGCGCTACCTCGACGCGGGGGCGGGGCTGTTGCTGGGCATGGAACCCGACATGCCGCGCCCGTGCGCCACCGACCCGATCCCGGCCCACGCGACCGTCCTGCTGTACACCGACGGCCTGATCGAACGCCGCGACGAGTCCCTCGACCACGCCATGGACAGGCTCCGCCGGCACGCCGCCGCCCTGGCGGGGGAGCCCCTAGACGTCTTCTGCGACGAACTGCTCATCGCCCTGAGCGCCGACAGCGCCGACGACATCGCCCTTCTCGCCTTCCGCCCGGTACCGCAGGACTGAACGCCGACACGCAGGGCCGGAACAAGGGCGCGTACGGGGACGAGTGGGCACGCGATGGCCTGACAGGCAGGGCAGTACACAGCGGCCCCCGGTACCGTCGCCGGCTCCTTCACGGCGAGAAATAGGCCCCGGGCGGCACTCCGACCACGCGCCGGAACGCCGCCACGAACGCGCTCGGCGACGCGTACCCGACCCGGCAGGCCACCGCCGCCACCGTCGCGCCGCCCGCCAGCAGCGGCATCGCGGTCTGGAGGCGCACCCGGGTACGCCACTGGCCGAACGTCATCCCCGTCTCCGCGGCGAACGCGCGCGCCAATGTCCGCGCGCTCGCCCCGACCTCCGCGCCCCACTCCGCCAGCGTCCGGTCGTCCGCCGGACACGCGCGCAGGGCGTGGGCGACGCGCCGCGCCCGGGCGTCGCGGGGCGGCGGCGCGAGCACCGTCGCCACCGACACCGGGCGCAACTGGTCGAGGACGACCGCTTCCGCGCGTTCCCGGGCGCTCTCCGTCAGGCCGTCGTCCGCCAAGTACGCGATCAACTGGCGCAGCAGTGACGAGACGCCGATGACGGTGGGGGCCGACCAGCGCACCGGGCAGCGGTCGGGCGCGTAGTACAGACTCCGGCCCATGACCGGGCCGGTAGCTCCCGTCGCGTGCTCGATGCCGGCCGGTATCCACAGCGCCATCGACGGCGGCAGGACCCAGGTGCTGCCCCGGGCACGTACGGCGATGACGCCCTCCTCGGCCCAGGCCAGTTGGTGCGCCGTGTGCCAGTGCCGTCCGTACCACTGGCCGTTGCCGACCACGAAGCTCCCCACCACCACCGCGGCTTTTGGAAGCCCCCGCCCCGGTACGAGATGTCCGTACCGCGACAGGATGTGTCCCCCTACCTCGTGGTGGACGTCGCCCGCGCTTCCTAGCATCGCCGTATGACCTCCATGAATCGCTTGCACCAGTGGATATGCAGTTCCGACAGGTGGGCACGGGGGGTGGAGCGGGACCTGTTGCCCTGGGCCCTCGACGGAGTGGAACTCGGCACCGACACCCTGGAGATCGGCCCCGGCTACGGCGCCACCACGCACGGACTCACGCGCCGCGCACCGGGCCGGCTCAGCGTCCTCGAAGTCGACGCGGAGTTCGCCGGGAAACTTCAGGACGCGTACGCGGGGCGGGTCGAAGTCGTGCACGGCGACGGGACGTCGATGCCGTTCCCCGACGGCGGGTTCGACGCCGTCGTGTGCTTCACCATGCTGCACCATGTGCCGTCCCCGGCACAGCAGGACCAGCTCTTCGCCGAGGCCCGGCGGGTACTGCGCCCCCAAGGCGTCTTCGCCGGCTGTGACGGCCGGGCGAGCGCGGCCTTCCGGCTGCTGCACCTGGGCGACACATACGTACCCGTCCCGCCGGAAACCCTGCCGCGGCGGCTGCGGGCCGCCGGGTTCGGACCGGCCGAAGTCACCCTCGGCAAGGGGAGGTTCCGGTTCCGCGCCGTACGGGCATGAGACGCGGCAGTCAGTGGCGGGCGCCGGTGGCCGGTCGGATCAGCTCACCCGGTCCGAGGCGTACACCAGGATGGCGTTCCGCTGGTACGCGGCCGGCCCCGGTGCGATCGCCTCGTACGTGGCCCGCCGCTGCTCGTTGTCCACACAAGCGCGTCCGATGGCGCGGTGTTCCTCGGCGGAGACCGGCCGCGGCCGGGCCAGCTTCCCGTACTGGGCAGCGACCTCGGCCTGTACCTGGTCGGCGTCGGCGGGAACGCCGACGGCCATCAGATCGGCCAGCCGGATCATCTGGACGGTGCGCCGGCGCAGGGCCCCCGGCGCGGTTTCCCGGCCCGGATCACCGGTCGGAGACCTTGTGGACGGCGGTGTCCTCGGGGGCCAGCCGTCGCCCGTCGGCGGCCACCACTTCCAGTGCGCGGAGGCGCTGCCCTCGTCGGCGGTCGACCAACTCCGAGTGCGGTTCGCCGGGGGCGAAGAAGTTCTGTTCGCCCCACTGCCGCAGGGCCACGATGACGGGGAAGAGCGCCTTGCCCTTCGGCGTGAGCACGTACTCGCGGTAGGCGCTGCCGTCCGAGGCGGGGACGGATTCGAGGACGCCGCCGGCGACCAGAGTGCGCAGGCGCGCGGTGAGGATGTTCTTGGCCACGCCGAGGCTGCGCTGGAACTCCCCGAAGCGCCGGCTTCCGTCGAAGGCGTCCCGGACGATCAGCAGGGACCACCAGTCGCCGATCGCGTCCACCGACCGGGCGACGGGGCAGTCGCTGTCGTCGAAGCGTGTCCTGGTCACCAAAGCGTCCCTCACTCTCACAACGGTTGCAACATGCTACCGCAGGGGTTACGGTCGCCCTCATTGGTCAGTGGTAGCAAGTTGAAACCAGATGTGGGGGTGCCGATGCCCGGCAACGATGAGGCCGTGACACGGCGGTCCGGACGGTGGTCCGGGCGCTGGACCGGACGGCGGACCGCGGCCCGGGGCGGCGAGGGGCCCGCGTCCGCTCCGTCCCGTGGCGTCGTCGTCCTGTTCGCCGTCGCCTGTGGGGCCGCGGTGGCCAACGTCTACTTCTCCCAGCCGCTCCTGGTGACCATGGGGCACGACCTCGCCATGAGCCCGGCCCTGGTCGGCAGCGTGGTCACCCTCACGCAGATCGGATACGGACTCGGGCTCTTCCTCCTCGTGCCGCTGGGCGACGTGACCGACCGCAGACGGCTCATCGTGGCCCAGTTGCTGCTCCTGGTGGTGGCACTGACCGTGGTGGCCACCGCCCACACGGCGGCGGTCCTGCTCGCGGGCATGGCCGCGACGGGGCTGCTCGCGGTCGTCACCCAGACGCTGGTGGCCTTCGCGGCGTCACTGGCCCCGCCCGCCGGGCGCGGACGGGTCGTCGGCCTGGTCACCAGCGGTGTGGTCATCGGAATCCTGCTCGCCCGCACCGCGTCGGGCCTCATGGCCGACCTCGCGGGCTGGCGCTCGGTCTACCTCGCCTCGGCGTCGCTCACCGCACTGCTCGCCCTGGTCCTGCACCGAGTGCTGCCGCCCCACGGTGACGCTCCGTCAACGCCCCCGCGCTACGGACAACTCCTGCGCTCGACGATCACCCTGTTCGCGCGGGAACGGCTGCTGCGTCTCCGGGCCCTGTTCGGCCTGCTGGTTTTCGCCGCCTTCAGCACCCTGTGGAGCAGTGTCGCACTGCCGCTCAGCGAGGCCCCGTACTTCCTGTCCCACAGCGCGATCGGCGCGCTGGGGCTGATCGGCGTCGCCGGCGCCCTGGCCGCGACCGTGGCGGGCCGCCTGAACGACCGCGGACTCTCCCGGCGGACCACCGGCATCGCCCTGGCGCTGCTCGCCGCCTCGTGGCTGCCCCTGGCCTTCACCCGCAGTTCGCTGTGGGGCCTCTTCGTCGGAGTGGTCCTCCTCGACCTCGCCGTGCAGGCGGTCCATGTCACCAACCAGACCCTGATCTACGCGCTGCACCCGGACGCGGGCAGTCGCCTGATCGGCGGATACATGGTCTTCTACTCGATCGGCAGCGCCACCGGCGCCATCGCCGCGACTTCCCTCTATACGGCGGCCGGCTGGGGCGCCGTCTGCGCACTGGGCGCCGCGTTCAGTTGCCTCGGGCTCGCCCTGTGGGCGCTCACGGGACGCGGCAGCCCTGGCTCTGCCACCAGGCGCGCTGCCTCAGCGGTAGTTGAGCGTCCCCGCCGACCGCGTACGGCCCCGTGATCGCGTGCCCCGTGATCGCGTGCCCCGGACCCCGGACCCCGTGCCCGGGGTCCGGTCCACGAACCGCACCCGCCCCACACCTCACCGCTGCTGGGCCGGCGGGCAGTAACCGGTGTCCTCGCCGATGGAGTTGATTTCGGCGTTGGAGCGCGGGTCGCTCGCGTAGTTGATCTGGTTCGTGCACTTCATTCCGGGCTTCTTCGGCGTACCGGCGGGCGTGCCGCCCTTCTCCCGCTTCGGCACCGGGCAGCTTCCGGTGTCCTGGCCGATGGAGTTGATCTCCGCGTTGGAGCGCGGGTCACCCGCGTAGTCGGCCTGGTCCGTGCACTTCTTCCCAGGCTTCTTGGCGGCACCCGACGACGCACCGTCGGTGGCGTCCCGGGTGGCCTTGCCGCTGGGGGCGGGGGCCTGCCGCACACTCGCGGAGGCGGACGAGGGCGACGCACCGGAGCCGCCGTCCTGACAAGCGGTGAGCCCGAACGCCGCCGCGGCGACCACCACGGCGGCGGCAGCCTTGCGGCAGTGGCGGAGTGTGGTGCGGTGCGACATGTCGTCCTCGTTCTCTTCTCGTGAGGCATCGGCGATGCCTCGGCTGATGAGGACAAGCCTGTCGACCACCACTGATGATCTATCGCTGTACGACTAACGTCTCACTAACGACTGGCCGCATTGGCGGCGTTGAGCGGGGAGGACACAGCCGCGAGCAGGTGGCCCGCAGGGCAGCCCCGGGCACCCACATGGACGCCCCGCCCGGATTCAGCCGGGCGGGGCGCCGTGCTGCCACGAGCGTCATGCTCCGCGGCTCACGCGAAGAAGTTCCAGTTGCCCTCGATCGGCAGCGGGTAGCCGCTGTCGGTCCTGTCGCTGACCAGGTCGTACCGGACGTACTGGTCGTCCTTGAACAGGTACACCTTGTCCGTGTCGAGCACCGAGTTGACGGCCGCGTCGACACCCCGCTGGAAGGTCTCCGGCAGCCCGCGCCAGCCCCGCAGGATGGGCGTCGGTCCGCCGAGGAGCTTGTCGTTGGGGACGTCGTAACGGATGTACAGATCGTCCTTGAAGAACCAACTGACGTTCGGATTGCTCTGGTGGTTGACCGCCGCGTCGATGCCGAGCTGGAAGTCCGGCGGCAGCCCCTTCCACCCCTCCGCGATGCTCAGCGGATAGCCGGGCTCCATCTTGTCGGAGTCCAGGTCGTAGCGGACGTACTGGCTGTCCTTGAAGAGGTACACGATCTGCGGCTGGTCACGGCGGTTGAGCGCGGCGTCGATACGGCGCCCGAAGGTGTCCACCAGACCGGGCCAGTTGCCCTCGATGAGCTTCGGGTACCCGTCGAAGCCGTGGTTCTCCCGCATGTCGTAACGCACGTAGGAGTTGTCCTTGAGGAGCCACGTGATGGGGTCGTTGCCCTTGGCCCTCACCACGGCGTTGATGCCCCGGTAGAAGGATCCAGGTGCAGCGGTCTGCTCTGCCACGTTCCACACCCTCTCGCAGTCGATGTCGATGGGTCTGGTTGACGCCTGCCGGCCGGCGGCTGTCCGAGCTCGTCCCGTCACCTTGCCAGCCCACCACGGTCGTGTCACGACACCATTACGCATCGGCTCATTCCTCCCCATCCCGCCATTCGGATCGAGCCATACCACACCCACCCAAACTCCCTCGGCAGCCCCACATTCCCCCCGCACCCCTGGAACGCCGCCCGGAACCCCGGCCCCGTACCGGCCACTGCCAGTCAGCCACAACCCCCGGCAGTGTCCGAGTCGTACGCACCCAAGCGGTCGAGCAGTTGATGTGGCGGCGCGGTGAGCGGCACGGTGCGTTCGTCCGGCCCCGCAGGCCCGGTGTGTACGTCCGGTCCCGTGGGCGCGCTCGGCTGCTGGCCGGCCAGCTCCGCGGCGAAGTCCTCGACTCGGTCCAGCCCCCAGAACCGGTGCCAGCCGACGGCGAAGTACGGGATGCCGAAGACCTCGTCGTCGTACGCGGTGGCCAGTGCGTCGACCGCTTCGGCGCGGATCTGCGGGTCGTGCACCGCCTCCACGAGAACGGCCAGTTCCTCGCCGCCCGCCGCGAGCGCCTGGCGCAGGGTGACGGCGTCGCAGATGTCCTCGCCGCGTTCCCAGCGGGCGGCGGCCATCAGCACGTACGCCTCGTGGTGCCGTCCGATGTGCCGCGCCTTGAGCCAGGCCAGGTGCGGCAGGTCCCACCAGGGGCACGGTCCGTCCACGGGCCAGACCATGCGGTAACCGAGGCGGGTGGCCAGTCGTCTGGTGTCCTGCAGGATGTAGCGGTGTTTGGCACGGCTCATCTGCGCATAGTGGAAGCCGTGGCCACGGGCCGTGAGTTCTTCGGTGATCTGTTGGCCGGGTTCCCAGAACGGCCGGTGGTCGATGTGCTCGCGCGCCTGGGGATACAGCTTCTCCAGGCGCCGCAGGGCCATCCAGCTAAAGGGGGACCGCAGGCTGAAGTAGAGGCGGGGCGGGGGTTTCATCGCGGTTCTCCCAGGAGGGCCTTGACGATGGGTTCGTCCAGCTCGGCCGGCGCGCCGGTGCGTTCACCCGTCGTGTGCGCGTAGCCGTGGGTGATGGTCGCCGTCGCCGTCGGGACCAGTGCGTCGCCGCGCCGGACGTAGCAGTCCATGCGGGCGTCGAAGAGGGTGCCGCGGATGATGTCGGTGACCGCGAAGACGGTGTGGAGGCGCTCCTCCATGAACGCGTCCGCGAGCATCCGGATGCGGGTGCGGTGCACGACGGGCACCAGGCCGCGCGTGGCCAGATGGTCGCCGATCGCGATGCCCCGGGCTGCCAGGTATCGGTCGACGACGTCCTCCAGGATCCGCACGTATCCCGCGTGCTGCATGCGGCGGTCGTAGTGGCAGTGGAAGTACGGGACGCGCCGGCGCCACAGGAGGGCATTCGACCCGGGGTCGGGCAGGACGGGTTCGGGGGCGGTCGGTGACGGCAGGCGCAGCGGTGTCGGGGGGCTTCCGGCGGGGAGGGCCGGATGGGCCACGGCGTCGACGGAGTCCACGGCCAGGGGGCGGAGTTCGGGCGGTAGGGGCTGGAGTTCGGGCGGCAAGGGTGGGCGGTTCGTACGGTCCCGGTCGGCGACGAGGGCCACCCTGGCCGTGCCACGGAAGACCGGCCGGGCCTGTTCGGGGGCGTTGATCGTCATCCGGGCCTTCAGGCGCAGGCCCTGGCGCGGCACCGGTTCGGTGGCGGTCAGCCGGGTCCGGGTGGTCTCGTCCAGGAGCAGGGGCGCGGAGTAGGTACCGGTCGACTCCACGATGTCGAGTCCGTGGCCGAACTCCTCGTACAACCTGCGCGCGCCGGGGCCGGAGCGGTGGAAGTGGTCGAGTACGGCCTCCTCCAGGAGGCAGAGGTACTGTCTGAATCCGGCCCAGGTACGGACGTTGACGCCCTCGTGGCGCGGGCGGCCGGCTGTGGTGGTGTCGAAGGTGTGGCGCGGCGCGTTCACGGTGGTCTCCATGAGGTGCTGTGCGGCCGGTCCGGATGAGCCGAGGGGAGGCGGACGTACGGGCCTGTCGGAGGGGACGGACATACGGGCCCGACCAGGGGAGGCGGACGTGCGGACTTCGTCGGACGCGGCGCCCGCACAGCCGGCGGTGGGGTGATTCACGGGTACGTCCGGATTCCTGGAACTGCCCCCGCCGGGAGGCCGTTGAGAAGAGAGAGCAGGGGGGAGGCGGCGGTTTCGGTTTCAGGGAACAGGGTGAGGAGTGTTTCGATGTCTGCTGCGAATGGCTCGGGTGCCTGGTATGTGAGGAAGTGGCCGACGCTCGGATGGACGCGGAGCGCGGCGGTGGGAAGACCTTCGGCCAGGGCGCGTCCTTGGTCGACGCCGGCTGAGGGATCGTCCTCGCCGGCCACCACCAGAACGGGGACCCGGACCGCGCGCAGATCGAGGGTGCCGGAGGTGCGGTAGCTGTCGCGGAGTGCCACGAGAGCCTGCGGGGGCAGCCGGGCGGCAGCCGTCCGCGCCATGGACGCGAGTACGGCTTCCCCCAGGCCCTGGGCGCGGTGCCCGACTCGGCCGCGTACCGCTTCGGCCATGAGGACCTGGAGGGTCTCGCGGTGGCGTGCGAAGGCGTCCCGGTCGGCGGGAGCGTTCGAGGTGCGGAAGAAGGGCGCCGCCAGCACCGCGGCCCGCAGGCGGCTCGTCCCGGAGTGTGCGCGCGTCAGGTATCCGAGCGCGGCGTTGGCGCCGAAGGAATGGGCTACGAGAAGATCGGGGCGCTCCGGCAGTGTGCGGAGGGCCTGCGCCAGGTGCCGGGGTGCGTCGGCGGTACGCCGCCAGCGGTAGTCGTTCCCGGCGCGCCACGGCAGGTCGAGGGCGTAGACGCGGACGTCGGCCGGCAGGTGCCGGGCCAACGGCTCCCACATGCGCCAATCGCCCTGTAGCCCGTGGGCGGCGGCGATCACCCCGGGACGGGGAGTGGCGCGGGCGGCGTTCCCTTGGAGCGGGTGCCATGCGGACCGACGGGTCATCCTCGGTCTGCCTTTCGCCGCCGGTCGGCCTGTCCGGGGCGCCGGAGCAGGGCCGAGACGTAACCGTCGGCGTGGTCTCCGCTGGTCACGCGTACCCAGCCGGAGCCGGCACACCCGCGCAGCCAGGCCGCCGCGACCGCCGCCCGTACGACGCCGTCCGCATCGTCGGCCGGTCCCGGCGGGGGCGGCACGATGCTGTCGGGTCGAGCTGCCGAGGAGCCGTCCGGCGCGGGCAGGGCGGGGGGCCGGGAGCCGTGCCGGGTGAACCGCCCCAGGAGCAGCGCATCGGTGCGAGGCCGGGTGGCCGCGGGTTCGATGATGACGCAGGCGGCCTGCGCGCGGTGGCGCGTCCCGTGGCCCGCCGGGGCGTGGGCGGCCCGGAGAGCGCGCGCGGTGGCGTCGTCCGGCTCCACGCCGACCACGACCACCCGCTCGGCGCGGCTCGCGCGGAGCAGCAGGACGGCCAGGCGCAGGGCCGCCAAGCCGCTGGTGGTTCCGGAACAGACCGTGAGGTTCGGGCCGGTCAGGCCGTAGCGCAGGGCGATGGTGGCGGCGATGACATTGGCGGACATGTTGGGTCCGGACAGCGGGCTGATGTCCCGGTACGAGCCGTGGCGTACGGCGTGGGCGGCCCGGCGGACGCTGTGCACGTTCCCGAGGTGGGAGCTGACCACCACGGCGGTACGCTCCGCCGCCGGCGGCGGGGACGCCGGCCGGCCCGGTGGCAGCCCCAGCGCCAAGTGCGCGGCGCACAGGGCGAGCCGGGTCGCCGGTTCCTTGGCGAGCAGCCCTTTTCGCCCCAGCAGCAGGTGCGCTTCCTCGGGCGTGTGCCGCGCGACGGGCAGGCCGCCGGGCAGGCGCGGCCCCTGCCCCGGGAGGGCGAGGGCGAAGGCCGTCACGGCGGCCTCGTCGTGCGGGGTGGTCATGGCGTCGCCTCCAGTACGCCGACGGCGTTGATCCCGCCGAAGCCGAACCCGTTGATCTGCGCCCGGCGCACCGAGGCGGTGCCGGCGTACCCGATCACCGGTCGTACGCCCCGCAGTTCGTCGATGGGCCGGCGCAGCCCGGTGACGGGCGGAACGCGTCCGGTGCGGAAGATGTCCAGTGCGACGGCGACGCTGTGCAGCGCCGAGCTGCCCGAGGTGTGGCCGATGGCGCCCTTGAGCGCGGTCAGCAGAGGACCGGCCGGGGCGGCCGAGGCGAAGATCTCCCGCAGGACGGCGGCTTCGACCGGGTCGTTGAGCGCCGTGCCCGTGCCGTGAGCGATGACCAGGTCCACGTCCCGCGGGGTGACGCCGGCCCGGCGGTGGGCGTCCCGGACGGCACGGGCGATGCCTTCGGGGTCGGGGGCGGTCGCGTGACGGGCGTCGCAGGACAGGCCGACACCGCGTACGCGGGCCAGCGCGTCGCGGCCCTCGGCGGCCACGGTCGCCTCGGGCTCCAGCACCAGGGCGACCGCCCCCTCGCCCAGCAGGACGCCCCTGCGGTCCCGGTCGAAGGGGCGGACCCGTTCGGCGGGGACCGCGGCCGTGCGGCCCACCAGGGCGAGCATGCTCGCGGCGAGGCCGTCACTGCCGGCGACGAGCACCGCGTCCGCGTCTCCGAAGTCCAGCAGATCGCAGGCGAGGGCCAGCGCGTGGCCGGACGCCGCGCAGGCGTTGGCGAGCGTGACGACCTCGGCCGCCTCGGGCAGGACCGACCGGACGGCCTCGGTGAAGTGCAGGGTGGCCGGGTGCGGTGGCTCGGCGTCCGGCTCCCACCGCTCCAGCTCGCGAATCTCCCGCAGACCGGTGCCCACCAGGGCGCTGATCCGCCGGCCGGTCGTGTCGAGCCCGGAGGCACGGACCGCGGCGGCCACACAGCGGGTGAGCCAGCGGCTGGGGCGCCGGGGGAGTTCCTCGTCGCCGTCCGCCACCTGGTAGCCGTGTGTGACGCCGAGCCGGGCGCCGTCCAGGTGGCGGAGCGGGGCCGCTCCGCACCGCCCGTCCAGCAGGGCCGCGAACGTCTGCTGCCGGTCGCCCCAGCAAGTGAGCGCTTCACAGCCGGTGATCACTGCGGTCATCGGGGCACCTCCTGAGTACGGCGGCTCCGGCCGCTCCGTCCCAGCCGAGTGAGGTGACCAGGGCGACCGACCGGTCCGGACTGCGTTCCGGAGAGCCGAACCGGGCCAGAACGGTGGCCAGTTGCACTCCGGCGGATGCCGCCAGGCAGTCTCCGGCCGTGTCCGCGACGCGGAAGCGGCGGCAACGCGCTTGCGCGAGCAAGCGGTCCAGCACCTCCTCCTCGGCCCGGGTACGGGGACACTCCGCCGGGCCGCCGCAGGTGACGGCCAGGTCGACCTCCTCCGGGGCCACCCGCGCCAGGGCCAGCGCGCGCCTGGCGCAGCCCTCCACGGTCGCGGACACCGCCTCCGGGGCCGGTTCGCCGCCGGCCAGCTCGACGGCGAGCAGCTCCGCGCGCCCTCGGCCCGTGGCCCCCTCCGCCGCGGGCTCCAGGGCGAACAGGGCCGCGGCCTCGCCCAGCAGCCGGGCCTCCCGGCCCCCGTGCCAGTGGCGGGCGAGCCAGGCGTTCTGCGGGGAGTACTCCTCGGCCGCTCCGGCGATCATCGCGGTGGCGTGTCCCCCGCGCAGGGCGTTGCGGGCGTACCGCAGTGCCGTCAGGGCGGCCGGCGGCCCCGCGGCGAGGGTGGCGTTGACCCCGCGCAGCCCGTACCGGATGGCCGCCTGCCCGGCGGCGCAGTTGATCGCCGCGTTGGGGAAGAGCTGCGGACTCACCAGATGGGGACGGCTCCGCAGATAGGTCTCCCGGCCGAACTCCCAGGTGGAACGGGCGCTCCCCAGGTTCGTGCCGAGGGCGAGACCGGTCTCCTCGGTCGCCGGGCCGGGTGCGTGGAGCCCCGCGTCCCGGAGGGCCAGACCGCAGGCGACGACGGTCAGCGCGGTCACCCGGTCGTAGGCGGAGGTCCCCTTGCGGCCGAGGTGCTCCCGGACGTCGAAGCCGGGCAGGACGCAGGCGACGTCACGGGGGAGGGGCTCGTCGAACATGGCGGAGATGTCGACCGCGCAGCCCGCGCAGCCCGCGCCGCTGAGCACGGCCTCGGTGAACGCGGCCGCGCCGATGCCCAGTGGGGAGACGACGCCCCAGCCGGTGATGACCGGTGGTGCCGTCAGGGCCCTCATTCCGGCCTCCCCAGCACGGTGACGGCGTTGTTGCCCCCGAAGGCGAAACCGTTGTTCTGCACCCGGCGCAGCCGGGCCGGGCGGCCCCGGCCCGGCACCGGATCGAGGTGGGGGAGGCCGGGGTCGGGCTGCCGGTGGTGCGCGGTGGGCGGCAGGAACCCCTCGGCCAGCCCGACGGCACAGGCGAGCACCCCGAAGGCACCGGCGGCACCCATGGTGTGACCGAGCATCGACTTGACGGAGCTGGTGGGCGGCGGGCTGCTGCCGAAGACATCGAGGACGGCGCGCCACTCGGCCGCGTCGTTGGCCGGTGTTCCGGTGCCGTGGGCGCAGATGTAGTCGATCTCGCCGGCTGCCACTCCGGCGTTGCGGTGGGCGCGGCGCATGGCCGTCGCCATGCCGCCGGTGTTCGGCGCGACCATGTGGTCGGCGTCGCAACTGAGGCCGTGACCGAGCACCTCGGCATAGATGCGCGCCTGCCGGGCGCGGGCGGACTCCAGCGGTTCGAGGAGCATCGCGGCGCCGCCCTCGGCGAGCAGCATGCCGTCCCGGTCGCGGTCGAAGGGCGCGCAGATCCGCGCGGCCATCGTGCCCAGCCGGTAGAACCCGGCGTACCCCCACCGGCTGAGGGAGTCCGCCCCGCCCGCGATCATGTAGTCGGCCTCCTCGTGGGCGACGGCGTCATAGGCGTGACCCACCGCGTAGTTGCCCGCCGCGCAGGCGCTCGCGATGGTCACCGCCTCGCCGGTCCAGCCGAACTCGCGGGCGACGCCGTCAGCGATCCGGGAGGCGGGGAGCCGCCGGGCCAGATGCGGGTCGAGGCGGCCCAGCCCCTGGGCGTTCCACCGGACCACGCCCTGGTCGACGAGACCGCTCTCGCCCCCGGTCGTCCCCATGCTCACCCCGGCGCGGTGACGCGGCAGCCGGGCCGGGTCCAGGCCCGCGTCGCGCACCGCGAGCCGCGCCGCGGCCGCCCCGAAGAGCGAGGCCCGCCCCCACTGGTCCGGGGAGAGCCGCGCCACCATGGAGGACGGGTCGGCGTCCGTGACGGCTCCGGCGTAGCGGGTGGGGAAGTCGGCGAAGTCGGCGCCGGTCAACTCCGCGGTGCCGCTGCGGCCCTGGCGCAGCGCGTCGGTGAAGGCGCGGACCCCGATGCCGATGTTCGACACCGGCCCCACGCCGGTGATGACGACCCGGCGGGCCATGTCACCCCCGCCGTCCGGAACACTTCTCGACGATGTCGTACACCGCCTGGAGGTGGCTCATGTTCGCCAGCTCCTCCTGCGGGATCTCGATGTCGTAGCGCCGTTCGATGCGGGCGAGCAGCTCGATCGCCTGGAGCGAGTCGGATTCGTGGTCCTCGACGAAGCGGCTCGTGGGGGTGAGTTCCGCGGGGTCGACCTCCAGTACCTCGGCGGTCATCTCCCGCAGTTCCTCGAAGAGCTGTGTGGCGGCGGTGGTCATGGCGTCTCCCTGGGGTCGTCGGGCGGTGGCAGGGCGGCGACGGTGCGCCTGCCGCCCGTCAGAACGGATACCGGACGTACGACGGCCAGCGCGAAGCCGACGGACAGCACGCGCCGGCCGTCGACCCGGCTTGTGCCGCTGAGCGTGACGGCGGCGCCGCGTGCGTGCTCGACGCACACCTCGTGGCGCACCGTTTCGCCCGGGAACACCGGGCGGTGGAAGGTGCAGGCGCGTAGGTGGCCCAAGACCGGTACGCCACGCGCACGGTCGTCAGGAGCGCCGCTCCGCAGCCAGAGCACGGCGCCCGCCTGGCCGAACGACTCGAACAGCAAGGACGGCGGGTAGGCGAACCCGTCGGGAGCCGTCCGCCCGTCGAGTCCGGCGTAACACGGCTCACCGCGGTCGACGGTCTTCTCTGCCGTCAGGCGCCGTCCGGGGCCCAGTGCGACGACGCGGTCCACCAGCAGTGCGGGGTGCCGGTGCGGCAGCACGTCCATCAGGTCGCGGTACGCCAGAACGGTCCCGCGTGGCTCGGCCCCACCCGGATGCGAACAAGGGGCGGCGGGCCGGGGGCCGGGAGGGGAGCGCAGGCAGAAGTCCAGCCGGAGGGCTGCCGACTGCCGGCCGTCACGGCGTCGGCACCGGGCATCGATACGGAGCAGATCCGGGGCGTCGGCGTGGAGCGTGCCGGTCGCCGACAGGCGGAGGGTGTCGCCGGCCGGCAGCGGCGCGGTGAACCGGGCCGAACGCACGGCGGACAGTACCGTGCGGGCGGCAGGCCCCCAGTGGTGCCGCACCAGCGCATGAACCGCCTGCCGCACTGCTTCCAGTACGAACGTCCCTGGATAGAGGGGGAACCCCGGAAAGTGCCCGGACAGGTAGGGATCGCGGTGGCGCACCACCTTGGTGGCCCGCACCGTGAGCCCGGGCAGGCAGCGGACCTCGTCGAGAGCGTTCCAGGGGAGGGCCGCGCCCCGTGCCGCGGCCGTCGCGGGGAGACCGACGGACGTCACAGGACGATGCCCCCGTCCACCTGGATGACCTGCCCGGTGAGGTACGAGGACCGGTCGGAAACCAGGAAGGCCACGGTGTCGGCGACGTCCTCGGGGCGGCCGTAGCGGCCGAGCGGAATCCTCTCCAGCGCCGCCTTGCGGGCCCGCTCCGGCAGGCCGGCCGTCATGTCCGTCTCGATGAAACCCGGCGCCACGACGTTGACCCGTACCCCGTACCGCGCCATTTCCTTGGCCATGGCCCTGGACAGGCCGATGATTCCCGCTTTCGACGCCGAGTAGTTGCACTGACCGGCAATCCCGTGAATTCCGCTCACCGACGAAATGTTCACCATCACGCCCTGGCGCCGCTTGGACATACGTAACGCCAGGCTGCGACAGAAATGGTAGGTGCCGCCGAGATTGGTGTCGACAACGGTGCGCCACTGCTCTTCCCGCATGAGGGCGAGCGAAGCGTCCCGTGTCATTCCCGCGCAGTTGACCAGCGCCTGTACGGGGCCGAACGCGGATTCCACCTCGGCGACGAACACGTCCACCGCACGGTGGTCGGTGACGTCGACGCGCGCGCCACGGCAACGGGTGCCACCCGCTTCGACCTGCTCGGCGAGGTGCCCGGCCGCTGCTTCCGCGGCCCGGTAGCAAAAAGCCACATCGAACCCGGAACGGGCCAACCGCTCGACAATACTCCGCCCGATACCCCGGGACCCGCCGGTCACCACCGCGCAAGGATTAACCATGAATCGCCGTCCTGTTGCCGATGTCATCTGCGGACTCGCCGATTCCTTCCGTGTTTCCGGCGCCTTCTCATGAATGCATGTACGGCATCGAACAGTAAAGGGTGGCCGATGTTGAATGTCCCGACCAGCAGGTTTCAACACGTTCAACACCGGACACTTTTCCGGGCCGGTGAACCCGGGTAGGCACTGGTGAGGACTCGCACGGATAAAGGCGGGGCGCGCAGGGCGGGATACCGGGCCACGTCGAGTGCGCGCCGGGCCATGCTCAATGGCGCTGTCACCGGCATCGCGTGGGAAACCCGTCTCCCGGAGCCGTGGAACGGGCGGACCTGTCACCAGCCGGTGCGCCTGCTGCGGCGCCGCGCCGCCCGGCCGAAGACGGTCGGCGGGCCGGTTCCCCGTACGGCGGTCCGGTGCCACGTGCGGTGAGCCGCACCCCGAAACTGCCGTCGAGTCGTCCAGCCGCTTTCCCTCCCACAGCCGCTTTCCCTCCCACGGGGAAGGGCATCCGTCGCGAGCGGCACCCTGCACGGGTGCGGACGCGCGGTACTTCGCTCCGGAGGTGTCCGATGAAGCATCTGCGTTCGCTGCGCGAATTCCTCACGGTCCTGGAGGATCTGGGAGACCTCCAGCCCATCGATGTGGAGGTCGACTGGAACCTGGAGATGGGCGCGGTGATCCGGCGCTCGTACGATCTGCGCGCCCCCGCCCCGCTGTTCACCTCGATCAAGGGCATCGCGCCGGGGCACCGCGTGCTGGGCGCGCCGGGCGGCCTCAGCGACCGCCCCGGCCTCACATTCTGCCGGATCGCCTGCGCGCTGGGCCTGTCCCCGTCCGCGTCCGGCCGGGAGATCGTGACGGGGCTGGCCCGCTGCCGGTCCCTCGACGGAATCCCGCCGCTGATCGTGACGCGGGAGGAGGCGCCGTGCAAGGAGAACGTCCACCTCGGCCCGGACGTCGACCTGCTGCGGCTGCCCGTACCGTTCCTGCACCAGGGCGACGGCGGACGGTATCTGCAGACCTGGGGCATGAACGTGGTGCGCACCCCGGACGGGACGTGGACCAACGCCTCGGTGAACCGCATGATGCTCGTGGACGGCCGGCGCCTGGCGTGCCTGGTGCCCCCGGTCCAGCACATCGGCATGATCAAGGCGCAGTGGGAGCGGCGGGGCGAGCCGATGCCCGTCGCCGTCGCCCTCGGCGTCGAGCCCGGCCTCCCCTACGTCGGCGGAATGCCCGCCGCCGCGGGCGTCAGCGAACTCGACCTGCTGGGCGGGTACTTCGGTGAGCCCCTGGAGACCGTGCGGTGCGAGACCGTACCGCTGGAGGTGCCGGCCACCGCCGAGATCGTCATCGAGGGACACATCTCGCACACGGAAACGGCACTGGAGGGCCCGATGTGCGAGTACCCGGGCTATCTGACCGGTGACGCCGTACCGCGACCGGTGCTGAACGTCACCGCCGTCACCCACCGCGACGACCCGATTCTGCCCGTCGTCACCGCCGGCCCACCGGTGGAGGAGAACCACACGGCCTGGGGCATCCCGCACGCGGCCGAGTGCCTGCACCTGCTCCAGGCCGAGGGGTTGCCCGCCACCCTGTGCTGGATGGTCCCCGAATCGGCCGGGCACTGGCTGGCGGTCGGAGTGGACCCCGACTGGCACCCCGAACTCGGCATGTCCGCCCGGGATCTGTGCGACGCGATCGCCGGCACGGTCTTCGGCAGCAAGACCGGCATGGCCATCCCCAAGATCCTCGTCATCGAGGACGACGTCGACCTGACGGACGTGCGCCAGCTCGTCTACGCCTTCGCCAGCCGCGCCCACCCCGGAAACGGCGCCTTTCCCTACCCGGGCCGCCTGGCCTCGTACCTGCCGGTCTTCATGGACGGCGCGGAGCGCGTCGCGTGCAGCACCACGAAGGTGGTGCACAACTGCCTCCTGGGGGACCGGTATCCGCCGGGCGAGCGTCCCGTCGTCGCCGACTTCCGCCACGGCTGGCCCCCGGAGGTACAGCGCCGCGTCCTCGACAACTGGCATGCCTATGGCTATCGCTAGGGCGCTTCGGATGGACCTTCGCGGTGTCGCGACGCCCGGTACGCACCCTGGCCGCCCGTCGACCGGGAGGTCGCTGTGACAACGGACGTACGTTCCTGTCTGGCCGGCCCGGCGGACGAAGAGGAGACCCACTCCGTCGTGGTGCCCGCCGAGGCAGAGGCGGTCTGGGAACTGCTCCACCGGGTAACGGTGCAGGACGTACCTGTCGCCAGGGCCCTGTTCGCCGTGCGCGCCCTGCCCGCGCGGCTGACGGGGCGACGTCCCCGAGCCGCCGGAGGCCGCGTCCCGCTGCTGGAACAGCTCGTCACCGCGGGCTTCACCCCGCTGGCGGGCGACCGCCCGCACACCGTGGCGCTCGGCCGGATCGGCACCTTCTGGAAACTCGTCCCGGAGTACCGGATCGTGGCCACCGGCGAGGAGTTCACCCGGTTCGATACGCCGGGGTACGCCAAGGCCGTCATGACGTTCGACCTCTTTCCGCACGCCGGCGGCACACGGGTCTCGACGACGACGATGATCCGGGCCACCGACGAGGCGGCGCGGAGGAAGTTCCGGTCGTACTGGCGGGTGATCCGCTGGGCCGGCGGGGTGATCCGTAAGGGGGTGCTCCGTGCCGTCGTGCGGCAGGCGAGGTCCCGGGCCGGTACGGCCCCGGCGCCTGGGGGTACCGGCGCGCGGGACGCCCCCGCGGTCCGTGGGACGCCGGGGCAGGCCGAACGGCTGCCGGACCCGTCGACGCGCCCACCGGCCGGAAGCACCTTCTCGCCCACCCCCACCCCCACGGTGGCGTCGCGCATGCCGCCCGACACGCCACCGGGGCCGGACCCGTGCCCCTGATCCGCTGATGTGTCCCTGAACGCCTGCGATTCCCGCAGCAAGCTCCCTATATTCACATATGGAGGGCATTCTCCCCGGGCCAGGACCACGGTCCTCCCCGTGGCGTTCGCCCCCGGTGGTGAACACGCTCAGGAGGCGCCGTGCACGGCAGTCGGCGAGCCAACCTCCGGCTGCGCGCTCTGCTCCAGCAGTCGGCGATGACGCAGGAAGCACTGGCGCGTGCGGTCAACGCCGCGGGCCGTGAGCGAGGGTTGCGGCTCTTCTACGACCGCACCAGCGTCGCGCACTGGCTACGCGGTGCCAGACCGCGCCCGCCCGTCCCCGACCTCATCGCCGACGTGCTGACCCGCCGACTGGGCCGTCCGATCACCGTCGCCACCACCGGACTGACCGCTCCGGACGACGTCCGGCAGGGCATTGCCGACGGCGTCGAGGTGGCCGAACGACTGGCCCGGCTGAGTGACTGGGACGCCGTGCCAGGATACGGCGAGGACCTGCCCGGCACGCCGCACACCACGCTCGCCGCCCCCGGCACTCGGCCGGACCACGAGGCGGGGACGCCTGCCGCACACTCCACGCGCCCATGGGGCCGACGGCAGGAGGCCGACTCGGTCCGGATGATGCTCACCTGTTTCACCACCCTGGACGCCGTCTACGGAGGCGGGCACGCGCGCACCGCCCTCGTCCAGTACCTGGCCTGCGACATCGCCAACCGGTTGAAGACCAGGGCGGGCGGACCGGCCTGGAAGGAACTGTGCGGTCTCACCATCCGGCTCACCGCACTGTGCGGGACCATGTCCTTCGACTCACAGCTCCATCACGTGGCGCGGAGTTACTACCGGACGGCTCTCGACCTGGCCGAGCAGGCGTCGGATCAGGAGGCCAAGGCCCTGGTGCTGCACCGGATAAGCGTCCACGCCCGGTTCCTGGGGCAGCGGCGCGAAGCGCTGGGCCTCGCCGAGGCCGCCCTCGAAGCGACACCTCCCGGCTGCGCGAGCACCGTACGCGCGCGGCGGACGGGACACCTCGCGGCCTGCCTGGCAGACCTTTCCGACCACCGTGGCGCCCTGTCCCGGCTCCGCCGCGCCGAGGAACTGCTCGGCGAACAGGGCCACGCCGTCGGCGAGTCTGAGGATCAGGCGGAGAACCAGGCCGTCGGGCGGGCCCATGTGCATTGGCGGAAGGCCGAAGTCCTGGGAGCGCAGGGGACCTTGCCCGAGGCCGTCACCGCCATGCGCACCGCCGTGCGGTCGCTGCCTCCCGGGCACCGCCGGGCCCGCTTGCTGGCCGGAGCGCGGCTCGGGTTCCTGCTGCTGGACGTGGGCGAGACGGCACAGGCCGCCGAGGTGATCGGCGCGTTCCTGGACGAGGCCGCCGGTGTCCGCTCCGCTCTGGTCGCCCACGCGCACGACGACCTGCGTTCCCGCTGTGCGTCGCTGCCCGACGACTGCGCGGGCGCGGCAGTGTGGCAGCGTCTGCTGGTGAGCAGGCCGTCCTGGGGCGCGGCGGACCCGGGCCGTCGCTGGTGCTGCCTGAGCTGAGCGCGCCGCCCCGGCACCTGACGAGCCGTTCCCGGCAGAGGGGCGCTCACCGCTGCCCTTTCGCTCGTGCCGCCCTTTCACTCGTTCGGATGGCGGCCGCATGAAGGGCAGTCGGCCGGGCATGCCTCACCTGCGAAGTCCCTGTCAACGCGCAGACACGGCCACGTCTACGGCAACGCCCGTACGGCAGGCGTCGTGCCGCTCGCCGGACCCCGGTCGGCCACCGTGCCGGCTCGGTGCCGCGGGGCGGCTGTGAGCCCTGTGCCGGTTCCGTAAGCAGCTCAGCAGCCCACGCCCGGCGCCCAAGCCGCCGAGGCCATCAGGCCGATCCTCGCCGCCCCACGATCAGCTCTTTCGCCGCTGGGCCGTGCCCCGAGCCCCGGCCGGAAGACCGCCGAGAAAAGCCGAGAAGCCGAGAAAAGCCGAGAAGCCGAGAAGCCGAGAAGCCGAGAAGCCGAGAAGCCGAGAAGCCGAGAAGCCGAGAAGCCGAGAGAAAGCTGAGAGAAAGAGGTATCTCCATGCGTCGTCGATTCGTCCTCGCTGCCGTCGCGGTCACGGTGGTGGGGACACTGACCGCCGCCTACGCAGCCAACGTGTCCATCGGGACCATCGCCGAAGGGTCGGTGGAGTGCGCCTTGACGGAGCAGGCGGCGAAAGCCCTCAAGGACAAGGAGGTCAGCTTTGAAGCAGTCGCGCCCGCCGCGACACTGCCCGGCGACAAGGTCCGCTGGTCCCCGATCAAAGGCCGGGTCTCCATCCGCCTCGAAGGACAGATCTCCGGCAGCGGCGGCTTCGTCCTGCGCAACCGGGACGGCAGCAGCATGGAATTCGTCGACCCCTCGGGCACCGTGCCTTCCGGCACGGTCTCGCTCACGGTCACCACCAAGACCCGGGAGGGAACCCACGAGGACGACGCCCCCAGCCAGATCCTGTCCTACGACATCCCGTCCTCCAGCATTCACGGCAAGGCCGAGCTGACAGGCAAGTTCAAGGTCAGCGTCGACGGCGCCGATCTCCACCTCACGTCCTCCGCCGCTCAGCGGATCAACGACACTTTCGGCACCGACCTCACGTCGGACAAGCCCTTCTGGAGGTGCGAACTTGAGGCCAGCGGGCGCCTCGGGTGACCTGGGGCTGCCGATCGGGATCGACGGGTCCGGCGATGACGGTCTCCGGGTGATCTTTGTCGGTGCTGCCGTTGACGTAACTGGCCGCGCCGGGGGTGAGGAAGGTCACCGCGTAGGCGAACTCCCAGGCGTCGGCCAGGGTTTGCGGCGTTACGGATCTGTCGGCGGCTTCGGTTCCGGCATCGCCGCCCGGCGTCGTTGAACGCGACGCACGTCGCGCCGAGGACGTAGCCGACGGGAGGCGGGGGGGAGCCTTCCGGCCCTCGGGCCCGGTCACTGCCCCGCCGTACGCTCGGAGTTACGGAATACCAGGAGGTATCTCCAGAAGAGGAGGCGCCGCATCCGGCTCCGTGGCAGGTGGGCGGCGGCGGATTCCCGGATCTCCGTGAAGGACATGGATGGAGATGCGACGGGGGCAGGGGGATGTTGGTTGTTCGTGCTTGAGGGGGCCCCGGAGAACTTTTCCCGGAGGAACACCACGGTGCGGCAGATGGCGTTCACCGGAGCGGCCAGGAGGCTCATGGCGTGGTCCCGGAGAGCGGAATCCCGGTAGCAGCCGAGAATCACCAGGACGCCGTTCGCGCTCAGCGCGGTACGCAGCTTCTTCACCGTGTCGAACGGGACGTGGTGAATGCTGGCCACACACGCGATGTAGTCGTAGGTGTCGGGCCGCAGGGCCAGGTCGGTGATATCGGCCTGTTGGAAGTGGAGGCGCCCGGGGGGCCCGATCGCAGAAGTCTGTTTCTGTGCGCCGGCGATGACGGCGCCATCCGCGTCCACGGCGTCCACGTCGATTCCGCGGAGTGCCAGTTTCCGGGCCAACGTTCCGGTACCGCAGCCCACATCGAGGGCTCTTCGGCAGGGTGTGGGTAGCTCGCGGAGCAAGAGATCAAGATAGTGATCGTTGTGGATGAACGGCACGGCGCCATCTTGGCACGGGCTCATCCGCCTTCGTGCGCATGGTCAACAGATACCGGCCGGAGCCCACGGTGTCCAGGTAATCGAGTGGCTGCTGGAACGAGTGCGGGACGCTCTTGTACGACGCCGGGTGGAACACGAGACGCACCTCCGCGAGATCCCTTTCCTCCAGCGCCAGGTCGGGATTCCCTCTCCGACGCCAGGTCGGGTTTCTCCGGGAATCTCCCGGTGCCTTCCCGCAGGATCATCGGCGGTACCCGCAGGTCGTCCAGAACCGCGACCTCCTCGCCGGACGCCGCCGGCGCACGGGCGCGGTGGCGACCGACTCCGACACACTGACCCAGGCGATACATCCGGCCACGGCCCGGCACGCGTACGGTGAGGGCCGGAAATGCCGTGCCCCGGGCGGCCGCGGTGCGGTGTGGCGGGAGGGGCGCCGCGGCGGCGCGGGCGCTCGGCCGAACGACGGAACGAGGCGAGGACGCAGTGACAACGCACGAAACGGTGTCCGCACCCGGTGGGGTGGTGCTCGACGGCGACCTGGAACTGCCGGACTCGCCGCGCGCCGTGGTGCTCTTCGCCCACGGCAGTGGCAGCTCGCGGCGCAGCCCGCGCAACCGCGCGGTCGCCCTCGCCCTGCGCCGCTCCGGCCTCGCCGCCCTGCTGCCGGATCTGCTGACCACGCAGGAGGCGGAGGAGGACGCCGTCTCCGAGCGGCACCGGTTCGACATCCCGCTCCTGGCCGAACGGCTGGTCGCGGCGGTCGACTGGCTGTGTGAGCACCCGGCCACCCGGGACCTGCCGCTGCACCTGTTCGGTGCGAGTACGGGGGCGGCGGCCGCCCTGGTGGCGGCCGAACGGCGGCCCGCCCGGATCCGGTCCGTGGTGTGCCGGGGCGGCCGGCCCGATCTGGCGGGGGAGGCGCTGGAGCACGTACGGGCGCCCGTGCTGCTGCTGGTCGGGGAGCTGGACACCGAGGTACTGCGGCTCAACCGCGAGGCCGCCGCCGGGATCCACGCGCCGTGCGAGGTGGAAGTGGTGCTCGGGGCGACCCATCTGTTCGAGGAGCCCGGCACCCTGGAGCGGGTGACCGAAGCGGCAAGGGAGTGGTTCCTGCACCCGCCGGCGCTCTCCGGTGAAGCTTCCCGGCCGCCCGGCGCCAGGGGCGGCGATGGCCGCTGAGCCGCTCGACTCCGACCTGACGCGCATCCTCGACACCGCCCTGCCGCTGACCGGCCCCGCCACGCTGGACCCGCTGATGGAACGGATCGGCGACGCCCGCTACGTCCTCCTGGGAGAGGCGTCGCACGGCACCGCCGACTACTACCGGTGGCGGGCACAGCTCACTCAGCGGCTCATCACGGAGAAAGGGTTCTCCTTCGTCGGTGTCGAGGGCGACTGGCCCGACTGCCTCGACCTGCACTGCTCCGTCACCGCCGCGCCCGGCGCTCCCGAGGACCCGCGACAGGCGCTGGAACGCTTCAGCCGCTGGCCACGGTGGATGTGGGCCAACACCGACGTGGCGCGCTTCGCCCGATGGCTGCGGGCGCACAACACCGGCCTGCCGCCCCGGGAGCGCGTCGGTTTCCACGGCCTGGACGTCTACAGCATGTGGGAGTCGCTGGAGGCAGTGCTGGCCTACCTGGGCGAGCACCACCCGGACCAGGTGGGGCGGGCGGAGGAGGCGTACCGGTGTCTCGAACCGTACGGCCAGGACCCACGGACCTACGCCCTGGCCACCCGGATGCTGCCCTCCGGGTGCGAACCCGAGGTGGTCCGGCTCCTGACGGCCCTGCGCGAACGGGCCCGGCGGCCGGAGGACACGCCGTCCGTGGCGGACCTCGCCGCACTGCAGAACGCCGAGACCCTCGCCGGAGCGGAGCGCTACTACCGGGCGCTGGTCCGCGGCGGGCCCGAGCCGTGGAACATCCGCGACCATCACATGGCCGACACCCTGGACCGCCTGACGGCGCATCACGGGCCGGGTGCCAAAGCAGTGGTGTGGGCCCACAACACGCACGTCGGCGACGCGCGGGCCACCGCCATGGCCCCGGCCGGAATGGTCAGCGTCGGCCAGGTGGTACGGGAACGGCACGCCGCGGACGGTGTCGTGCTCGTCGGCTTCGGCTCGTACCGGGGGACGGTCGTGGCGGGCGGCCGCTGGGGAGCGCCGGCCCGGACGCTGCGCGTCCCCGAGGCCCGCCCGGGCAGCGTGGAGGAACTGCTCCACCAGGCTCTGCCCGAGGAGCGGGCGCTGTTCGTCTTCCCGCCGCGGGACACCGGCGGCGGCCTGCACCCGGAGGCGCCGGCGCCGGCCGGCTGGGCCGGTGTGCGACGCGACCACCGGGCCATCGGAGTCGTCTACCGGCCCGAGCGTGACGCGTACGCCAACTACGTCCCCACCACGCTCGCCCAGCGCTACGACGCCTTTCTGTACCTGGACCGCACCCACGCCCTGACCCCGCTGCACCCCGAACCATCCGCCGAAGGGGAGGAGGAGACCTGGCCCACGGGCCAGTGACCCGCCTCCTCCCGCACGCCCCCGAGGGCCCCCGACGACCGAGGGCAAGGAGCACCCATGGCACCCACGCGTTTCACCGACCGCCGGCACGCGGGCCGGGCCCTCGCCCAGTGGCTGCGCGCACCGGACGACGACGCGGCCGGTTCGTCCGACCGTACGGCTGATGGGACCGACCGTCCGGCTGGTTACGGGGCCGTGGCCGGGGCGCCCGATGACACGGCCGCCACGGCCGACGCCGCGACCTGGCCGTACGGCGCGGCCGACCCGCTCGTACTCGCCCTGCCGCGCGGCGGTGTCCCCGTGGCAGCCGAGGTCGCCCAGGAGTTCCGGGCGCCCCTCGACGTGCTGGTCGTCCGCAAGATCGGCGTACCCGGCTCGCCCGAGACGGGGATCGGCGCCATCGTCGACGAGGAACAGCCCGTCTTCGACCACCGGGCCCTGCGGTTCCTGGGCCTGGCCGAGGACCGGCTCGCCCCCTCCGTGGCACGCGAACGCGCCGAGCTGCACCGCCGGGAGGACCTCTACCGGGCGGGCCGCCCCGAGCCCCGTGTCACCGGGCGGACCGTACTCCTCGTCGACGACGGCCTCGCCACCGGCCTGACCGCCCTCGCGGCCCTGCGCCACCTGCGCCGCCGACGGCCCGCGCACCTGGCGCTCGCCGCCCCGGTCGGCTCCCGCACCGCCGTCGCGGAACTGTCCGAGGAGGCCGACCGGGTGTTCGTCCTGCGCCGGCCGGACCACTTCCGGGCGGTCGGCGAATGGTACGACGACTTCGACCAGGTCGGTGACGACGAGGTGATCGCCGTGCTGCGCGCCGCGTCCTCCACGGCGTGACGAGGCGCGACACGCGGCCGAAAGCGACCAGTGGATGTGTGCGTCGTCGGCGTGACGATCCCGGTGGTTCCGCATGGCCGCGGTGGGTACCACCTGGAGCGGGCCCTGTCCTGCGTCCCGGACACCGAGGTCGCCGCGCCGGATGCCGGTCCACGGCTCGCTCGGCGGCCTCGCGCGCGAGGCCGCCTGCCGGCCATCGGCTCGACCGGCGGTGAAGACGGGATGTCAGCAACAGTGGCGATGCCGCGGCGCGGCGGCCCTGGTTCCGGTCTGCGATGCGAGCAGGGGCCCTGACCTCCGTATCGCACACCGAAAGGCAGCCACGTGACCGCACAGCACCCCGCCGCAGCCACTGCAACGGCCGGCCGCGGCACCCGCGACTGGTGGCGGCAGGCCGTCGTCTACCAGATCTATCCGCGCAGCTTCGCCGACTCCGACGGTGACGGCGTCGGCGACCTGCCCGGCGTGACCTCCCGGCTCGGCCACCTCGCCGGCCTGGGCGTGGACGCCGTCTGGCTCAGCCCCTTCTATCCCTCCCAACTCGCCGACGGCGGATACGACGTGGCCGACCACCGCGCCGTCGACCCGCGCCTGGGCACCCTCGACGACTTCGACGCGATGGTCGGCGAAGCCCATCGGCTGGGCCTGAAGGTGATGGTCGACATCGTGCCCAACCACTCCTCGGACCAGCACGTCTGGTTCCAGGAGGCGCTGCGCTCCGCGCCCGGGTCCGCCGCGCGGGAACGGTACGTCTTCCGCGAGGGCAAGGGCGGGCACGGCGAACTGCCGCCCACCGACTGGGTCTCCTGCTTCGGCGGCCCCGCCTGGTCCCGGCTGCCCGACGGCTGGTGGTACCTCCACCTCTTCGCCCCGGAGCAGCCCGACTTCAACTGGGACCACCCCGAGGTGCGGGCCGACTTCCGTACCACACTGCGCTTCTGGGCCGACCGCGGGGTGGACGGCTTCCGCGTCGACGTGGCACACGGCCTGGCCAAGGACCTGGCCGCGCCGCTCCGCGACATCGGCGGAGTCGAGGCGTACGAACCGGACGACCTGCCCGAGGACGGCAGCCACCCCTTCTGGGACCGCGACGAGGTGCACGAGATCTTCCGCGACTGGCGCAAGGTCTTCAACGCCTACGACCCGCCGCGGGTCGCGGTCGCCGAGGCGTGGGTACGCAACTCCCGCCGTACCGCCTACGCCACGGCCCAGGAACTCGGCCAGGCCTTCAACTTCGACTTCCTCACGGCGGCCCTGCACGCCGAGGAACTGCGCGCCGCCATCGACACCGCGCTCGCCGACGCCCGTGCCGCCGGGGCCACCGCGACCTGGGTGCTCTCCAACCACGACGTGATCCGGCACGCCTCCCGGCACGGCCTGCCGGACGGCTGCGACGAGGAGGCGTGGCTGCTGTCCGACGGCCTGCGGCCCGCTTTCGACCGGGAGTACGGGCTGCGCCGGGCGCTCGCCGCGACGCTGCTGATGCTGGCGCTGCCCGGCTCCTGCTACGTCTACCAGGGCGAGGAACTGGGCCTGCCCGAGGTCGCCGACCTCGACCGCGCCGACCTGCGGGACCCGGTGTGGACCCGCAGCCAGGGCCGGTCGAAGGGCCGGGACGGCTGCCGGGTGCCGCTGCCCTGGCGGCGCGGCGGCACCTCGTACGGCTTCGGCAGCGGCGGCTCCTGGCTGCCGCAGCCGCCATACTGGGGCGAACTGTCCGTCGAGGCGCAGGAAGGGGATCCCGCCGCACCCCTGGAGCTGTACCGCGCCGCACTGCGGCTGCGCCGCGAACTGCTCGCCGACGAGACCCTGGAGTGGGCCGACGGCCCCGACGCGGCCGCCGACGGGCTGCTGCACTTCCGCCGCTCGGGCGGCTGGCACTGCCTGACGAACCTGTCGGACACGCCGCGGCCACTGCCCGGCGGCACACTGCTGCTGTCCTCCGCGCCCGTCACGGGCGACCGGCTGCCCCCGTGGACGACGGCCTGGATCCGTACGGCGACGGCCTCGGCCTGACCCGCACGGTGAGCGGTCGCTGATCAGGCGTTGACCGGGGGCCGCCGGCAGGAACAGGCAGAAGACGTCGCCGCCCCTCGGAAGAGTGACTCCGCCTCCTCGTGCCGTGGACCGCGCGTGTCCGTCGGATCGCCGTCGCCGTTCCTCTCACGACCGGTGCGGCCCGCACCACATCCGAGAGGAGACCGCTCATGAGGAGTCGCGGAGAGCCCAGGAGGAAGGCCGGAGCCGCGGCGGTCGTGGCGCTGCTGTGCGCGGGGGCCGCGGCCCCGGCCGCGCCTGACGCCGCGCGGCCGGGGCACGGCGCCGGGCCGGACACCGTCACCGTACGGATCGACACCGGCCAGGTGCGGGGCGTCCGGACCGCCCGGCACCGGATCTTCCAGGGCGTCCCGTACGCCGGGCCGCCCAAGGGCGCGTACCGCTGGGCGCCACCCCGCCCGGCGGCGCGGTGGCACGGGGTCCGGGACGCGACCCGGCCGGGGCCGCTGTGCCCACAGGTCCCCTCCCCGTACGCGCGGGTGTCCAGCGAGGAGGAGGACTGCCTCGTCCTCAACGTCACCGCGCCCGCCCAGGTCCGGCGCCCCGCTCCCGTACTGGTGTGGATCCACGGGGACGGCTCGGTCGGCGGCGGCAGCTTCTTCGACGCGCGCCGGCTCGCGGACCGCGGCCTCGTCGTCGTCACCGTCAACTACCGGCTGGGGGTGTTCGGCGGCTTCGCCCACCCGGGCCTGAAGGGTTCGGGGACCTTCGCCCTCCAGGACCAGCAGGCCGCGCTGCGCTGGGTACGGCGCAACGCGGGCGCCTTCGGCGGTGACGCGGGGAACGTGACGGTGGCGGGCTCCTCGTACGGTGCCTCGGCCATCACCGGCCACCTCACCTCGCCGGGGGCACGGGGGCTGTTCCACCGGGCCGCCCTGTCGAGCGGCGAGGGCATGATGGACATGCCGGCCGGGGTCATGGGGCCCGGTGTGCCCGGCTACCCGTGGTTCGTCTGGCGCTCGGCCCGGGAGATGGCGGACATCAGCGCGGAGATGACCTCCTCGCTGGGCTGCGCGGCGCCCGACCCCGCACGGACCCTGCGCTGCCTGCGGGCCCTGCCGGTCAAGAAGATCCTCAAGGTTCCGTACATCATGAACGCCTTCCAGGTGTTCGGTTACGGCAACGAGACGCTGCCGGACCTCCCGCCGAGGGCCCTGCGGGCGGGCCGCTTCCACCGCGTACCGGTGCTCTCCGGGGCGACCCGCGACGAACACCGGACGTTCGTGGGAATGCTGTACGACGCCGTGCACAAGCCGTTCACGCAGGAGGACTACGGCCGGGCCCTCACGACCGCGTTCGGCGGCCACGCGGAGCGGGTGCGCGCGAAGTACCCGCTGTCGCAATTCCCTTCCCCGGCCATCGCGTGGTCGGCGGTCGTCACCGACCGGATGTGGGCCCGGGGGACGCACGCGCAGCACACGGCGCTGGCGCGGCGGGTCCCGACCTACGCGTACGAGTTCGCCGACCGTGACGCTCCCATGTACCTCCCCCTGCCGGGCCGTTTCGACTTCGGCGCCTACCACGCGGGCGACACGCCGTACCTGTTCGAGGACGCGGCGGCGCAATCGCGCTTCACGGCGGCGCAGCGGTGGCTTTCGGGCGCCATGACGGACCACTGGGCCGCTTTCGCCCGGACCGGCACGCCCAACGGGCCCCGGCTGCCGGCCTGGCGCCCGTACCGGAACGCCGACGCGCGGCCGTACACCCAGTCCTTGGCGCCGGACCGGATCGCTCCGGTCGATTACGCCGCGGAACACGCGCTGGAGTTCTGGCGCCGGCTGCCGTGAGCGGCTCCGGCGGGGCGGGTGGCCCGCCCCGCCGGCCGCTCCCGGGTCAGGCGCCGACGTAGGCCGCCAGGTGCTCGCCGGTGAGGGTGGAGCGGGCGGCGACGAGATCCGCGGGCGTGCCCTCGAAGACGACCCGGCCGCCGTCGTGGCCCGCGCCGGGGCCGAGGTCGATGATCCAGTCGGCGTGTGCCATCACCGCCTGGTGGTGCTCGACGACGATCACCGACCTGCCGGAGTCGACGAGCCGGTCGAGCAGGCCGAGCAACTGCTCGACGTCGGCGAGGTGGAGGCCGGTGGTCGGCTCGTCGAGGACGTAGATCCCGCCCTCGCCGGCCGTGGGGCCACCGGCCGAAGGCGGGGGGAGCGTGGCGAGCTTGAGGCGCTGCCGCTCGCCACCGGACAGCGTGGTCAGCGGCCGGCCGATGCCGAGGTAGCCGAGCCCGACGTCGGCGAGCCGGCTCAGGATGCGGTGGGCCGCCGGAGTACGTGCCGCGCCGGCGCCGAAGAACTCCGCGGCCTCGGTCACCGGCATCGCGAGCACCTCGCTGATGTCGCGGCCCCCGAGGCGGTACGCGAGCACCGACGGCTGGAACCGCTTGCCCTCGCACTCCTCGCAGGTGGCGGTGGTGCGGGCCATCATCGCCAGGTCGGTGTGGACGACCCCGGCACCGTTGCAGTGCGGGCAGGCGCCCTCCGAGTTGGCGCTGAACAGCGCCGGCTTCACGCCGTTGGCCTTGGCGAACGCCTTGCGGATCGGGTCGAGCAGCCCGGTGTACGTCGCCGGGTTGCTCCGCCGCGAGCCGCGGATCGGCGTCTGATCGACCGACACCACACCCGCGCCGGCCGGGAGCGAGCCGTGCACGAGGGAACTCTTGCCGGAGCCCGCCACGCCGGTGACCACGCAGAGCACCCCGAGCGGGAGGTCCACGTCGACGTCGCGCAGATTGTGCTTCGAGGCGCCGCGGATCTCCAGCGCGCCGGTGGGCCTGCGCACGGTCTCCTTGAGGGCGGCCCGGTCGTCGAAGTGGCGGCCGGTGACGGTGCCCGAGGCCCGCAGCCCCTCGACGGTGCCCTCGAAGCAGACCGCGCCGCCCGCCGTGCCGGCGCCGGGGCCCAGGTCGACGACGTGATCGGCGATCGCGATCGTCTCCGGTTCGTGCTCCACGACGAGCACCGTGTTGCCCTTGTCGCGCAGCCGCAGGAGGAGGGTGTTCATCCGCCGGATGTCGTGCGGGTGCAGGCCGGTGGTGGGCTCGTCGAAGACGTAGGTGGTGTCGGTGAGCGAGGAGCCGAGGTGGCGGATCATCTTGACGCGCTGGGCCTCGCCGCCGGACAGCGTGCCCGACGGCCGGTCGAGCGCGAGGTAGCCGAGCCCGATCTCCACGAACGAGTCGAGGGTGCGCCGCAGTGCGGTGAGCAGCGGAGCCACCGAGGGCTCGTCGATGCCGCGGACCCAGGCGGCCAGGTCGCTGATCTGCATCGCGCACGCGTCGGCGATGCCCACTCCGTCGATCTTCGACGACCTGGCCCCTTCGGTGAGCCGGGTGCCGTCGCACTCGGGGCAGGTGGTGAAGGTGACCGCACGCTCCACGAACTCCCGGATGTGCGGTTGCATCGCCTCCTTGTCCTTGGACAGGAACGACTTCTGGATCTTGGGAATCAGCCCCTCGTAGGTGAGGTTGACGCCCTCGACCTCGACCTTGGTCGGCTCCCGGTGGAGGAAGTCCCGCAGCTCCTGCTCCGTGAACTCGCGGATCGGCTTGTGCGGGTCCAGGAAGCCCGACTCGGCGTAGACCCGTACGGTCCAGAAGCTGTCCGACTTCCAGCCGGGGATGGTGAACGCGCCCTCGGCGAGCGACTTGGAGTCGTCGTAGAGCTGGGTGAGGTCGATGTCGGAGACCGTGCCCCGGCCCTCGCAGCGCGGACACATGCCGCCGGTACGGCTGAAGGTGGCCTTCACCGCCTTCCTGCCGCCGCGCTCGACGGTGATCGCGCCGCTCGCCCGGACCGAGGGGACGTTGAAGGCGAACGCGCCGGGCGGACCGAGGTGCGGCCGGCCGAGCCGGCTGAAGAGGATGCGCAGTATGGCGTTGGCGTCGGTGACGGTGCCGACCGTGGAGCGCGGGTCGGCGCCCAGCCGCTGCTGGTCGACGATGATCGCGGTGGTCAGCCCTTCCAGGACGTCGACCTCGGGCCGCGACTGCGTGGGCATGAAGCCCTGGACGAAGGCGCTGTACGTCTCATTGATCATCCGCTGTGACTCGGCGGCGATCGTGTGGAACACCAGCGAGCTCTTGCCCGAGCCGGAGACCCCGGTGAACACCGTCAGACGGCGCTTCGGGATCTCGATGCTGACGTCCTTGAGGTTGTGCTCCCGCGCGCCGTGCACGCGGATCAAGTCGTGGCGGTCGGCCACGTGCGGCGCAGGCGACTGCGGGACCGGTCGTCCGGTCTTGCTCATCTGGGTCTCCTTCGTCGGGCGGGGCCGCCTGCGCGTTCGGTCGGGTGGACAGCGGCCGACGCCGTGACCGCACCGACGGAGAAGAAACGGCGAGCCGTTCGAAGCCGGGCGGATCGAGCCGGGCGACGCCGACGGCCGCGCGCGAGACACCGGGCGGCCGGCGATGTCGCTTCGCTCGTGGTCAGTGATCCATTGTTGGGCATTTTGTGTAAGGATTCCCTGCCCGGCCCGGGTGGGTCGGGGTGACAAGGGGAAAATTCGTGAAATCAACGATCCTCAGATCTGCCGTCGGCACGGTGCTCGCCGCGGCCGCGGCGGCCGTGTGCCTGCCCGCCTCGACCGCCGCCGCGGCGCCGCGGACCACCGGCGTGGACCAGGCGACGACGCAGACCTTCAGCCGTACCGCCGACGCCGTGCTGACGCAGCGGACGGCGGCGCTGCTCGACAACCGCTCGGGCCGAATAGCCCCGCTGCCCCGGAAACAGGTGCGCCTGTCGGCCCGCCTGGCGCGGGCCGAGGACACCGGGCTGTCCTCGCTGCGGGCCCGCAAACAGCGGCTCGCCGCCCTGGGGGAGGCGTACACTGCCGCCGACACCCACGTCACGGTGGACAGCGCCCGGCTCACCGGCCGGCACGCCACGGTGCAGGTCACCGAGAGCACCACCCTCACGTACAAGAAGATCCGCGGTGACGAGCCGGCCACGACCGGTTTCAAGGCCCGCCACGAGATGGACTTCGCCGCTGCCCCGGGCGGCACGTGGGAGCTGACGGGCATCCGGTCCAAGGACGACGGGCCCGGCGCGATCAACGCGCCCACGCTGCGCACCGCGGCGGTCGCGGACGACGGGAACACCACGCCCAGCGCGCCTCCCGCCGGCACGTCCCGGCCCGCGCGTCCGTCGCCCCGCAAGCAGCTCACCGGCGGTTACGACTACGCCGCCATGGCCGCGTACTCGGAGAAGTACTGGCGGAACTACAACCCGCAGTACCGCAAGTTCAACGCGGCCGGCGGCGACTGCACGAACTTCCTGAGCCAGGCGCTGAAGGCGGGCGGCTGGAAGACGGAGGGCGGCTCGGCCTCGGACTACCGCACCTGGTGGTACGACGCCGCCTACCAGTCGGACAGTTGGGTGGGGGCCAACGAATGGTCCTGGTACGCGCTGAACTCGAAGCGTGTGACCAGCCTGTCGAACGTCTACCAGATGGACGTCGGTGACGTCATGCAGATGGACTTCGACGGTGACGGGTCCAAGGACCACTCCATGATGACCACATACCGCAGCAGCTACGGCGTGCCGTACCTGACGTACCACTCGACCAACACCTACCGGAAGTCGGTGGCGAGCATCATCGCGTCCTACCCGGACTCGGTCTACTACGCCTACCGCACCTGACGGCCGGGCCGGGCGGAGCACACCGCGCCGCCCGGCTGCCGTTCCCGACGGCACCGCCGGTACGGCGGTCAGGCGGGCCCGGCCGGACGACGGCCCGCGGTGTGACGCAATCCGGGGTCCGGGGCCGATGAGCGGCATGACACCTCTGTGATACTTGGGTCAGAACACGTGTTTTGGTGCCAGGGGGTAGGGAAATGTCGAAGAGGAGCGTGCTCGGCGCGCCGGCTCTGGTCACCGTGGCGGCTCTCGCCCTCGGCCTGACGGCCTGCGGTGCCGACGACCAGGGCGAGGACAAGAAGGCGGCGGCGCCCTCGCGGGACGCCGCGCAGCCGAGGCCGGCCCCGCCGGGGGACGGTGCGGGCAAGGGCGGGGCGACACCGAAGCCCGAGGAGAAGTGGGACGGCAAGGTCAAGGTCCTCGGGGACGGTTCGACGTCCTACACCGGACCCCAGCCCCAGCAGCCCAAGCCCGCGAAGCTCAAGCCCGGCGAGAAACCGCCGCAGTTCGTGGTGTTCTCCTGGGACGGCGCGCTGGAGGGCGACGACCACCTCTTCTCGCATTTCCGGGAAGTCGCCAAGCAGCACAACGCCAAGATGACGTACTTCCTCACCGGCACCTATCTGCTGCCGAAAGCGAAGGCGACGCTGTACAAGCCGCCGCAGCACAAGCCGGGTGCCTCGGCCATCTCGTACGCGACCGACGAACACATCAAGGACACCCTGCGGCAGGTCCGGGGCGCCTGGCTGGAGGGCAACGAGATCGGCACCCACTTCAACGGCCACTTCTGCGGGGCCAAGGGGGGCGGTGACTGGAGCGTCGCGGAGTGGCGGAGCGAGATACAGCAGGCGTACTCCTTCGTCCAGAACTGGAAGACGAACACCGGGTACACGAGCCTGCCCCCGCTGCCCTTCGACTACAAGAAGGAGCTGGTGGGAGGGCGTGCGCCGTGCCTGGAGGGGCAGGAGAACCTGCTCACCGCGGCCAAGGATTTCAAGTGGCGCTACGACGCCAGCTCGCCCGGCGACTTCCAGATATGGCCGTCGAAGAAGAACGGCATATGGAACTTCCCGTTGCAGCTTCTGCCGTATCCCCGGAGCGAGAAGCAGGTCCTGTCCATGGACTTCAACTTCCTCTACAACCAGTCCGGTGACAACACCAAGGGCGACCCGGCGAAGTACGCGCAGTGGCGGAAGCTGACCCGGGACGGCTATCTCAACGGATTCAACCGCGTCTACCACGGGAGCCGGGCGCCGCTGTTCATCGGCAACCACTTCGAGGACTGGAACGGCGGCATTTACATGAAGGCCATCGAGGACGTCGTGAAGTCGGTGTGCACCCGGAAGGAAGTACGCTGCGTCACCTTCAAGCAGGTGGCCGACTGGCTGGACGCGCAGGACCCCGCGGTCCTGGAGCGGATGCGCGGGCTGGACCCGGCGCAGATCACGGACTGGGCGTCGGTGGTCAAGTAGCCCCGGCCCGCACGGCCGCCCGCACGGCGGCGGTCGGAGCGCGGAGCCGCGAAAGCCCCGGCCCGCACCCCTGAGCCAGGGGTGCGGGCCGGGGCTTTCGCGCCGCGGGCCCTACCGGGCGGTCATGTACCGCGTCCAGATGTCGATCGGGTACGGGCTGCCGACCGCTCCCTTCGGCCGGCCGCCGACGCCGTCCAGCGGCATCAGCTCCTGGCTCCGGGGGTCGATGCGGGCGAGTGAGACGGCGGTCGACAGGGTGCCGCGGTAACCGACGAACCAGGCGGACTTGTTGTCCTGCTCGGTGCCCGTCTTGCCGGCCGCGTCCGGGCCGGCCGCCTTCGCCGCGGTGGCCGAGCCCCGGTGGACGGCCTCCCGCAGGGCGTCGTCCACGGCGCCCGCCACGGCCGGGGGCAGCACCTGCTCGGCGGTCGGCTTCTCGACCGGCACGTCGCCGCCGTTGCGCGTGAGCCTGCCGACCGAGTACGGCTCACTGTGCTTGCCCCGGCCCGCGAACGTGGCGTACGCGTCGGCCATCCGGATCGCGCTGGGCGTGGCGGTGCCCAGGGCGAAGGACGGCAGCTTCTCGCCGAGGCTGCTCTCCAGCAGCCCGGTCTGCACCCCCACCTTGCCCACCCGCTCCAGGCCCACGTCCATGCCGAGCTGCATGATCGAGGTGTTGACGGACTGCGCGACCGCGCTCTTCAGCGGAATCTTCCCCCAGGACCGGCCGCCGTCGTTCTCCGCCTTGGCGATCTTCCCCGCGCGGTCCCAGTACGGGCCTTCCGGCGTCCGTAGCGTGATCTTGTTGTTGCCGTCGTAGACCGTGGCCGCCGTGACCGGGGTGCGGGGCTTGCCGCGCTCCCGCTCGACACCGTCGCGCAGCGCCGCCGCGTAGACGAACGGGGTGAAGGCGCTGCCCGCCGGCACCACCGAGGAATTGGCGTCGTTGAAGCCCTGCTTCAGGTAGTCGGGGCCGCCGTACAGGGCCACGATCCGCCCGTCCGTGGTCACCGAGGCCGCGCCGACGCGCACATGGCGGTCGGCCGCGCGGCTGCCCGGGTCGAGTTTGGCCCGTACGGACTCCACGGCCTTGGTCAGCGCCGTCATCCGGGGCTTTTCGAAGGTGGTGTGGATCTGGTAGCCGCCGAGGGCGAAGTCCTTCTCGGAGATGCCGGTGTGCGCGCCGACATAGGCCCGGGCGGTCTCCACGAGGTAGCCGTTCTGGCCGGTCAGTCCGGCGGGCCTGGGCGGGGCCTGCGGTTCGGGGAAGCGGGTGTAGCGGCCCCGCTCCTCCGGGGAGAGCTTGCCGATGGCCACCATCCGGTCCAGCACCCAGTTCCACCGCTCCACCGCGCGCTTGCGGGGCTCGGCGCCGAGCGCCGGGTCGTACAGCGCGGCGCCCTTGAGGAGGCAGGCGAGAAACGCGCCCTCGCTGGCGTTGAGCTGGGCGGCGTCCTTGCCGTAGTAGGCGTGCGCGGCGCGCTGGATGCCGTAGCTGCCACGCCCGAACCAGCTCGTGTTCAGATAGCGCTCAAGGATCTCGTCCTTGGTCATCTTGTTGTCGAGCTTGATCGCGATGAACATCTCGGTGAGCTTGCGGGTGAAGGTCTGGTCCTGGTTGAGGTAGGCGTTCTTCACGTACTGCTGGGTGATGGTGGAGCCGCCCTGGGTGTCGCCGCCGGTGACCATCCTGGTGGCGGCCCGGATGATGCCGCTGGGCGAGATGCCGCTGTCGGAGTAGAACGTCTCGTTCTCGGCGGCGAGCGCGGCCCAGCGGACGGGCTCGGGGACGGTGTCGAGCGGGGTGTCCTGCCGGTTGATGTCGCCGGTACGGGCCATCTCGGTGCCGTCGGCCCAGTAGTAGACGTTGTCCTGCTGGGTGGCGAAGGCGTTGAGGTCGGCGGGTATCTCGGTACGCGCGTACATGATCGCCACGAGGCAGGCCAGTACGCCGAAGCAGGAGCCGGCCAGCCCCAGCGTCTGGCGCCAGGACGGCACCCAGCGCCGGAAGCCCGAGCGCCCCGGGCGCGGGTAGGCCGGGCGGCGGAGCCGGAGTCTGCGGCGGTTCGCGGCCCACCACCGGACGAGGACGGACCAACGGTCGCCCGCGGTGGCGGCGGTGGTCCGGGCGTGTGCCCCTTTTCGACGTTCGATCACTGCTCGACCCTATGGGATGACTCCCCGTATGAATGTTCTGCCTTGCCACGGAAACGTTACGTTTCCGAGGCGCGGGGCTGGCGGGGCGGCGGACGGGGCGGCCGGCCCGCCGCCGACGGGCCGGCCGGCCGCGGCACGGACCGCCGGAGACCGGGGCGCGCCGCCCCGGCCGGTCGTCGTGCGCACGGGGGACGGCCGGGGTGGCCGCGCGGTCTCCGGCGGCCCTGGAGGGGGGTATCGAATTCGGCCACCGTCATGCTCGGGGAGCCGAATTGAGCCTGCTATTCGAACAGTGGCCGGAATTCATGGGCCGGGTCGAAACTTCCATGATGACGGGCGGGCGGTTACGTCGCGGTTACAGGTCCGATTCCATGGAATTCGGGCAGGCCGAGAATGTCCAACCGCCCAATGAAGGCGGTTGGACATGGTGCTGGACGGTCAGAACTCGGAAGGCAGACTCGGCGCCTTGGGCGCCGCGGGGCAGTCCTCGGTGCAGGTGAAACCGAGCGCCGGAGTCTCCGGCGTCACCGCGGCGGGCTCCTTCGGCAGGCTGCTGTCCGCCGGCAGCTTCGACGCGCAGGCCTTGGCCGCGGACCGGTACGCCTTGGAGACCGGGTTGATGTTGCCACCCGACTTCAACTGGAGCTGCCCGTTCTCCTTGATGGTGAGACCGGGGAAGTCCTTGACCCCGTTCTCCCGCATGCACTGCGTGAACGCCTCGGCCTGGCGCTCCCGCGTCGCCGTGTCACCGGCGGACTTGCCCGAGCCGTCCGAAGCCGACGACGAGGACGCGTCCTGCGCCGCACGGGCGCTCACGCTCGACGACGAAGCGGCCGGGGCGGCGGACGACGGGCCGGTCTGTAGGACCAGGACGGTCCCGCCGGCCGCCAGCGCCGCGACGAGCAGCGGGACGGCGAGCAGCCTGCGCTTCCTACGGGGTGTTTCCTCTTCGGACGGTGCCGACATGTCAACTCCTCTGGGACGCTGGACGTCTGGATGCCAGTGCACCAACCGGGCGGTTACCGCGACGGAACATCGGGTGTTAAGCGCCTGTAACCCCGATCAGCCCTTACGCCGCTGTAACCGCCCCCCGGGTGAGATCACAGGCAACGGCGACGGACCGACGGTGGGGGCCATGCGGATTCTGGTGGTGGAGGATCATCGCGATCTCGCGGAGACGCTGGCCGCGGGCCTGCGCCGGGAAGGCATGGCGGTCGACGTCGCCCTGGACGGGACGGCCGCGCTGGAACGCACCGCGGTCAACCGCTACGAGGTCGTCGTTCTCGACCGCGACCTGCCCGGCCTGCACGGCGACGAGGTGTGCCAGACCCTGATCACCGAGGGCTACCCGGCGCGGGTGCTGATGCTGACGGCCGCCGCCACGATCGAGGACCGGGTCGAGGGCCTGACCAGCGGCGCCGACGACTACCTGCCCAAGCCGTTCGCCTTCGCCGAACTGGTCGCCCGCATCCGCGCCCTGGGGCGCCGCAGCCAGCCCGCGCTGCCCCCGGTCCTGCGCCACGCCGACCTCACCCTGGATCCCGGCAAGCGCACCGCGCGGCGCGCGGGCAGCCGGCTCGACCTCAGCCCCAAGGAGTTCGCGGTGCTCGAACTGCTGCTGGCGGCGAGCGGCCGGGTCGTCTCCGCCGAGGAACTGCTGGAACGGGCCTGGGACGAGGCCGCCGACCCGTTCACCAACACGGTCAAGGTCACCGTGAGCCGGCTGCGGCGCAAGCTGGGCGACCCGCCGCTCATCGAGACTGTGGCCCAGGCCGGTTACCGGATCTGAGGGGGGCCGGGATGCGCCGCACACACCGTCCGGGCCGCCGCACACCCGGCCGCCGTCCGAGCCGCCGCCGCACGCCCGGCCGCCCCGCGTCCGGCCCCTTCGCCAGGGTCCGCTGGACCATCCGGCTGCGGCTGACCCTGCTGTACGGGGCGCTGTTCCTGGTCACCGGCGTGCTGCTGCTCGCCGTGGTCTACCTGCTGGTGGCCGGCCGGCCGCCGTGGGCCGGTGTCGGCCCGCCCGCCCCGCCGGCCGCGTCCGTGTCCCCCAGCGGCCTCGGTGCCGCCGCCGGCGTACCGGCGCCGACGGTGGACCTGGAGCAGCAGTTGCGCCGGCAGCGCAGCGACTACCTGGAGAAGCTGCTCACCTCGTCCGGGATCGCGCTCGTGCTGCTGACCTTCCTGTCCGTATGGCTGGGCTGGCTGATGGCCGGCCGGGCGCTGCGGCCCCTGCGGACCATGGCCGACACCGCGAAGGCGATCTCGGCGAACGACCTGCACCGACGGCTCGGCGCGCCCGGCCCGTCCGACGAGATCAAGGACCTGGCCGACACGTTCGACGCGCTGCTCGACCACCTGGAGGGCGCGTTCGAGGCACAGCGCCGATTCGTCGCCAACGCCTCGCACGAGCTGCGCACCCCGCTCACCTTCGAACGCAGCCTGCTGGAGATCACCCTCGCCGACCCGGACGCGAGCGCGGCCGAACTGCGGGAGACGTGCGTCCGCGTCCTGGGCAGCAACGCCCGCCAGGAGAAGCTGATCGAGGCGCTCCTGACGCTGGCCCGCAGCCAGCGTGGCCTGGACCGGCGGGTGCCGCTGGACCTCGCGGCGTCGGCCGCCGAACACCTGGGCGGGCCCCGCCACGGCGACGGCCCGCCGGGCGTGCGGATCGCCGGTGAACTGGCCCCGGCCGCGGTACTGGGCGACCCGCCGCTGGTCGAGCGGCTGATCATCAATCTCGTCGACAACGCGGTACGGCACAACGTGCCCGACGGGCGGGTCCGGGTGTGGACGGGGCTGCGCGAGGGCCGCCCGGCGCTCAGCGTGCGCAACACCGGGCCCGAGGTCCTCCCGTCCCAGATCGAACTGATCTTCCAGCCGTTCCAGCGGCTGCGGGCGACCCGGCTCGACGGCCACGACGGGCAGGGCATCGGCCTGTCGATCGTCGCCGCCATCGCGGCCGCCCACGACGCGGATCTGCATGCCGAGGCACTGCCGGAAGGCGGCCTCGAAATCCGCGTCGAATTCCCACCTGTCGCACGCTGACGCCGCGCGGAATTCCCCTTCTTCTGGACGTCAATATTCCGCTGTCTGGACACTGCGCGGGCCCGTCGCGTTACGGGTATCTTCGCCGCAAGAGCTGCCGCCGCGCGCCCCGGATAACGGTGTGGTTGCGCGGCGTTGCAATTCCACGGGGGGAGCTCGGCGTGCGCGGAAACCGGAATAACCGCGGTGACCGGACGGAACCGACGGGGATTCCGTTGTCGTTCGGTCAGCAGCGGATGTGGTTCGTCAACAGGCTGGAGAACGCGGGCGCCGCGTACACGATGGCCATGGCGGTCCGGCTCGCCGGCGGGCTGGACCCGTCGGCGCTGGAGGCGGCGTGGACCGACGTCGTCGGGCGCCACGAGGCGCTGCGCACGGTCTTCGCCGAGGCGGACGGGGAGACGTGGCAGCGGGTACGGGACGAACCGCCGGCCGGGCTCGGGAAACGCGGCGTCTCCGAGGAGGAACTGGCCACGGCCCTCGCCGCCGAGGCGGGCCGGGAGTTCGACCTGCGCACCGAACCGCCGTGCCGGGCGACGCTGTACGCCCTGGCCCCCCGCGAGCACGTCCTGCTGCTGGTGGTGCACCACATCGCCGTGGACGGCCGGTCCCTGGAAATCCTGGCCCGTGACCTGTCCCGGGCGTACGCGGCGCGGTCCCGGGGCCGGGCGCCGGACTGGCCACCCCTGCCCGTCGCGTACACCGACTTCGCCCGGCGGCAGCAGGAACTCCTCGGCGCGGAGCAGGACCCGCAGAGCGTGTACGGGCGGCAGCTCACCTACTGGCGCCAGGCCCTGGCGGGGCTGCCGGCCCAGCTCGACCTGCCCTGCGACCGGCCGCGTCCCGCCGAACCCCGGCACGAGGGGAGTTCGGTGCCGGTCCGCATCCCGCCGGGTGTCCATCAAGCCCTCCTGGAGATCGCGGACGGCTGCGGCGCCACCCCGCTCATGGTGGTGCGGGCCGCCCTCGCCGTACTGCTCTCGCGGCTGGGCGCCGGCGACGACATCCCCATCGGCTCCCCGGTCGACGGGCGCACCGACGAGACCCTGGCAGAGCTCGTCGGATTCGTGGCCAACACCTTCGTCCTGCGCACGAAACTCACCGGTGACCCTGCCTTCACCGACCTGGTACGGCGGGTCCGGGACACGGAACGCACCGCCGAGGCGCACCAGGACCTGCCCTTCGAGCACCTCGTCGGCGTACTGAACCCCGACCGCTCGCTGGCCCGGCACCCGCTGTTCCAGGTGCTGCTGGTGATGGAGGACTCGCCCGGCTCCGCCTGGAACCTGCCCGGACTGACCGCCGTACCGGAGCGGGTCGGCATCGAGGCGGCGCGCGACGACCTGACGTTCGGCCTCTTCGACCTCTATCTCAACCTGACCGAACGCCGTGACGCGGACGGGCGGCCCCGCGGCATCGACGGCGGACTCTGGCACAACGCGGAACTCTTCGACCGGGAGACGGCCGCCCTGCTGGCAACCCGACTCACCGCGGTCCTCGCCCAGGTGACGGCGGACCCGGCGCTGCGGGCGAGCGAGGTCGGTGTGCTGCTCGACGGTGAGGCGGAACGGCTGCTGACCGAGGTGAACACCGGCCCGCGGGCCGCCCCGGACACCACCGTGCCCGCACGGTTCGCCGAGGTCGCCGCCCGCTGCCCGGCCGCGGCCGCCGTCGTCTCCGGCACGGACACCCTCACGTACCGTGAACTCGACGCACGGGCGAACCGGTTCGCCCGGTACCTGCACGCCGGGGGGGTGCGGCCGGGCCACCGCGTCGGCGTCGTGCTGCCCCGCTCCGCCGGGCTGATCGTCGCCCTCCTGGGCATCGCCAAGGCCGGCGCGCTGGCCGTGCCGGTGGACCCGGCCTACCCGGCCGAGCGGGTGCGCCACCTGCTGACGGACTCCGCCCCCACGCTGGTCGTGAGCGCGGAGGAGGCGACCCGGGAAGCCGCCCTGCGGGACTTCCCGGTCACGCCGCTCCCGGTACGGATCGCGCCGGAGTCGGGCCTGTACGTGATGTACACCTCCGGCTCGACGGGCGTGCCCAAGGGCGTGACCGCCACCCACGGCAGCGTCGCGGCCCTCGCCCGCGACACGTGCTGGGACGACATCGGCACCGGGCGCGTCCTCTTTCACGCCCCGCACGCCTTCGACGCCTCGACGTTCGAACTGTGGGTACCGCTGCTCAACGGCGGGTGTGTGGTCGTGGCACCGGAGACGGACCTCGGCGGGAGCGCCCTGGCCCGGCTGATCGACGCCCACGCGCTGACGGCCGTCCACGTCACGGCCGGGCTGTTCCGCGTGCTCGCCCAGGAGACCCCCGACTGCTTCGCGGGCCTGCGGCACATCCTGACCGGCGGCGACGTGGTGCCCGCCGAAGCCGTCGCCCGGGTCACCGCGGCGTGCCCGGACGCCACGCTGCACCACCTGTACGGGCCGACGGAGATCACCCTCTGCGCCACCACCTACACCGTCCCCCCGGGCGGGCGGGCGCCGACGGTGCTCCCGATCGGCGGGCCGCGCGACGGCGTACGGGTCTTCGTCCTGGACCGGGCCCTGCGCCCCGTACCGGTCGGCGTCGCCGGTGAACTGTACGTCGCGGGGCGGGGCGTGGCCCCCGGCTACCTGAACCGCCCCGCGCTCACCGCCGAACGCTTCGTCGCCTGCCCGTACGGCGGCGGGCGGATGTACCGTACCGGCGATCTCGTCCGGTGGGACCGGCACGGCGACCTGGTGTTCCTGCGCCGCGCCGACGACCAGGTAAAGGTCCGAGGTTTCCGGATCGAGCCGGCGGAGGTCGAGGCCGTCCTCGGCCGGGCCCCGGGCGTACGCCAGGCCGCCGTCGTCGTCCGCGAGGACCGGCCGGGCGACAAACGCCTCGTCGCCTACGTCGTCGGTGACGCGTCGGGGCTACGGGACTTCGCCGCCGAGCGGCTGCCGGACTACATGGTCCCCGGCACCGTCGTCCCCCTCGACGCGCTGCCGCTGACCACCAACGGCAAGGTCGACCGGGCCGCGCTGCCCGCCCCCGACCACGCGGCCGCCACCTCCGCCCGCCCGCCCCGCACCCCGCAGGAGCGGATCCTGGGCCGGCTGTTCGCCGAGGTCCTCGGCCTGGACCGGGTCGGCGTCGACGACCGGTTCTTCGGCCTGGGCGGCGACTCCCTCCTGGCGATGCGGCTGACCAGCCGGGCTCGTACCGCCCTGGGCGTCGAGATCCCCCTCACCGTGATGTTCGAGTCGCCCACGGTCGCGGGGCTGGCCGGGCGGCTGAACGAACTGGGCGCCGGCCGCCCGCGCGTGGTCGCGGCGCGGCGGCCGCAGGTCCTGCCGCTGTCGTTCGGACAGCAGCGCATGTGGTTCGCGAACCGGCTGGAGGACACCGGCGGCGCCTACAACATGGCCATGGCCGTCCGGCTGGCCGGCCGCCCGGACCTGCCCGCGCTGCGCGCCGCCTGGGCGGACGTGATCGCCCGGCACGAGCCGCTGCGCACGGTCTTCCCCGAGCGCGACGGCGTACCGCACCAACTGGTGCTGGACGCGGGCCGGCCGGAGCCGGGGGACCGGCCGGACACTCCCGACCTGCCGGTCGTCCCCGCCACCGAGGAAACGCTCGACACCGTACTGGCCGAGCACATCGGCCGCCGGTTCGCGCTCGACACGGCACCGCCCCGGCGGGCGGCCCTGTTCACCCTGTCCGCCGACGCCCACGTCCTCCTGGTGGTCGTGCACCACATCGCCGCCGACGGCTGGTCGATGGGCGTCCTCGCGCGCGATCTCTCGACGGCGTACGCGGCGCGGAGCGCGGGCCGCGCGCCCGCCTGGGCGCCGCTGCCCGTCCAGTACGCCGATTTCACCCTGTGGCAGCACGCGCTCCTCGACGGCGACAGCGCCGGCGGCAACGGCCTGCTCGACGCGCAACTCGCCCACTGGACCGAGGCCCTGGCCGGCCTGCCGGACCAGATCGAGCTGCCCACCGACCGGCCGCGGCCGGCCACCGCGAGCCACCGCGGCGCCGTGCTGCCGTTCACCGTCGACGCCCGGGTGCACGAGCGGCTGAGCGCCCTCGCCCGCGCCTGCGACACCACCCTGTTCACCGTCACCCAGGCCGCGGTCGTCCTGCTGCTGTCGCGGCTCGGCGCCGGTGAGGACATCCCCCTCGGCACCCCCGTCACGGACCGCACCGACGAGGCCCTGGACGGCGTGGTCGGGTTCTTCCTCAACACGCTGGTGCTGCGGACCGACGCCGGGGGCGACCCGGCCTTCACCGAACTGGTGGCCCGCGCCCGGGACGCCGACCTCGCCGCGTACGCCCACCAGGACCTCCCGTTCGAGCACCTCGTGGAAGCACTGAAACCCGCCCGCTCGCCCGCCCGGCACCCGCTGTTCCAGGTGCTGCTGGTGATGGAGGACGAGGTGACCCCCTCGTGGGACCTGCCCGGTCTCAGCGCGGCACCGGTCCGGGTGCCGCCCGCCACGGTCGAGTTCGACCTGGTCTTCGGCCTGGGGGAGCGGGCCGCCGGCGCCGGTCTCGACGGCTACCTGGAGTTCGCCACCGACCTCTTCGACCCGGACGGTGCACGGAGCCTGGTCACCCGGCTGCTCACGGTCCTCGACCAGGTCGCCGACGACCCGGAACTGCGGCTGAGCGAGGTCGAACTGCTGGCTCCCGAGGAGCGCCGACGGCTCCTCACCGGCGTCAACGTCGGAGCGGCGGACGCCGGCGGCCGCACGCTGCTGGACCTGTTCGACGCCACGGTGCTGCGGTCCCGTACCGACACCGCCGTGACGGCGGACGGCACGTCGCTGACGTACGGGGAACTGGACGCGCGGGCCGACCGGTTCGCCCGGTACCTGCACTCCAGGGGTGTGGCCCCCGGCGACCGGGTGGGGGTGACGCTGCCCCGGTCGGCGGATCTCGTCGTCGTGCTCCTGGGTGTCGCGAAGGCGGGGGCCGTCTTCGTGCCGGTGGATCTGTCCTATCCGGCGGAGCGGGTGCGGTGGCTGCTGGCGGACGCGGCTCCGGTGCTGGTGGTGGGGGAGCGGGAGGTGCGCGAGGCGGCCGCAGGGGAGTGCGCCGCCACGCCGCTGCCGGTGGTGGTCACGCCGGAGTCGGCCTTGTACGTGATGTACACCTCCGGGTCGACGGGTGTGCCCAAGGGCGTGGTCGCGACGCATGGGGGCGTCGCCGGGCTGGCGCTGGACTCCTGCTGGGGTGACATCGGCGCGGGCGGAGTGCTGTGCCACGCTCCGTACGCCTTCGACGCATCGACGTTCGAGCTGTGGGTGCCGTTGCTGAACGGCGGGCGGGTGGTCGTGGCACCCGAGACGGTGGGCTTGGACGGCGGCACGGTGTCCCGTCTGGTGGGCGAGCACGCGCTGACGGCCGTCCACGTGACGGCCGGGCTGTTCCGGGTGCTGGCCCAGGAGACGCCCGACTGCTTCGCGGGCCTGCGGCACGTCCTGACCGGCGGTGACGTGGTCCCGGCCGAAGCCGTCGCCCGGGTCGCCGAGGCGTGCCCCGGCGTCGAGATCCGCCACCTGTACGGGCCGACCGAGACCACCTTGTGCGCCACCACGTTCGTCGTCGAGCCGGGCGCGAAGGTGCCGCCGGTGCTGCCGATCGGCGGGCCCCGGGACGGCCTGCGGGTGTTCGTTCTGGACGCTTTTCTGCGGCCGGTTCCGGTGGGTGTGGCGGGGGAGTTGTATGTGGTGGGGCGGGGTGTCGCGCGGGGGTATCTGGGGCGGGCGGCGCTGACGGCGGAGCGGTTCGTGGCGTGTCCGTACGGTCGCGGGCGGATGTATCGGACGGGTGACCTGGTGCGTTGGGACCGGGACGGGCATCTGGTGTTCCTGGGGCGGGCGGACGATCAGGTGAAGGTGCGGGGTTTCCGTATCGAGCCGGCCGAGGTCGAGACCGTCCTCGCGCAGTGCCCCGGCGTGGCGCAGGTAGCGGCCCTCGTGCGGGAGGATCAGCCGGGCGACAAGCGGCTCGTGGCGTATGTCGTCGGGGATGCCTCCGGGTTGCGGGATTTCGCGGCCGAGCGGCTGCCGGACTACATGATTCCGTCCGCCACAGTCGTACTGGACGACCTGCCGCTGACGGCCAACGGCAAGGTCGACCGGGCCCTGCTGCCCACACCCGACCGTACGGCGGAGTCGCCCGGCCGCGCGCCCCGCACCCCACAGGAGCAGATCCTGTGCCGGCTGTTCGCCGAGGTGTTGGGACTGGGCCCGGATCGGATCGGTATCGACGACGGGTTCTTCGATCTGGGCGGGGATTCCCTGTTGGCGACGCGGCTGGCGAGCCGGGTCAAGGCCGCTTTGGGTGCGGAGATTTCGGTGCGGGTGTTGTTCGAGGCGCCCACGGTGGCGGGGCTGGCGGGGCGGCTGGACGAGTTCGAGGCGGTGCGGCCGGCGCTCGTGCCGGTGGACCGGCCCGATCCGCTGCCGCTGTCGTTCGGGCAGCAGCGGATGTGGTTCCTGCACAACCTGGAGGGGCCGAACGCGACCAACAACATTCCGCTGGCCGTCCGGCTGACCGGCGCCCTGGACGTCTCAGCCCTGGAGGCCGCTTGGGCCGACGTCGTGGCCCGGCACGAGACGTTGCGCACCCGCTACCCCGAGCACGGCGGAGGCGCCCGCCAGGACATCGTGGACGCGGCAGAGGTGCCCGTACACCTCACCATCGTCGGGATCGGCGCGGACGGCGTGCGGCGGGCGCTGGCCGACGGAGTCGAGCGGGGCTTCCGGATCGAGCGCGAACTGCCGTGGCGCGTCACGCTTTTCGAGGTGACGCCCGCCGATCACGTCCTGCTGATCGTGGTGCACCACATCGCCGCCGACGGCTGGTCCATGGGCGTCCTGGCCGACGACCTGGCCACCGCCTATGCGGCACGGGCCGCCGGCCGCGCGCCCGGCTGGGCGCCGCTGCCCGTCCAGTACGCCGACTTCACCCTCTGGCAGCGCGACCTGCTCGCCCAGGACACCGACGGCGGCCTGTTCGCCAGGCAGGCCACGTTCTGGTCCCAAGCCCTCGCCGGCCTGCCGGAACATCTGAAGCTGCCCTTCGACCGGCCCCGCCCGCCGGTGGCGACCCACCGGGGAGCGTTCCTGCCCTTCTCGGTGGACGCCACGGCGCACCGGCGGCTGGCGGAGATCGCGCGCGAGTGCGACGCCACGCTGTTCATGGTCGCGCAGGCCGCCGTCGCGGTGCTGCTGTCCCGGCTCGGCGCCGGGGAGGACATTCCGCTCGGCACGCCCGTCGCGGGCCGTACGGACGAGGCCGTGGACAACCTCGTCGGCAACTTCCTCAACACGCTGGTGCTGCGTACGGACATCGGCGGCAACCCCACCTTCACCGAACTGGTCGGCCGGGTACGGGAGACCGACCTCGCCGCCTACGCCCACCAGGACCTGCCCTTCGAGCACCTGGTGGAGGTGCTGAACCCGGTCCGTTCGCTGGCCCGGCACCCGCTCTTCCAGGTCGCCTTCGCCCTCCAGAACGCCCCCGAGACCCACTTCGACGCCCCGGGGCTGCAATCCCGGCTGATACCGGTGGAGATGTCCACCTCGAAGTTCGACCTGTCGGTCCTGATGTGGGAGCGCCGGGACGCCGACGGCGCCGCCGCGGGCCTCGACTGCTACCTGGAGTTCGCCACCGACCTCTTCGACCACGACACGGCGGACCGCCTGGTGGCCCGGCTGCTGCGGGTGCTCGACCAGGTCACCGCGGACCCCGCCGTACGGGCCGGGGCGGTGGACGTGCTCGGCGAGGACGAGCGGACCCGCGTCACGACGGCGCTGACGCCGCACCGGACGGACCCGCGGGACGAGACCGTGCCGCGGTGCTTCGAGCGGATCGTCGCGCGGCACGGCGACGAGGTGGCGGTGGAGGCCGCGGACGGCACCCTGACCTACCGGGAACTGGACGCGCGGGCCAACCGCTGCGCCCAGTACCTGCACGCGAAGGGCGTCACCACCGGCGACCGGGTCGCGGTGCTGCTCGACCGCTCGGCGGAACTGGTCGCGGCGCTGCTCGGCATCGCCAAGGCGGGCGCCGTGGCCGTGCCGGTCGACACGGCGTACCCGGTCGAACGGGTGCGGTTCCTGCTGGAGGACGCCGACCCCGTCCTGGTCATGACGCGCTCCGAGGTGGCGGAGGCCCTGCGGTACTTCCCGGCCGTCCCGTCGCCCGCGCGGGTGGTACCGGACTCCGGGCTGTACGTGATGTACACCTCCGGCTCGACCGGCACCCCCAAAGGCGTGCTCGCGACGCACGCGAACGTCACCGCCCTCGCCCGCGACCCCCGCTGGCACGGCATCGGCACCGGCCGGACGCTCTTCCACGCCCCGCACACCTTCGACGCCTCCACCCTGGAGCTGTGGGTGCCGCTGCTCAACGGCGGGTGCGTGGTCGTCGCGCCGCCGCTGGACCTGGACGGGGCGACGGTGGCCCGGCTGATCGATGCGTACGCGCTGACGGCCGTCCACGTCACGGCCGGGCTGTTTCGTGTGCTGGCGCAGGACACGCCCGGCTGCTTCGCGGGCCTGAAAAACATCCTGACCGGCGGCGACGTGGTCCCGGCCGAAGCCGTCGCCCGGGTCGCCGACGCCTGCCCCGGCGCCACCGTCCACCACTTGTACGGGCCGACGGAGACCACCCTGTGCGCCACCACGTACACCGTCTCCCCGGGCGGGAAGGCACCGGCGGTCCTCCCGATCGGCGGGCCGCGCGACGGCGTACGCGTCTTCGTCCTGGACACGCTCCTGCGCCCGGTGCCCACGGATGTGGCGGGCGAGCTGTACGTGGCCGGGGGTGGCGTCGCGCACGGGTATCTCGGCCGGGCGGCGCTGACGGCGGAGCGGTTCGTGGCGTGTCCGTACGGCGGTGGGCGGATGTACCGGACCGGTGATCTGGTGCGCTGGGACCGGGACGGTGACCTCGTCTTCCTCGGGCGGGCCGACGACCAGGTAAAGGTGCGGGGTTTCCGTATCGAGCCGGCCGAGATCGAGGCCGTCCTCGGGCAGTGCCCCGGCGTGGTCCAGGCCGCCGTCGTCGTACGCGAGGACCGGCCCGGTGACAAACGGCTGGTCGCGTACATCGTCGGAAAAGCGGACGGCATACGGGACTTCGCGGCCGACCGGCTGCCGGACTACATGATCCCCGGCGCCGTCGTCACCCTCGACGCGCTGCCCATCACGGGCAACGGCAAGGTCGACCGGGTCGCGCTGCCCGCTCCCGACCACACGGCGGCCGCCGCGGGGCGCGCGCCCCGCACGCCGCTCGAAGCGCTCTTCTGCCGCTTCTTCGCGGAGGTTCTCGGACTGGTGCCGGCGGAGGTCCACGCGGCGGCCACGGCGGTCGTGCCCCCGGGCCCGACGGCTCCGGACGTGAGTGGCGCTCGACCCGCCCCGCACCCGGATGCCGCACAGCCGCCGGTTCCGCACCCGCCGGTTCCGGAACCCTTGGTTCCGGAACCGGCGGTCCGGCACCCCGATGTCCGGGCTCCGGTCGTCCCGCACCCGGGAGCACCAGGTGCCCCCGCCGCCCCGGACGTCCCCGCCGCACCGAACATCCCCGATGTTCTCGATGTCCCTGATATCCCCGATGTCCCCGATCCGATCGTCGGCGCGGACGCGAACTTCTTCGAACTCGGCGGCGACAGCATCCTCTCCCTGCAACTCGTCGCCCAAGCGGCCAGGGCCGGGTACCGGATCAGCGCGACGGACGTCTTCCGGCACAAGTCCCCGGAGGGCCTCGCCCGCGCCGCCCGGCCCGTCACGGAGGAGGAGAACCGGCACGACGACGGCGACGGCCCCGTACCCCTCACCCCGGTCATGCGGCAGCTCGCCGACCGGCAGGCGCTGGCCGGGCCGCTGCACCAGACCGTCATGGTCCGGACCCCCACCGGCCTCACCGCGGCCGAACTCACCGCCGCTCTCCAGGCCGTCCTGGACCACCACGGCGCCCTGCGGCTCCGGCTGGGCCCCGACGGAGCCGACACGCTGGAAGTCCGGCCGCCGGGCACCGTACCGGTGGCGGGCCTGCTGCGGACGGTACGGCTGCCCGGACCGGCCGAACAGATCGCGGCGACGATCGTCCGTGAGCAGTGCGCCGCCGCGACCGGCCGCCTCGACCCGCGCTCCGGTGCCGTACTGCAAGCCGTGTGGTTCGACACGGGCTCGCACCGGCCGGGCCGGCTCTTCCTCGCCGCGCACCACCTCTGCGTGGACAGCGCCTCCTGGCGGATCGTCCTGGACGACCTGGCTTTCGCCCGCGAGGCGGTGAAGGCGGGCACCACCCCGGCCCTGCCACCGGTCCGTACGTCCTTCCGCCGCTGGGCCGAACTGCTGCGCCAGGCCGCCCACGACCCCGCCCGGACCGCCGAACTGCCGCTCTGGGAACGGACCGGCGCGCCCACCGCCCCGCTGCTGCCGACGACACCCACCGGACCGGGCGGGTCCGGGGCACTGAGCATGACCCTGGCCCCCGACACGTCGGCGGCCCTGCTCACCACCGTCCCGGCGGCCTTCCACGCCGATGTCACCGAGGTGCTCCTCGCCGCGCTGGTGCTCGCGGTCGCCGACTGGCGCGGCCGGCCCGGCGCCGTCCTGGTGGACCTCGAACGGCACGGCCGCGAGGCCGGTCTCGCACCCGGCATCGACCTGTCCCGTACGGTCGGCTGGTTCACCAGCGTCCACCCGCTCCGGCTCGACCCCGGCGGCGCGGGACCCGGGGCCCGGGCCGCCGGCCCCGACCCGGGAACCGTACTCAAACGCGTCAAGGAGCAGGTCAGGGAAGTGCCCGAGCACGGCATCGGCCACGGCCTGCTGCGCCGCCTCAACGCGCGCACGGCCCCGGTCCTGGCCGAACTCGCCACACCACCGCTCCTGTTCAACTACCTCGGCCGCGTCCCCGCCGCGGACGAGCGCCGGGCGGCCGCCACCGCGTGGACCGCCACCGGCGACACCCACCCGCCCGAAGGCGTCCGCACCCACCCGGTCGACCTCGACGCCCTGACCGTGGACACCGACGACGGCCCCCGGCTGACGGCGCACTGGGCCTGGGACCCGGCGCTGGTCTCCGAGGCCGACATGCGGCGGCTCGGCCACGCGTGGTTCCGGGCCGCCGAGGCCCTGGTGGCGTGCGCCGCGCAGACGGACGCGGGCGGCCGTACCCCGTCGGACCTCGACCTCGTCTCCCTGACTCAGGACGACATCGACCAGCTCGAAACGGAATGGGGAAAGTAGCCGTGAGCAAGCCCGGACTGGCCGACATATGGCCTCTCGCGCCGATGCAGAAGGGCATGTTGTTCCACGCCCTGTACGACGCCGAGGCCACGGACATCTACCGGGGCCAGGTGGTCCTGGACCTGGACGGCCCCCTCGACACGGACGCCCTCCGGTCGGCGGGACACGCGCTGCTGCGCCGGCACCCGACCCTCAGGGCCGGGTTCCGCACCCTGAAGTCCGGCGACACGGTGCAGGTCGTCCCGCAGCGCACGGACCTCCCGTGGCAGGAACTGGACCTGCGCCCGGTCCCGGCCGGCCGGCGTGCGGACGCCCTGGACGAGGCGGTGCGCGCGGAATGGATCCGGCGCTTCGACCTCGCCGCGCCGCCCCTGCTGCGCCTGACCGCCATCCGCGTCGGCGACACCCGCACCCGCGTCGTGCTGACCGTCCACCACATCCTCTGCGACGGCTGGTCCACCTCGATCGTCGCGAACGAACTGGTCGAGCTGTACCGCAACGGCGGCGACGAACACGCCCTGCCGCCGGTCACCCCGTACCGCAGCTACCTCGCCTGGCTGGCCCGCCGCGACGGCGCGGCCGCCGCCGAGGCGTGGCGGCAGGCGCTCCACGGGGCGCGGCCCACCCTCGTCGCGCCGGAGACGGGCCACCGCGCGCCGGTCGACCCCGACGAGGTGCGGGTCGAACTGCCCGCCCCGCTGGTGGCGGACCTCGCGGGCCTGGCCCGCCGCAACGGCGTGACCATGAGCACCGTGATGCGCGGCGCGTGGGCCGTGCTGCTCGGCACGCTGACCGGGCGTGACGACGTGGTCTTCGGGGGGACCACGGCCGGGCGCCCACCGGAGATACCGGGCATCGACACCACCGTCGGCCTGTTCATCAACACCCTGCCGGTACGGGCCCGCTGGTCGGCCACCGACACTGTCGCCCGGTTGCTCACCCGTCTCCAGGACGCGCAGGCGGCCCTGCTGCCGCACGAGCACCTGAGCCTGGCCGAGGTCCAGGGCATCGCCGGGACCCGGACCCTGTTCGACACCCTGACTGTCTTCCAGAACTACCCCGTCGACCTCCTCGACCTGACCGGGACGACCGCACGGTCGGTCTCCGGGGACCTGAACCTGGCGAGCGTCGGCGGCCGGGACGCCGCGCACTACCCGCTGACCTTCACCGCGATGTCCGAACGCTTCCGGCTGACCTACCGTCCCGACCTGTTCACCCGCGCCGACGCACAGCTCCTGGCCGACCGCCTCGTCCGCATCCTCGGACAACTGGCCACCGGCCCGGCCACCCGGATCGGCGACCTCGACGTCCTCGTCGACGGCGAACGGGACCGGCTGCTGCGCGGCGTGAACACCGGCGCGCCGGGCGCCGCGCCGACGACCGTCACCGGCCTCTTCGAGCGGACCGCGCGGCGGTACGCGCACGCGACGGCGGTGGTCTCCGAAGAGGAGTCCCTGACCTACGAGGAGCTGGACGCGCGGGCGAATCGATTCGCCCGAGCGCTGCGCGCGCGTGGCGTGACCGCCGGGGACCGGGTGGGGGTGACGCTGCCCCGGTCCGCCGCCCTGGTGACCGCGCTGCTGGGCATCGTGAAGGCGGGGGCCGTCTTCGTGCCGGTGGATCTGTCCTATCCGGCGGAGCGGGTGCGGTGGCTGCTGGCGGACGCGGCTCCGGTGCTGGTGGTGGGGGAGGCCGAGGTCTCGGAGGGGCTCGCGGGCTTCTCGGCTGACCCGTTGCCGGTGGAGGTATCGCCGGAGTCGGCCTTGTACGTGATGTACACCTCCGGGTCGACGGGTGTGCCCAAGGGCGTGGTCGCGACGCATGGGGGCGTCGCCGGGCTGGCGCTGGACTCCTGCTGGGGTGACATCGGGTCCGGACGGGTGCTGTGCCACGCTCCGTACGCCTTCGACGCCTCGACGTTCGAGTTGTGGGTGCCGTTGCTGAACGGCGGAACCGTGGTGGTGGCGCCGGAGGCGCTGGATCTGGACGGCGGGACGCTGGCCGGGCTGGTCGGTGCGCACGCGCTGACGGCGGTGCACGTGACGGCCGGGCTGTTCCGGGTGCTGGCCCAGGAGACCCCCGCCTGCTTCGCCGACCTCCGGCACGTCCTGACCGGCGGTGACGCGGTCCCCGCCGAAGCCGTGGCGCGTGTCATGGACGCCTGCCCCGGCGTGACGGTGCGCCATCTGTACGGCCCCACGGAGACCACGCTGTGCGCCACCACGCTCACCCTCGCCCCCGGGGCGAAGGTGCCTTCGGCCCTCCCCATCGGCGGGCCCCGGGACGGCCTGCGGGTGTTCGTTCTGGACGCTTTTCTGCGGCCGGTTCCGGTGGGTGTGGCGGGGGAGTTGTATGTGGTGGGGCGGGGTGTCGCGCGGGGGTATCTGGGGCGGGCGGCGCTGACGGCGGAGCGGTTCGTGGCGTGTCCGTACGGTGGTGGTCGGATGTACCGGACGGGTGACTTGGTGCGTTGGGACCGGGACGGGCATCTGGTGTTCCTGGGGCGGGCGGACGATCAGGTGAAGGTGCGGGGTTTCCGTATCGAGCCGGCCGAGGTCGAGACCGTCCTCGCGCAGTGTCCCGGCGTGGCGCAGATCGCGGTGCTGGCGCGCGAGGACCGGCCCGGCGACAAGCGGCTGGTCGCGTACGTCGTCGGGGACGCCTCCGGGCTGCGGGACTTCGCGGCCGAGCGGCTGCCCGACTACATGGTCCCTGCCGCCGTCGTCACGCTGGACACCTTGCCGCTGACCGTCAACGGCAAGACCGACCGGGCCGAACTCCCCGCACCCGACTACGCGGCAGCCGCCTCGGACCGCGCGCCCCGCACTCCGCGGGAGCAGCTTCTCTCCCGGCTGTTCGCCGAGGTGCTGGGGCTGGATCGGGTCGGTATCGACGACGGGTTCTTCGATCTGGGCGGGGATTCGTTGTTGGCGACGCGGCTGGCGAGCCGGGTCAAGGCCGCTTTGGGTGCGGAGATTTCGGTGCGGGTGTTGTTCGAGGCGCCCACGGTGGCGGGGCTGGCGGGGCGACTGGACGAGTTCGAGGCGGTGCGGCCGGCGCTCGTGCCGGTGGACCGGCCCGATCCGCTGCCGCTGTCGTTCGGGCAGCAGCGGATGTGGTTCCTGCACAGCCTGGAGGGGCCGAACGCGACCAACAACATTCCGCTGGCCATCCGGCTGACCGGCGCCCTGGACGTCTCAGCCCTGGAGGCCGCCTGGGCCGACGTCGTGGCCCGGCACGAGACGCTGCGCACCCGCTACCCCGAGGACGGTGGGAGTGCCCGCCAGGAGATCCTGACGTCCGTCCCGGCCCGGATGTCCGCGACCGCCGTCACCGAGGAGACGCTGGACGAGGCGCTGGCCGCCGGGGCCGCCCAGGGGTTCCGGCTCGAAACGGAACTGCCGTGGCGCGTCACGCTGTTCGAGGTGACGCCCGCCGATCACGTCCTGCTGATCGTGGTGCACCACATCGCCGCCGACGGCTGGTCCATGGGCGTCCTGATGCGGGACCTGTCGGCGGCGTACGCGGCACGGGCCGAGGACCGCGCGCCCGGCTGGGCGCCGCTGCCCGTCCAGTACGCCGACTTCACCCTCTGGCAGCGCGACCTGCTCAGCCAGGACACCGACGAAGCCGGGGAAGCCGGTGCGGCAGGAAACGCCGCAGCGACCGGGAACGCCCAAGAGGCCGGAAGTACCGAAGAGCCGGGGAACGCCCAAGAGCCCGGAAATGCCGAAGGACCCGGGAACGCCGAAGAACCCGCAAACACCACCGACGGTCTCTTCCGCAAGCAGCTCGACTTCTGGACCCGTACCCTCGCCGGCCTCCCCGAACAGTTGGAGCTGCCCTTCGACCGGCCCCGCCCGGCCACGGCGAGCCACCGGGGCGCGATGCTTCCGTTCCGTGTGGACGCCGCTGTGCACCGGCGGTTCCTGGAGATCGCCAGGGAATGCGACGCCACGCTGTTCATGGTCGCGCAGGCCGCCGTCGCGGTGCTGCTGTCCCGGCTCGGCGGGGCCGAGGACGTACCGCTCGGCACGCCCGTCGCCGGCCGTACCGACGAGAACCTCGACGGTCTCGTGGGCAACTTCCTCAACACGCTGGTGCTGCGTACGGACATCAGCGGCAACCCCACCTTCACCGAGCTGGTCGGCCGGGTACGGGAGACCGACCTCGCCGCCTACGCCCACCAGGACCTGCCCTTCGAGCACCTCGTGGACGTACTGAACCCGGTCCGCTCGCTGGCCCGGCACCCGCTCTTCCAGGTCGCCTTCGCCCTCCAGAACGCGCCGGACACGGCCTTCACGGCGCCCGGGCTCGGCGCCGAGGTGGTCCCGGTGGGGCTGGCCTCCTCGAAGTTCGACCTGTCGGTGGTGCTACGGGAGCGCCCGGACGGCGGCGGCCTCGACGGCCTGCTGGAGTTCGCCACCGACCTGTTCGACCCGGCCACCGCACAGGCCCTGGCCACGCGGCTGGTGGAGGTGTTCGGCCGACTCGCCGACGATGCCCGCGCCCGGGTGGGCGATGTGGACATTCTGCTGGACGGGGAGCGGGAGCACCTCCTCTCCGGGGTGAACGTCGGCAAACCCGGCACCGGCGCCGCCGGCCGGACGGTCCCCGCCGTGTTCGAGGAGGTCGCGGCCCGTCACCCGGACGCGCCCGCCGTCGTGTCCGGCGCGCTGACCCTGACCTACCGGGAACTGGACGCGCGCGCCAACCGGTTCGCGCACCACCTGCACGGGCAGGGCGTCGGCGCGGGGGACCGGGTGGCCGTGCTGCTGCCGCGGACCGCCGAGCTGGTGACCGTGCTCCTCGGCATCGCCAAGGCGGGCGCCGTGTTCGTCCCCGTCGACACCGCCCACCCGGCCGAACGGGTGCGGTTCCTGCTGGCGGACTCCGCGCCCGCGCTGGTGGTGACCGAGGCCGGGGCGCGGGAAGCGCTCGAAAACTTCCCCGCGTCCCCGCCTCGCGCGCACGTGTCACCACAGTCCGGCCTGTACGCGATGTACACCTCCGGCTCGACCGGGACGCCCAAGGGCGTGCTGGTGACCCACGGCGGCGCGGCGGCCCTCGCGCGCGACGCGTGCTGGGGCGGCATCGGCTCGGGCCGGGTGCTGTTCCACGCGCCGCACGCCTTCGACGCGTCGGTCTTCGAGCTGTGGGTGCCGTTGCTGAACGGCGGGTGCGTCGTGGTGGCGCCGGAGGCGCTGGATCTGGACGGCGGGACGCTGGCCGGGCTCGTCGCGACGCACGAGGTGACGGCGGCACATGTCACGGCCGGGCTGTTCCGGGCGCTGGCGCAGGAGACCCCCGAGTGCTTCGCGGGCCTGCGGCACGTCCTGACCGGTGGCGACGTGGTGCCCGCCGAAGCGGTCGCCCGGGTGGCCGACGCCTGCCCGCGCGCCGAGGTGCACCACCTGTACGGGCCGACGGAGACCACCCTGTGCGCCACCACCCACACCGTCGCACCCGGCACGCAGGCCCCCGCCGTCCTGCCGATCGGCCGCCCGCGCGACGGCTTCGAGGTCTTCGCCCTGGACCGGTTCCTGCGGCCCGTCCCGGTGGGGGTGCCGGGCGAGCTGTACATCGCCGGGCAGGGGGTGGCGCGGGGGTATCTGGGGCGGGCGGCGCTGACGGCGGAGCGGTTCGTGGCGTGTCCGTACGGTGG
>NZ_JBIRFL010000023.1:0-106854 GCF_044327445.1 Streptomyces sp. NPDC018045
GCCGGACGAACTCCCACTCGGCATCCGACAGCTCATGTCGACGTATCACCCGACCATGATCCACCACGCAAGATCATTTGAAGACACGACCTAGGGGCGTGCGCGGGGTCTCGGCGTACGGGGGCCGCCGGGGCGCCGACGCGCGGGCCGGTGGCCGGACTTCGTCTCGAACCGGACGGCGTCCAACGGTTGCCGACACCGCGTCGGCGGAGTTGACTGCTGGGGTGGCAAGGGACTGACGACCCCACCACGGGAGGCGCTCCGCCATGACCAGCTCCGCGCACGACGTCCCGCGTACGACCACCAACGCCGGCGTCCCGGTGGAGAGCGACGAGTTCTCGCTCTCGGTGGGCTCCGACGGTCCGCTGCTGCTCCAGGACCACTACCTGATCGAGAAGATGGCCCAGTTCAACCGGGAACGGGTGCCCGAGCGGGTCGTGCACGCCAAGGGCAGCGGCGCGTACGGGTTCTTCGAAGTGACCAACGACGTCAGCCAGTTCACCAAGGCGGACCTCTTCCAGCCGGGCCGGCGCACCGAGATGCTGGCCCGCTTCTCGACGGTCGCGGGTGAGCAGGGCTCGCCGGACACCTGGCGCGACCCGCGCGGCTTCGCGCTGAAGTTCTACACCGAGCACGGCAACTACGACCTGGTCGGGAACAACACGCCGATCTTCTTCGTGCGGGACCCGAGCAAGTTTCAGGACTTCATCCGCTCGCAGAAGCGCCGCCCGGACAGCGGGGTGCGCGACCACGACATGCAGTGGGACTTCTGGACGCTGTCGCCGGAGACGGCGCACATGGTCACCTGGCTGATGGGCGACCGCGGCATCCCGAAGACGTACCGGAACATGAACGGCTACGGCTCGCACACGTTCATGTGGATCAACGGTGGCGGCGAGCGCTTCTGGATCAAGTATCACATCAAGACCGACCAGGGCATCGACTTCCTCACCCAGGAGGAGGCCGACCGGCTCGCGGGCGAGGACGGCGACCTGCACCGCCGTGACCTGTACGAGTCGATCGCGGCCGGTGACGCGCCCTCGTGGACCATGTACGTCCAGGTGATGCCGTTCGACGAAGCCCCGGACTACCGCTTCAACCCGTTCGACCTGACCAAGGTGTGGCCGCACGGCGACCACCCGCTGATCGAGGTCGGCCGGATGACGCTGGACCGCAACCCGGAGGACTTCTTCGTCCACGTCGAGCAGGCGGCCTTCGAGCCGTCCAACATGGTGCCGGGCATCGGCCCGTCGCCGGACAAGATGCTGCTGGGCCGGCTGTTCTCCTACCCGGACACCCACCGCTACCGCATCGGCCCGAACTACGCGCAACTGCCGCCGAACCGCCCGCACTCGCTGGTCACCTCGTACGCGAAGGACGGCCCGATGCGCTACGAGCCGTCCCGCGCGGCGGCGGTGTACGCGCCGAACTCGTACGGCGGCCCGGCGGCCGACACGCAGAACTTCGGCGACCCGGCGGGCTGGCACGCGGCGGGCGAGATGGTGCGCGAGGCGTACAAGCTGCGCCGCGATGACGACGACTGGAGCCAGGCGGGCACCCAGGTGCGGCAGGTGCTGGACGACGCGGCGCGCGGGCGGCTGGTCGACAACGTCGCCGGGCACCTGTCGAAGGGCGTGAGCCGACCGGTGCTGCTGCGCGCCCTCCAGTACTGGCGCAATGTCGACAAGGCGCTCGGCGACCGGATCGCCGCGCGGTTCAACGGCGGCTGAGCCGGGACCGTACGCGGCCGGCGGGACGGAAACGGCCGTGGCCCCCGCCTTCGGGCGGGGGCCACGGCACGGCACTGTCAGGCGCCGGTCATTCCAGGTCCTCGAAGCCGGGCGGCCGGCCGTCGTTGCCGTGGCCGCCGCTGTCACCCGACGGGGAGGCCGGAGGCGACCCCGAGGGCGAGGTGGGCGTCCGCGACGGCGTGTGCGAGGGGGTGTGGGACGGCGTCTGGGACGGGGTCTGCGACGGCGTGCGGGACGGCGTCTGCGAGGGGGTCTGCGACGGCGTCTGGGACGGCGTGTGCGAGGGGGTGTTGCTCGGCGGCGGGGTGATGGTCGGTGCCACCCCGGCACCGGAGTTCGTCTCCAGGTCGAACTCGGCCCCGGTGTCGTCGCCGATCGCCGCCGCGGTGTAGGCGGCCCAGACCTTGGCCGGGTAGCCGCCGCCGTTGACGCGCCCGCCGCCGCCGGTGCCCTTGAGCGAGACCTGCTTGCCGCCCTTGGTCTCCTCGCCGAACATGCCGACCGCGGTGACCAGCTTGGGCGTGTAGCCGACGAACCACGCCGACTTGTTGTCGTCGGAGGTGCCGGTCTTGCCCGCCGCCTTGTAGTCGGTGCCGCCGATCGCGGACTTCGCCGTACCGTCGTTGACCACGCCGCGCAGCACGGACGTGACGGTGTCGGCGGTCCCGCGGGTCAGCACCTGGGAGCCGATGGGGTCGGGCAGCTCGGTCTCCTGCGCGCCGTGCTGGGCCTTGACGACCAGGGCCGGGTCGACCTTCTTGCCGTGGTTGTCGAGCGTGGCGTAGGCGGCGGCCATCTGGAGCGGGCTGGCGCCCATGCTGCCGAGCGTCATGGCGGGCTGGACGTCCATCCGGCTGCCGTCCATGCCGAGGCTGACCGCGGTCTTCTTCACCTCGTCCAGGCCCACGTCCGCGCCCATCTGCGCGAAGACGGAGTTGACGGAGTTGTTGGTCGCCTGCTGGACGCTGACCTTGCCGTACGAGACCTCGTCCTCGTTCGGCGGCGCGAACGGCTTGACGCTGTTGACCACCGGGCGGCGGTTGCGGCCGTCGTAGACCGTGTCGGGGGTGATGGGCACGCCGGACTGGGTCTTGGCGTGATTCTCCAGGGCCGAGGCGAAGATCAGCGGCTTGAACGTGGAGGCGGGCTGGAAGTCGGCCCGCGTCGCGTTGTTCGTGTAGTGCTTGGTGTAGCCCGCGCCGCCGTACATCGCCAGGACGTGACCGGTCTTGGGGTCGACCGAGACGGCGCCGAGCTGGGCGTCCCGGTCCGCCTTGCGCAGGGTCGGCTTGAGGTCGTCGGTCAGCTTGCGCTGGACGGCCTTCTCCAGCTCCTGCTGCTTCTTCTTGTCGATGCCCAGGGTGATGGTCCAGCCGCCGGCGGCCAGCTCCTTCTCGTCGACGCCCTTGCGGATCAGCTCATCGTTGGCGGCGTTGATGAAGTAGCCGACCTGGCCGGCCTCGCCGGGCAGCGGCTTGGGCTTGATGGGCTTCTGAAACGCCTGCTTCTGCCGGTCGGCGGCGCTCAGCCACTTCATCTCGACCATGTTGTCGAGGGTGTAGGCCCAGCGCTGCTGCACCCGCTTCTTGCCGGCGTCCGAGGCGACGGCCCAGTCGTACTGGCTGGGCGCCTGGAGCAGCGAGGCCAGGTACGCGCCCTGGCTGACGGTCAGCTTGCCGACGTCCACGCCGTAGTACGCCTGGGCCGCCGCCTGGATGCCGTACGCGCCGCGGCCGTAGTAGCTGGTGTTCATGTACCCGGCGAGGATCTCCTTCTTGCCGAGCTTGTTGTCGACCTTGAGGGAGATGACGATCTCCTGGAGCTTGCGGCTGACCGTCTGCTCCTGGCTCAGGTAGTAGTTCTTGACGTACTGCTGGGTGATGGTGGAGCCGCCCTGCTTGCCCTGGCCCTTGAGGGTGTTGAGGATGCCGCGCAGGGTGCCCTTCAGGTCGACGCCGGAGTCCTGGTAGAAGGTCTTGTTCTCGGCCGCGACGAAGGCGTGCTGGACGTGCTCGGGGATCTGGTCGATCTTGACGGTCTCGCGGTTCACCGCGTTCGCGGCGCCCTTGCGGGCCATGATCGTGCCGTCGGCGTACTTGTAGATGTTGCTCTGGCTCGTGGCCTGGAAGTTGCCCTCTTCGGGCACGTCCACGTACAGGTACAGCCCGACGAAGCCGAGGATGCCCAGCAGGCACACGCCGAGGAAGGCACCCAGGAGCTTCTTCCAGGTGAAGAAGCGGCGTATGCCGGCCTTCTCGCCCTTCGGCTTCGCCCGGCGTTTACGCCCCTGTGCCGCTCGCCTCGCATCCGCTCGCCCCATCGCTCCCGCAACTCCAGTCGTTCCGCCCCCAATAACTCAGCTCACGAAGCTAACACCGCATCTGTCAGCAAATGCTCATCGATCAAGGCTTTTCCCGACGTGACAAAGAGCACCCGGAGTGGGGGAACCGTCCCGGGAGAATGCCGTACCGATCTGAGAGCCTTCTTAAAGTGCTATCACTTTGCTAGGCTTGCGACAGCACAATCGATCCGTACGATCCCGGCCGCGGCACCGACCACGCTGCGGCCCGGTACGGACACGAGGAACGTCACGAGGAAACGGGGAGACGACATGCCCGACCAGACACCGCCCGGCCGCACCGACGGGACGAGCGGCGGCGCGCAGCTCGCGGCCGACGCCCCGCAGATGCCCCGTCCGCAGGTCCGCGAGACGGTGGCGCACAGCATCCCGGGCGGCCTGGGCCTGCTGCTCACCGTCCTCGGCGTGTTCGCCGGGCTGGGCCTGAGCATCGGCGGCGGCGCCGCCGGCTCGAACGGCAACAACGCGCTGAGGGTGCCGCTGCTCGTCGTCGGCGTCCTGCTGCTGGTGGGCTCGCTGTTCTGCATGACCGGCGTGAAGATGGTCGCCCCCGGCGAGGCCCGCGTCATCCAGCTCTTCGGACGCTACGTCGGCACCATCCGCGAGGACGGCCTGCGCTGGATCAACCCGCTCACCACCGCCCGCAAGATCTCCACCCGCGTCCGCAACCACGAGACCGCGGTCCTGAAGGTCAACGACGCCTACGGCAACCCGATCGAGCTGGCCTCCATCGTCGTATGGCAGGTCGAGGACACCGCGCAGGCGCTGTTCGAGGTCGACGACTTCCTGGAGTTCGTCGCCACCCAGACCGAGGCCGCGGTGCGGCACATCGCGATCGAGTACCCGTACGACGCGCACGACGAGGACGCGCTGTCGCTGCGCGGCAACGCCGAGGAGATCACCGAGAAGCTGGCCGTCGAACTGACCGCCCGGGTGCAGGCCGCCGGCGTACGGATCATCGAGTCCCGCTTCAGCCACCTCGCCTACGCCCCGGAGATCGCCTCGGCGATGCTCCAGCGGCAGCAGGCCGGCGCGGTCGTGGCGGCCCGCCAGCAGATCGTCGAGGGTGCGGTCGGCATGGTCGAGATGGCGCTGGCCCGCATCAGTGAGCAGGACATCGTGGAGCTGGACGAGGAGCGCAAGGCGGCCATGGTCAGCAACCTGATGGTGGTGCTGTGCGGCGACCGGGCCGCCCAGCCCGTACTGAACACCGGTTCCCTCTACCAGTGAGTGAGGGCGGCCCCCAGGACGCGCCCCGGGACGCCCCCGGGGCCGCCGGGCCCGCGGACGACGACCGGGCGCCGAAGCGGCGGGCGCAGCGGCGCAAGCAGATGCTGCTGCGGCTCGACCCGCTGGTGCACGACGCGCTCGCCCGCTGGGCCGACGACGAGCTGCGCAGCGCCAACGCCCAGGTGGAGTTCCTGCTGCGCAAGGCCCTGGCGGACGCGGGGCGGCTGCCGAAGGGCACGGGCGGACTGCCCCGCCGGGGGCGGCCGCCGAAGGCCGCCGGATCGCCGGAGTCTGCGGCGGACGAAGAACCGGAGCCGCCGGAGGGTGCCGACCGGGGTGAGTGAGGACGAGGGGTGCCGGAGGCCGGCCCGTGCGCGGGCGGACCTCCGGCCGCTTGCCGGGCGGGTATACACCACAGGTATACACGCCGTGTAGAGTGCATGGTGTCCTGCCGGGCGGCAGTCTCGGGCACCGCGAGCGGTCCCGACGGCGCCCCCGGCCGGCGGAGCCCCCGGGCCCCGCCCCCGGACCGCTCCCTGTCCGCACTTCCGGAGGCCCGCGTATGACCCCGGCCGGTTCCCTGCTCAAGGCCAGCGCGCTGCACAAGGCGTACGGCTCGACCCGCGCGCTCGACGGCGCCGAGTTCTCCATCCACCCCGGCGAGGTCGTCGCCGTCATGGGCCCCTCCGGCTCCGGCAAGTCGACCCTGCTGCACTGCCTGGCCGGCATCGTCCGCCCCGACTCCGGCAGCGTCCGCTACGGCTCGCGCGACCTGACGCAGATGAACGACGCGCAGCGCAGCGCCCTGCGCCGCGCCGACTTCGGCTTCGTCTTCCAGTTCGGCCAGTTGGTCCCCGAACTGACCTGCCTGGAGAACGTCGCCCTGCCGCTGCGCCTGAACGGCGTCAGGCGCAAGGAGGCCGAGCGGCACGCCCGCGAGTGGCTGGAGCGCCTGGAGGTCGGCGACATACGGGCCAAGCGGCCCGGCGAGGTCTCCGGCGGCCAGGGCCAGCGCGTCGCGGTCGCCCGCGCCCTCGCCGCCCGCCCCCGCGTGATCTTCGCCGACGAACCCACCGGCGCCCTCGACTCCCTCAACGGCGAACGCGTGATGACCCTGCTCACCGACGCGGCCCGGGACACCAACGCCGCCGTCGTCCTGGTCACCCACGAGGCCCGGGTCGCCGCCTACTCCGACCGCGAGATCGTCGTCCGCGACGGCAAGGCCCGGGAAATGGCGGGCACCGTATGACCGCCGTGGACCACCGCCCCGGCGGCGCCGGGCACGGGGACCGCCCGGCCAAGGCCCCGGCCGGCCCGGCCGTCTGGTTCCGCGACCTCGTCATGGGGATGCGCTTCGCCGTCGGCAGCGGCCGCGAGGGCTGGACCCGTACGGCGCTGACCGCTGTCGGTGTCGGCCTCGGTGTGGCCCTGCTGCTGGGCGCCTCCTCCGTGCCGAGCCTGCTGGCGAACCGCTCCGACCGGAGCAACGCGCGCAGCATCCAGCTCGGGGAGCACGACGTGAAGCGCTCCGACAGCTCCTTCCTCTTCCACAGCGTGGGAACCAAGTTCCGGGGCGACAGCGTGGACGGTGTCCTGCTGCGCCCGGAGGGCAGCGACCCCGCCCTGCCGCCCGGCGTGGACCGCCTCCCCGGGCCCGGCGAGGCGGTCGTCTCCCCCACCCTGAAGAAGCTCCTGGAATCCCCGGACGGCAAGCTGCTGCACGACCGGCTCCCGTACCGCGTGGTCGGCACCATCGGCGAAGCGGGCCTGATCGACCCCGGCGAGAACTTCTACTACGCGGGCAGCGACCGGCTCGTCCCGGAGGACGGGACCACCCGCGCCGACACCTACGGATGGCAGCTCAGGTCAGCGGGCATGGACCCCGTCCTGCTGGTGCTGATCCTCGTGGGCTGCGTCGTCCTGCTGATGCCGGTGGCCATCTTCATCGCCACCGCCGTCCGCTTCGGTGGCGAGCGCCGCGACCGGCGGCTGGCCGCGCTGCGCCTGGTGGGCGCCGACAACCACATGACGCGCCGGATCGCCGGTGGTGAGGCCCTGCTGGGCTCGCTGTTCGGGCTGGTGGTCGGCGCCGGGCTGTTCCTGGCCGGCCGGCAGTTCATCGGCTCGGTCGACATCCGCAGCGTCAACGCCTTCCCCACCGATCTGTCGCCGGTCCCCGCCCTGGCCGTCCTGATCGCGCTGGCCGTACCGGCGTCGGCCGTCGCCGTCACGCTCTTCGCGCTGCGCGGCATCGCCATCGAGCCGCTGGGCGTCGTCCGCAACGCCGTACCGCGCCGCCGGCGGCTGTGGTGGCGGCTGCCCGTCCCGGTCATCGGGCTGGCGCTGCTGGTCGCGTTCGGGTCGATCGACAAGAAGACGGGCGACGTCAACACGTATCTGATCGGTGCCGGCGCGGTCCTGACGCTGCTGGGCCTGACCATCCTGCTGCCCTGGCTGGTGGAGGCGGTCGTGGCGCGCTTCAAGGGCGGCCCGGTCCCGTGGCAGCTCGCCGGCCGCCGGCTCCAGTTGAGCAGCAGCAGCGCGGCCCGCGCGGTCAGCGGCATCACCGTCGCCGTGGCCGGTGCCATCGCGTTGCAGACGCTGTTCACGGGCGTCGGGAACGACTACACCAAGCCCACCGGGCAGGACACCTCCCGGGCACAGCTCCAGGTGATGCTGCCGGCCCGGGACGGCGCCGCCACACAGAAGATGATCGACGCGTTCGACCGGACCGAGGGGGTCAACGGCGTCATCGCCACCGTCGGGTCACGGATCACCTCCCCCGGCCCGGAGCGTGGGGAGAGCGGCTACCCGCTGAGCACCTCGGTGACGGTCGGAAGCTGCGAGACCCTCCAGGAGATCAGCCGGCCGGGCCCGTGCAAGGACGGCGACGTCTTCCTGGTCAAGGGCGGTCCTGGCTCCTTCGAGGACGAGGACCTGCCCAAGGTCGTACATCCCGGTGGCACGGTGCTCCTGAACAGCTTCGACGACGACGGCAAGCGCGTGGGCAAGCCCAGCACCTGGACCCTGCCCCGGACGATCCGCCCCGTCCAAGGCCGGCCCGACCCGACCGGCGAACAGACCACCGGCCTGTTCGCCACCCCGGGCGCGGTCGACGTGAAGAAGCTGGACGCGCCCACGGCCAGGGCCATGGTGCGGCTCGACCCGTCCGTCCCGGACGCCGCCGAGCACGCCCGCAACACGGCGGCCCGTATCGACGTGACGGCGAACGTCTTCCAGCTCATGGACACCGCCGACGACCGGCGCTTCGTCAGCGTGCGCAACGGGCTGGTGATCGCCTCCGTGGCGACCATGACACTGATCGCCGCCAGCATGCTGGTCACCACCCTGGAGCAGTTGCGCGAACGCCGCCGCCTGCTGTCGGTCCTGGTGGCCTTCGGCACCCGGCGCTCCACGCTCGCCTGGTCCGTGCTGTGGCAGACCGCCGTCCCGATGGTCCTCGGCCTGGCGCTCGCGGTGGCCGGCGGTCTCGGGCTCGGCCGGGTGCTGCTGGGTCTGGCGGGCAAGGGCGATGTCGTGTGGTCGGTGGTCTGGCCGCTGCCGCTGTTCGGTGCCGCCCTGGTGCTGCTCGTGACGCTGCTCAGCATGCCGCCGCTGTGGCGCATGATGCGCGCGGACGGGCTGCGTACGGAGTGACCGGAGCACCGCCCCCGGGGTCCGCACGGCGGGCCCCGGGGCGGCAGCGCTCTGCACGGCGTGTATACACCACGGCTGTAGCGACGAAGTAAGGTGGTCGTCATGTCAATCGGTCATACGCTTCTGGGCCTTCTGGAGTCCGGCCCCCGCCATGGCTACGACCTGAAGCGGGCGTTCGACGAGCACTTCGGCCACGACCGCCCGCTGCACTACGGGCAGGTCTACTCGACCATGTCCCGCCTGCTGAAGAACGGCCTCGTCGAGGTGGACGGCGTCGAGGCGGGCGCGGGCCCGGAGCGCAAGCGCTACGCCATCACGGACGCCGGCGTCACCGACGTCGCCCAGTGGCTGGCCCGGCCCGAGAAGCCCGAGCCGTACCTCCAGTCGACGCTCTACACGAAGGTGGTGCTGGCCCTGCTCACCGGCCGGGACGCCGCCGAACTGCTCGACACCCAGCGCACCGAGCACCTGCGCCTGATGCGCGGTCTGACCGAGCGCAAGCGCAAGGGCGACCTCGCCGACCAGCTCATCTGCGACCACGCCCTGTTCCACCTGGAGGCCGACCTGCGCTGGCTGGAGCTGACCGCCGCCCGCCTGGACAAGCTGGCCGCGGTGGTCCGCCCGTGACGCCCGAGGGATCGCTGCTGGCCGCCGAGGCCCTGCACAAGGCGTACGGCCGGACCACCGCGCTGGACGGGGTGGACTTCTCCATCCACCCCGGCGAGGTCGTCGCCGTCATGGGCCCCTCCGGCTCCGGCAAGTCGACCCTGCTGCACTGCCTGGCCGGCATCGTCCTGCCGGATTCCGGCACGGTCCGCTACGGCGAGCACGACGTGACGGCGATGAACGACGCGCAGCGCAGCGCCCTGCGCCGGACGGACTTCGGCTTCGTCTTCCAGTTCGGCCAGTTGGTCCCCGAACTGACCTGCCTGGAGAACGTCGCCCTGCCGCTGCGCCTGAACGGCGTCAAGCGCAAGGAGGCCGAGCGGCACGCCCGCGAGTGGCTGGAGCGCCTGGAGGTCGAGGACAGCGAGGGCAAGCGGCCGGGTGAGGTCTCCGGCGGGCAGGGCCAGCGCGTCGCGGTCGCCCGCGCCCTCGCCGCCCGCCCCCGCGTGATCTTCGCCGACGAACCCACCGGCGCCCTCGACTCCCTCAACGGCGAACGCGTGATGACCCTGCTCACCGACGCGGCCCGGGACACCAACGCCGCCGTCGTCCTGGTCACCCACGAGGCCCGGGTCGCCGCCTACTCCGACCGCGAGATCGTCGTCCGCGACGGCAGGGTGAAGGACATGCTGGCGGGCCTGCGGTGAGGAGCCTGCCCGACGGCCGCACCCCGCCCGGCCCGGGCGGGCCCGCCGCCCCGATCGGCGCCGCCGGATGACCCTGCTCGGTCCGCGTGCCAACGGCGTACGCACCGGGCGCGGCACCCCGTCCACGGAACAGGGCGGCCCCACGCTCCCGGCCGTGCCCACCCCGCCGCCCGCCGGCCCGGCCGTCTGGGCCCGCGACCTCGCCGCCGGTCTGCGCTTCGCCGCGGGCGGCGGCCGGGAGGGCTGGATCCGTACGGCGCTGACCGCCGTCGGCGTCGGCCTCGGCGTCGCCGTGCTGCTGCTCGGCTCGTCCGTGCCCGCCCTGCTCGACTCCTGGCACGGCCGGGAGAAGGCCCGCGAGAACCTGGGCCAGGCGCACGAGCCGCGGCCCGCCGACGACACGCTGCTGTACGCCCACGCCGACACCCGCTACCACCACCAGAACATCCGCGGCCGGCTCGTCAAGCCCGACGGGACCCGCCCGCCGAAGCCGCCGGGCGTCGCCGCGCTCCCGGGCCCGGGGACCATGCTGGTCTCCCCCGGCCTGAAGGAACTGCTGGACTCGCCCGACGGCCAGGCCCTGCGCGAACGGCTCCCGTACCGCGTCGTGGGCACCATCGGCGACGCCGGGCTGCAAGGACCGGCCGAACTGACCTTCCTCGCGGGCAGTTCCGCGCTGACCGAGCGGCTCGGTGCCGACCGCATCGACCACTTCGGGCTGGAGTTCGTCCAGCGCCCGATGCGGGCCCCCGCGGTGGTGCTGGTGATCATGACGTGTGTGGCGCTGCTGACGCCCGTCATGGTCTTCATCGGCACCTCCGTACGGTTCGGCAACGAACGCCGCGAACTGCGGCTCGCCGCGCTGCGCCTGATCGGCGCCGACATCCGCACGACCCGGCGGATCGCCGCCGGGGAGGCGCTGCTCGGCTCGCTGGCGGGCCTGGTGCTGGGCGCCGGGTTCTTCCTCGGAGGGCGGCAGTTCGCCTCCGTGGTCACCCTGTGGGACATCAACGTCTTCCCGTCGGACATCACCCCGGACCCGCTGCTGGCCACGCTGATCGCGGTGCTGGTGCCGGCCGCGGCCGTCCTGGTGACGCTGTTCGCGCAGCGCGGTGTGACCGTCGAGCCGCTGGGCGTCGTCCGCAGCCGGCCGCCCGTCCGGCGCCGGCTGTGGTGGCGGCCGCTGGTGCCGCTGGCCGGGGTCGGGCTGCTGGTGACCGTCTCGCGGGACGTCGACCGGGTGGACAGCCCGCTCAACACGGTCCGGCTGGCCGGCGGCGCGACCCTGCTGCTGCTCGGCGTCACGGCCCTGCTGCCGTGGCTGGTCGACGCGGTGGTGCGGCGGCTGCACGGCGGCCCGGTGCCCTGGCAGCTCGCCACCCGGCGGCTCCAGTTGAACAGCGGGGCGGCCACCCGCGCGGTCGCCGGGATCACCGTCGCGGTCGCCGGGGCCATCGCCGTCCACCTGACCTTCACCGGAATGCAGGCCGGATTCGCCGAGACCTACGCCCGCAACGGACGCCCGGTGGTCGAGATGACCGGAGGCACGCAGGGCTGGGAACAGACCCGGCACGCGCTCGCGGTGCTGCGCGGCGCCAAGGGGGTCCGTACGGCCGGCGGCACGATCGAGTCGTCCGTCTCGGCGGCCGGCGACCGGGGCCGGTACCTGCCGGGCAGCGACTACCGCATGGCGGACAGCGTCTTCGCCACCGTCGGCGACTGCGCCGAACTGGCCCGGATCGCCGGCCTCGGCTCCTGCCGGGACGGCGATGTCTTCGTCACCGACAACCTGGCGGACCGCGCCTTCGTACGGCCGGGCGCCCGGCTCAACCTCGACCCGCCCGAAGGCTCCGGCCCCATCCGCCCGCCGCGGCTGTGGACGCTGCCCGCCACCGCCCGTGTCGTCCCCGCGAAGACCGGCGCCGACGGCCTGACCACCCACGGCATCCTGATCACCCCGGCCGCGGTGGACGTGCGCCGGATGTACCGGCCCCTGATGCACCTGACGGTCCGCTACGACCCCGCCGTCCCGGACGCGGTGGAGCACATCCGCACGGCGGCAGCGCGCGTCAACCCGTCGATGGCGGTGGTCTCACTGGCCGAGAACCGGCACGACGGGCAGTACGACAGCCTGCGCACCGGCCTGTTCCTCGGCGCGGTGGTCACCCTGCTGCTGATCGGCGCGGGCCTGGTGATCTCCACCGTGGAGCAGTTGCACGAGCACCGGCGGCTGCTGTCGGTGCTGGACGCGTTCGGCACCCGGCGCGCCACGCTGGGCTGGTCGGTCCTGTGGCAGACCGCCATCCCCGTCACGCTGGGCCTGGTGCTCGCCGTCGGGGGCGGGCTGGCGCTGGGCACGCTGCTGCTCTGGATGATCGACAGCGCGGTGTTCGTGGACTGGCCGGTGGTGGCGGGCATGGCGGGCGCCGGGGCCGGGGTGATCCTGCTGGTGACGGTGCTGAGCCTGCCGCCGCTGTGGCGGATGATGCGGCCGGACGGACTACGGACGGAGTGAGCACAGGTGGACGAGTCCCGACGGCACCGGGGCCGGCGCTGGTGCCGTGACCTCGCCATGGGCGTACGGTTCGCGGTCGGCGGCGGCCGGGAGGGCTGGATCCGTACGGCGCTGACCGCGCTCGGCGTGGGGCTGGGCGTCGCGGTCCTGCTGATCGCCGCCTCCGTACCGCAGGCCGTCGGCACCGCCGTCGCCCGTGACCAGGCCCGCTCCGACACCCTGGGCGTCTCCACGCCCGCCACCGCCCGCACCCTGCTGGTGGCCCGCACCGACACCGCCTACCACGGCCAGTCCATCCGCGGACGCCTGGTGCGGCCCGACGGCGACCGGCCCGTCACCCCGCCCGGTGTGCCGCGCCTTCCCGGCCCCGGTGAGATGGTCGTCTCGCCCGGCCTCGCGGACCTGCTGGCCTCCTCCGACGGCGCGGACCTGCGCGACCGCTTCCAGGGCGTACGCACCGTGGGGCGGATCGGCGCGGAGGGGCTGACCGGGCCGGACGAACTCGCGTACTACCAAGGGTCGGACCGGCTCACCGGCAGCCAGTCGGGAACCACGCGGATCGACACCTTCGGGCGCGTCCCCGACGCCGCCTCCCCCGTCACCAATCCCCAACTGCTGCTGGCGATCCTCGTCGGCAGTGTGGCCCTGCTCGCCCCGGTGGCCGTCTTCATCGCCGCCGCCGTGCGCTTCGGCGGGGAGCGTCGGGACCGGCGGCTGGCGGCGCTGCGGCTGGTGGGCACCGACCGCGCCACGACGCGGCGGATCGCGGCCGGGGAGGCCCTGGCCGGGTCGCTGCTGGGGCTGCTCACCGGCGCCGTCGTCTTCCTGGCCGCCCGGTACCCGCTGTCGGGGATACGGGTGCTGGACTTCGGGGTCTACCCCTCCGACGTCGTACCGGTCCCCTGGCTGACCGCCCTCGTCGCACTGGCCGTCCCGCTCTGCTCGGTCGGTGTCGCCCTGCTGACGATGCGCCGGATCACCGTCGAACCGCTCGGTGTGACCCGGTCCGCGCCACCGGTGCGGCGCCGCCTGTGGTGGCGGCTGCTGCTGCCCGCCGCGGGCGTCGCGCTGCTGTGGCCCATGACGGTCGGTGACACGGCGCTGGTGGGCGAGGAGGCCGGCGCCATGGTGGTCGCGGGCACCTCGCTGCTCCTGCTCGGCGTCGCGGCGTTGCTGCCGTGGCTGCTGGACGCCGTGGTCTCCCGGATCGGCGCGGGCGGCGGACCGTCCTGGCAGCTCGCGGTGCGCCGGCTCCAGTTGAGCACCACCGCGGCGGCCCGTTCGGTCAGCGGTATCACCGTGGCGGTCGCCGGTGTCGTCGCGGTGCGGTTGCTGCTGGCCGGGATCCAGACCAACGACCTGCCCGATCCGCTCCCGCCGTCCGACAAACACCGGATGGTGGTCGCTTCCTGGCAGGCGGAGCTGCCCGTGTCCCGCGCTCCGGAGGTGTATCAGCGGCTGCGGGAGACCGCGGGAGTGCGGAGCGTGTACGGGGCCCTGCTCAGCAATGCGGGCCCGCCGCCGTCCGGGGACCGCCGGGCACCCGCCGGGGACGACCCGGACGAGACGTTCGTCCCCGCGCCCTACCGGCTGGCCGTGGCCGACTGCGGCACGCTGCGCCGGATGGCCCGGATCGACCGGTGCGCCGACGGCGACCTGTTCTACACCAAACCACCGGTGAACATGCCGGACGGCGAGGGCGGTACGGACATCGCCCGGCCGGACCCCGACGCGGCGCCGGCCCCGCGTCCCGGCACCCGGCTGCTCATCTCGCCGGAGGCCGGGGGCCGTCCCGCCGCCTGGACGGTCCCGGGGCCCGTCCCCACCGTGGACCCGCTCTCCGGCTACTTCTCCCTGCAAGAGGCCAACCTCCTCGTCACGCCCGGCGCCCTGGACCCCGCACTGCTGCGGTACGCGTCCGCCGAGATCGAGGTCGACCTCGACCCAGACCGGCCGGATGCCGTCGAGTACGTACGCAACACCGCGGCGCGGATCGACCCGCGCCTGGCCGTCATGTGGCTGGGGGACCCGGTCACCGCCGGCCTGCGGGGTCCCGGACTGTTCGACCTGGTCAGCTCGGCACTCCAGGTCGGGGCCATGGCCGTCCTGTGCCTCATCGGCGCCGGCCTGCTCATCTCCGTACTGGAGCAACTGCGCGAGCGCAGGCGGCTGTTGTCGGCCCTCGACGCCTTCGGTACGCCGCGCCGTACGCTCGGCCGGTCGGTGCTGTGGCAGGCCGCCATACCCGTCGTCCTCGGACTGGCCCTCGCCGTCGGCTGCGGGCTGGGCGTCGGTCTCCTGCTGCTGCGCCTGGTGAACAAGCCGGTGCTGCCGGACTGGGCGGGCATCGCGGTCCTCACCGGCACGGCCGGGGCGGTGATCCTCGCGGTGACCGCGCTCAGCCTGCCGCTGCTGTGGCGGCTGATGCGGCCGGACGGCCTGCGGACGGAGTAGGCGGGCGGGGGCCGCCGGGGGCGCGGGGGCGGGCCGGTCGGGTACGGGCGCGACCGGTCACGTACGGGCGCGTGGGTCGGTCACGTGACGGGTGCACGTGCCGGTCATGTACGGGCGCGGCCGTACGGACCTCACGGCCGGGCCGACTCCACGACCCGTACGGCCGGGCTCACTCCACGATCCGCACCGGAAGGCCCTTCATCGCCTCGCGCAGCGCGCCCGCGAACTCCTCGAACTCGTCCTGGCGCGCCGCGCCCGCGCGCATGGCCAGCGCGACCCGCCGGGACGGCGCCGGGTCGGCGAAGTACCCGGTCGTGAGCTGGTCGTTGCGGGCCGTCTCGACGCGCAGCGCGGTGCGCGGCAGCAGCGTGACGCCCAGGCCGCCCGCGACCAACTGCACCAGGGTCGACAGCCCGGCCGCGCTGGTCGTCACCGGCGCCCCCTCGTCGCGGCCCGCCTCCCGGCAGATGTCCAGCGCCTGGTCGCGCAGGCAGTGCCCCTCGTCCAGCAGCAGCAGGTCCATGTCCTTGAGCGCCTCGCGCGGGATGTCCCCGCGCCCGCCCAGCCAGTGGTCCTTCGGGGCGACCAGCACGAAGTCCTCGTCGAACAGCGGGAGTTCGGCGACCGTCGGGGCGCCCAGCGGCACGGCGAGCAGCAGGAGGTCCAGCCGCCCCTGCTGGAGGCCGTCCAGCAGGGAACCGGTCTGCTCCTCGTGGACCTGGAGCTCCAGGTCGGGGTAACGGTCGTGGACCAGCCGCAGGACGGTCGGGAGCAGGTACGGGGCGACGGTCGGGATCACCCCGAGCCGCAGGACGCCGGTGAACGGCGCACGGGCCGCCTCCGCCTCCTCCATGAGGTCACCGACCGCCTCCAGCACGCCGCGGGCCCGGGCGGCGACCCGTTCCCCGGCGGGCGAGAGCAGCACCTTACGGGTCGTACGCTCCAGCAGTTGCACCCCGAGGGCCTCCTCCAGGGCCGACACGGCGCCGGACAGCGCGGGCTGACTCATGCCGATCTCCGCCGCGGCCTCCCGGAAGTGCAGGTGTTCGGCGACGGCGACAAAGGCCCGGAGCTGCGCCAGACTGGGCTGCCGCGGCCGGGTCCCGGGATTCGTGGGGGATGCCACCGATAGCCACCTCCGATCAGAGTGATCCAGTCTAATGGCGTGGGAGGCACCACCCGGGGGAGGAGTTTTCGAGGGAAGGCCGCGGAGTGCGGCCGGCCGGACAATTGCCGTGCCGTGTTACCGGCAGGTTTCAGCACGGGCGCCGATCGGTGGCTCCGGGCAAGCTTCACGGAGCACATTTCGCGGGCCGGGATTCCCGGACGCCCTTTTCCGGCAGCCGACCGCGGGATTGCGGGCCGGCTGCCCGGCCGGATTCTCCGGCCACGGGACCGTTTTCCCTGCGCGGCACAGCACACGCCACACGGGCACCCCGCCGTCGGCGCCGCACCGGATACGGCCCGGATACCGCCCCGGCGGGATACGCGCCGTTCCCGATTGCCGCGTCACCGGCTTTTCGACGGCCGCGGTCCACCACATTACGGACGGCGGCAGCCGACGCCGATTACCCGGCTGCCACCAGCGCCGTTCACCAGGCCACGGGCCTGGGCCGGCCGAGATCCGCCCACTGCCACGGCGGCTTCGGCCGACGAGGGCGATGTCTACTTGTTGGCGTTCTGGTACGCCTCACGGATATCGGCGGACACCCGGCCGCGCTCGTTGACCTCGTAGCCGTTCTCCTTGGCCCAGGCGCGGATCTTCGCGGTCTCACCCGAACCCGAGGCGGCGCCGCTCGCCTTGCGCGCCCCGGCACCCGCCTTCACCCGCCCGGTGCGGCGCCCGGCCTTCAGGAAGGGGCCGATCGCCTCCAGCAGCTTGTCGTAACTGTCCGGGGCGAGGTCGACCTCGTATGCAATACCGTCGACCGAGAGCGAGTGGGTGGCGACCTCCGTGGATTCTTCCCCGGTGAGGTCATCCGTGTAAATAGTGACGATCTTCTGTGCCATGCGGGTGATTGTACGTCTCGCGGCTGGTGCTGGGGCGAATCTTTGGCGAGGTGAACGAACCGGGGAACATCGTTTCGGAGATAGCCGGTGGATTCCCCGGATTCCCGCCCCTTTTCGACCGATCCGGCATTGTTGTGCACGGCTGCGCCTACATCATGACGGTCAGGTCCGCCAGAGGAGCAGGTCACACTCGCCCGGACCCACTGCGGCGACTGATAGCCAGCCCCGATCAACGAGGCATGATCTGGCTATTTCCCCGATCAATGCCCCCTGTGGCACCGTAGGGAACCGTCCAACCCCTCGCGTAAGCCCTGTTTCAGGACTTACGGCACACGAAGGAGAGCCTGTGCTCACTGTCGGTGACAAGTTCCCCGAGTTCGATCTGACCGCCTGCGTGTCGCTGGAGAGCGGCAAGGAGTTCGAGCAGATCAACCACAAGACCTACGAAGGCAAGTGGAAGATCGTCTTCGCGTGGCCCAAGGACTTCACCTTCGTCTGCCCCACGGAGATCGCCGCCTTCGGCAAGCTGAACGACGAGTTCGCCGACCGCGACGCCCAGATCCTCGGCTTCTCCGGTGACTCCGAGTTCGTGCACCACGCCTGGCGCAAGGACCACCCGGACCTGACCGACCTGCCCTTCCCGATGCTGGCCGACTCCAAGCACGAGCTGATGCGCGCGCTCGGCATCGAGGGCGAGGACGGCTTCGCGCAGCGCGCCGTCTTCATCGTGGACCAGAACAACGAGATCCAGTTCACCATGGTGACCGCCGGTTCCGTCGGCCGTAACCCCAAGGAGGTCCTGCGGGTCCTCGACGCGCTGCAGACCGACGAGCTGTGCCCCTGCAACTGGAGCAAGGGCGACGAGACCCTCGACCCGGTCGCGCTGCTCTCGGGCGAGTGAACCGCGACTGACGGCAACACGGGAAAGGCTGACCTGACATGGCTCTCGACGAGCTGAAGTCCGCGGTACCGGACTTCGCCAAGGACCTGAAGCTGAACCTCGGTTCGGTGATCGGCAACAGTGAGCTGCCCAAGCAGCAGCTCTGGGGCACCGTCCTGGCCTGCGCGATCGCCTCGCGTTCGCCGAAGGTGCTGCGCGAGCTGGAGCCGGAGGCCAAGGCCAACCTCTCCGACGAGGCGTACACCGCGGCCAAGTCGGCCGCCGCCATCATGGCGATGAACAACGTGTTCTACCGGACCCGGCACCTGCTGTCGGACCCGGAGTACGGCACGATGCGCGCCGGCCTGCGGATGAACGTCATCGGCAACCCGGGCGTGGAGAAGGTCGACTTCGAGCTGTGGTCGCTGGCCGTCTCGGCCATCAACGGCTGCGGCATGTGCCTGGACTCGCACGAGCAGGTGCTGCGCAAGGCGGGCGTGGACCGCGAGACGATCCTTGAGGCCATCAAGATCGCTTCCGTCCTCCAGGCCGTCGGCGCCACCCTCGACGCCGAGGCCACCCTCGCCGAATAGGTGAACCGGAGGCGCCCGGCGGGCGCCCGGCCGGTACGACAGAGCCCCGCGGACCTCAGGTTCGTGGGGCTCTGCGCATAATGATGGCAAATGTCCGTCCCGCACCTCATCGTCCAGTGGCTCAGACGCCCGTACTGGGACGCCCCCGACCCCACCTGGATCGTCCGGCGCTGGCCCGACCTCACCGCCTGCTGCGTCGCGGCGCTCTTCTTCTGGCTCTCCCTCACCCCGTCGCTGCTCCCCCGCCCCTGGCACCTCCAAGGTCTGATCGGCGGCATCACGGCCGCCATCGGCTACGCCGCCGGAGCCGCGGCGAGCGGCCTCTTCCGCGCCCTGTGCCGGTACCGCCCCACCGAACGCACCCGCGCCCGCTGCTGGCTGGCCTTCCACGTCCTCGGCGTCGTGCTCTCCACGGCGGCCGTCTCCTGGAGCGCCCACGCCCAGCGCCGCCTGCGCCGCCTCCAGGAGGTCGAGCCCTCTCTGGTCTGGCACACCCCGGTGATCATCCTGAGCGCGGTGGCGGTCTGCGCGCTGTTCGTGCTCCTCGCCCGGTGCGTACGCCTGGTGGCCCGCCGGCTCGCCCGGTTCTTCGGCCGCTGGGTGCCGCGCCCGGCCGCGTACCTGACCGGCGCGGCGCTGACCGCCCTGCTGGTCACCATCGGCTCCAAGGACGTCCTGTACGAGCGCGGCTTCATCGACATCGTCGACCGGATCTCCAAGGCCGCCAACCTGAGCACCGCCGACGGCATCACCCAGCCCGCCTCCGCGTATGTCTCCGGCGGCCCCACCTCCGTCGTCGCCTGGGCGGAACTCGGCGCGGAGGGCCGCAGCTTCATCGGCTCGGTGCCCCGCAAGCAGGACATCACCGCCTTCACCGGCCGGCCCGCCAAGGACCCGGTACGGGTGTACGTCGGCGAACAGGAGGGCGGCGACGCGCGCTTCCGGCGCACCGCCGACCTCGTCGTACAGGAGCTGGAACGCACCGGCGGCTTCGACCGCGAGGTGCTGGCCCTGCTGGGCACCACGGGCAGCGGCTGGGTGGACCCGCGGATGCCGGAACCGCTGGAGTACATGTACGGCGGTGACTCCGCGATCGTCGCGACCCAGTACTCGTACCTGCCGTCATGGATCTCCTTCCTCGTCGACAGGGAGCAGGCGGCGCGGGACGCCCGGGCGGTGTTCGACGCGGTGTACGCCAAGTGGTCCGCGCTGCCCGCGGACGACCGCCCCAAGCTGGTCGTGGGCGGCGAGAGCCTCGGTACGTACGCGACCGAGGCGGGCTTCGACGGGCTGGACGACATGCTCGGCAAAGTGGACGGCGCGCTGCTGGCCGGGCCGCCCAACGTCAGCCCCATCTGGAACGAGGTGGTCGCCGGGCGCGATCCCGGCAGCCCGGTGTGGCGTCCGGTGTACGGCCACGGGCGGCACGTCCGCTTCGCCCAGTACCCGGAACGCGACCTCGGGCGCCCCGACGGCCCGTGGGAGCACCCCCGGGTGGTCTACCTCCAGAACGCCTCGGACCCCGTGGTGTGGTGGTCCCCCGACCTGCTCTTCCACCGGCCCGCCTGGCTGGACCGGCCGCTCGGCCCGGACGTCACCGACGAGATGCGCTTCTGGCCGGTCATCACCTTCTGGCAGACGACCGTCGACCTCGCGGTGTCCTTCGGCGCGCCACCGCCGCACGGCCACCGGTACGGCACCGGCGCGGTGGACGGCTGGGCGGCGGTCGTCCCGCCGCCGGGCTGGACCGACCGGGACACGGCCCGGCTGCGGGCGTACGAGGACGCGAAGGACGCTCCGTACTGAGGGTCGGCTGGTGGGCCAGGTGAGCCGGGTGGGTCCGACGAGCCCGGTGGGCCCGGTGGGCCCGGTCGGCCCGGCCGACCCGGCCCTCGGTCAGTCCTGTGGGGCGCTCCCCTTCGGCTGCGTCGGCGCGACGTCCAGCGCCGTGGCGCCGTGCGGGGGCGGCGTCATCCTGAGGGCCTGCTCCCTGGAGTACGAGCGCAGATAGCCGACGACGGTGTTGGTGACCGCGACCAGCGGCACCGCGACCACCGCGCCACCGATGCCGGCGACCAGGCCGCCGGCGGCCACCGACAGGATGACGGCGAGCGGATGGACCCGTACCGCGCGGCCCAGGATGAACGGCTGGAGGATGTGCCCCTCGATCTGCTGCACCGCCAGGACGACCGCGAGCACCATCAGCGCGGCGAACACGCCCTGCGTCACCAGCGCGACCACGCACGCCAGCGCGCCCGAGACGACCGCGCCGACCAGCGGGATGAAGGCGAACAGGAAGATGAAGACGGCGAGCGGCACGGCGAGCGGCACGTCGAGGAAGTAGATGCCGATGCCGATGAAGATGGCGTCGATCAGCGCCACTATCACCGTCCCGCGCACATAGGCGGTCAGCGTGCGCCAGGCGCGCGGCCCGGCGCCCGCCACGCCTTCGCGCGCCGCGCTCGGCACGAGCTTGAGAAACCAGTTCCAGATGCGCCGGCCGTCGTACAGCAGGAACAGCGTGGTGAACATCGCCAGCAGGATGCCGGTGAGCACCTCCAGGACGACCGTGACGCCCTCCAGGCCGGCCGAGGTGATCGCCTCCGTGTTGGCGCCGACGGCGTCCTGGAGGTTCTTGGCGATGTTGTTGATCTGGTCCTCGGTGACGTGGAACGGGCTGTTGAGGAGCCAGCCCTTCAGCTCGGTGATACCTTCCTGGATCCGTCGGGACACCGAGTCGATATTGTCCTGGACCTGCCATACGACGAACCATCCGACCAGGCCCATGATGACGAACCCGGCGATGAAGGTCAGGGCCGTGGCGAGCCCCCGCGGCACGCCCCGGCGCTTGAGCCAGGCCACGGTCGGCTGGAGCAGCGCGGTGATCAGCAGGGCGGCGACGAACGCCAGCACCACGAGCTGGATGGAGGTGATGACCTTGGCCAGCACCCAGATGGTCCCCGCCAGGAGCAGCAGCCGCCAGCTCACCTCGGCCGCGACCCGCACACCCCACGGCACCGCGGCCACCGGGTCGGGGCGGGGGGCGACGGCGGGCGCGTACGTCGGCGGGGCCGGCACCGAGTCCGGCTGCCGGTGGGCGTCGTCCGGCGTATCCGCGGCGCCCGGCGCGTCCGGTGACCCGTCGTCGGTTCGCACACCGGCGTACGCACCGGCGTACGTGTCGTCGTGCGGCGCCCGGGGCCCGGCCGCGTGCCCGGCTCGCCTCAGCTCCTCCGGGTCGCTCTCCCCCACCGCGGCCTCCGCGCGGCGGCGCTGGTCCTCCAGCCGCTGCGCGATCCGCGTCAGGCCGGCGCCGAGGCCACCGACCCACTGAGGCAATCTGGACATGTCGCTTCCTCTTCCCCTCCCGCCCCCCGGTGCTGTCAGGACGACGTTACCGGTGCGGGACGCACGAAACCCCCGACGCCGTCGCGGCCGGGGGTTTCGCGTACGAAGCGGAGAGGCGGACCACCTTACGCGGTGATCCGCCCTCACGTTCCGGTACCAGCGGCTGCCTGCCGGAACCAGCGGTGCTTTTCCGGTACCGGCAGCCGTCTTCTCAGTACCAGTGGTTGTTCTGCCAGAAGCCCCAGGCGCCGCACGGGCTGTTGTAGCGGCTGTTCATGTAGTTCAGCCCCCACTTGATCTGGGTGGCCGGGTTGGTGCGCCAGTCGGAGCCCGCGGAGGACATCTTGGTGCCGGGCAGCGCCTGGACGAGGCCGTAGGCGCCGGAGGAGGCGTTGGTGGCGCGGTAGTTCCAGCCGGACTCGTGGTCCACGATGTTGCTGAAGCACTGGAACTGGTCGGCCGGCAGCATCTGCCGGGCGATGGCCTGCGTCTCGGCGATCGAGTACGACGCCTTGGCGGTGAAGGTGGAGGCGTCGCGCGCGGCGGAGCGGGAGGCTTCCTTCTCCTTCTCGCGCTCCTTGGCGTCCTGCTCGGCCTTCGCCTTCTTCTCGGCGGCGTCCTTCTTGGCCTGCGCGTCCTCGGCGGCGGCCTTGCGGGCCGACTCCTGAGCGGACTTCAGCGCGGCGGCGTCCGCCTGGGTGGACGCGTCGTCCGCCTGCTGCGTAAGGGAGGCCGTCTGCACCTGGGCCTGGAGGCCCGCGGGGACATCGGCGATCGTCGCGTCGGCCGCGGCGGCCTCGGTGTGGGCGACCGAGCCCTGCTCCTGGCCTGACGCGACACCGACAACGGCGCCGACGGTGGTGACCGCGGTGGCGGAGGCCACGGCGAATCCCCGGACCGAAATCCGGCTCACACGCTTTCCTTCCAGCATCGTCCGCATAGGTGACCTCGCGGACGCAATCGTGCCCCTGGCGCTGGCCTCCCCTTGTTCCGGCCCCGAACGAGCGGAGGGGACGGCTGGTCACGGGAGGCGCTGGCCCGGTACGTCCCCCTCGGGGTCCGCGTGGTGCTCGGGCGGCATACGGCGACGCTATGAAGTTCTGGGGTTCCGCACCGCTGGGGGTGCTGGTGTGCCGTATGCGGGGCCTGACAGGACCCAGACTCTGCCCGAACCGGACGCGCGGAATCAATTCATCGTTGCGTGTGAAAGCTCACACCCCGTTTGCCGCAGGCGATTTGCGGAAATCCCCGCGCAACGCGGCGCCGCCCGGCTAAGCTCTCGCGCTCCTGCCGGGCGGCGCCATACTCCACAACGGGTCAGATCCTGCCGTCCTCCAGCATTTCGGTCACCAGGGCCGCGATCGGCGACCGCTCCGAGCGGGTGAGGGTGACATGCGCGAACAGCGGGTGGCCCTTGAGCTTCTCGACGACCGCCACCACCCCGTCGTACCGGCCGACCCGCAGGTTGTCGCGCTGGGCGACGTCATGGGTGAGCACCACCCGCGAGTTGGCGCCGATCCTGGACAGCACCGTCAGCAGCACGTTGCGCTCCAGCGACTGCGCCTCGTCGACGATGACGAAGGCGTCGTGCAGCGACCGGCCGCGGATGTGCGTCAGCGGCAGCACCTCCAACATGCCGCGGCCCACCACCTCTTCGATGACGTCCGAGGTGGTCACCGCGGACAGCGTGTCGAAGACGGCCTGGGCCCACGGGCTCATCTTCTCCGCCTCGGTGCCCGGCAGATAGCCCAGCTCCTGGCCGCCGACCGCGTACAGCGGCCGGAAGACCATCACCTTGCGGTGCTGACGGCGTTCCAGCACCGCCTCCAGCCCCGCGCACAGCGCCAGCGCCGACTTGCCCGTACCGGCCCGGCCGCCCATCGAGACGATGCCGATCTCCGGATCGAGCAGCAGGTCGAGCGCGATCCGCTGCTCGGCGCTGCGTCCGTGGATGCCGAACGCCTCCCGGTCGCCGCGCACCAGCCGTACGCTGCCGTCCGCCGTGACCCGGCCGAGCGCCTTGCCCCGTTCGGACTGGAGCACGAGCCCGGTGTGCACGGGCAGCCCCTCGGCCTCGGGGAGGCCGGTGGTCTCGTCGGCGAAGAGGTCGTCGATCTGCCCGGCGGTCGCGGTCAGCTCCGCCATGCCCGTCCAGCCGGAGTCCGTGATGGCGAGTTCGGCGCGGTACTCCTCCGCCAGCAGGCCCACCGCGGACGCCTTGATGCGCAGCGGCAGGTCCTTGGAGACGACCGTGACGTCGTAGCCCTCGGCCTGGAGGTTGCGGGCCACCGCGAGGATCCGCGAGTCGTTGTCGCCCAGGCGGAAGCCGGCCGGAAGGACACCGGGGTCGGCGTGGTTCAGCTCGACCCTGAGGGATCCGCCCAGCTCCCCGATGGGGATCGGGGCGTCCAGCCGCCCGTACCGCACCCGGTACTCGTCGAGCAGGCGCAGGGCCTGCCGGGCGAAGTAGCCGAGTTCCGGATGATGCCTCTTGGCCTCCAGTTCGGTGACCACGACGACCGGCAGCACGACTTCGTGCTCGTCGAAGCGGGACATGGAGCCTGGGTCCGCCAGCAGCACGCTGGTGTCGAGGACATAGGTGCGCCGGCCGTTCTCACGGCGCTGCTTGCTGTTCACCACGGGTGGACGTACCCCCTCGGATGAGGTCGGGGTGCGACGGCGTCGCGGAAGTGGGGTCGCCGCGCCGTCGGGCGGCGGGCGACGAGGCCGGGCTCGGACCGCGATGCACGGGCCGAACGCCGGCCCTCCGCGTCGTCCGTGCGGTCCGCACGGTCGTCCGTGATGCGCAAAGGGCCTCCCGGGCGGACGGCCCCGTGCCGTCCGCTGAGATACGGCATCCGATGACTGGTACTGCCGGATACCGACCTGGAAGGGATATTCCCGCGAACGTGCGCACCCATGCAATGGCATATGACGCACGGTCGGTGAACGCTTGGTTACGGCTTTGGCGCGGGGTGCTCCCGCGCCGGGAGCTGAAGGTCCGCTTGGCCTAAAAGCCGTAACGCCGGTGGCGGGCGGCGTAGTCGCGCAGGGCGCGCAGGAAGTCCACCTTGCGGAAGGCCGGCCAGAAGACCTCGCAGAAGTAGTACTCCGAGTGGGCGCTCTGCCAGAGCATGAAGCCGGAGAGCCGCTGCTCGCCACTGGTGCGGATCACCAGGTCCGGGTCCGGCTGGCCGCGCGTGTAGAGGTGTTCGGAGATCAGGTCGATGTCGACGATGTCGGCCAGCTCCTCGAAGGAGGTGCCGCGCTCGGCGTGGTCCAGGAGCAGCGAGCGCACCGCGTCCGCGATCTCCTGGCGGCCGCCGTAGCCGACGGCGACGTTCACCAGGATGCCGGTGTGGTCGGCGGTGGCCTGCTCGGCCTCCTTGAGCACCCGCTGCGTGCCGGCGGGCAGCAGGTCGCGGTTGCCGACGTGGTGGACCCGCCAGCGGCCGTCGGCGGCCAGGCCGCGCACGGTGTTCTCGATGATCCCCAGCAGCGGGGTCAGTTCCTTCTCGGGCCGGTCGAGGTTGTCCGTCGACAGCAGCCAGAGCGTGACCACCTCGACGTCGGTCTCCTCGCACCAGCCGAGCAGCTCGGTGATCTTTTCGGCCCCGGCCTGGTGGCCCTGCACGGTGGTCCGGCCGTCGGCCCGCGCCCAGCGGCGGTTGCCGTCCAGGATGACGCCGATGTGCTTGGGGACCTGGTCATGGTCGAGGCGGCCTTCGACCCGGCGGGCGTAGAGCCTGTAGACGAGGTTGCGCAACGCGGGCGGGTACGGGATGCGCACCCCGGAAGATCGCAGCATGTGTGGTCAAGCCCCTCCGTGCAAATGGCGGTCGCCCCCGTCGCCTCAAGTCGGCAACTTTACGTCGCGGATGTCCCGGTGACCCAATCAGGTGTGTCACAACTCCGTGATAAGGAGATGACCATGACTGACTCCTCTGTCCACATTGCCGCGAAAACGCGCTACGACTCCATGGAGTACCGCCGCACCGGCCGCAGCGGTCTCAAACTCCCCGCCGTCTCCCTGGGCCTGTGGCACAACTTCGGCGACGACCGTGACCTGGCGTCCCAGCAGGCGATCCTGCGCCGCGCCTTCGACCTGGGCGTGACCCACTTCGACCTGGCGAACAACTACGGGCCGCCGCCCGGCTCGGCCGAGCTGAACTTCGGAAAGATCTTCGCGCGGGACTTCCGGCCCTACCGCGACGAGATCGTCCTCTCCACCAAGGCCGGATATCTGATGCACCCCGGGCCGTACGGCGAATGGGGTTCGCGGAAATATCTCCTCTCGTCGCTGGATGCGTCACTGAAGCGGATGGGCGTCGATTACGTCGACATCTTCTATTCGCACCGTTTCGACCCGGACACCCCGCTGGAGGAGACGATGGGCGCCCTGGCGTCCGCCGTCCAGCAGGGCAAGGCGCTGTACGCGGGTGTCTCGTCCTACTCCGCCGAGCAGACCCGTGAAGCCGCCCGCATCCTGCGGGGGATGGGCGTCCGGCCGCTGATCCACCAGCCCTCGTACTCGATGATCAACCGGTGGACCGAGGACGACGCGCTGCTGGACACCCTGGAGGCGGAGGGCATGGGCTGCATCTCCTTCGCCCCCTTGGCCCAGGGCCTGCTGACGGACAAGTACCTGGACGGCATCCCCGCGGGCTCGCGCGCCTCGCAGGGCAAGTCGCTCGACCCGGGCCTGCTCTCGGACGACGTACGGCGGCGGTTGCGCGGCCTGAACGAGATCGCCGCACGCCGCGGCCAGTCCCTCGCGCAGTTGGCGCTGTCCTGGGTGCTGCGGGACGAGCGGATGACCTCGGCACTGATCGGGGCGAGCAGCGTGGCGCAGCTTGAGGCCAACGTCGCGGCGGTGGGTGCGCCGAAGATCACGGACGAGGAGCTGGCCGAGATCGAGGAGTTCGCGAAGTCGACCGATGGTGTGAACATCTGGGCCAAGCGCGGCTGATTCTGTTCGGTCCGCGACGCCCTCGCGGTGCGCTCCCCGCGCCCCGCAGAGACGTTCGCACGATCCGTGTACGAAACCCGCTTCGACATGATCATGGCGAGATCCGTACCCGGGCAGAAAAGCGGGCCGGTCCGTGGGGGGGGATACGGACCGGCCCGAGGGGGGGGTTCCCACCATAACCCCGCCGAGGGGGTGCTCCGTGCAACTTCAGGCGGAACGGCGCGGCCGGTTTTTGGATCAAGGCGCCGCCGCGGCCCCGAGAAGCACCCCGAGAAGCGCCCCGGTGATCATGAAAGGGCCGTACGGCATGGCCTGTTTGGGCCCATCATTACGGCGTTCCGAGCCCCTGGCACGCGTCAGCAGCAGCCCGCATCCGTAGAGCGCGCCGAGCAGCAGCCCCGCGAACGCGCCAGTGATCAGAATTGCCCAGCCGTACCACCCAAGAGTGACCCCCAACCCGATCGCCAACTTGACGTCCCCGAGTCCCATTCCCGCTGGATTGACCAAATATAGGACGAAATAGAAGCCCCCGAGGGTGAGCCCACCGAGCAGCGCCCCGCTCCACGCCCCCGCCGCGCGCCCGCTCAGCACGGCGAGCCCCAGCAGCAGCGCGGCACCGGCCGCCAGCGGCAGGGTCAGCACGTCGGGCAGCCGCCGCACCCGCCAGTCGACGACGGCGAGCAGCACCGCCACGGGGGCGGCCGCGAGCCAGACCGCCAGCTCGGGCCGCGCGCCGGTGGCAGCGGCGAGCACCGCGCAGACCAGGGCCGTGACCAGGGCGGTCGCCACCGCCCCAGGGCCGTACGGGCCACAGGCGCGGCACCGCCCCAGCCCCACCCACCCCCGCGCAGGGCCGGCGACCGGCTGACCGCACGGGCAGTGGGCGCGCCAGTCCTCCTCCGGCTCGACGGTCAGCCGGTACGCGGGCCGCGGCACGAGCAAGCCGGCGGCGGCACCGTACCCGGCGGCGAGAACCATCAGCATCACAGGCACACGGCCGACCCTAAGCTGATAAAACGCTCTCCATGTCCCGCTGGCAGAACGGATCAGGAACGCTCCGCTTCGTGCAGACCGACGACGGAGAAACGACGCCCGCGGAAGCGGAGCGGGCGGTGGCAGCGGCCGGCCCGGCACCGGACGGCACAGCCGACGCGCCGGGCGCACCCACCGGCATGCCGCCGATCGCTCTCGAAATCGCCGCCTCCCACCGGGCCCGCGCCCGCGGGCTGCTGGGCCGCGACGGCATCGACGGCGCGCTGCTCCTCACCCCGGCGAGCGGCGTCCACACGTTCCGCATGCGCTTCCCCGTCGACGTCGCCTACCTCAGCCGGAACCTCACCGTCCTGGCCGTCCGCACCATGCGGCCGGGGCGGCTCGGGCTCCCCCGCCTCCGCGCCCGGCACGTACTGGAGGCGGAGGCCGGCGCAATGGCCCGCTGGGGCCTGCGCCCCGGCGCCCGCGTCACGGTCGACACCCCCTGACCCTCCACCCGCCCGGCAGCTCGGCACCGCCGGCACGCCGCATCGGCTGGTGGCTCGTCTCCCTGCCGCGGGCCGGCCTCTCCCAGGGCAGGAGCAGGCAGGCAGGCCCGCGCGATGCGCTTCCAGCCGATCGCGTGTGAGCGGTGCGAAAACGACCATAGGGCACATACCCGCATATGTACTATCTTCCAGCACCAACTCACCTCCCGACGCCCCGCAATTACCCCTTCCAGGCGGCACCGGGCACCAACGGCCGCGAGATGGGGCCCCCGCCCCGTCAACCCAGGCATGACCGCGCCACGCCGCACACACGATCGAACACACCCGGGCCGCCGGCGCCCCCGCCCGCACCTCCGAGGCGTCAGGCGTCCTCAGAGGTCGATCAGACCACCTTGAGCAGCCCGCAGGAGCCCCGCGATCGCCACAGAGCCGGCAGTGACGACTATCGACGGGGCATCACTCTCACGGATCAGCACATCACCTTCACCGCCTACCGCAAGTTCCAGGCAATTGTTGCCTTCGCTGCTGTAGGTCGACTTCTGCCAGTGGAGGGAGGACACGGGCACGCCTCTTTCAAAGCTCGCTGATGATGTCTTGAAGGAACTCACGAGACGCGTTCTCCTGGAGCGCCACGTCTTCGAAGCGCCGCATGAACGTGCGGTACTTCTCCAACTGGTAGTCCGCGTACACGCACTCAGACCCATGTTCGGAGTCCAGTTGTACCGTGTCCAGTTGCGGAACCGGCCCCGAGGCGTAGAGAACCGTCTGCCCGGCCCCGGGGAAGACCCCGGCCGAGTAGGGAACCACCAGGACGACGACGTGCGGGAGCTCGCTCAACTCGGCGATGTGGGTGAGCTGTTCCTTGACAACTCGTCGGCCACCGAACTGCATGCGCAGCGCCGCCTCATGGATGATCGCCTTGAAGGGTGTCGGATCATCACCGTAGAGGATCTCTTGTCGCTTGATCCGGTGCGAGACGCGATGCTCAATCTCCGGAGGAGACAGCGCAGGAATGGACTGCCGAAAAATTACCCGCGCGTAATCAACGGTCTGCATCAGTCCCGGCAGATGAGCAATCTGCGCAGTGCTGATCGCACCGGCATAGTGCTCCAGCTCAGCGAGATCGAGCAGGTTTGACGGCAGCAAGCGCCTGTACTCGTCCCACCATTGACGGCCATGACTAGCGGTCATGTCGGCGAGCGCAGCGATGTACGCCTCATCCGCGCAGCCGTAGTTGTGCGCGAACATACGCACCCGCTCGGCACTCACTCCGAAGCGCCCGGACTCAATGCTGCTGATCCGCGCCGCATTCACGCTGAGCAGTTGCCCTGCCTCGCGCGTGGCCAGCCCGGCACGCTCGCGCAACTTCCGCAGCTCAGCACCGATTCGCTGCTGACGGCCGGTCGGCGCACTTCTTGGCGGCATGCCCCACCCCCCTTCGGGCGCACAGTCTGCCATCGACTGCCGCTTGAAGCATTCTTCCGCATTGCGTAGCAGTACTACTCCGGCTTGCGCTACGTTGCGTGTTGAAGCAACTACTCACGCAGTAGCGGAGACAGTCATGCCCCTACACGCAGTCACCCCCCTCCGGCACCCCGCCCACCGCCACGGCAACTGGGAGTACAGCCTTCGGCTCCCCCACAGTCCGCTCAGCCCCGGCATCGCCCGTAGCACCGCGTACCTCGTCCTGGAGCGTCACTCGCTCGACGAACTCGGCGACCGCGTACGGCTCCTGGCCTCGGAACTCGCGACGAACTGCTACCTGCACGCGCCCGGCCCGGCGCGCATGCGGCTGTCCTGGGAGGCCGGGGTGGTGCGGATGAGCATGTGGGACACCGGACGTACGCTCCCCGGCGTCGCCGAGTGCCCCGCGCCGGGCGATGTGGACGCCGGGACCGGGCGCGGGCTGCGGCTCGTGGGCGCGTACGCCGACGACTGGGGGTGGTACGCGCTCGATCCGAACCGTCTCGGCGTCGACGGCAAGATCGTGTGGTGCGAGCTGTACCGCTGAGATCGCCGATCAGTCGGCCGCGGACAGGGCCTCCGGCTTCGCCGCCGTGGCCGGGGCGTCCGGCGCGGCCGGTGTCCGGGGCGGCACCGTACGGGCCTTCGCGCGGCGCTGAAGTGCCGCCGCCCAGAGCGCCGCGGCCAGCGCCGCGGCACCGACCGCCGCTCCCACCCAGGCCACCGACGGGAAGCCGAGGCCCGCGTCGATCGTCAGGCCGCCCAGCATCGGGGTGAGGGTGATGCCGACGTTGAAGGCGGACGTGTTGACCGCGGGGGCCAGTGTCGGTGCGTCCGGGGCGAGCGTGAACACCCGGGACTGGACGACCGGGTTGGTGACGTATCCGGTCACTCCGAGGGCGAAGACGAGCACGATGGTCACGGCCAGATTCTCGGCCGTCAGCGCGAGCAGCGCGGAGGCGGCGGTCAGGCCGCCGATGCCGAGGAAGAGGGTGCGCAGGGGGCGGCGGTCGGCGGTGCGTCCGCCGAGGGTCATTCCGAGGAGCCCGCCGACCCCGTACAGCGCCAGTACGGCCGGCACCAGGCCCGCCGGCAGGCCGCTCACCTCGGTCAGCAGGGGCGCGAGGTAACTGAAGGTGACGATCGCGGCGCCGAAGCTCAGCGTGGTGACGAGGTAGGAGACCCACAGCGCGGGCCGGGCCACGGCTTTGACCTCGCGGCGCACGGAGAGGGGTTCCGCCAGGTCCGCCCGGCCCGTCGGCAGCGCGGCCAGCAGAGTGATCAGGCTGACGGCGGTCAGGGCGACCACGCCCCAGAAGGCCGCGCGCCACCCCGCGTGCTGGCTGAGCACCGTGCCGGCCGGTACGCCCACGATCGTCGCGAGCGTGAGTCCGGTGCCGACGACCGACAGTGCCTTTCCCTTGGCGTCGGCGGACACCAGGCTCACCGCCGTCGCAGCGGCCACCGCCCAGAAGCCCGCGTACGCGAACGCGCTGACGATCCGCGTCGCGAACAGCACCCCGTACCCCGGGGCCAGCGCGCCGACCACGTGACCGGCCACGAAGACGAGTTGGAAGGCGACCAGCGCGGTCCGGCGCGGCAGGCGCAGGGTGCCGACGGCGAGCACGGGCGCGCCCACGACCATGCCGATGGCGAACGCGGACACCAGGAGCCCGGCGTCGGGGATGGACACTCCCAGGTCGGCGGCCACATTGGGCAGCAGCCCCGCGAGCATGAACTCGGAGGTCCCCTGGGCGAAGATCCCCAGCCCGAGGAGATAGACGGCTATCGGCATGTCGTGCGTGCTCCCGTTCTTGTGCGGCGGGGCGTCCGGTACGGACACCGCCGGTCACGTTTTGTATCGTTCGGTTCAAAATCAGGGCGAAGAAAAAGACGGCCCGAAGGGCGGGCCGCCGACAGGGCACCGTGACGGGGAGACACCGCCCCGCCGCCCCCTCAGAGCGCCGCCATGAAGCCCTCCATGACCCCCTCCAGCGCCGCGCGGTCGGCACCGCAGCGGGCCGAGACACGCAGGCCGCCGACGGCCGCGATGACCAGGTGGGCGAGCATGCGCGCGTCCTTGCCCGCATCGATGTCGCCGTCCCGCTGCCCGGACGCGATCGCGGTACGGATCGCCTCCAGCCGCAGCCGGTAGTCCCGCGCCAGCTCGCCCGCGACCTCCTCGTCACGGGCCGCCACCTCGACGGCGGTGTTCACCACCAGGCAGCCGCGCCGGGGCTCCTCGTCGCCGCACTCCTCGTCGATGACCCGCCGAAGGTGCGTACGGATCTTCTCCCGCACCGGCAGGCCGCTCTCCAGCAGCGCGAACAGCTCACCGTTGCGTTCCGCCATGTAGCGGTCCAGCGCCCGCTCGAAAAGGTCGTGCTTGCTCTTGAACGTGTTGTAGATGCTGCTGCGCCCGAGGCCGGTCGCCTCGCACAGGTCCTGCGTGGACGTGGCTTCGTAGCCGGCGGCCCAGAACGCCTCCATCGCGGCGCCGACCGCCCGCTCCTCGTCGAATTTCCTGGGGCGGGCCATGCCGGTGACAGTACAGGTATTGGAACGTACGGTCCAATACCTGCGATCCCATACGCGCGGTCCACCACGTGCGGTCCACCGCAGACAGCCCCACGCAGGCGGCCCCATGCGGTCGGCCCCATGCGGTCGATCCCATGCGGTCGCCCTCAATGGCGTCCGCCCTCGTCCGCCCCCGTCGGCCTACGTCGCGGCCGGTCGGCGTTCACGCGTACTTGCCGCCCAGTTCGCTGTCCTTGAAGGCCGCGTTGTCGTTGATGCCGAGGACGTAGCCGTCGAGGTCCCGTACGTAGAACATGCGCTGCCCGTTGTGGTCGGTGACCGTGTCCTTGACGAGCTCGGCGTGCTGAATCATCCGGTCGTGTACGACGTCGAAGCCGTCCACTCCGAGGTAGAACATGCCCGCGAAGCCGATGGGCGTGTCGGCGAGGACGGGGAGCCAGCGCTTCAGGTCGGCGTTGCTGTAGAGCATCGCGCAGAACTCGCCGCCGTACAGCAGCATGTGGATGTCGTCGCCGGGGCGGGCCGTACTGGAGTCCACGTCGAAGCCGAGCTTCTTGTAGAAGCCGATGGCGGCGGCGGTGTCCTTGACGCTGAGGCAGGGGGCGAAGGGCATGGGGGCTCCGGAGGAGAGGAGGCGGGGGGCGTGCGGAGGAGCCGTACGCCCCGGAGTGCGCGGGCGCGCGGGCCGGCTTCCTTTTTCCGGCGCCGGGCCTGCCGCCGCACGCCGGGGGCCGCCGACCGGGTGGCCCCCGACGGGCCCTGTCCGCCGGGCCCCGCGCCGCTACGACCCCGTGCGGGGGAAGCTCACCTCGACGCGCCGGTTCTTCTTGCGGCCGTCCTCCGTGGCGTTGTCGGCGATCGGGTACTGCTCGCCGTAGCCCCGGATCTGGAAGGTGACCGTCGAGCCGAGGCCCTTGGCCAGCTCGCGCTGGACGGCGTTGGCGCGTTCCTTGGACAGCACCAGGCCGTGCGCGGCCGTGCCCAGGTCGTCGGTGAAGCCGAAGACCCGCAGGTTGGTGGCGTTCTGCTGCTTGATCTCGGCTGCGATGGCGCTGATGCGGGACAGCGCGTCGGACGAGAGTTCGGCGCTGTCCTTGCCGAAGAGGACCTCGGCCTGGAGAGCGAAGGTCACGTTGGAGTTGGTGTCCTGCCGCCGCTCGGCGCCGTCGTCGGTCTCGACGATGGACTTGATGTTGAGCACCTTGGCGGGGGCGAGGGTGGCGCCCTGGACCATCCGGAGGTCGGGGTCGCGCGGGTCGATCTCGACCGGTGCGGTGGTGTCCTCGGAGACGCCGGGCGGATCGTCGGCGCGGGCGGCGGGCGGGGTCGGCGTACCGGCCAGGAGGAGGGCGGCGGCCGCGACGACGGCGGCCCGTACCGTGCGGGTCCTGGCCCCGGACGTGGTGATCATGGGTCAGTCCGAGATCGGGACGGTGGCGGGCGGCATGGTCGGCAACTGGAAGTCGACCTCGGTCACCTTCGCCGGCGGGGCCGGGAACTGCGCGAAGACGGGCCGGCTCGCCCCGGGCTTCAGGCCGCTCAGCCCGGTGGTGCACAGGCACTCGCCCTCGGTGTCCCGCAGCACCAGATAGCGCTTCTTGCCGGCCTTGTCGACCAGGGCGGCGCCGGAGACGGAGGAGCGCGAGCGCATCCCGGTCTCGTTGGAGCGCCAGTCGATCGCGTTGAAGATCTTGGTGCCGTGGTTGGTGACGGTGCCGCTGACCGTGACGAAACCACCGCTGTCCCGTACCGCGGAGTGCAGGGTGACCACCACCCCGTCCGGCCCCTTGACCTCGCCGATGACCTTCCGGGAGTCGGCGGCCGGGGTGCCGCGCCCGGTGCCCTCGGGCGCGGATCCCCGCGCCGACGGCTTGCCGGCCGCGCCGCTGCCGCCGCCCTCGTCCCCGCCGCAGCCGCCGACGACGAGAGCCAGGCCGGCGGCGATCGCCGCGGCGGCCACTCTCCTGGTGGCCTTCGAAGGGCGCCCAGTATCCATGGATGCGATTCCCTCTGCTCGTCGTCGGCTGGTCATTCGGCAAGGCGTACGGAGAACAGGTCGGCGGCCTCGGGCAGGTCACGAGGGTCGGCGGGGTCGACGGTCCACTCCTTGCCGTCCTCGCAGGTGAGGTGGGCGGCGGGGGGTCCCGCGGGCGGGTCGTCGGCGGGCGGCTCGTCGGCCGGGGGCTCGCCGCCCTGGTCCTGGCCCCCGTCGGAGCCGTCGCCCTGGCCGTCCCCCTCCCCCGGCACCGGGTCCGGCGCCGGGCCCGGCGTGCAGCGCGGTTCGACGACCGCCCTGGCCCGGGCCGAGGCGTGCGTGCTCTCGGTCCCGGGGATCACCGAACGGCCCACCGTCCTACGGGTGTCCGCCTCGACGGCGAACGACGTGGGGTACGCATCGGGGGTGCACGTCGCGTCGGCGTCGTTGCGCCCCGCGAACCACTGGGCGTTCGCACAGGCGTCGTCGCCGGGGACGCCGCGGCCGCCGAGGAGGTCCGCCCAGGGCGCGCCCGTACGGATCGCGTCGAGGAGCTTCGCGCTCAACTGGTCCCGGTACTTCTGCCCGGCCGCCAGCGCGGCCGCGTCCGCCGCGGTCTGCGCGGAGTTGCGCGTCACGGCGGCCTGCCCGACCGCGAAGAACGCGAGAGCGAGGAAGAGCAGGCCCGCCACGGCCACGATGTACACGGGAAACGCCTGGCCGGCGTCCCGGTGCCGGCGGCGGGCCGCCGCCCGGGTCAGATCCCCACGACCTCGGAGATCTTGTTGGAGATGGCCGTCGCGATCTGACTGCCGAAGTCCGTGGTCGACAGGACGAGCACGATCGCCACGACCACGGCGATGATGCCCAGGTACTCGATCGAGGTCTGCCCCCGGTCGTTTCCCCACAACCGCTTCGCCATCGTGTTCCCCTCCATGGGCGGCCGGGCCGCTCCGGTCCGGATGGTCTGCCCCCGTGGTGTCGCCCCGTGCGCACCCGTCGTCCGGCGGGACGCCGTACGGCCGGGCGCCGTACAGGCGCACACCGAACACGCGTACACCGGACGTGAGCACGCTGCGCACACGCACGCTCGCGACACGAGAAAAGTACGCCGGAACACCGGTCCCGGAACAGGGCGTCCGCCCGCATTCCTTTCCCGTGGACACGGGTTGAAGCATCGATGGGTGTTTTGGGGTGCCAGGACCGCCCGGCTCATCCGGTACGGCAGGCTTTTCCGGTACAGCCGGATCGCCCGTTACGCCCGTTCCGTCCGACGGCATCCTTCCCACCCCCGCCCGTCCTCACCGACAGCGCCGTCACCCGCCCCGGTGTGCCCGGCGGTGCGGCCGGGGCCGGGGAACACATGGATGCCGACTGTGCCACATACCGTTGCGTACGCGAAGGGTGTTTGCCCAACAGGAGCCGTTTCGAGACGCGTAAGGGGGCGCCGGGGGCGGGGAGTTGACGCACGGACCGTACGGACCGTCCAGGCCCCCGATCCGTTCCGGGCCGCCCGGGACGCCCAGGGCCTACGGACCGTCGGACCGTCCGGCGCGCCCCCGGCCCACCTCAGTCGCCCATCAGCGACCCGAAGTTGGTGCCCGAGCCCAGGAAGAAGCCCGCGACGAGCAGGATCATCGTGGCGGGGACCATGAACGTGGTGACGACCACGGTCGCCTTGGGCACCGCGCGGGCGGCGCGGCGCCGGGCGTTCTGCGCGTCGGTGCGGCGCATGTCGTCGGCGATCTGGATGAGCGTGTCGACGATCGGGGAGCCGAGTTCCTCGCCCTGCTGGAGCGCGGTGACGAACTGGGCCACCTGCTCGGAGTCGTTGCGTCTGCGCAGTTCCTCGAACGCCTCGCGGCGGCTGACGCCCATGTCCATCTGCCGCAGGGTGATCCGCAGCTCGTCGGCCCACGGGCCTTCGTACTTGTCGGCGACCCGGTCGAGGGCCTGGCGGAAGCCCAGTCCGGCGCTGACCACGACGGCCAGGACGTCGAGGAAGTCGGGCAGGGTGCGTTCGATGGTGTCCTTGCGTTGGCGAATCGCGGCCCAGATCCCGACCTCGTTCCAGAAGAGCCCGAAGGCCACCAGGAGGAGGGCGAGCAGGAACTGGGCGCGCAGCAGCACGACGAACGCGCCGCCGAAGCCGAGGAAGCCGTAGACCGCGCGGCGGGCGGCGTAGCGGTCCACGGTCAGACCGCCGGGGTTGCCCGCCAGATCGATGCGCCTGCGCACCTTGGCCACCCGCTTCTCCCCCATCATGCGCAGGACGAGGGGCGCGTAGCGCATGCCCGTCCGGTCCACCGCCGAGCCGACGACGGTGGTGCGGGACGAGCCGACCTCCAGGGCGACGGCGATGTCCGGCGGCAGCCTGGCCTCGCGGCGGTAGAGGGCGACGCCGTAACAGGCGCCCGCCACGGCGAGGGCGAACGCGAGGGCGAGGAGCAGTCCGGTCGTTCCGATTCCCATGGGTGGGTGCCTTCGGGTGAGTGCCATCGGGGGGCTCAGGGGGTTCTTCCGGGCGTCTTCGGGTGGGCCGCGTGGCGGGTCCGCTGCCGGAGCCGTCAGACGTCGATCTTGGAGATGCGGCGGATCACGAAGAAGCCGACGGCGTACAGGACGCAGGCCACGACCACCGCGGCCTGGCCCAGGAACGTGGCCGTCATCCGGTCGATGGCGCCGGGCGCGATCCGGTTCATCAGCAGCAGGGTGCCCACACCGAGGAACGGCACGACGTACGCGGTGACGACGACCTGGGAGAGCTGGGTGCGCACCTCGCGCCGGGTCTCCTTCCGCTCCTCCAGCGTCCTGGTGAGGTTGCGCAGCGAGCCGACGACCGTGCCGCCCGCGCGGTTGGACAGCACCAGGGTGGTGACGAGGACGACGAGTTCGCGGGAGGGCAGGCGGGCGGCGAGTTCGTCGAGGGCGTCGTCGAGGGAGTGGCCGACAGCCAGTTTGTCGGAGACTTTGGCCAGTTCCTCCCCGGCGGGTGCCTCCAGTTCCTCCGCCGCCATGCCCAGGGCCGTCCGCAGCGCCAGCCCGGCCTGGGTGGCGTTGGCGAGGATGCGGGACAGCTCGGGCAGTTGGTTGATGAACTTCTCGATACGTTTCTGCCGCTGCCAGGTGAGGAAGGCGTACGCGGACCAGACGGCCGCCAGGGCCGCGATGGGCCCGAAGAAGGGCGCCAGGACCGTCTGCGCGACGATCCAGAGCCCGGCGACCACGGCGAGCAGGCCCACGAAGAACTCGCCGGGGGTCACGTCCAGGCCGGTGGCCGCCAGCCGCAGTTCCAGACCGCGCCCGAGGCGGGTGGCGCGCAGCCGGCGGTCGACGGCGGAGAAGCGGCGGCCGTGGGCGGGCCGGGGCAGGCCGTGGTCGTCGGAGAGCCGGTCGACGAGGGCCTGGTGGCGCTCGCGTCCGGTCGCGTACAGCCGCAGGCCCACGACGGCCAGCACCGCGCAGAGCAGGGTGCTGCCGAGGGTGAGCAGGGCGATGTCGTCCAGGGGCATGGGCGCGGGTCCGTCCTCCGATGGGTGAGCCGCTACGAGGCTTCTCGGGTGGCGAGCTGGTCGGCGGTGGCCGCCACGCCGAAGGCCGGGGGCACCGGCTCGTCGGCGAGGTAGAGGCGTTCGGCGACCCGGCGCGGCAGCGGGTGGTGGCGGAAGCGGCCGCGTACGGTGCGGTCGGCGCCGCTCGGCTCGGCCTCGAAGCGGCAGACGGTGGCGATGCGGTAGTCGGCGTGGCCGTGCGAGTCGAGGATGGCGATCTCGCCGATGCGCCGGGAGCCGTCGGCGTGCCGGGTGATCTGGACGATGCAGTCGACGGCGCTGTTGATCTGGTCCCGCAGCGCCTCGAAGGGCACCTTGACGTCGGACATGGACGCGAGCGTCTGGAGGCGCATCAGGGCGTCCTCGGCGCTGTTGGCGTGCACGGTGGCCAGGGAGCCGTCGTGGCCGGTGGACATCGCCTGGAGCATGTCGAGGGTCTCGCCGCCGCGGACCTCGCCGACGATGATGCGGTCGGGGCGCATGCGCAGGGAGTTGCGGACCAGGTCGCGGATGGTGATGCGGCCCTTGCCCTCCACGTTGGGCGGCCGGGACTCCAGACGGATGACGTGGTTCTGCTGGAGCTGGAGTTCGGCGGCGTCCTCGACGGTGATGATCCGCTCGCCTTCGGGGATGAGGCCGGAGAGGGCGTTGAGGAGGGTGGTCTTGCCGGCGCCGGTGGGCCCGGAGACGACGACGTTGAACTTGGCCCGGACGAGCCCGGCGAGCAGCAGCACCATCGGGTCGTCGAGCGTGCCCATCCCGATCAGTTCGGGCAGCGTGTACGCGCGGGGGAAGCGACGGATGGTGAGGGTGGCGCCGTTCAAGGCGAGCGGCGGGATGATGACGTTGACGCGCTCGCCGGAGGGCAGCCGCGCGTCCACCATCGGGTTGGACTCGTCCACCCGGCGGTTGACGGTGGAGACGATGCGTTCGATCGTCTGCATGAGCTGCTCGTGGGAGGCGAAGCGGACGGGGACCAGCTCCACCCGGCCGTGGCGCTCGACGTACACCTGGTCGGGGCCGTTGACCATGATCTCGGTGACCGAGGCGTCTTCGAGGAGCGGTTCCAGGACGCCGAGGCCGAGCGCCTCGTCCACCACGCGGCGGATGAGCTGGGCGCGTTCGGCGGTGGACAGGACCGGCCCCTCGCGGCTGATGATGTGGCCGAGGACGCGCTCCAGGCGGGTGCGGCGCTCGGCCGCGGCGAGCGCCGACATCTCGGCGAGGTCGATCTCCGCCAGGAGTTTGGCGCGGTAGACGGCGACGAGATGGCCGTCCTCGCGGCCCGCCGGGGCAGCCTCCGGCGCGGCGATGCGGGCTTTGAGGCTCATGGGGTGGTCGTTCCTCCGGGTTCGGCGGGCAGGGCCATGGTGGCGCTGCGGGTGGCGTGCCAGGGGCCGGCGCCGGGGATGACGGACGGGATCTCGACGGTCACGGTCGCCCGCACCTCGCCGCCGCCCTCGGGCGCGTTGACCGTGGCTTCGGCGCCGATCCAGTCGCTCATGGCGGCCTTGCCCGCCGCCTCCGGACTCGCCTTCCGGTCGGCCTCGTCGAGGGTGGCCGTACGGGCGGCGGCGCGCGCTCCCGTACCGGCCTGCTGGACGGCGTACGCGGCCAGGCCGAGCTGGATGGCGGCGAGGGCGACGATCAGCAGGACCGGCAGGAAGCCGAGGAATTCGATGGAGACCTGGCCGTGGTCGTCGCGGCGCCCGCGTGGCCTGCGCGGTCCCCGGGCGCGTGCCGTACCCGTGTCCCGTACGGCCGCGCCGCGCGGACCGGATACCCGTCCCGTATCTCTCACGAGCCCTCCTCCGCCACGCCCGCCGTGCCCGTGACCGTCCACGGGAAGTTCCCGGCGCCGGGGAAGAGCACCGGCACCTTGAGGCCGACCGTCGCCTTCCACAGACCGCCCTCGGCACCACACCCGATCGTGGCGCTGTCCGCCCACGCGCCGGGCAGGTCCTTCTCGGCCGCCGCCGCGCACGCGCCCGCGCCCCCCGTCTCGGTGGCGGTGCCCGCCCGCGCGCCCTTGTCGGCCGAGTTCGCGGCGAGCGCGTACGTGTAGCCGACCAGCACGACCTGCCAGACCAGGACGAGCACGACCAGGATGAGCGGCGCCAGGCCGAGGAGTTCGACGGAGATCTGGCCGCGGTCGTCGGTGGTCCACGGGTGCCGCCCCGTCCCGGTGGCCGCCCCGCGCCCGCCGCGCCCCCGCACGCCTCAGCCCTCCTCGTACGGCCCGGACGGACCGGACGCGCCGAACGCCCCCGGCGCCCCCGGCTCCCCGGCGGCGGGCCCGGCCGTCAGCGCCTTGCGCCGCCGTCCGGTCAGCGACGTGCGGGCGCGGTGGCTGCCCCGCCCCTGCCGTGCGGCCGGCGCGTCGACCAGGCCCAGCTCCCCCGCCAGCGCCCACAGCGCCTGCCGGACCGTGGACCGGGCGTCCAGGTCCTGCATCCGGCCCGCGTCGACGTACGGCTGGAGCTCCTTGAACCCGGCCGGTACGGGGGTGCGGGCGACCCGGGTGCCGGTGGCCTTCCCGACCAGTGGCGGCTGGATCTCGGTGTTACGGGTGAGGCGGTTGACGACGGTCGTGGTGTCGTCCGCCTTGCGGATCTGGAGCCGGTCCCACAGTCGTACGAGGCGCTTGGCGGCCCGCACACACACCACGTCCGGCGTCGTCACCAGGAGGGCGGTGTCGGACAGTTCGACGGCGGCGGCGTTGGCGGACTGCATCTGGGAGCCGCAGTCCACCACCACCAGTTCGTAGCGCGAGCGCAGCGCCGCCAGGACCGTACGGGCGGCCCGGTCGTCCACCTCCTCGCCACGCTCGCCCTCCTCCGGCGCCAGCAGCAGGCCCAGGCCGGTGTGGTGGGCGTGCACGGCGTCCTGGAGGACGCGTACGGAGATGTCCCGGATGCCCGCGAGGTCGACGATCGAACGGCGGAACTGGACGTCCAGATAGGAGGCCACGTCCCCGGACTGGAGGTCCATGTCGACCAGCGCGACACTGCGCCCGGCGGCGTGCGCGGCGAGCGCGAGCTGGACGGCGGTGACCGTCGTGCCGACGCCGCCCTTGGCGCCGGTGACGGTGACTAGCGTGCCGGCCGGTCCGGACACCGCCTCGTGCCCGCCGCCCAGGTGCACCCGTACGCCGGACGCCCACTGGGCCGCGGCCTGCACCCGGGCGGCCAGTTCGTCGTAGCCGAGCGGCAGTCCGACGATGCCGCGCGCGCCCGCATCCATGGCGGCGGCGAACAGGGCCGGGCCCGCGTCGGTGGTGATCAGCACGACGCCGACGGCGGGGAAGCGCAGCGCGATGTCGCGGATCAGCTCCAGCGCGGGCACCGGGCCGATGCGCTCGTGGACGAGGACGACTTCGGGCAGTTCGTCCACGGCGGACGGCGGCCCCGGCAGGTCCGGGGACCCGGCGGCGGCCCTGGACGCGGCCCGGTCGAGCGCGTCGGCCAGGGCGGTGGAGTCGGCGACCGGTGGCGCGGGCTCGGCCCCCGGCAACTGGCTGAGCAGCGATGACACGGCGCGGGCGGCGTCGGGCTCACCGACGGCCGGGAGGATGCGGATGGTCACCAGTGCCTCCGGGTCATTTGTCGCCGTCGAGGGTGTAGGTGCGCTCGCCGGGCGGGATGTCGGCCTCGGTGCCGGGGGCGACGAGGGCGAGCCGTACGTGGGTGGCGAACGACTCCGCGTAGGCGACGCGCTGGGCGTCCTGGGTGCTCAGCGCGAAGGTGATCGGTACGGCCTCGGTGGCGCGGCGGGTACTGGAGGAGCGGGTGTCGCCGGGGTCCTTGTGCTCCAGCGGGGTGAGCTTGCCCCGGTCGATGACCGGGGCGTTCGCCACGATCACCTTGGAGACGGGCCGGTCCTCGGCGCGCTTGCCCTCGAAGGTGGCGTAGATGTTCACCCGGGCACCCGGATTGATCTTCCCGGCCACGCCGGTGGCCGCGTCGATCATGATGGCGATCTCCTGCTGTCCCGGCTTGAGCGCCGGACGGTCGACGACCATGTCGTCCTGGAGAAGCGAGCCCTTGTGCAGCGGTGTCACGGCGATCTTCCCGCGCACCCGGGCCAGGTCGGTGACGGCGGTGGACGGCAGCCAGCGCTCCGGTATCGCCACCTTCTCGAACTGTCCCGGGTCCAGCGCCTGGTAGGCCGCCACGTCCGCCGTCAGCCGGTACGCGGTGCGCTCGGGGCCGACCTTGGACTCCACGTCGCGGATCACCGACAGCACGCCGACGAACGCGCCGAGCGCGCAGAGGACCGACAGGAGCAACAGGATCACTCCGCGGCGCTGGCGTGAGTTCATGAGTGCGGGACCTCGTCGGTGTGGGTGTGGGTTTCGGTGTGGGTTTCGGTGTGGGTGGGGAGACGGGCGGGGGCGGTGACGGCGGTCGGCGCCGGGCGGTGGCGCCGCCGGGGCCGCTGCCGGCGTTTCTGCCGGGGCGGGCCGGGGGGCGGCGGTCTGCGCGGGCGGATTCCGCGCCGGTCCGGTACGGGTGCGATCAGCGCGCCCGCACGGCCGCCCGCCCTCCCGGCTCCGGACCGGGGACGCCGGCCGGCGCCACCGGGGCGAGGCCGCGGCGCCGCAGCAGGGAAGAGGCCGGTGAGGCGGCGGCCGCTTGAGCCGGGCCCGGCCCGGTGCGGGAGCGCGCGGCCCCGTCCGTACGGGGCCCGGCGCCCGCACCCGGCGCGGCGGTCGGCGCGCAGCAGAACGCGCAACGGTCCCCGATGAGTTCGCGACCGCACCAGCGGCACTCCTCTCTCCGTACGGACGCCACGATCTGGTAGAGCACCGAGAGATCCGGGATGGCCGCCGCGAATTCGATGACCTTGCGGGTCCCCCACCACGCCGCCGACTCGGCGGGCAACGGGACCTCGTACGTCCCCTGCACCTGCCAGGAGCGCGCCAGGACGCCGCCGACCCACTCGCCGGGCAACTGTCCCCGCGCGTGGGCGAGGCGGGTGGCGAAGCCGGGCGGGCACAGGCCCGCGTCGGTGGCCCGTTCGGCGTGCCGGCCGAGACCGACCAGGTGCGGTTCCGGATTGGCGAGCACCGCGAACTGCGTGCCGGGCAGCCAGGACCGCAGATGGGAACGGAGATCCGTCCCCACCCTGTCGAGGCGTGCGACGCTGCCGAGCAGGGCGCCCGCGTGCACGTAGTGCGCCAGCAGGCGGGCGGCGCAGGCCAGCAGCCCGGGGCTGAAGTCGCACAGCGACAACTGCCGGAGCTGGTGGGCCAGTACGGCCAGGCCGAGCGGCGGCAGATCCACCGGCAGGATCGCGAACCGGTCGCTCTCCAGGACCGCGCGCAGGGTGTGCAGCCGCCGGACGTGGTCCGGCGGGCAGGCGGTGGAGTAGAGCGCGACGAGATGGCCGTGGTGCTCCAGCACCGCGCCCATCTCGGTCAGCGCGTCGTCCAACGGCTGGGCGTGCGGGGGCCGGACGACCACGGCGGCCGGGGTCTGCCGGTCGGTGGCGGGCAGCGCGAGGTCGGCGCTGGTGACTGCAATCGCGGTCGGCACGTCGCGTCCCCCACTGCGCTGCTGGCGCTGTCGGCACTGTTGGCGCTGTCGGCACTGCTGTTGGCTCAGCACCTTATCGACGAGTTCCGCCCCGGAGAACACGTTCTGGGGTACTGGGCGTCGGCCTTGGCACATTCCGCCGCGCCCCGCCGTACGAAGGCAGCGACACCAACGGCCGACCGGCCGCGCGGCGCTCGGGGCGCCGCGCGGCCGGCTCGCGTTCTAACGGGTCACTGGTTACGCGTTACGGGGCACGGTCTCCCGGCTCCGGCTCTCCCGGATCCCGGCTCGTGGCTCCCGGCTCGTGGCTCCCGGCTCCCGGCTCCCGGCTCCCGGCTCCCGGCTCCTGGCTCCTGGCTCCTGGCTCCTGGCTCCTGGCTCTGGAGCCTCCCGCCGTCACGGCTTGGGAAGCACGCATCCCGCCCGCCCCAGGTCCAGCTTGTTGCCGGTCCCGAAGCACTTGGGGATGGTGTGGATCTGCTGGGCGTAGTTGATGCCCTTGCGGACGGTGACCTTGCCGTTCTCGTCGACCTCGCACGGGTTGTTCATCGTGCAGCGGCCGCCGCTCTCGTTGCCCGTGTTGTTGATCGCGGCGACCTTGCCGGAGGCGGTGTCGATGACCGGCGACCCGGACGTACCGCCGATCGTCTTGCACGCCGGGGTGTACCGCACGGAGTCCTTCATGACGTAACCGCCCTCCTTCAACTGCGGGACGAACCCGTCGATGTTGCAGGAGTAGGTCTTCTTCCAATAGCCGGAGACGACGGTGATGGCGGCGCCCTTGGCCGGGTGGGTGGTGGCGATGTCGAGCGCCTTGATGCCGTAGCGCTGCCGTATCTGGGCGTAGGTGGAGGAGAGTTCGTAGAACGACACATCGGTGTCGGTCATGGTCGCGTACGCGACCTTGGTGGCGCGTACCGTGCCGAGGTTGCCGGCCGAGGCGCTGAGCACGGTGAAGCTGCGGCTGGAGGGCTGGTCGACGACGACCTCGCCCGGGTCGGGCATCCCGCTCTCCAGGCAGTGGCCGTTGGACATGACCAGGGCCGGGTCATTGTCGGTCGAGGTGGGCATCCGGACGATCGAACCCGAACAGTTGCTGAGCGCGACCGTGCCCGCGAAGTTCACGGCCTTTGCCTTGGCCATGGCCGGGGCGGCCTGCGCCGGCTGGAGCGGCGGCGCCACCGCGGTCCGGGCCGCACCCCGGTCCGCCGCGTCCGGCGTCGTGACGGCGCTGGCGGTGCCGGCGGCGCCCACGAGCGCCGTGGCGCCGAGGACGGCCGTGGCCAGGGCGCCGACGAGAGGTCTGTTCATGTGGGGGTCCTCTCACACTGGTGCGTCCGGCGTGGCGCCGGACTTGTCGTGCGCATTGTTGGGGCGGCACCGGCCGCTGGCAAGGATCTTCCGGAAACCGGCGGGAATTTGGCGTGTTTGCGTCAACGCGAGGCATTGACCGAGCCATGCCAAGGCAAAACACTGGCGCCGTCGCTCGCCTCACACCCCCACGGAGGTCACACCATGCGACCACGATTACGCGGCAGACGGACCACCGTCCTCGCCGCACTCGTCTCCCTCGCCCTGGCCGCACCCCTCGCCGCCCGCGCGGAGGACTCCCCTCAGCAGGAACCTTCCTCCCGGACCGCCGCCGGCACCACGGCGGCGGACACCGGCACACCCCGTCAGTACGAGATCACCGGCCTCGCCACCGCGGCCCAGCGCACCGCCCTCGCCGCCACGGGCGTGTCCATCGACGAGGTGCACGGCCGCACCGTCGTCATCACCGCGGACACCGCGCAGGCCGCCCTCGTACGCACACTCGGCCACCGGCTACGGGCCCTGCCCGCGCCCCCGCCGGGCACCGGCGGCCGCGTCAAGGACTTCCCCTCCGGCTACGGCAAATACCACAACAACGCCGAGGCCACCGCCGAGATCAACGCGCTCGTCGCCAAGTACCCCGCCATCCTGGGCAAACGCGTCATCGGCAGGTCCCACGAAGGCCGTGACATCCTCGCCCTCAAGCTCAGCAAGAACGTCGCCCAGGACGAGAACGAGCCCGAGGTCCTCTTCACCGCGCACCAGCACGCGCGCGAACACCTCACCGTCGAGATGGCCCTCTACCTGCTCAACGACTACACGTCCAAGTACGGCAGTGACCCGCGCGTCACCAAGATGCTCGACTCCCGCGAGATCTGGATCATCCCGGACGTGAACCCGGACGGCGGCGCCTACGACATCGCCACCGGCTCCTTCCGTAGCTGGCGCAAGAACCGCCAGCCCAACGCCGGCTCCGCGAACGTCGGCACCGACCTGAACCGCAACTGGGACTACAAGTGGGGCTGCTGCGGCGGCTCCTCCGGCAGCACCGGCTCCGAGACCTACCGCGGCCGGTCACCCGCCTCCGCCCCCGAGGTCAAGGTCGTCGCCGACTTCGTCCGCGGCCGGGTCGTCGGCGGCGTCCAGCAGATCAAGACCGCCATCGACTTCCACACGTACAGCGAACTGGTCCTGTGGCCCTACGGCTACACCTACAGCGACACCGCACCCGGCATGACCCAGGACGACCGCGACGCCTTCGCCACCGTCGGCAAATCCATGGCCGCCAGCAACGGCTACACCCCCGAACAGGCCAGCGACCTCTACATCACCGACGGCTCCATCGACGACTGGCTCTGGGGCGACCAGAAGATCTTCGCCTACACCTTCGAGCTGTATCCGTCCTCCGCGGGCGCGGGCGGCTTCTACCCCCGCGACACCGTGATCCAGCGCGAAACGTCCCGCAACCGCGACGCCGTCCTCCAACTCCTGGAGAACAGCGACTGCATGTACCGGTCGATCGGCAAGGAGGCGCAGTACTGCAAGACGGGGTGAGGTGATCCTCCTAGTGGCCGGGGGCCGCCGCACAGTGGCCCCCGGCCGTCAGGATTCCCCGGCACGCACCGCCCGTACGGCGTCGGTGTACAGCTCCGCGGTCAGGTCGCCTTCTGCGATCCCCCACCCGGCAAGCACCGCCCGCACATCCTCCAGAGCGTCACGCAATTCTCCTCGACCCGCCACCTGCGTTTCCAACTCGACCCAAGTGCCATCGATTTCCGGGACTCGGACGAGGGTGGCAAGCATCGGCCGCCCGTGTGCGATGAATTCGCAATTCCGGCAGTGCTTCGCAAAGGCGATCGCCTCGATGTATCCGAGACCGTTGAGCATGTCCCGGAGGGCTGCCGGGTCGCCGATACCCGTCTCGTACTCCGGCTTCGATCCCGACGCTTCGTCGACCCGTGGCTCTTTGTACGTCAACAGAGCCCGCGTTCCGTCCGGACCGTCCACGGTGCGCAGCCGCAGTTCCCGGTCGCCTGCCCCCAAGCTCCCGCCCGGGGTGTCGAAATACGTGTCCCGGTACACCTCGTCACGCCCGTCGGCCCACCGCTCCAAACGCTCCCGCACCAGCGCAGGTTCGCGCACACGCGCTTTCAGCTCGGCTTCGATCACGCCCCTGCTCCCCGTCGTCATACCGTACGTTCGCTGTCGGCCACGGTCGTTTCCACCATGCGCCGGAAGCCGCGGAACAACGGACCGGGCGGCGTCTCCATCACCTTGTATGTCGCGGACTCGTATCCTTCCCATCCGGAGTCGAAAGCAGACACGAACATGGTGGAGTCCAGTCGGATGATCCGCCACGTGGGCAAGGTCCTGTACCGGTACACCGCCACGTCACGGCCGTCGGCAAGTTACGGCCAGTACGTCCCACTCCGACGCAGTACGCGCCTGCCCACGGATGTCCTGGGCTGCTGCCGACTGCGTCTGGTGGACGCGGACCACTTCGGGGTACGACGCCAGGTCGAAGGCCGGACCACCAGTACGGCGTTCCCGGCCTGCCGCCAGGCCAAGCAGGTGGCGTGCGTCATCCGGCAAGCTCAGCCCATCGGCGATCCGCTCGAACACGTCGAGACGTACGACTTCACGGCGCCTGTTGATGACCTCGTTGACGCGTGCCTGCGTCATGCCCACCGCCATGGCGATACGGGCCTGGCTGGCGCCGCCGTACTGCTGCACATGCCGGAACACGGCACCGATGTCCCGTGATCTCAACGCCTGGCGTACATATGCGTGCTGCCAGGCACAGTCCGGCAATTCGACCGGCATCATCACCGTCGCCGTCGGCGCCCCTCGTGCTCACGGCGGGGTGGAAAGTCATCCCACCGTGAGATCACCGGCCGGGTATCGAGATCCTGGTCGCAAAGCACGAATCTGACGGGGTGAACACAGTTGCCCCGTCACCGCTCGTCTTCATCCACGACCGTGATGCGACGCGGTCCAGCGCCATCCTCGACCTACGTCTCTCCGGCTGCGTCAACTACGCCGACCGCCACGGCCGGCAGATCGCGGGCCTGTGGGTGGATCGGGGAGACGATGCGCTGAGCAGCACGCGACCGCAGTTCTCGGCGCTCGTTGACACGATGCGCGACCCAGCACGGCGCCGGACCACGATCTGCCTCGTACACCACTGGTGCAGGCTCGCTCATGACGACGCGCTGCGCCACACGCTTCAGCAGCGCGTCTCCCGAGCCCGCGGCTGTACGGCCACGACCTTCGGCGACGCCGACGAGCGGGCGGACGCCGTACTCGCGGGGCTCGGGCGCGGAAAGGGCTGACCTACACCACCAGGCTCACCACCCCCGCCACCGCGAACCCCACCACCGACAGCACCGTCTCCAGCACCGTCCACGACTTCAGTGTGTCGCGTTCGGAGATGCCGAAGTACTTGGCGACCATCCAGAAGCCGCCGTCGTTGACGTGGGAGGCGAAGATCGAGCCGGCCGAGATGGCCATGATGATCAGGGCGAGGTGGGGCTGGGAGAGGTGCTGGCCGTCGACCAGGGGGAGGACGATGCCGGCGGTGGTGACGATGGCGACCGTGGCGGAGCCCTGGGCCACGCGGAGGACGACGGAGACCAGCCAGGCGAGCAGGATGACGGGCAGGCCGACGTTGTGAAAGGTGTCGGAGAGGGCGTCGGCCACGCCGCTGCCCTTGAGGACGGCGCCGAAGATGCCGCCCGCGCCGACCACCAGCAGGATGTTGCCGACCGGCTTGAGGGAGGCGGTGGAGACGGTCTCCAGGGACTTGCGGGACCAGCCGCGGCGGACGCCGAGGAGGTAGTAGGCGAGGAGGAGGGCGATGGTCAGGGCCACGAAGGGGTTGCCGAAGAATTCGACGATGGAGCGGAGGGTGGAGGGGGCGAGGGCGATGGAGGAGAAGGTGGCGAGCAGGATGAGGACGAGGGGGGTGCCGATGATGGTGAGGACGGTGCCCAGGGCGACGGGTTTCTCATGGGGCCGCACGCCCGCTGCTGTCTGTTCGGCGGTCACCGCGGCGCGCGCTTCCTCCGCGGCCTCGACCATGTCCTGCGGTACGGGGACGAAGAGGCGCTTGCCGATCCACGCGGCGTAGGCCCAGGCGGCCAGGACGGCGGGGATGCCGCAGACGATGCCCATGAGGATGATCCAGCCGAGGTCCACCTTGAACAGGCCGGCGGCGGCGACCGGGCCGGGATGCGGCGGGAGGAACGCGTGGGTCATGGAGAGGCCGGCGAGGAGCGGCATGCAGTAGAGGAGGACGCTCTTGCCGCTTCGCTTGGCCGCCGCGTAGACGATGGGGGCGAGAACGAAGATGCCCACGTCGAAGAAGACCGGAACGCCGAAGATGAGGCCGGTCAGGCCCATCGCGAGGGGCGCGCGGCGTTCGCCGAAGAGGCCGAGCAGGCGCCCGCTCAACACCTCGGCTCCGCCCGAGACTTCGAGGACCGCGCCGAGCATGGTGCCCAGGCCGATGATGATGGCGACGTGTCCGAGGATGCCGCCCATGCCGCTCTCGATGAGGGAGGGAAGGCTGGATTTCTGGACGGTGCCGAAGAGTTCGGTCACGGACAGGCCGGCTGCCAGGCCTACGGCCATGGAGACGCCCAGGAGCGCCACGAAGGGCTGGAGGCGGACTTTGATGATGAGGACGAGGAGCAGGAGGATGCCGAGGGCGGCGACGGTGAGGAGGCCGGGTGTGCCCGGTATGAGGGCCAGCAGGCCGCCGGTGTGTGGTGGTCTGGCGGGGGCCGCGGCAGCGAGGACAGCGTGGACCATGTGGTGACTCCGTTGTCAGACAGGGTGGTTCCAGGCAGGGGGGACCGCGGCACGGCGCCCCGGGCGGGTGGGGCGCCGCACCGTGCGGCGGGTTCAGCGGCGGTAACGGCAAGAGGGTGTCCTGGTCAGCCCAGCACCGCGAGGGCGTCGATCTCGATGAGCAGGCCCTTGGGGAGGCCGACGTACACCGTCGTACGGGCGGCCGGTGCCTCCTTGAGGCCCTCGGCCTCGAAGTAGGCGTTGTAGATCTCGTTCATCTCGGCGAAGTGGTCGGTGTCGGTGAGGTAGACGCGCATCATCATGACGTCGTCCCAGGTCGCGCCGCCCTCTTCGAGGATCGCCTTGACGTTGGCGAAGGTCTGGAGGGTCTGCTCGCGCAGGGTGGGCCCGGCCGGGGTGGGGGCCTGGCCCTCGACGGCGGGCAGGAACCCGACCTGGCCGGCGACCTGGAGGAGGTTGCCCTTCTTGACGCCGTGGGAGAACTTGGCGGGCGGGGTGGTGTGGGTCGCCGGGGTGAGGGCGGTCTTCTCGGTCATGGTCAGGCTTCCTTCGTGTCTTTCAGCGGGGCGTTGCCGGAGTACTCCCGGCTGATGGCGTCCGCGGTGCGGCGTACCAGCGGGAGCAGCGTGAGGAGTTCCTCGGCCGTGACGACGACATTCGGCGCGGAGACCGACATGGCGGCGACGAGCCGGCCGTCCGCGCCGCGGATGGGGGCCCCGACGCAGTTGATGGACTCCTCGTGGCCGCCGAGGTCGGTGGCCCAGCCCTGTTCGCGCACCTTGGCCAGCTCGGCGAGGAACGCCGTGGCGTGGGGCGTGGAACGGGACGTGTAGAGGGGGTATTCGAGCTTTTCGGCGAGCGCGCGGCGCTCGGGCTCGGGCAGGTCGGCGAGGAGCAGCTTGGCGACGGCCGCGACGGTGATGGCGACCGGCTTGCCGATGCGCGAGTACATCCGTACGGGGTAGCGGCTCTCGACCTTGTCGATGTAGAGGACCTCGTTCTCCTCGTACACCGCGAGGTGCACCGTGTGCCCGCACTTCTCGTTCAGTTCGACGAGGTGCGGGTGGGCGATCTCGCGGACGTCGAGGTTCTCCACGGCCTGCTGGGCGAGCGCGAAGAGCCGGGCGCCGAGGCGGTAGCGCTGGTCGCTCTGGCGGTAGACCATGCCGTGCTCGTGGAGTGTGCGCAGCAGGCGCAGGGCGGTGGACTTGTGCACGCCGAGACGGCCCGCCACCTGTTCCAGGTTGGCCGGGCCTTCCGCCAGCAGGGGCAGGATGCTCAGTGCGCGGTCGACTGTCTGACTCATGGGGTACGGACCTCCACCCGTGGGTTGTGCACCCCGTGGCTGGTGGTGCCGCTGCTGCGGTCAGTGGGTGCGTCACCGTCGGTGGTCCAGCCGGGGCCGAGTCGCAGTCTCCCCCAGGCGGCGGGGTCGAGGCCCGCAAGGTGGTCGGCGAGCTCGCGGGTCGGGGGTGTGCCGACGTCGCCGGGGACGGTGAGGGAGGCGGCGGCCATCAGGTGGCCGTGCCGGATGCGGGCGAAGACGGGCAGCCCGCGGAGGGTGGCGGAGAGGAAGCCGGCGGCGAAGGCGTCTCCGGCGCCGACGGGGGCGACGACGTCGACGGCCAGCGCGGGGGCGGTGGTGACCGTGTCGGTGCCGTCGGCCTGGCGGGCGTGGACGGTGGCGCCGTGGGCGCCCTGTTTGACGACGAGGACGGCGGGCTCGGGCAGCGCCTCGCGTACGGCGTCGGGGCCGTGCAGGTCCCAGGCGGCCGCGGCCTCGTCCTCGCCGACGAAGACCAGGTCGCAGCGGCGGGCGAGGTCGAGGAGGAGGTCGGGGCCGCGTCCGGCGCGGTCCCGCCAGAGGCCGACGCGGTAGTTCACGTCGAAGGAGACGAGGGGGCGTCCGGGGGCCGGTGCGGTGAGGGTGCGCAGGACGTCCAGGCAGCTTTCGGACAGGGCCGCGGTGATGCCGGTGAGGTGCAGGATGCGGGTGTCGCGCAGGGCGTCGGCGTCGAGCAGGCCGGGGGACATGGCGGAGGCGGCGGACCCGGCGCGGTAGTACGCCACCTCGGCCTCGCCGGCTCGCGTCTCCGTGCCGGTGGCGCGTTCCCCGGCGGTGCGGAAGTAGACGCCGGTGGGACGGGCCGGGTCGCGCTGGACGTGGGAGACGTCCACGCCGCAGGCGGCGACGGCCGCGCGGACGTGGTCGCCGAAGCCGTCGGCGCCGACGCGGGAGATCCAGCGGGTGCGGTGGCCGGTGCGGGCGAGGGCGCAGGCGACGTTGGACTCGGCGCCGCCGATGCCGCGCTCGAAAGAGGGGACGTCGGCGAGTCGTCCGGGCCGGGTGGGCATGAAGGTGACCATGGTTTCGCCGAGACAGACGACATCGGCGCCCGGCCGGGTGGGCACGGCGCCGTCCGTGGCCTCGCTCCGGGCGGGCGCGGTGGCGTCCGTGGCCTCGCTCCGGGCGGGCGCGGTGGCGTCCGTCGCGTCGTTGCCGCCGGCGCTGACGTTGCTGGACGTGGTCACGATTTCCTGCACTCCTTTGCGTACGGGCTCGTTGAGCCGTTCCGCGACGTGTTACGCACCATTGACCCGGCGATGGCTCGGATGTTAGACAGCAGTAAGCGATATGCGCAATGGGTGTTGCACAGCGTGCAACAGGAACTTGAGGAGGCCCCCATGGCCGCCGCGCCCCACGCCGACCGCAGCGCCACCGGCGCCGCGCCCGGCGCCGACGCAGCCACCGCCGAGCGGCACGCGAAGACCCTCGCGGACGAGCGGGTCGACCACCGCTTCAAGGGTCTTCCCCCGGACGCCGCGGGCCGTACCGTCGGCGAACTGGCGGCCGAGCGACGGAACCTGTTCACCGGCGGCTTCACCACCCCCGTCCTCGCCCTGTCCGCCGAGTCGCTGGAACACAACCTGGCGCTGATGGAGACCTACGCCGAACGGCACGGCCTGGCCTTCGCCCCGCACGGCAAGACCTCGATGGCCCCGCAGCTCTTCGCCCGCCAGCTCGCGCGGGGCGCCTGGGGCATCACCGCCGCCGTCCCCCACCAGGCCCGCGTCTACCGCGCCTACGGCATTCAGCGGATCTTCCTCGCCAACGAGGTCGTCGACGCCGCCGCGCTGCGCTGGCTCGCCGCCGAACTGGACACCGACCCCGGCTTCCGCTGCGTCTGCTACGTCGACTCGCTGCGCGGCATCGAGCTGATGGACGCCGCCCTGCGCGAAGCCGGTGCCACCCGCCCGGTGGACGTGGTCATCGAGCTGGCCGCGGGCGAGGGCGCCCGGACCGGCGTCCGGACCGACGCGGAATGCGTCGAACTGGCCGACGCCGTGGCGGGCGTGGACACCCTGCGCCTGGTCGGCATCGCGGGCTATGAGGGCGAGGTGCCCGACGCGACGCACGAGCGGGTGACGGCCTGGCTGCGCCGCCTCCTCGCGCTCACCGTCGCCTTCGACCGGGCCGGGCGCTTCGCCGACCTGGACGAGATCGTGCTCAGCGCGGGCGGCAGCGCCTGGTTCGACGCGGTCGCCGAGGTCTTCGACGAGGCGCCCGAACTGTCCCGGCCGCTGCTGAAGCTGCTGCGCTCCGGCGCGTACGTCTCGCACGACGACGGCCACTACCGCCGCCTGACGCCCTTCAACCGCGTCCCGGACGAGGGCGCCCTCCGGCCCGCCTTCCGGCTCTGGTCCCAGGTCGTCTCCCGCCCGACCCCGGAGCAGGCGTTCCTGAACGCGGGCAAGCGCGACGCGGCGTACGACCTCGACCTGCCGCAGGCCCAGGCCGTACGGTCCGGCCGGGACGGCACCGAGCGGCCGGCGGACGGCATCACCGTGACCAAGCTGTCCGACCAGCACACCTGGGTCGCCACGGAGCGGGCCGGCGACCTGGAGGTCGGCGACTGGGTCGGGCTGGGCCTGTCGCACCCGTGCACGTCCTTCGACAAGTGGCAGCTCATCCCGGTGGCCGAGGCGGACGGCACGGTCGTGGACTACGTCCGTACGTTCTTCTGACGGTCCCCACGGCCTCTCGGGGCCACGGAACTTCGGCGCGGGGCACCACCCCCGAGCCCCGCGCCGAACGCCGGGGGCACCCCCGCCCCCGGCCGGCGCGCCCCACCCCGGGCGCGCCCGGGTCCCGCTCCGGCGCGTCCCCCCGACGCCGGAGCGGGGCCCGCACGCCCTGCCGCGCGGGGCGGCCCGGCCCGGCTCCGCAGGAAAGGCAGTTCGGTCATGGACACCGTGGTCCGCGACGTACGCGTCATCGACGGCTCCGGCACCCCCTCCTACCGGGCGGACGTCGCCCTCGCCGGCGGCCGGATCGCCGAGATCCGCCGGGAGACGGGCGCGGGGCCGCGCCCCAGCGCCCCCCGCGTGGTGGACGGCGCGGGGCTGGCCCTCTCCCCCGGCTTCATCGACATGCACGCGCACAGCGACCTGGCGCTGCTGCGCGACCCGGCGCACGAGGCGAAGGCGGCGCAGGGCGTCACCCTCGAAGTCATCGGCCAGGACGGCCTGTCGTACGCGCCGGTCGACGACCGCACGCTCGCCGAGGTCCGCGCGCAGATCACCGGCTGGAACGGCGGCGGCTCGGACATCGACTTCACCTGGCGCACGGTCGGCGAGTACCTGGACCGCCTGGACCACGGCTTCGACGGACAGGGCATCGCCGTCAACGCGGCGTACCTCATCCCCCAGGGCACGGTCCGGATGCTCGCCCTCGGCTGGCAGGACCGCGCGGCCACGCCCGACGAGATCGCCCGGATGCGGCGGCTCGTCGCCGAGGGCATGGAGCAGGGCGCCGTCGGCCTGTCCTCCGGCCTCACCTACACCCCCGGCATGTACGCGGACGACGCCGAACTCACCGAGCTGTGCCGGGTCGTGGCCCGCTACGGCGGCTACTACTGCCCGCACCACCGCTCGTACGGCGCGGGCGCGCTCGGCGCGTACGAGGAGATGGTCGGCCTGACCCGGCAGGCGGGCTGCGCCCTGCACCTCGCCCACGCCACCATGAACTTCGGCGTGAACAAGGGCCGCGCCCCCGAACTCCTCGCCCTCCTGGACCGCGCCCTGGCGTCCGGCGCCGACATCACCCTCGACACGTACCCGTACACGCCCGGCTGTACGACCCTGGTCGCCATGCTGCCGAGCTGGGCGAGCGAGGGCGGGCCCGAGGCGATCCTGGGCCGGCTGCGGGACGACGCGGCGGCCGAACGCATCCGGCACGTCATGGAGGTGGAGGGCGCGGACGGCTGCCACGGTGTGCCGATCGAGTGGGACACCATCGAGATCTCCGGCGTCTCGAACCCGGCGCTGGAGGGGTACGTCGGCAGGACGGTCGCCCGCTCGGCGCTCGAACGCGGCGAGGAGCCCTGGACGACGGCCCGCCGGCTGCTGGTCGAGGACCGGCTCGGCTCGACGATCCTCCAGCACGTCGGCCACGAGGAGAACGTCCGCGCGATCATGCGCCACCGGGTGCACACCGGCGGCAGCGACGGCATCCTCCGGGGCCACAAGCCGCATCCGCGGGCATACGGCACGTTCCCGAAGTACCTGGGCACGTACGTACGGGAGCTGGGCGTGCTGTCGCTGGAGGAGTGCGTCGCGCACCTGACCTCGCGCGCCGCCGCCCGGCTGCGGCTGCCCGACCGCGGCCTGGTCCGCGAGGGTTACCGCGCCGACCTGGTCCTCTTCGACCCGGACACGGTCGCCGCCGGGTCCACCTTCGAGGCGCCGCGCACCCTGCCGACGGGCATTCCGCACGTCCTGATCGACGGCCGGTTCGTCATCGAGGACGGCCGGCGGACGGATGTACTGGCGGGGCGCTCGGTGCGCCGAACGCGCGTCTGATCAGGCGTGTCAGATCATCACCGTCGACCGCTACGCCCAGCGCGCCCAGGGCGCGGGCGGCTTCCTGGCGGGACGGTGTGACCCGGCCCGCGTAGAAGACGACCGGGCCGGTGTACCGCTCCTCCCGGCGCAACGCCTCCACGTGCAGGAAGCCGGCCCGGTCGTCCGTGCCGCGGGCGATGTCGGAGATGATCAGGGACGGCGTCCGGTCGGCGATGGCGGCGTCGGCGGTACGGGAGTCCTCGGCGCATTCGACCGTGGCCCCTCTGTGCCGGCACCAGGCGGCCAAGGCGGTGTTGTTCTCAGGGTGGTCGTCGACCCAGAGGATCGTACGGCCGGCGAAGGGCTTGGCGGGGGGCAGGGATACGGACGAGCTGCCGTACCCGGTCACGTCGGGTTCCGTCTCGTTCATCCCGGTCTGCCCAGGCGCCCTCGCCGCCCCGGGGTCCGGCTCCCGCTGCGGCAGCGTCACCAGCGCCGGGCCGCCCTCCCGCAGCCTGCGCACCAGCTCCTCGGAGCGTGGCAGGCCGAGCAGGCCGTCGAGCAGCGAGTTGAACGCGGGGTCGGCGGCCATGTCGGGGAACCCGGTGGGGAGTTCGCGCTCCAGGCGCGCCAGCGCCGCGCGCGGATCCGACGGGTCGGGTGCCACGTCACGCTGCTCCAGGAAGGCGTTCACCAGTGGCCGTACGTCGTCGGGGAGGGCCGCCGGGGCCCGCAGCAGCGTCCGTACCCGCCGGTACGTACAGAAGTCCGCGATCACATCGCCGCTGTCGGCGCCCGGCGGGCTGGTCATCATCCGGTAGAAGTCGGCGTAGAAGTACTGGATCAGCAAGGTGCGGAGCACGGCCTCCGGCGGGTGGTCCGCCCACATCGGATTGAGGGTGGCCTCCAGGACGAAGCCGTTGACCAGCCGTTTGATGCGGCGCGGGTTACGGGCCGAGCGCTCGGCGAGCAGTGCGACCAGCGGCTCGTCCAGCAGCCGCTCGATACCGGCGGTGCGCGCGCACCACTTGATGTACTCCTGTACGCCCTGGCCGTCGGCCACCGGGACGCGGTAGCTGGTCTGGAAGATCTTCTCCATGAACGTGGCGCCGGCCGGTGACAGGTCGCGCAGCAGACCGTTCGGTCCCATCGCCGAACGGTCGCAGCCGACGACGAACGCCAGCCCCGGCACGTCCAGGTAGACCTTGACCGCCTCGCACACCGCGAGCACCGTCTCCTCGGAGCAGCGGTCCAGGTCGTCGATGAAGACCACCAGCATCCGCCGCGGTGAGTAGTCGGCGGTCTCGGCCCATTCCCGGGCCAGCTCGCGGATGGCGTCCCGCATCTCGTTCCGGGCCTGGGAATTGACGGACAGATTGCTCCACAGCTCGTTGACCAGTCCGCTCGCGCCCAGCGGGCCGGCCACCACGGCCGCCAGTGCCCGCAGGACGCGCAGCAGCGCCCGCTGTTCGGAGGCCCGGTGCAGGGCCCGCCGCAGCAGCCTGCGGTCGAAGCGCATCAGCACCGACTTGATCAGCCCTTCCAGGGCGTCCGCGCCGGTCGAGGTCCAGGCGTTGTACCAGACGGTGTGCACCTCGGGCGCCGCGGTCAGCTCCGCGTCCACCAGCCGCATCAGGCTGCTCTTGCCCATGCCCCACCCGGCGTCGACGGCGAGCGTGAACGGGGTGGAGGCGCGGGAGGCGACCAGCAGATCGGCGAGCCGCCGGGCGGCGCGGCCCGCGTCCAGCAGGTCGGTGCCGGCCGAGTCCACCGGCTCGTCGTTGAGCAGCGCGAGGCGCTGTCGCGCGGATGCCGCCATGTCGCCCCCGTGGTCGGTGTCCGGGCCCGGCCGCCGCGCCGGGCCCACGGCACCGGCGCCCAGTGCCGTATCGGGCGCCACACCGTGCGCCCACCCGCCGGGAGCGTACGGCAGTACGCGCCTTGGCGGAGGCGGGTCGCGCACACTGCCACCCTGGGCCGGGCCCCCCGCCCGGTCACGGCGGGTGAGCAAGCCCACACCACGAGCCGTCCAGGGTGAACAAAAACACCAGGCGGGGCGTGTTACGCGCCCGTATGGTGGCTGGCATGCAGGTGATCCAGTCAACGAAGCTCGCCAACGTCTGCTACGAGATCCGGGGTCCGGTCCTTGAGGAGGCGATGCGGCTCGAAGCAGCGGGTCACCGCATCCTCAAGCTGAACACCGGCAATCCGGCGGCGTTCGGATTCGAGTGCCCGCCGGAAATCCTGGAGGACATCCTCCGTACGGTCGGCACCGCCCACGGCTACGGCGACGCGAAGGGGCTGCTCTCCGCCCGCCGCGCGGTGATGCAGCACTACCAGACCAAGGGCATCGAGCTGTCGGTCGACGACGTCTATCTGGGCAACGGCGTCTCCGAGCTGATCCAGATGTCCATGCAGGCACTGCTGGACGACGGCGACGAGGTCCTCGTACCGGCCCCGGACTACCCGCTGTGGACCGCCTCGGTCTCGCTGTCCGGTGGCACGGCGGTGCACTACCGCTGCGACGAGCAGGCGGACTGGATGCCGGACCTGGCCGACATCGAGCGCAAGATCACCGACCGCACCAAGGCCATCGTCGTCATCAACCCGAACAACCCGACGGGCGCCGTCTACGACGACGAGCTGCTGCGCGGCATCGCCGAGATCGCCCGCCGGCACCACCTGATCGTCTGTGCCGACGAGATCTACGACAAGATCCTCTACGACGGCGTCGCCCACACCCCGTTCGCCGCGATCGCCCCCGACCTGCTGACCCTGACCTTCAACGGGCTCTCGAAGTCCTACCGGGTGGCGGGCTACCGCAGCGGCTGGATGGCGGTCTGCGGCCCGAAGGCGCACGCCGCCTCCTACATCGAGGGCCTGACGATCCTCGCCAACATGCGGCTGTGCGCCAACATGCCCGCGCAGCACGCGGTGGCCACCGCCCTCGGCGGGCACCAGTCGATCAACGACCTGGTGCTGCCGGGCGGCCGTCTGCTGGAGCAGCGGGACACCGCCTACGACCTGCTCACCCAGATCCCGGGCGTCACCTGCACCAGGCCCAAGGGCGCGCTGTACGCCTTCCCGCGGCTGGATCCCAAGGTCTACAAGATCAAGGACGACCGGCAGATGGTGCTGGACCTGCTCCGCGCCGAGAAGATCATGATCGTGCACGGCACCGGCTTCAACTGGCCGGAGCCGGACCACTTCCGTCTGGTCACGCTGCCGAACAAGGACGATCTGACGGACGCGGTGACCCGCATCGGCAGGTTCCTGGACGGCTACGGACAGTACTGAGCGCGGGGGGGGCGCAGGCGGGGAGTACGTCCCGGGAAATGTCACCCGTACGCGGGCTGTACGGATCACAACTTTAGACACTGTCTAAGCTAGGATGGTCTCCTAGCCGTTGAGCGTTGCCAGGAGGCCGTCCCATGTACGAACCGATCCGCACCAAGTCGGTCCACTCCATGGCCGCCGACCAGGAGGTCCCGCACCGTTCCCGCACGGAGGAACTGGACATCCGGCTCGCCGGTCATCTGACCGCGCTGCTCACCGTCACCGACGAGCTGCGCACCACCGTGCCCGGCCCCGCCCTGGACGACGCCGCCGAGCGCATCGCCGAGCAGGTGACGCGGCTGCGCGGCGGGACCTACCCGCTGCGGGCCGCGCCCACCGGCGGCGGCGACCCGGCCCGAGCGCCCCGACTGCACCGGCGGGCCCGGATGCTCGCCGGGAGCGCCCTGGCCGTCGCCACCTCGCGCGGTGACGCCGCGGCCGCCGCGCTGGCGGCGGAGCGCATGGAGGCACACGAAGCCGACGCGGCGGTGCAGGAGCTGGCCACGGCCTGATCCCGGGTTGCGTACGGGAGCGGGGGCGCCGCTCGTGGGAGCGCACTGCCTGTGGGAGCGCACCGGCTGCGGGAGCGCACCGACTGCGCCTGGCGGAGCGTGCGGCCGTCGGGGCGCACCGGCTGGCGGAGCGCGGGGCCGCTGAAGCGCACTTCTCGCCGGAGCGCGGGGTTGCCGGAGCGCGGCCCCGTCCGCCCGCCGGGCGGAGGCTGTGGAACAAAGACGGCCGGAGTCGCGTGTTCGTGCACGCGGCTCCGGCCGTCGATCGTGGCGGCCCGGTCGGTGCCGGGCCGTTTCGCCGTACTAGCCCAGTCGGCGTACGAGCGCGTGGTACTCGTCCCACAGCTCCTTCGGCGTGTGGTCGCCGAACGTGTTCAGGTGTTCGGGGATGAGCGCCGCCTCGTCGCGCCACACGTCCTTGTCGACGGTGAGCAGGAAGTCCAGCCCGGCGTCGTCCAGGGCGAGGCCGTCGGTGTCCAGCGCCTCCCTCGTCGGCAGGACGCCGATGGGCGTCTCGACACCTTCGGCCTTGCCGTCCAGGCGCTCGACGATCCACTTCAGCACGCGGCTGTTCTCGCCGAAGCCCGGCCACACGAAGCGGCCCGCCGCGTCCTTGCGGAACCAGTTGACGTAGTAGATCTTCGGCAGTTTCGCCGGGTCCTTGTCGGCGCCGACCTTGAGCCAGTGGCCCATGTAGTCGCCCATGTTGTAGCCGCAGAACGGCAGCATGGCGAACGGGTCGCGGCGCAGCTCGCCGACCTTGCCCTCGGCCGCCGCGGTCTTCTCGCTCGCCACGTTCGCCCCGAGGAAGACACCGTGCTGCCAGGTCAGCGACTCGGTCACCAGCGGCACGGCGCTGGCGCGGCGGCCGCCGAAGAGGATGGCCGAGATCGGCACGCCCTTGGGGTCCTCCCACTCGGGCGCGATGATCGGGCACTGTCCGGCCGGGACGGTGAAGCGGGCGTTGGGGTGGGCCGCCGGGGTGCCGGACTCCGGCGTCCAGTCGTTGCCCTTCCAGTCGGTCAGGTGCGCGGGCAGCTCCTCGGTCATGCCCTCCCACCACACGTCACCGTCGTCGGTCAGCGCGACGTTGGTGAAGACGGAATTGCCCCACATGGTCTTCATGGCGTTGGCGTTGGTGTGCTCGCCGGTGCCGGGGGCGACGCCGAAGAACCCGGCCTCGGGGTTGATCGCGTACAGCCGGCCGTCCTCGCCGAAGCGCATCCAGGCGATGTCGTCGCCGATGGTCTCGACGGTCCAACCGGAGATCGTGGGCTCCAGCATCGCGAGGTTGGTCTTGCCGCAGGCGCTCGGGAACGCGGCGGCGACGTACTTGGCCTCGCCCTGCGGCGGGGTGAGCTTGAGGATGAGCATGTGCTCGGCGAGCCAGCCCTCGTCGCGCGCCATGACCGAGGCGATGCGCAGCGCGTAACACTTCTTGCCCAGCAGGGCGTTGCCGCCGTAGCCGGAGCCGAACGACCAGATCTCACGGTCCTCGGGGAAGTGCGAGATGTACTTCGTGGAGTTGCACGGCCACGGCACGTCGGCCTCGCCGTCGGCCAGTGGGGCGCCGAGGGTGTGCACCGCCTTGACGAAGAATCCGTCCTCGCCCAGTTCGTCCAGGACGGCCTGGCCCATCCGGGTCATGGTGCGCATCGAGACGGCGACATACGCCGAGTCGGTGATCTCCACGCCGAGCGCGGAGAGCGGGGAGCCGAGCGGGCCCATGCAGAACGGGACGACGTACATCGTCCGGCCGCGCATCGCGCCACGGAAGATGCCCTGCTCACCGGTGAAGATGTCGCGCATCTCCGCCGGGGCCTTCCAGTGGTTGGTGGGGCCCGCGTCCTCCTCCTTCGCGGAGCAGATGAACGTGCGGTCCTCGACCCGGGCCACGTCCGAGGGGTCGGAGGCGGCGTAGTACGAGTTGGGGCGCTTGATCGGGTCCAGCTTCGTGAAGGTGCCCTTCGCGACGAGCTCCGCGCACAGGCGCTCATACTCCGCCTCGGAGCCGTCGCACCACACGACACGGTCCGGCTCGGTGATGGCTGCGATCTCGTCGACCCAGGAGAGCAGTTCCTGGTGGTTGGTCGGTACGGGGGAGGGAGCCGCGTTGTCGCGCGCCACGATCGCTCCTAGATGAGGGTTCGGGTCGGACCACTGTCCGCTCATATGCCGGCAGAGCCCGCTTCTGAAGTTGCCTGCCCCTTGGGGGCTGCGACCCGGATGCTTCGCGACCGCTCATCCGGTGCCGACCGCACTCATTTGATCATCCGATCCCGATCCGCATCTGTCCAGAGGAGGTCCTCGTGACCGTCACCACTTCCGGACCAATCCGTAACTTACGGTCGCGTAGGTAGCATTGCGGCCATGACTTCCGCGCCCGACGCCGCCGAAAGCCGCCCTTCCTCCGTGACCAGCGCGGCCGCCGACACTGTCTCCGCGGTCGCCGCGGTGGCCGCACCACTCAAGCCCAAGCTGCGGGGCTGGCTGCACGCGGGAATGTTTCCCGCCGTCCTCATCTCCGGTGTGGTGCTCACGGCACTGGCCGACAGCACCCGCGGCCGGATCGCCTGCGCCGTCTACACCCTCTCCGCCTGCCTGCTCTTCGGCATCAGCGCCCTTTACCACCGCGGCAATTGGGGCCCGCGCACCGGCGCCCTGCTGCGGCGGCTGGATCACGCCAACATCTTCCTGATCATCGCGGGCACCTACACCCCGCTGACCATGCTGCTGGTCCCCGGCGGCCGCGGCCAGGCCCTCCTGTGGGCCGTGTGGGCGGCCGCCCTCGCCGGCATCGCCTTCCGCGTCTTCTGGGTGGGCGCGCCGCGCTGGCTCTACACACCCTGCTACATCGCGATGGGCTGGGCGGCCGTCTTCTTCCTGCCCGACTTCCTGCGCAAGGGCGGCATCGCCGTACTCGTCCTCGTCATCGTCGGCGGCCTCCTCTACAGCGCGGGCGGCATCATCTACGGCATCAAGCGCCCCAACCCCTCACCGCGGTGGTTCGGTTTCCACGAGGTCTTCCACTCCCTGACCCTGGCGGCGTTCGCGGTGCACTACGTCGGCATCTCACTGGTGGCCTATTCGCATACCTGAGGCACCCGGCGCGGCACCCCGACCGCCGGGAACGCCCTTCCCGCCGCGCGGTCCGGCACCCCCGCCCCGCTGACGAATGCCCCCGCTGCCCGTACGTGGCCGTGGCCGTGAGGCCGCGGCCACTTGCCATGTCAGGGCCGCCACCCCGGCCAGGACCAGCGCGACCACCGCGGCCGTGCCGCCGACGAGGAACCCTCCGACGCACAGCGCTGCCGCGAACACGACGAACACATCAATCGCGGTACGCATACCCGCAACACCCCCTCCAAGAATCACTGACGGTGACCTTGCCCTTGTCAAAGCGTTACACACGCCACTGACAGACAAGGGAGCATCAGGAAATGTCGCGGGACCGGCACGCACCGGCCCGCGGACCCCGGAGCCTCCGGCCGGGCGGTGCCCGACAATGGCGCTCATGGCCTCAGCACAGAAACCCGCCGGTCAGGCCGGTGTCCCCGCGATCGGGCTGCGGGAGCGGAAGAAGATCCAGACCCGGCGGGCGATCCGCCGGGCCGCCTACCGGCTCTTCGAGGAGCAGGGGTACGACGCGACCCCCGTGGACCGGATCGCCGAGGCCGCCGACGTCTCCCCCAGCACGGTCTTCCGCTACTTCCCCGCCAAGGAGGACATCGTGCTCACCGACGCGTGCCACCCGCTCCTGGAGGCGGAGCTGCGGGCCAGGCCCGCCGGCGAGCCGATGGCGGAGTCGATGCGGCACGTGGCCGTCGAGGCGCTGCGGCGGCTCTCGGCCGAAGAACGTGCCGAGCTGGCCCAGCGCGCCCGGCTCATCCGGGAGGTGCCCGCGGTCCGCGGCCGCACGGCCGAGAACACCGCGCGGGACAGCGCGACGCTCAGCGCCGTACTGGCGGAACGGACCGGCCGGTCCCCCGACGACCTGGAGGTCCGGGTGATCGCCACGGCGGTCCTGGCGGCCCTCCAGGAAGCCCTGACGTACTGGGCCGCGAACGGCCTGCGGGACGACCTCGGCGCACTCGTCGGCCGGAGCATGGACGTGCTGGCGCGGGGACTGAGGCTGTGAGGGCCGCCGGGCCCCGGGGCGAAGGGATGCGGCCCGTGTGACCCGTACAGCCCGTACGTGCCATGCGCCTGTATGGCCCGTACGGCCGTGCGGGCCGCGCCACCCCGGAGGGAGTGACGCCCGCACCCCTCAGCCGTGCAGCTTCTCGCTCAGCTCCTCGGGGGCGGTTGTCGGGCGCTCGCACGTGAAGTGGCGGCAGACGTACGCGGCGGGCCGGCCATCGACCAGCGGGCGGTCCTTCAGCAGCGGCACCTCCGCCGTACCGGGCTCCCCGAGGGCGACCACCGCACCGGGCGCGGTGCCCAGGAGGGCGGCGCGGTGCAGCGCCCGGGTGGCCGGGTCGCCGTCCGGGCCGACGACCGCGACCTCGCGCGGCCCGTCCAGCGCCGCCTCCGCGACGGCCAGCCCCCACCCGATGAAGCGCGGCGCCCGGCCGCTCAGCGCCTTGACGACGCCCAGGGCGCGTTCGGCGGCGTCCCGGTGCGGGCCGCTGCCGGTCAGCGCCGCGTACGACAGGAGAGCGCCGGCGGCCGCGGTCCAGCCGGACGGCGTGGCGTTGTCGGTGGGGTCCTGCGGCCGCCGGATGAGCTTCTCGGCGTCGTCGGCGGTGTCGTAGAGCGTGCCGTCCTCGGCGGTGAAATGGACGAGCACCGTGTCCAGGAAGAAGCCGGCGAACTCCACCCAGACCCCCTCCCCGGTGACCGAGGAGAGCGCGACGAAGCCCTCGGCGACGTCCGCGTAGTCCTCCAGGACGCCGGTGTTGGCGCCCGCCACGCCGTCGCGCGAGGTGCGGTGCAGCCGCCCCTGCCAGTCCATGTGGACGCGTACGAGCAGGTCGGCGGCGTCCGTGGCGGCCTGCACGAGATCCGGGCGGTCGAAGTAGGCGCCGGTCTCGGCGAGGGCGGCGATGGCCAGGCCGTTCCAGGCGGCGACGACCTTGTCGTCCCGGCCGGGACGCGGCCGGGCGTCCCGGGCGGCGCGCAGCCGCTCCTTGATGCCCGCGATCCGCGAAGCGTCCACCAGGTCGTCGGTGTCCGGGAGTTGCAGGACCGAGGCGCCCTCCTCGAAGGTGCCTTCCCGTGTCACGCCGAAGTAGTGCGCGGCGATCTCGGCGTCCTTCTCCCCCAGGACGTCGCGCAACTGCTCGGGCGTCCATACGTAGTACGCGCCCTCGACGTGCCGGCCACTGCCGTCGTCGGAGTCGGCGTCCAGCGCGGAGGCGAATCCGCCCTGGTCGGTCCGGAGTTCGCGCACCATGAACTCGGCGGTCTCGACGGCGACGCGGCGGGCCAGGTCCGACCCGGTGGTGCGCCACAGGTGCGCGTACGTACGGCACAACAGCGCGTTGTCGTACAGCATCTTCTCGAAGTGCGGCACCGTCCAGGTGGCGTCCACCGCGTAGCGCGCGAAGCCGCCGCCGAGCTGGTCGTAGATCCCGCCGCGGGCCATCGCCTCCGCGGTCGCCTGCACCATCTGCAGAGCCGCTTCGGACTGCGTACGGGCGTGGTGGCGCAGCAGGAACTCCAGCGCCATGGACGGCGGGAACTTCGGCGCTCCGCCGAATCCGCCGTGCACGGCGTCGAAGTCGCGGGTCAGCGTCAGCAGCGCGGTGGCCAGGTCCTCCGGGCCCGGCGGCACCGGGTCGCCCTTGGCCAGCGATTCGGAGAGCGACCGTGCGGACAGATCGGCGACGATCCGCCCGGCGACCTCGCCCACCTCGTCCCGGCGGTCCGTCCAGGCGCTCCGCACACCGTGGAGGACCTGCGGGAAGGACGGCATCCCGTGGCGCGGTACGGGCGGGAAGTACGTACCGAAGTAGAACGGCTCGGCCTCGGGCGTCAGGAAGACGGTCATCGGCCAGCCGCCCTGCCCGGTGGCGGCCTGCACGGCCTCCATGTAGACGGCGTCCACGTCGGGCCGCTCCTCGCGGTCCACCTTCACCGGCACGAAGTGCTCGTTGATCAGTGCGGCGACACCCTCGTCCTCGAAGCTCTCGTGGGCCATCACGTGACACCAGTGGCACGCCGAGTAGCCGACCGACAGCAGCACGGGTACATCACGCCGCCGCGCTTCCTCGAAAGCCTCCGGTGTCCAAGGCCACCAGTCGACCGGATTGTCAGCGTGCTGAAGCAGATAAGGCGAGGTCACACCAGCCAACCGGTTCATACGATCCAGCCTCTCACAGTGCCCCGACCCCATCGGCGAAGTCCGCCCGGCCTGTGTCCCACCCGACCGAGGCGCGGTGGTGCGCCATCGCGTGGTGAACGACAGCTCCCCGATCATCACCACTCGCCCGGGACAAGAAATCGGTTGAGGCGCTTCGCTGGGCCGACCGTGCCACGACAAGGGAAACAGGCCGATGCCGGATCGTCTGGCGTTCTTCGGCATCAGGCGCCCCGGCAGCACAGGACAGTAGGCTGGGAGCAGCGGCTCAGGCGATCGCCGCGATGTCCCCGTCGTCGAAGTAGATGGCCTGGTGCAGCCGCCCGCCGAGCGCCACAGCGAAGCGGGCGAGGACGTCTTGGCCGGAGATGTGTCCGCGCTCGATCTGCGACACCCGCCCCTTGGTGACACCCATTCGGTCGGCCACGTCCTGCTGCGTCAGCCCACGGGCCCGTCGCAGTTCCGCCAGGCGACGGCCGGTCGTCTCCGCGAGGAGTTCCTCCTTGCCCGCTCGTACGGCGTCCTCGCCACCGGCGCGAGCGACATGTCCAGCGCGAATGCCCTGCCAGCGGGTGTATCCACTCACGGTAGGCCGCCTTCTTCCCGGGCTCGGTCCCTTACGTAGGTCTTGTAACGCTGCTCGGCCAAGGGAATCGCTTCCTCGTACCATTCGGTCCACCGGCCCGACTTGTCGCCTGCGACCGGCAGGATGCTGCTGCGCCACGGGTCGAAGGCGAAGAGGATGCGCACGGTACCGGGGCGCAGCTCCTTCAGATTCACCATCGACGAGCCATGAATGGTGTCGACCAGCGGACGCCCCAGCCCAGGACCTCCCTCAGCCAGCGCGTCAAGGGCCTGGACCACCCGAGCAAGCACCGCTCCGTCGAGACCGTCGATCCAGTCGCGGACCTCGTCGATGAGGAAGATCTCCCACTCAGCGCTCACACTCAGTGCTCCCACTCAGCGCTCACACTCAGTGCTCCCACTCAGCGCTCACCGGGCAAGTACAGCTATCGCTATACCCTCCGACCGCTGATCGGCTCCAGCAGTCGGAAAAACCCCCGCAATGGATACCCGAGCGCCGGAGCGGGGAGTTATCCACAGGCCTGCCGGAATTCGCGCGGAAGCGGAAGACTGTGGGTACGGAACGGATCACCGCGGGCCGGGACGGGGGGAGCTGCCCCGGCCGTCGGGGAGTGCTGGGAGGCCGGGGATTCCGGGAGCACCGGAACCTGCCGGGACGCTGGGAACTGCAGGAGGGGGAAGGCATGGCGGGCTCACCGGCTGTGCTGCGGGACAGTCACCGGGCGGATGCGGAAGGGCTGCTGTCACGGGCCGTCGAGGAGGAGGTCCGGCGTTCGGGCGGGACCCTGGACCGGGGCGTCCTGCTGGCCCGGGCCCGCGCGGTGCTGGACGATCTGGTCGGCTCGGCGTCCGAGGAGTACGGCGCGTACGTGCACGCGCTGGACGAGTCGGCGGCCGGGCAGCGCCCGCTCTCCGAGCGCCTGTCGCGCAAGGAGCTGAGCACCCCCGCGGTGGCCACCGCGGTCGCGGCGGTCGCCGCCTTCGGCGCGGACCTCGCGTTCGGCACCAGCCCCGGCACGGCCCTCGGCGTCGGCGCCTCGGTGGTGGCCGCGGGCGCCGTGGCGACGGTCGTGAAGCTGACGGCAGGGCACTGGCCCGCGGCCCACCGGCAGGCGGGAATGCGCGGCCAGCCGGGCGGCCCCGAGCAACTGCGGCTCCAGTGGCTGACGGCGCTGGAGGTGCGCGGCGTCCGGCCGTTCCTGGACCAGCAGCGGATGCTGACGGCGGCGACGCGCGGCAGCTCCTCCAGCGCGCCCGCGGGCCCCCGCAACAGCCGGGTGCCACAACTGCGCGGCGCGGACCGCAGCGCGGCGGCCCGTCAGCGGTCCGTGCTGGAGCAGTCCTTCTCCCATCTGCCCCGGCCGGAGCAGCCGTTCGCGGGGCGGCGGGCCCATCTGGCGCAGATCGCGCGGTGGGTGCACGCGGCCCGCGCGAGTACGGAGACCCGGCCGACGGTCGTGGTGCTGCACGGCGAGCCCGGCTCGGGGCGTACGGCGCTGGCGGTGCGGGCCGCCCACCAACTGCGTGACCAGTTCCGCGGCGCGTGCGTGGTGGACCTGCGCGGGGACACCCCGGGCGAGACGCCGCTGCCGACGCGGGACGCCCTGCTGCACCTGCTCAACCGGCTCGGCGCGCCGCGCGAGCAACTCCTGTTCCGTGAGCGGCCCTCCCAGGAGCAGCACGTCAAACGGCTCACGGAGCTGTACCACAAGCACCTGACGGGCCTGCCCGTGACGGTCCTGCTGGACGACGCCCCGGACCCGGAGCAGGTGCGCCTCCTGGTGCCGGACCGCTCCGACAGCCTGGTGCTGGTGACGACCCGCGAGCCCATGGAGCTGCCCGGCGATCTGCAGGCGTGGGTGCACCAGCTACCGGTGGGCGCGCTGGACTCGGCCGGCACCGAGGAGCTGCTGCGGGCCGCGGCGGACGAATCCGAGGGCGAGACCGGACCGTACGACCACCAGTCCGTCGAGCGGATTGCGCAACTGTGCTCGGGACTGCCGCTGGCGCTGCGGGTGGCCGGTTCGTCGCTGGGCCCCCGGTCGCCCGCCACGCTCGCGGCGGACCTGGAGGAGAGCGCCGCGCGCTGCCCGGCCGCCGGAGGCCGGGCGACCCCGACCGAGGCGGCGCTGTGGCTGCGCTACAACGACCAGCCGGAGACGGCCCGCCGGCTGCTGCGCCGGCTGGCGCTGGTGGGACGGGCCAGCCTGGGGGCGGCCGCCGCGGCGGCGCTGCTGGGCGTGGACGTACCGGAAGCCGAGCGGACGCTGTCGGCGCTGGCCGCCGCGGGCCTGATCGAACACGTCCGCAGCGACCGTTTCCGCCTGCACGCCCTCGTGCACCACTTCGCCCACGCCCGCCTGCTGGACGAGGAGGACCCGGCCGAGCGCAGCACGGCGCAGGAGCGGCTGATCCGCAGTTACGCGGAGCTGGCGGACTCGGTGATCCGCCTGGTGGACGGCCGTACGTCCACCCGCGCCGACCGCTTCGGCTCGCACGGCTTCACCTCGCTGGACGCGGCGCTGCGGTGGCTGGACGACGAGACCAGCTTCATCACCGCCGCGCTGCGCCACGCCGACCAGGACGTGGACCAGGCGACCGTCTCCCACCTGCTGGGCGCACTGGCCGACTACTGCCTGCTGCGCGGCGACCTGTACCGCCTCGGCGAGCTGAGCGAGCTGACCAAGGCCGCCGACCGGGGGCTGCTCGTGCGGTCCGTGCAGTGGCGCACCGGCGTCGCGGCCCGTCAGCTCGGTGAGCTGGACAAGGCGCGTACGACCCTGACGTCGGTGGTCGACCTGTATTTCGAGGCGCAGCACCCGGTGGGCGCCGCGCGGGCCCTGCGCGACCTCGGCATCACTCTCCAGCAGCAGGGCAATCTGACGGAGGCCGCGGCCAAGCTGCGCGAGGCCATGGCGATGCAGTCCGGCCCGGACGTGCGCGGTGACCGGGCATGGACGCTGCACGCGCTGGCGGCCGTGGAGCGCGACCGCGCGCAGGTCGCGGAGGCGCTGGCGCTGCTGCGCGAGTCCCTGGAGCTGCACCGGGAGAGCGAGAGCCTGCACGGCCAGGCGTGGGCGCACTTCCAGCGCGGCCAGGTGTATCTGCGGATGGGTGAAGTCCCGGAGGCGGAAGGCGAGTTCCACGCGGCCCTGGATCTGTACGGCCGTACGCGCGACGACCGCGGCGAGGCGTGGGCGATGACCCAGCTCGCGCGGGCCCGGCTGGTGGACGGCGACCCGGATCCGGCGGTGGACCGGCTCCGCCAGGCCCTGCCCCTGCACCGCCGCTACGAGGACGCCCGCGGCGAGGCGTGGACGCTGTACTACCTCGGTCAGTCGCTGGAGGAGCAGGGCGACCTGGACGCGGCGCTGCGGCATCTGGAGCGGTCCCGGACGATGTTCAGCCGGATGCAGGACGGCTACGGCCTGGCCTGCGCCCGGCACCACTCGGGGCGGGTCACCCGGGACCTGCGGGCCGCGCAGACCGGCTCGCTGCGCAACAGCGGCTTCGCCCGGCAGCTCCTCCAGGACGCCCGCAAGGACTTCCAGCGGATCGGTGTCCCGCACGGGGAGGCGTGGTCCTGCCTGGAGCTGGTGATCATCGACGCGGGCAACGGCCGGACCGCGCAGGCGCTGGAGCTGGCCGACGAGGCGGCGCGGACGTTCGCCGGTTACGGCGACCGGCGCGGTGAGGACTGGGCCCGGTTCCTGCGCTGCACGCTGCTGCCGTTCGCCTCACCGGGCGGCTCGGTGGTCGGCACGGCGGTCGCGCAGGAGGAGCTGGTCCGGCTCGCGCGGGACGGGCACCCCACCCGCGATTCGAAGGTGGAGGACTGCGCGGAGACGTTCGGGCTGCTGCTGGAGCGCGGCGTCGAGCCGGAAACGGGGTGGGAGGCATGGCGGCTCGGCATGGTTCCGAACCGCCACGCGCGCGAGGTCATGGGGGTGTCCATACCCTCGACGCAGTGACGCCGGACGGGCGGTGGACGATCCCACCCCGCCCGGCGTCCGGGGACCCGCTCAGCCCGCCTTGGGCTGCGCCTTCCCCGAGGGCCGGCTCTTCGCCTGGCTCTTCGCCGTGCCCTTGGCCGTCTCCGCGCCCCCGGAGGCGGCGGGCGTCTCCGGGGTCTCCTGGAAGTCGACCTTCTTCATCTGCTTGTTCATGGACTTCATCAGCAGCCATACGGCGCCGCCGATGACCGCGAACACGATGAAGCCGAGGACGCCCGGGGTCACCTTGTCCTTGTCGAAGCTGTCGGCAAGGGTGACGAAGTGCGTCACGGCGAGGGTGCTAGTCGCGCTCATCATGGAATCAATTGTTGCGGATGCCCGCGAAGAGGTCGTCCTCGGGGAGGGACGTGTCGACGAGCGACTTGGCCAGCTCGTACTCCTCCGTCGGCCAGACCTCCCGCTGGATGTCCATCGGCACCCGGAACCAGCCGCCGTCGGGGTCGATCTGCGTCGCGTGCGCGATCAGCGCCTTGTCGCGGATCTCGAAGAAGTCGGCGCAGGGCACGTACGTGGTCAGCGTGCGCTCGCGGCGCTCGAAGTCCTTCCAGCGCTCCAGCCACTCCCCGTACGGGGACTCCAGGCCGCGCTCCAGCAGCGCCTCGTGCAGTGCGACGGTGCGCGGCCGGTTGAAACCCTGGTTGTAGTAGAGCTTCTGCGGCTGCCAGGGCTCGCCCGCCTCCGGGTACTTCTCCGGGTCGCCGGCCGCCTCGAAGGCCACCATCGTGATCTTGTGGGTCATGATGTGGTCGGGGTGCGGGTAGCCGCCGTTCTCGTCGTAGGTCGTGATGACCTGCGGCTTGAACTCACGGATCAGCTTCACCAGCGGCTCGGCCGCGGCGTCGACGTCCTGGAGGGCGAAGCAGCCGTCGGGCAGCGGCGGCAGCGGGTCGCCCTCGGGCAGCCCGGAGTCGACGAATCCCAGCCACTCCTGCTTGACACCCAGGATCTCCCGGGCCTCGTCCATCTCCTTCTTCCGCACTTCGTGGATGTGCTCCTCGATGTACGGATCACCCTGGAGCTTGGGGTTGAGGATGGAGCCGCGCTCCCCACCCGTGCAGGTGGCGACCAGCACGTCCACCCCCTCGGACACGTACTTGGCCATGGTGGCCGCGCCCTTGCTCGACTCGTCGTCGGGATGGGCGTGGACTGCCATCAGTCGAAGCTGCTCAGTCAAGACTCGATCCTCAGTGAAAGGCCGGAGAAGATGTTTCCTATAGTGACCGAAGCGCGGGGCGATTAATTCCGGAGCCCCCGGGCAGGAGGAGCGATCATGACCGCGGTGCGCGAAGGGCTGCCCGACGGACGCTACGGCCGCTCCGCCGATCAGCGCGCCGACCGCAAGCTGAAGATCATCGGTGCCGTGCTGGGCGCGGCGCTGCTCGGCGTGGTCGGCTGGTCCGGATTCTCCTACATCTCCGGGCAGGACCTCAGCGGCCGGGTGATCACCTGGAACCGCGTCTCGGACAGTGCCGTCAAGGTGCATCTGGAAGTCGTCAAGGGCAAGGACGACACCGGCGTGTGCACGCTGCGCTCCCAGGCCGACAGCGGGGCCGAGGTGGGGCGCAAGGACGTCACCGTCGATGCGCCGAAGGAGCAGGTGGACGTCGAGGTCACGATCCGTACGACGGCGCGGGCGACCAACGCCGTACTGGTCGGCTGCACGTCCTCCGGTAGCTGACGGGGAGCCGGGAGGCCGAGACGGGACCGGAGGCCGCAACCGGGACCGGCAACCGACCGGCGCCGGGCCGCCCGCCGCCCGTCCCCACTGGCTCCCCCCCGGCCGTCCCCGAGGCCCGTCCCGAGCCCCGCTCCCGGCCGTTGTCCCGGTGTGTCGCCGGGCCCGGTCCGGGGCGGCGCGCTGACCGGCCACGATCCGGCCCGATGACGTTCCCGGTGAATTTCCCTTCCCCGTTTTGTGCCGGAATTGTTAGGCTCGTGGTTTCGCCCACCCGTGGAGGCGCAGCCTTCCTGGTAGGGCGTTTGATTTATCCCCAGCACCGACGAGGAGCACCTGTGACCCAGACCAGCGACAACGTCACCTGGCTGACCCAGGAGGCGTATGACCAGCTCAAGGCCGAGCTGGAGTACCTGTCTGGTCCCGCACGCGCCGAGATCACCGAGAAGATCGCGGCGGCCCGCGAGGAAGGTGACCTGAAGGAGAACGCCGGGTACCACGCGGCCAAGGAAGAGCAGGGCAAGCAGGACCTTCGGATGCGCCAGCTCAAGCAACTGCTGGAGACGGCGAAGGTCGGCGAGGCGCCCGCCGCCACTGGTGTCGTGGCCCCCGGCGCGGTCGTCACCATCGCGTTCGACGGAGACCCGGACGACACCCTGACGTTCCTGCTGGCCTCGCGGGAGTACGCGAGCTCGGAGATCGAGACCTACTCCCCGCAGTCCCCGCTGGGCTCCGGTGTGAACGGCAAGAAGATCGGTGAGACCGCCGAGTACGAACTGCCCAACGGCAAGAAGGCTTCGGTGAAGATCCTCGAAGCCAAGCCGTACACGGGCTGACCGTCCGGCGGCGCCCGCCCGTGACCGGCGGCGCCCGCCCGGAGCCCGACGACGACCGGCCCGGAGCCCCAGCGGCTCCGGGCCGGTCGTATCTGCGTATCCCCGCCCCGCGCCCGCCTCAGGCCGCGGCGGACCGGTACTTGCGTACCGCGAGCGTGCGGAAGACGACCAGGATCAGCAGGGACCACAGCACCGAGGCCAGGACCGGGTGCTGCATGGGCCAGGCGTCCGGGGTCCTGAAGCCGGGTGGCAGGTTGCCGAACAGTTCACGGGCGGCCTGGACCGTGGTGCTGAAGGGGTTCCACTCGGCGATGTGCCGGAAGACCGTCGGCAGTTTGTTGGAGTCGACGAAGGCGTTCGAGATGAACGTCAGCGGGAAGAGCCAGATCAGCCCGCCCGAGGTGGCGGCTTCCGGTGTCCGTACGGACAGGCCGATGAGCGCGCCGATCCAGGAGAACGCGTAGCCGAGCAGGAGCAGCAGGGCGAAGGCGGCGAGGACCTTGCCGATGTTCTCGTGCGCGCGCCAGCCGATGAGCAGCGCCACGAGGGCGAGTACGACCATGGTCAGTGCGGTCTGCACGAGGTCCGCGAGGGTGCGGCCGGTGAGGACGGCGCCGCGCGCCATCGGCAGCGAGCGGAACCGGTCCACGAGGCCCTTGTGCATGTCGTCGGCGATGCCCGCGCCCGCTCCGGCGGTGGCGAAGGTGACCGTCTGGGCGAAGATGCCCGCCATCAGGAACTCGCGGTAGGTCTGCTGGGAGAGGGAGCCGCCGACCTGGATCGAACCGCCGAAGACGTACGTGAAGAGCACCACGAACATGATCGGCTGTATCAGCCCGAACAGCACCACCTCGGGAATCCGGCGCATGCGGATCAGGTTCCGCCGGGCGAGGACCAGGGAGTCGCTCATGGTGCTCATGACGTCTGCTCCTTACCGGCGCCGGGCCGTCGGGACCCCGGGGTGGGGCCCGGCCGAGAGGGGCGGGCACGATGCGGGGGCCGCGGCGCGCGGATCGGAGCGCGCTCGGCGACGGCCAGGGGGTGCCGGACGGACCGGCTGACCGCGCCGCGCCGCTTCGGTGCGCCGGCCCGCGGCGTCGTGTGCGTGACGGTGCTCATTGGGCACCCTCCTTGGTGTCCTGGGCGCCCCGGGTCCGTTCCGGCGCCCGGCGCGACGGCCGTCCCGCGGGCCCGGCGTCGTCCGCGCCACCCCCGTTCCCGCCGCCCCCGCCTGCGCCGTACCCGTGCCCGCCCTCGCCGTTCTTGCCGTTCTCGCCGTTCTCGCCGTTGTCCTCCGCGACCTCGGCGGCGTGGCCGGTCAGCGCGATGAACACGTCGTCCAGGGTCGGCCGGCGCAGCCCGATGTCGTCGATCTCGACGCCCCGTACGTCGAGTTCGCGGATGACCTCGGCGAGCAGCTTGGCGCCGCCCGTCACCGGCACCGTGATCTTGCGCGTGTGCCGTTCGACCTTGCTCTCGCCCTTGCCGAAGCCGCGCAGCACCTCGTTGGCCGTGGCGATGTGCTCGGCGGCGTGCACGACGACCTCCACCCGCTCGCCGCCCGTGCGGGCCTTGAGTTCGTCGGAGGTGCCGCGGGCTATGACCTTGCCGTGGTCGACCACGCAGATGTCGTGCGCGAGGTGGTCGGCCTCTTCCAGGTACTGGGTGGTGAGCAGCAACGTCGTGCCGCCGGCGACCAGGTCCTGGATGACCTCCCACAACTGCTGGCGGTTGCGCGGGTCCAGGCCGGTGGTGGGCTCGTCCATGAACATCACGGGCGGCCTGACGACCAGCGCGGCCGCCAGGTCCAGCCGGCGCCGCATACCGCCGGAGTAGGTCTTGGCCGGCCGGTCGCCGGCGTCGGCGAGGTGGAAGCGTTCCAGGAGTTCGGTGGCCCTGGCCTTCGCGTCGCGCCCGCTCAACTGATAGAGCCGGCCGACCATCGTCAGGTTCTCACGGCCCGTCAGATACTCGTCCACGGCGGCGAACTGGCCGGACAGGCCGATGAAACGGCGTACCGCGTCGGGATGCCGGAGAACGTCGATACCGGCGACGACCGCGGTGCCGCGGTCCGGTCGGAGGAGGGTGGTCAGGACCCGTACGGCGGTGGTCTTGCCCGCGCCGTTCGGGCCCAGCAGTCCGAGGACGGTTCCTTCGGGTACGTCGAGATCGACGCCGTCCAGAGCCCTCACCTTGCCGAAGGTCTTCACCAGACCCTCGGCGTAAATGGCGCCTGGCATGTGGGTACTCCCAAGGTATGGGTTGACTCCAGGAAGAATTTTACTTTCACCGGGTATGAGCCGCTCTATGGGGATATACCCGGCACCCAGGGCGCACCGAACCACACGGCAGCCCCCCGTTGGACCCGGACCCTACCGCGTACGCGATACATCGCGACATACGCTGGATGGCGCTTGCGCCCGCGCGGCGCCTCAGCCGCGCGCCGCGGCGCACCGGCACACGTCGGACACCGGCCCTCTGAATCCGTGCCCGACCGGAACCCATCCGCCGGCTCTCAGCCCACGCCCCGGATCTCAGCCCATGACGGTGTAACCCGCCGCCCGCAGGGCGGAGCTGACCTCCGCGCAGTGCTCCGGACCCTTGGTCTCCAGATGCAGTTCCACCTCCGCTTCCGTCAGCCCGAGCCGCGGGTCGGTCCGCACATGGCTCACGTCCAGGACATTGGCGTCGACCTCCGACAGCACCGCGAGCAGCGTCGCGAGCGCCCCCGGCCGGTCCGTCAGCCGCAGGCGCAGCGACAGATAGCGCCCCGCGGCGGCCATGCCGTGCCGCAGGATGCGCTGCATCAGCAGCGGATCGACGTTCCCCCCGGACAGCACCGCGACCACCGGCCCCTCGAAGGAGTCGGGCCGCGACAGCAGCGCCGCCACCGGACTCGCCCCCGCCGGCTCCACGACCAGCTTGGCCCGCTCCAGGCAGAGCAGCAGAGCGCTGGACAACTCGTCCTCGGACACGGTCCGGACCTCGTCGACGAGTTCACCGACGATGGCGAACGGAACGTCGCCCGGCCGCCCGACCTTGATGCCGTCCGCCATCGTCGCCGGTGCCTCGATCGAGACCGGCCGTCCGGCCGCGAGCGAAGGCGGGTAGGCGGCCGCGCCCGCCGCCTGCACCCCGATGATCCGTACGTCCGGCCGCAGCGCCTTGACCGCCAGCGCGATGCCCGCGGCGAGCCCGCCGCCGCCGATGCCCACGACGATCGTGCGCACCTCCGGGCACTGTTCGAGGATCTCCAGGCCGACGGTGCCCTGGCCCGCGATGATGTCGCGGTGGTCGAAGGGGTGGATGAAGACCGCGCCCGTCTCGCGGGCGTACTCCTGGGCGGCGGCCAGCGTCTCGTCCACGACCTGGCCGTGCAGCCGCACCTCGGCGCCGTACTCGCAGGTCGCGGCGACCTTCGGCAGCGGGGCACCGACCGGCATGAACACCGTCGAGCGCACCCCGAGCAGCGACGCCGCCAGCGCGACACCCTGCGCGTGGTTGCCGGCGCTGGCCGCGACCACGCCGGCCGCCCGCTCCTGCGGGGACAGTCCGGCGATCCGCACATACGCGCCACGTATCTTGAAGGAGCCGGTGCGTTGCAGGTTCTCGCACTTCAGATGCACCGGCGCCCCCACCGATCCGGACAGGTGCCGGCTCCCTTCCAGGGCGGTGGACCGCGAGACGCCGGACAGGATCTTCTGCGCCTCCCGTACGTCCTCGACAGTGAGCGCGGCAGAGGCTGCGGCCACCGGTTCCGGGACCGGTCCGGAAGCGGAGGCGGAACCGGAACGTGACGCCGGTGCCGCGTCCGTACCGGATGCCTCCGCACCCGCCGGGACCGATGCCTGGCCGGGCTGCCGACCAGCGGCAGAAGCGGAAGCGGAACCCGAAGGGGAACCGGAGGCAGGAGTGTGCTCGTGCGGCGTGTGATCGGCCATGAAGCCCAGTCTTACAGTTCGGACCGCGGCGGGTACGCGGGGCCGCCGGACCGGTGCCGCGGAGACACGTCTTTGGGCAGCGCCGGTACGGTCCGCGCCGGGGCCGCGTACTCTGTCCCCCAATCCGTACGCATCCCATGAAGCGAGCTCCCGGCCATGCCCACCTCTTCGGACATGACGACCCACACCGACCCCGCTCTTCTCGACGCGCTGCAACACCAAGTCGCCGTTTTCGCCCGCCGCGCCGAACAGAGCCGGCTCGGCGGCGTCGGCCAGGCACGCAACTCCATGGACCGTGCCGCCTATCTGCTCCTCAACCGGCTGGACAAAGAGGGCCCGATGGGGGTCAAGGCGCTGGCCGCCGGCATGGGCATCGACTCCTCGACCGTCACCCGGCAGGTCGCCCCGCTGGTCGACTCCGGCCTGGTCAACCGCGCCTCGCACCCCGAGGACGGCCGTGCGGTCGTGCTTCAGCTCTCCGAGCGCGGCCGGTCCCGGCTGGAGGAGGTACGGGCCTCGCGCCGCGCGCTGATGGCGCTGGTCACGGAGGAGTGGACGGAGGAGGAGCGGAACTCGTTCTGCAGCCTGCTGACGCGCTTCAACGCCTCCCTGTCCACGGTCACCGCGACCCTGCCCCCGGTGCCGTCCAGCTCCTGACCCGACAGCGGAAACGGGCCGCCGGGCCCTGCGCCGTGCGTTCCCCACGGGCCGCGCGCCGCGCATCCGCCCCGCCCGGACGATGTGTCCGCGCGTCCGCTCGGACGGCGTATCCGTGCGCCGCCCCGCTTTTTCCCCGCCGCCCCTTGACCGCGTGCCGGGCCTGCCGTGACATGGAGCTGTGCGAGAGCGGCGGGCAGCTCAGGAACGCCGTCGTGCCCGGGAGTTCGAGGCGTTCGTCGCGGGCGCGGCCGGCCGTCTGCTGCGTACTGCCACGCTCCTGACCGCCGAGCCGGAGGACCGGCCGGCCCCCGCCGCCGAGCGCCTGCTCGTCCTCGCGCTGGCCCGTACGTACGCCGCCTGGGGCCGGCTGCGCGGCGAGGACCCGTACGACCGCGCGCGCCAGGAGATGGCCGCCCACTTCGCGCACTCCGCCTGGCGGGAACGCCTCCCCCGCGCCCTCGGACACGGCAGCCGCCCGCCGCCCCGCGGCCTCCTGGGGCGGCTGTCCCCGCAGGAGCGGCTGGTGGTCGTCCTGCGCCTCTACGAGGGCGTGGCCGAGGAGCAGACCGCGGCGCAGCTCGGGCTGCCCGCCGAACGCGTCCACGCGCTGTGCCTGCGGGCCGTGGGGCACCTGCGCAGCGATCCCCCCGCCGGGTGCGCCGGACCGCCGGTACGGGTCGGCACGCGGGCTCCGGAGCCCGACGGCGTACCGGAGGCGCTGCTGCCGCCCACGCCCCCGGTGACAACGCCACTGCCACCCCCGCCCAAGGAGGCGGCGACGCCATGAGCCTCCCGGACCGCCGGAAAGCCGAGGCGCCATGAGCCTTCCGGACCGCAAGGAGGCCGAGGTCCGGCGGATGCTGGACGGGCCGCATCCGCCGGTCCCGCCCGACCTCGCGCTGCGCGCCGCCGCGAGCGGCCGCCGGCTGCTGGTCCACCGGCGGCTGGCCCGCCGGGTGCTGTGGCTGCTGGCCGTGGCGGCGCTGGCGGCGCTCCTGGTCTGGGCGGCCGTCGACCAGCCGTGGCTGCCGCCGCCGGCGCACACCACCCCTCCGCTGGAAGGGTGGTGAGCCGGGGCCCGGCGCGCCCCGGGCCCGCGGCCACCCCTGAAGGCGCTTTCTAGCCCAGCGCCTGCGTGAGATCCGCGACCAGGTCGTCGATCGACTCGATGCCGACCGAGAGCCGTACGAGGTCGTTCGGGACCTCCAGCAGCGAGCCCGCCGTCGAGGCGTGCGTCATCTTGCCGGGGTGCTCGATCAGCGACTCGACGCCGCCGAGCGACTCACCGAGGGTGAACAGCCTGGCCCGGTTGCAGACCTCCACCGCGGCCTGCTCGCCGCCCGCGACGCGGAAGGACACCATGCCGCCGAAGGAACGCATCTGCTTGGCGGCCGTCTCGTGGCCGGGGTGCTCCTCCAGGCCCGGGTAGTAGACCTGCGTCACCTTGTCGTGCGAGGCGAGCAGCTCGGCGATCCGGGCGGCGTTGGCGCTGTGCCGGTCCATCCGTACGGCCAGCGTCTTCAGGCCGCGCATCACCAGCCACGCGTCGAACGGCCCGGCGACCGCACCCATCGCGTTCTGGTGGTAGGCCAGTTCGTCGCCCAGCTCGGTGTCGTTGACGACGAGCGCGCCGCCGACGACGTCCGAGTGGCCGCCCATGTACTTGGTCGTGGAGTAGACCACCACGTCCGCGCCGAGGGCCAGCGGCTGCTGGAGGTAGGGGCTGGCGAAGGTGTTGTCCACGACCAGGCGGACCCCGGCGTCGCGCGCGACGGCCGCGAGCGCGGAGATGTCCGTGATGCCGAGGAGCGGGTTGCTGGGCGTCTCCACCCAGATCGCCTTCGTACGGGGGCGCAGCGCGTCCCGTACCGCCCGCGGGTCGGAGGTGTCGGCGACCGACCACTGCACGCCCCACCGCTCGACGACCTTCGAAATGAGGCGGAACGTGCCGCCGTACGCGTCATTGGGGATGACGACGTGGTCACCGGGGACCAGGAGGGTGCGCAGCAGGCAGTCCTCGGCCGCGAGGCCGGAGGCGAAGGCCAGGCCGCGGCGGCCGCCGTCGAGGGCGGCGAGGTTCTCCTCCAGGGCGGTACGGGTCGGGTTGGCGCTGCGGCTGTACTCGTAGCCGCCGCGCAGCCCGCCCACCCCGTCCTGCTTGTAGGTGGACACCTGGTAGATGGGCGGTACCACCGCGCCGGTCGCCTCGTCGGGCTCCTGACCTGCGTGAATGGCAAGGGTCTCAAAATTCTGGGGGCGCTGCTCGCGCTGCTCGCTCATGTCTGCCGAGGGTAGTCGTCCACACCCGCGAACTTTTCGGAACTTTCTGCTTCGCTGGATAGTGGATACATACAAGACACCTTCGCGCTCCATCCGGCTCCACCACGTTCCACGCCCGTCCCCGCTCCACCACGCCTCACCCACGCTCCAGCTCCCTGACGCCCCACCCCCTCCACCCGCATCCCACGACCGGAATCCGAGACTGACCACATGGACGCTCTGCTGGTTCTCTTCGCCGCTGCCGCTCTCGGCGGTCTCGTCCTGCTGCCCTGGCTGCGGCGCCGGCAGGCCGCACAGCAGGCCGAGCAGGGGCTGACGGCGGCCACCGACCCGATGGCGGGCTACGGATTCGTGCCGGCCCAGGAGCTGGACGTACGGCTGCCCGGCCCCGACCGGGAGCTGGAGGACGCCCTCGACGAGATCCGGCGCAGCCACGACTGGCGCCCGGCCGCACACCTGCTGAAGGCCACCGGCGAGGACTGGGAGCGCCGCTGGCAGCGGGTGCAGACGCTCGCCGGGGCCGCGGCGTTCGAGCTGGCGGAGCGGCCCGGGCAGGGCGGTATCTGGCTGCGTACGTGGCGCTCCGAGGCGCCCAAGGACCCGGGCGGCGCCCAGACGCACGCCCAGTTCCTCGTCATCCAGGCGCTGCGCGACCCCGGCTCGCAGGACTTCCGCATGATCCTGGAAGAGGCCCGGACGGTCTGCCACGAGGCGGCCCTGCTGGCTCCCGGCAGCCCCGTCCCGTACCTCACCGAGCTGGCCGTCGCCCGCGGCCTCGGCGACCGCCGCGCGGACTACGACGCGCTGTGGTCGAAGGTCACCCAGCGTGCGCCGCACCACATGGGCGCGCATCTCGCCGCCCTGCCGTACTGGTCGCAGAAGTGGCACGGCTCCAAGGAGGAGGCCACCGCGTTCACCGAGAGCGCCGCCGCGGGCGCCCCCGCCGAGAGCCTGCTCCCCGCCCTCCCGCTCTTCGCCGTCTACGAACACCTGCCCGAGGCCAACATGGTCCGCGGCCTCTATCAGAGCGAGGTCGTCGAACGGGCCATCGAGGGCGCGCACTTCGCGCTGCGTGCGGCCCCGGCGGACCACCCCATGGCCCCGCACGTCCGGCACCTGCTCATCTGGTTCCTCGTGCACGCCGAGCGCTATGAGGAAGCGGTGGAGCAGCTCCGCCTGGTCGACGGCCATGTCGGCGCCGTCCCGTGGTCGTACGGCAGCAGCCCCGCAGCCGAGTACGCCGCGTTCCGCGCCCTGGCCGTGGCCGGCTGGGAGCGCGGCGGCGGCACGTCGTCCCACTTCCGCCCGCAGCCGTGATCACCGGCCGCTTCCGCCGGCCCACGGGCCCACCGGCCCGGCGACGGGCCTCGTCCTTGGCGCCCCTGGTTTCGTTCCCGGGGCCCTGGCCCTCGTCCCCGGGCCGCCGGCCCTCGCCCCCGGTCCCTGGAATGCGGCTCCCCCTCCCCGCGTTGTCCCAGCGGGCCGCCACCGCCCTCTCAGCCGACCCCTGGAGCGAGACGCCATGCTCTTCAACCGCTTCAAGAACGCCCTGCCCTCCCCGGAGGAGGCCCTGAAGGGCCGCCCCGAGCGTGACTTCACCGTCCCCGACCGGCACACGGTCCTCGGCAACCCCCTCCTCGGCCCGTACCCCGGGCACCTGCGCGTCGCCGACTTCGGCATGGGCTGCTTCTGGGGCGCCGAGCGCGTGTTCTGGCAGACCGAGGGCGTCTGGACGACGCTGGTCGGCTACCAGGGCGGCCACACCCCGAACCCCACGTACGAAGAGGTGTGCAGCGGCCTCACGGGCCACACCGAAGCGGTCCGCGTCGTGTACGACCCCGCCCGGATCTCGTACGCCGCCCTCCTGAAGCTCTTCTGGGAGTCCCACGATCCCACCCAGGGCTTCCGCCAGGGCAATGACGCCGGCACCCAGTACCGCTCGGCGATCCACACCCACTCCCCCGCCGACCAGCAAGCGGCCGAAGCCTCCCGCACCGCCTACCAGTCCGCCCTCGACTCCTCGGGCCACACCACCATCACCACCGAAATCCTCCCCGCCTCCCCCGACCGCCCCTTCTACCCGGCCGAGCCCTTTCACCAGCAGTACCTCGACAAGAACCCGGCGGGCTACTGCGGGATCGGTGGGACGGGGGTTTCCTGTCCGGTGGGGGTGGCCAAGGCGGACGGGTGAGGGGGACCGGCGGGTCTCACTTCTGGACGGTTGACTCTTCCCGGGTGTGAGCCCGCCCCTGACGCGCCACCATGGGCTGCATGGCTACTTCGGGGGCACGTGGCGGTCGTCTCGGCGGGTTGGGGCAGTGGTGGGGCATTCTGGCCGGCGTCCTGCTGATCGCGGCATGGATCAATGGCGCCGCCGGTCCGGCCGTAGTGATCCTCCTGTCCGCTGTGGTGGTCCTGTGGAGCTTCTTCCAGGCACCGGTGACGTGCGGCGCTCCGGTGCGAGGACGCGCGGACGGCTGCCGCAACAACGCCTTCGGCCTCCTGCTGGGCTGCCACATCCGCCAACACCGCTGGCAGAAGCTGAAGCTGCTGATCGTCCGCCGGCAGGTGCGCGCGTTCTGTGCCGGTCTGTTCTCGGACGGCAAGGCGACGGTCGTCACGCTGGCCGGAGTGGGGAGCTTCGTTTCCGGGCTCGCCGCGCTCGTCCCCGGTGTCATCGTTCGCTGAGTCCCTTGGTCCGGCTATCACCGGGGGCATGTATGGCCGCGGCCCTGAGGGGGCTGGGGGCCTGAAGGGGTACGGCGGGAGGCGGGGCTCACGTCCGGCGGCCCAGGCGGGCGCGGTCGGCCGCTGCCGCGCCCTGCTCCCAGCCGGCGGCGTCGCGTACGCCCCGCATACGGACGGCGGCGGTGTCGGGGAACAGCTCACCGGTGGTCTCGGCCACCGCGACCTCGCGGGCGGCCAGGACCGGCAGGAGGCCCGGCGTGCCGGTGGCGGCTTCGGTGGTCGCCTCCTCGGTGGCCGCGGTCAGGCGGGTGCGGATGCGATCGGCGTAGGCGACGAGGAAGGCCTGGCGGAACTCGCGGGTGCGGCGGGAGCGGCCGCGGCTGTGGTGGGCGTCGCCCGCGCGGTGCATGGCGGTGGTGGCCTGGAGGAGCAGCGAGGTGTAGAGCAGTTCGGCCGCCTCCAGGTCGGCCTCGAAGCCGACGAGGGTGGAGAAGCCGACGTCGCCGGACCAGACGGCCTGGCAGCGGTTGGCGGCGGCCACGGCGTCGAGGAGGAGCGCCTTCGCCTGCTCGTACGGGCCCTCGATGCCGATGCGGATGGCGGCGGGGGCGGCGGTCCGGCCGGCGCCGGTGCCGGGCCCGGTTCTGGCGCCGGTGCTGGTTGCGGTCCCGGCTCCGGCTCCGGCTCCGGCGTGATCGAGCAGCGCCTCGTCGATGCTGTGCCGTGCCATCAGCTCCTGGGCCTTGGCCGACAGCGCCTCCGCCTCCTCCGGATAGTCCGTCGCCTCGGCCTTGGCCAGCAGGCCGCGGATACGGCCGAGGGCCCGGGCATCGGCGGAAGTGCCTGGGCGTACGGGGCGAGCGGTCGGCAGGGGCGTGATGCGGGGCAGCCGCGCCAGGACGCGCAGCGCCGCCAGCACGTCGTACGCCGTCTCGAAGCGCGAGCTGCGGAGGCGGCGCGCCAGCTCTTCCAGGTAGCCGGTTTCCGCCGTCCACCAGACGTCGGCTCCGAGGTCGCGGAGCTGGGCCGCCCAGCGGGGCCCGCGGGTGTGTTCCGCCGCCCGGCCCGCGCGCCGCGCCTCGGCCGCCATCGCGTCCACGACGACAGCGGTACGCGGGCCGCCGCCCGTCTCGCGCCGCACGATCCGCTCCAGGTCGGCGGGCTGCCAGCCGCCCTGCCAGCAGCGGTGTGCGGCGTCCTCCGCCGCGGCCAGCAGCGCGGCGCTGACGGCCTCCGGGCCCGCGGGCGCCGCCGCGAGCATCGAGGCACCGGCCTCCAGGGCGTCCTCGGCGGCCGCCCCGTCCGCGGCGTACCGGACGCTGCCGAGCACGGTGGCGACCAGTTCCCCGGCGGCGGCCCGGCCCTGCTGCCGCGGTCCGTCCTTGCGCTTGTTCACGCGGCCACCTTACGGAGGCGGGCGGCGCCCTCACGAAGACGGGCGGCGCCCTCGGTCGTCGAGGGAGCCGCCCGCCGGTGCCTCCAAAGGGAAGCAGGGGTGCCGAAAGGGGTTACTTCACGGCGCTGCCCGCCACCCACTCGTTCCAGTCCATGTTCCAGCCGTTGAGGCCGTTGTCCGGCTTGATGGTCTTGTCCGGGGAGTTGACCATGTGGACCACGTCGCCGACCAGGGAGTTCTGGTAGAACCAGGCGCCGTCCGTGCCCGGGTCGCCGGCGCCCTTCACGTCCTCCAGGCCGATGCAGCCGTGGCTGGTGTTGGCGTTGCCGAAGATGCCCTTGCCCCAGTAGTTGCCGTGCAGGAACGTGCCGGAGCTGGACAGCCGCATGGCGTGCGGGACGTCGGGGATGTCGTACTCGCCCTTGCCGTCGTTGTTGGTGAAGCCGACCGTGGAGCCGTCCATCCGGGTCTGCTGGTACTTCTCCGAGACGACCATCTTGCCGTTGTACGTCGGGTGCTCCGTGCTGCCCGCGGAGATCGGGATGGTCTTGATCGTCTTGCCGTCGCGCACCACGGTCATCTGGTGGGTCTTGGCGTCGACCGTGCTGACCTGCGAGCGGCCGATGCGGAAGCGCACCGTCTTGTTCTGCACACCCTTGACGCCGGGTGCCGCCTCGACGCCGTCCAGCTTCAGGCCGACGGTGACCTCGGAGTTGGGCTTCCAGTAGTCCTTCGGGCGGAAGTCCAGGCGCTGGTCACCGAACCAGTGGCCGACGACGTCCTGGTTGCTGCTGGACGCCACCTTGATCGCGGACTGGACGTCCTTCTTGTTCTTCACCGGCTTGTCGAAGTTGATCGACACCGGCATGCCGACGCCGACGGTCGAGCCGTCCTCCGGCGTGTAGTTGCCTATGAAGCTGTGCTTCGGGGAGACCGTGGTGAAGGTCGAGTGCTCCACCGCCTCGCGGCCCTTGGAGTCGGCGGCGTGGGCGGTGATCGTGTACTTGGTCGAGCGTTCGAGCTGCTTCTTCGGCTTCCAGGAGCTGCCGTCGGCGGCGAGCGTGCCCTCGACCGGCTTCTTGCTCTCACCGGCGGTCATCGTCACGCCGGTCAGCTTGCCGCTGTCGACGGTGACCTGGGCGGTGCTGTTGATGCCCGCGTCGGTGGATCCGTTCTTCGGGTCGATCTTGATCTTGGCATCCGAGGCGTCCTTCGCCGCCGCCTCGTCGACCTTCTTCGTGTTGTCCTGGCCGCCCCCGTCACCGCCGTCACCGCCACCGCACGCCCCGAGTGTCAGCACACCCCCGAGCAGCGCGGCAGTGGCTATCAGGCCCTTGCGACGCTTGCTGTCCGTCATCACACGATTCTCCATTGCCTTGCTACCGAACCCGGAAACCCCCGAGCCGGGCGTCACACCGCATACCGCCGGCCGACACCTCAGGAACGTCTGTTCCGTTTCGTCCGTTCCATACGTGGCGCATCTGTGGGAAACGCCACGCAACCCCCGCACGACGGCGGGCGTCGTACGGAGATCGCGTGGCGTCGACTGCGGGCGGCCGCGGTGGAGGCGCCGGACCGGTCGCGGAGGGTGCCGGGCCCGGGCCGCCGGCCCGCTCCTCAGAACCGGACCCGCACCCCGTCACCGGAGGTCTCGGCCCCCTCGGGCTCCTCGTCCTCCGCGAAGTCGTCGTCCTCCGCGTCGTGCCCGAGGACCCACTCCGCGTCGGCGTCGTAGTCGATCTCCTCGCTGCTCCACGACGCCTGCGTCAGTTCCACCCCCGGCACGTCCTCGACCAGGTCGAAGGGGTCCACGAGGTACGCCAGCGCCTCCGCCGGATCGGTCTGGACCGTTTCCCGCGCATGCCCGCGCTCCTCCGCGGGTAGAGAAGGGTCACCGTTGATGTGGTCGAGTGCCGCGCCGGTCAGCCGGTCCGAGTCGGTTACCTCCATGACCAGTTCGACATGGAGCCGGACAAACCGTGATGTCTCGTCATTGCTCATGTCTGGGAGCGTAAGCACCACCGGCTCCTGACTTCCCCGCGACCCGCGGCTGTCACTAACATCTGTTGTCAACGGTCAATTCGCCGAGCCCACAAGGGGGATCGTTTCCGTGCCCGTGACCGCACGTCGACCACTGCTGACCGCCGCAGCCGCGGGATCGGTGCTGCTCGCCCTGTGGTTCGTACCGTCCGCGAACGCCACCGTCGAGCACGGCGAACAGACGACACCCGGCGCCCCCCGGTCGGCCCAACAGGGCACCGCGACGCAGTCGCACACCGCCGCGCGGCCCGGCCAGGCCCGGCAGGAGGCCGACCGGAACCAGCAGGAGGCCGGCGGCGGCCCGCAGGACGCGCTGCTCGCCGACACCGGCGCGTTCGACACCACGCCGTACGTCGTCGGAGGCGCCGTGTTCCTCGGCCTCGGTGCCGGGCTGGTCGGTTTCTCCGTCCGCCGCGCCCGCGGCGACCTGGCCTGACCGTCCCGACCAGGCAAGAAAGAACGCCCCGAACAGGCGGAAGAACGCCCCGACCTGGCAAAGAAGCGCGGAATGGCGCGCGAACCCCCTGGCCGGCGGTTCCGGCGAGGCGGACAGCGGCGGGGCGTAGCGGGCGAACTACGGCGGGGCGGGCGAGCAGCGGCGCGGCGGCTCCGGTGAAGCGCGCCGCACCCGCCCGGCCCGGCCCAACCCCAGGTCCGAGGCCGGCCCCGAGGCCGGACCCGCCGGCCCCGACCTCAGGCCAGCTCGCCGGTGACCTGCTCCACCGCCTCGACCAGCCGGCCGCCGCGCACGAACTCGTACGCCGCCTCCAGGTCCGGCGCGAGGAAACGGTCCTCCCCCGGACCCTGGATCCCCGCGGCCCGTACGGCGTCCAGCACCGCGCGGGTGGCCGGCGCCGGGGTCAGGCCCTCGCGCATCTCCACCGCCCGGGTCGCCGCGTACAGCTCGACGGCGAGCACCCGGGTCAGGTTGTCCACGGCGGTCCGCAGCTTGCGCGCCGCCGACCAGCCCATCGAGACGTGGTCCTCCTGCATCGCGGACGACGGGATGGAGTCCACCGACGCGGGCGCGGCGAGCCGCTTCAGCTCGCTGACCAGCGCCGCCTGCGTGTACTGGGCGATCATCAGGCCCGAGTCGACACCCGGGTCACCGGCCAGGAACGCGGGCAGGCCGTGCGAGCGGTTCTTGTCCAGCAGCCGGTCCGTACGGCGCTCCGCGATCGAGCCGAGGTCGGCCGCGGCGACGGCGAGGAAGTCCAGGACGTACGCGACCGGCGCGCCGTGGAAGTTGCCGTTCGACTCGACCCGGCCGTCCTCCAGCACCACCGGGTTGTCGACGGCGGCGGCCAGCTCGCGGCTCGCGACCAGGCGGGCGTGGTCCAGCGTGTCCCGGCCCGCGCCCGCGACCTGCGGGGCGCAGCGGACGGAGTACGCGTCCTGGACGCGCGGCGCGTCGTCCTGGTGGTGGCCGGTGAGTCCCGAACCGGCCAGGACCTTGAGCATGTTGGCGGCCGAGGCGGCCTGGCCGGGGTGCGGGCGGATGGCGTGCAGTTCGGGCGCGAGCACCTTGTCCGTACCGAGCAGCGCCTCCAGGGAGAGCGCGGCCGTGATGTCCGCGGTGGTGAAGAGGCGGGCCAGGTCGGCGCAGGCCATGATCAGCATGCCGAGCATGCCGTCGGTGCCGTTCAGGAGGGCCAGGCCCTCCTTCTCGCGCAGCTCGACCGGCGCGATGCCGTGCTCGGCGAGCAGGTCGCCGGCCGGCCGTACGACGCCGTCCGGGCCCTCCGCCTCGCCCTCGCCCATGAGCGTCAGCGCGCAGTGCGACAGCGGCGCGAGGTCGCCGGAGCAGCCGAGCGAGCCGTACTCGTGGACGACGGGGGTGATCCCGGCGTTGACGATCTCGGCCATGGTGCCGACGACGAGCGGCCGGACCCCCGTACGGCCGGAGGCCAGGGTCTTCAGGCGCAGGAACATCAGCGCGCGCACCACCTCGCGCTCCACCCGCGGACCCATGCCGGCGGCGTGCGAGCGCACGATGTTGCGCTGGAGCTGGGCCCGCAGCTCCGGGCTGATGTGGCGTACGGCCAGGGCGCCGAAGCCCGTGGAGACGCCGTACACCGGGTCCGGCTTGGCGGCGAGGTCGTCGATGACCGCACGGGCGGCGGCGACGGCCGCCGTGGCCTCCTCGGACAGCTCGATACGGGCGGCGCCGCGGGCGACGGCGATGACGTCCTCTGCGGTCGTGCCGGACGTCCCCAGCACCACAGTGTGCATATCCATATTCAGGCACCCTAGAGACTGAATCCCTGGATGTCACCACGGGATCTCCGGCACGGCGGCCGCCGCCCGCCCGGGTCACGGGGCACCGCACGGGGCCGGTGGGCCGCGCCCGGTCACCGCCGGAAGCGGCGGCGTTCCGTCGGCGAGGCGGGTTCCGGGGCGTCGGCCAGGCGGATCACCGGGTCGTCCGGGCCACCCTCCCTGCCCGCCACGACGGGGCCGCGCGAGCCGGTCCCCTTCGCCCGGTACTGCGCGGCGTCCGCCAGCCGGAACAGCCGCCGGGCCGAGCGCACCGGGCCGATCGGGTCGCCGGTCGACGCGACGCCGACCGCCACCCCCTCGCCCAGCTCCAGCTCCGCCGCCCGGTCGCACAGCTCCGCCGCCACCTTGGCCACCTCGTCGGCCGAGGGGCCCACCGTGAGCAGGCAGAACTCATCGCCGCCGAGGCGGGCGGCGAGGGTGCCCGGCAGTATGGCACCGCACAGGGACAGCACCGAGCCGAATCGTTCCAGCAGCCGGTCGCCGACGGCGTGCCCGCACGAGTCGTTCACCCGCTTCAGCCCGTTCAGGTCGCACACCACCAGGCTCACCACCGCGCCGTCCCGCCGGTGCCGCTCCAGGGCCTCGTCGAGCCGCATGTCCACCGCGCGCCGGTTGGCGAGGCCGGTCAGCGCGTCCGTGAACGCCAGCCGGCGCGCCTCCGCCAGCCGCTCCGTCTGCGCGATCCCGGCCGCCGTCACCGCGGCCAGCACGGTGGCGAAGTCCGCGTCCGCGCGCGAGAAGACCGGCTCCCCGGCCGAGCGGGCCACGTACAGCTCGCCCCACGCGCGCCCGTGCAGCACGATCGGCGCGACCACGCAGCAGCCGCGGCCCCTGCGGCGCAGCGCGGCCACCCGCTGGTGGTTGTACGGACCGTCGTCCGCGCCGTCCTCGGCGGTCTCGACCCAGGCGTTCGGCTGGCCGCCCCCGGCCCACTGCTCGTACAGGAAGCCGACGATCTCCGGGAACTCGTGCACCGGGTACGACTCGTCCTCGGGGTACACCACCTCGTCCGCGGTCAGCTCACCGACGTTGACCAGCACCTTGAGCTGTCCCAGCTCACGTTCCCAGGCCGAGATGGCCGCGAACGAGCCCCCCAGGGCCGCCCGCACCCCCTCCGCGGCGGCCCGCACCGACTCCCGCGGGGTGTGCGCCGCCGCCATCGCCTGCGCCAGTGCCACCACGGCCCGAAGCCTGTCATCGCCTTCGCCCGTCACCGGACCTCGCATTCCGCCACCGTGAGCACGTCGTGTCACTACAGCGTAGGAACGTTCCAGGGCATTCGCCCTTTCCGACCGGGCCGGGGCCGCGCCGTGGCAGGGGCACCGGCGCCCCTCACTCCCCGGGCCACTCCGGCCGCCGCTTCTCGTTGAAGGCGGCCACGCCTTCCGCCCGGTCGCCCGAGAACGCCACGCTGCGCCAGGCGCCGTCCTCCAGGTCGAGGCCGGTACGGAGGTCGAGGCCGTGGCCCAGGCGCAGGGCGCGCTTGGCGGCGCGGAGGCCGACCGGGGAGTTGCGGGCGATGCGCCCGGCCAGCGCCAGCGCCTCGTCGGTGTCCTGGCCTGCGTCGACGAGGTGATCGACAAGGCCCAGGTCACGGGCTTCGGGCGCCTCCACCCGCCGCCCCGTGAAGATCAGCTCGGCCGCGCGGGCCGCCCCCACCCGCCGCGGCAGGAGCTGCGTACCGCCGCCCCCGGGAAGCACGCCGACCGACACCTCGGGCAGCCCGACCACGGCCGTACGGTCCGCCACGATCAGGTCGCACGCCAGCGCCAGCTCGAACCCGCCACCGAGCGCGAAGCCGTGCACGGCCGCGACGGTGGGCATCGGCAGTTCCAGGACACCGGTGTAGGCGGCCCGGGTGCGCGGGCGCTGGCGCATCAGGTCGGCGTCGCTGAAGGAGTTGCGCTCCTTCAGGTCGGCGCCCACGCAGAAGGCCCGCTCGTGGGTGGAGGTCAGCACGGTGACGCGGACGTCGCGGTCGGCGGCGAGCGCGGCGCAGGCGGCGCTGATGCCGTCCGCCATGGCCGTGGACACGGCGTTCATCGCCTGGGGCCGGTCGAGCCGCAGTTCGGCCACGTGCCCGTGCCGGTGTACGCCGACGAAGTCCCCGTAGCGTTGCGTGTCCATACGGCACCCTCCCTGGTTAACGATCGTTCCGTCACTGTAACCATGGGGCGCAAGAGGCAGTCGCGTACGGACCGGGAAGGGCGGGACCCGGCGTACGGTCAGCCGCGGCGGCTGAGCAGCCAGGGCTCGACGACGCCCAGCCCGCGCACCGGCCGCTGCCACATCGGCTGGAGCGCGAAGCGGTACTCGGGCAGCGGCCCCGCGCCGTCCTCGGCCGCCGCGGCGGCCGCCTTCGCATCGGCCTCGGAGACCGGCGCCTCGCCGATGCGTCCCAGTTCCTCCGCGAACGCCTCGTCGACCAGCACCGTGTCCTTCGGCGCTATCGACGTGAGCCGGCTGGCCAGGTTCACGGTCGTACCGAAGACGTCGCCCATCCGGGTCGTGACCGTCCCGAACGCGATGCCGACCCGCAGCTCCGGCATCGTCTCGTCGTTGGCCATGGTCTCGATGAGGCGGAGCCCGATCTCGGCCGCCGTGCCCGCGTCGTCGGCGGCGAACAGGACCTCGTCGCCGAGCGTCTTGATGAGCCGGCCGCCGTGCGCGGCGACCAGGTCGGCGGCCGTGGTCTCGAACGCCTCGACCAGCTCGCCCAGTTCCTCCTCCTCCAGACGGCGGGTCAGCCGGGTGAAGCCGACGAGGTCGGCGAAGCCCACCGCCAGGCGCCGGTCGACCATCTCCGCGTCGTCCTGGGCCTGCACGACGCGGCCGGTCGCGGCGGCGAGCTGGCGGCGCCAGACGTAGACGAGGAATTCCTCCAGCTCGGGCAGGAGGAGTTCGACGAGGGGGTATGTGATCTCCGTACGGGTCAGGCCGGAGTCCTGGGGCTCGGTCAGCCCCTCCAGGAACGAGTCGATCTGCCAGTCGGCGAGGCGGGCGGTGGTCTGCCCGGTGGATCGGGCCACCTGCACCGCCATCGCCTCGCTGAGCAGGCCGGCCTCCACCAGGCCCGCCAGCCGCCGCAGCGCCAGGACGTCGGCCTCGGTCAGCGCCTTGACCTGGCCGATGTCCGCGAAGCCCATGGCGCGCCAGAAGCGGGAGGCCAGCTCCATGGAGACACCGGCGCTGCGGGCCGCCTGGAAGGGGGTGTAGCGGCGGTCGGCGCCGAGGATCAGTTGTTCCAGGCGGATGGCGATGGTGTCGTCGTCGGGGTCGCCCCCGGCGCCGTCGCCCCCCGCGCTGTCGACGCTCGCGCCGTTCACCGTGCCGGGCGCGGGGCCGCTCCGGTCGCCGCCGTCGGCCGCGCCGCCCCCGGCCTGCCCGTGCGTGCCGTCGGCGCGTGCGGTGCCGTCCGCAGGTGCCGAGTCCCCCTCACGAGGAGCGGCCCCCGTCTCACGAGGGGCGATGTCCGCTTCGCGCGGGCCGGCGCCCGAGTCGCCGGCGGTCACCGCTCGCTCCCTGTCCGTTCCCTGCGCACTGCCCTTCCGATCACTTCTCGCTCGTTCGCCCGCTCCACGGCGGACGGCCTCAACGATACGGCAGGTGTGCTCTGGCTCACTCTCACACCTCGTCGCTATCGCCCCAATCGACACATAAGTGCGATTGCTCCCGAGGTTTCTTGACCAGGATCTGATCGTTTCTGACCGCCATACGGACGGGAGGAGGACCGAAGACGCACTCCGGCGCATCCGGCTCCCCCGGTGCGGCCGCCCCGCCGTCCCCGCTCGGGCCACCGTACGAGGGCGCCCGGGGGATCCGCCCCGACGGTTGGACGGCAGTTGGACGGAGCCCGGGGCGCGTCATGGCGAAGCCGGCCCCCGGAGAGCCGACCCTTCGGAGAGCCGGCCCCTCGGAGCCGTCCCCACCGCCCCCTTACGCCTCGGCCGCCGGCCGCACATGCACGATGTCCCCCGCGGCGACCGGCCGCTGCATCCCCTCCTTCGTGGCGAGCACCAGCCGCCCGTCGCCGTCGATGGCCACCGCCTCGCCGAGCAGGGCCCGGTCGCCGGGCAGTTCGGCGCGCACGGAGCGGCCGAGCGTGGCGCATCCGGCCGCGTACGCGTCCTGGAGGCGGCAGGCCGCCGCGTCGCCGTCCGCCGCGGTCCACTGCCCGTACCAGTCCTCGACCGAGCGCAGGACGGCCCGCAGCACCGGGTCCCGGTCGGTGACCTTGGCGCCGGCCAGGGCGAGCGAACCGGCGCCGGGCACGGGCAGTTCTCCGGCGCGCAGCGTGACGTTGAGGCCGATGCCGATGACCACGCCGTCACCGGCCCGCTCCGCGAGGATGCCGCCGGCCTTGCGCTCCTCGTCACCGATGGTGACCAGCAGGTCGTTGGGCCACTTCAGGGCGGTGTCCACACCCGCGGTGCGGGCCACCGCGCTGGCGGTCGCCACTCCGGCGAGCAGCGGCAGCCAGCCCCAGCGCTCCGGGGGGACCCGTGGGGCGAGGTAGAAGGAGAAGAACAGGCCGGAGCGCGGCGGCGCCGACCACCTGCGGTCCAGCCGGCCACGCCCGGCCGACTGCTCCTCGGCGACGAGGACGGCCCCTTCGGCCAGCCCCTCCGCGGCCCGCGCGGCGAGGTCGGTGTTGGTCGAACCGGTCGAGGGCACGACGTCGAGGGCGGTCCACAGCGAGCCGGACCGCAGCAGAGCGCGCCGCAGCGCCGCCCCGTTCAGCGGCGGGCGGTCCAGGTCGGACCAGCGACCTCCGGCGCCACCGCCGTGGTCTTTGTCCTGGTTTTCCGGTGGTTGAGGCGTCATGGCCCCAGCCTAGGTGTGGTCAACGACGCAGTGCCCCTGAGCAGTCCCGCCGATACGCTACGAAGCGGTAGCCCATCCCGTTCAACCCCCGTACCACCCTCGTACGAGCACCAGTCCAGGACGAGCAGGAGCCGCATCCCGATGTCCGAGCCGGAAGCACACATCACCACGACCGCGGGCAAGCTGGCCGACCTCCAGCGCAGGATCGAGGAGGCCACCCACGCCGGGTCCGCGCGGGCCGTGGAAAAGCAGCACGCCAAGGGCAAGCTGACGGCGCGTGAGCGCGTGGAGCTGCTCCTCGACGAGGGCTCGTTCGTCGAGCTGGACGAGTTCGCGCGGCACCGTTCGACCAATTTCGGCCTGGAGAAGAACCGGCCGTACGGCGATGGTGTGGTGACCGGTTACGGCACCGTCGACGGCCGTCCGATCTGCGTGTACTCACAGGACTTCACCATTTTCGGCGGTTCGCTGGGCGAGGTCTACGGCGAGAAGATCGTCAAGGTGATGGACTTCGCGCTGAAGAACGGCTGCCCCGTCGTCGGCATCAACGACGGCGGCGGCGCCCGCATCCAGGAGGGGGTCGCCGCCCTCGGCCTGTTCGCGGAGATCTTCCGCCGCAATGTGCACGCCTCCGGCGTGGTCCCGCAGATCTCGCTGATCGTCGGCCCGTGCGCGGGCGGCGCGGTCTACTCCCCCGCGATCACCGATTTCACGGTCATGGTCGACCAGACCTCGCACATGTTCATCACCGGCCCCGACGTGATCAAGACCGTCACCGGCGAGGACGTGGGCTTCGAGGAGCTGGGCGGCGCCCGGACGCACAACACCACCTCCGGCGTCGCGCACCACATGGCGGGCGACGAGAAGGACGCCATCGAGTACGTCAAGGCGCTGCTGTCCTACCTGCCGTCCAACAACCTCTCCGAGCCGCCCGCCTTCCCCGAGGAGGCGGACCTGGAGACCTCGGCGTACGACCGCGAGCTGGACACGCTGATCCCGGACTCGGCGAACCAGCCGTACGACATGCACACCGCCATCGAGCACGTCCTCGACGACGGTGAGTTCCTGGAGACGCAGGCGCTCTTCGCGCCGAACATGGTCACCGGCTTCGGGCGGGTGGAGGGCCACGCGGTCGGTGTGGTCGCCAACCAGCCGATGCAGTTCGCGGGCACGCTGGACATCAACGCGAGCGAGAAGGCCGCGCGGTTCGTGCGCACCTGCGACGCGTTCAACGTGCCCGTGCTGACGTTCGTGGACGTACCGGGCTTCCTGCCGGGTACGGACCAGGAATGGGACGGCATCATCCGGCGAGGCGCCAAGCTGATCTACGCATACGCGGAAGCGACGGTTCCGCTGATCACGGTGATCACGCGCAAGGCGTTCGGCGGCGCGTACGACGTCATGGGCTCCAAGCACCTGGGCGCGGACCTGAACCTGGCCTGGCCGACCGCGCAGATCGCGGTGATGGGCGCGCAGGGCGCGGTCAACATCCTGCACCGCCGCGCGCTCGCCGCGATCGAGGAGCAGGACGCGCAGGACGCCCGCCGGCAGGAGCTGATCCAGGAGTACGAGGACGCGCTGCTCAACCCGTACGTGGCGGCCGAGCGCGGCTACGTGGACGCGGTGATCATGCCGTCGGAGACCCGCCGGCACATCGTCCGCGGGCTGCGCACGCTGCGCAACAAGCGCGAGTCGCTGCCCCCGAAGAAGCACGGCAACATCCCGCTGTAGGGCCGCCCGTGTCCGTCAGCAGCGCTGTCCGCCGCTCGCCGCAACCCCTCAAGGAGGTCGGTCGATCATGATCAAGGTCGTCCGGGGCAACCCCACACCCGAGGAGCTGGCCGCCGCACTGGCGGTGGTTCGCACCCGCGCGGCGGCCGCCGCTGCCGCCGCCTCCGCCGCGCCCGGCACGGAGCGTACGGACGAATGGTCCGACCCGGCGTCCACCATCCCGAGCCGCCGGCTGCCGCACCCGGGCCCGCGGGCCTGGCGTACGAGCCACTGGCCGCGCTGAGAGCCCGGGGCCGCGACGCGGGCCCGGGCCGGCCGTAGTGACGACACCCGGCGGCGCTTGAGTACGCGTACTCAGGCGCCGCCGGCGTTCCCGGCGCAGGATCGAAGGATGCTGTGGTCCGATCCGCCCGACGAGCCTCCCGAGGAGCTGCGCCAGGTACAGGAGATGCTCCGCCGGATGGGCATCGTGCTGGCCGTCGCCGCGGTCGTGCTCATGGTGATGCTGGTCGGCGGGGCCTGAGCGCCTGCGCCCGGGCATCCGCGTCTGCGCACCTGCGTCCGGACGCCCCCGGACGGGCGCACACGGCCGGACGAAGAGGACCAGCTCACACCCCCCGCCTGCAACCGCAGCCCCCACTTGGGACATCCTTTACCCCTGAAGGCCGCAATTCGGGCGCCTCTGGGGCCGGTCCGCGCGGCACCGGGCCGGGCACGGCATGGGGAGTGGAGAGCGATGAACAGGCCGCTGAGACACATAGCCGTCTTCTGCGGGGTGCTGGTGCTGGCGCTGCTGGTGCGCGTCACCTGGGTCCAGTTCGTCCAGGCGGATTCGCTGGCCAACGACGACAACAACCGCCGGGTGAAGATCGAGGCGTTCTCCTATCCGCGCGGCAACATCATCGTCGGCGGCAAGCCGATCACCGGCTCGGTCGAGACGGCCGGCGACTTCAGGTACAAGCGGGTCTACAAGGACGGCCCGATGTACGCGCCGATCACCGGCTACGCCTCGCAGTCCCAGGGCAGCACGTTCCTGGAGGGCGTCTACAAGGACATCCTCAGCGGCAAGGACGACAAGCTCTTCCTCAAGCGCGCCAAGGACATCCTGACCGGGGAGAAGCCGCGCGGCGGCGACGTGCTGACGACGATCAGCGAGAAGGCGCAGCGGGCCGCGTACAAGAGCCTGACCGACCTGGACGCCAAGGGCGCGGTGGTCGCCCTCGAACCGGGCACCGGCAAGATCCTCGCGATGGCGAGCACGCCGTCCTACGACCCGTCGGTCTTCGCGGGCAGCTCCTTCAAGGAGGGCGACAAGTACACCGCCCTCATCAAGGACGAGTCCAAGCCGATGAACAACCGGGCGTCGCTGGAGATCTACCCGCCCGGCTCCACGTTCAAGATCCTCACCGCCGCCGCGGCCCTGGAACACGGCGTGGTCCCGGACATCGACACGCCGGTGCAGGCGCCCGTCCCGTACACCCTGCCCAACACGGCGACGAAGGTCCGCAACGACATCCCCACCCCGGACTGCGTGAACGCCTCCCTCAAGGTCGGTATGCAGTGGTCCTGCAACAACACCTACCTGGAGACGGCGAACCGGCTGGGCACGGACAGGATGCGCGAGACGGCGGAGAAGTTCGGCTTCAACCAGAAGATCTTCACGCCGGTGCGCACCGCCACCAGCGGCTACCCGAAGAAGCTGGACAAGCCGCAGACCGCGCTGACCGGCATGGGCCAGGGCAGCCTGACCAGCACGCCGCTCCAGATGGCCATGGTCGTCGCCGGGCTCGCCAACAACGGCAAGGTCATGCAGCCGTACCTGGTCGAGGAGACGCGCGGCCCCGACCTGTCGACGATCGAGAAGTTCGAGCCCAAGGAGCTGAGCCAGGCCGTCTCCGAGAGCACCGCGAAGAAGGTGCAGGAGATGATGGAGAACACCGCGGAGAACGGCACGGCGAAGAAGGCGCTGATCGACGGCGTCAAGGTCGGCGCCAAGACCGGTACCGCCCAGCACGGCGTGAACGTCGACGACGAGCGCCCGTACGCCTGGTTCGTCTCGTACGCCAAGCAGGGCAACGGCTCGCCGGTCGCGGTCGCGGTCTTCGTCGACCCCTCGGACATGGACCTTCCCCGCAAGGAGATCGCGGGCGGCAAGCTGGGCGGCCCGATCGCGAAGAAGGTCATGGAGGCCGTGCTCGGCAAGTGAGCGCCGGGTCCGCGAGGCGGGCGGGCCGGGTGTCCACGGGGCGGGCGTCATGCGGCGTCCGCCCCGCTCCGTACGATGGCGGGCATGACCGTTCAGCCCGGCACCGCCGCCCGCCGTCTCGTCCTCGCCTCCCAGTCCCCCGCCCGGCTCGGCCTGCTGCGCCAGGCCGGGCTCGCGCCCGAGGTCGTCGTCAGCGGCGTGGACGAGGACGCGATCACCGCGGACTCCCCCGCCGAGCTGGCCCGGGTGCTCGCCGAGGCGAAGGCGGACGCGGTGGCCACGCGCCCCGAGAGCGCCGGCGCCCTCGTCATCGGCTGCGATTCGGTGCTGGAGCTGGACGGGCGGGCGCTGGGCAAGCCCGCCGACGCCGAGGACGCGACCGCCCGCTGGAAGGCGATGCGCGGCCGTTCCGGCGTCCTCCGGACGGGCCACTGCGTGATCGACACGGCGGACGGGGGGCGCCGCGTGTCGGCCACCGCGTCCACCACCGTCCGCTTCGGCGAGCCGAGCGACGCGGAGATCGCCGCGTACGTGGCCTCCGGCGAACCGCTGTACGTGGCGGGCGCCTTCACCCTCGACGGCCGGTCGGCGCCGTTCATCGACGGCATCGACGGCGACCCCGGCAACGTCATCGGCCTGTCCCTGCCGCTGCTGCGGCGCCTGCTGGCCGGTCTGGACGTCGCGATCACCGATCTCTGGGCGTGACGCGGCCCTTCGGCCGTGCAGCGGCTCCTCAGCGGAGACCGAAGCAGGGCTGCCACCGGCGGTCCGCCTCCGGTACGGCCACGGTGAGCAGCGCGCACAGCGGGCCGGTCGCCCCGCCCAGCAGTCCCATGCGCTCCTTCCCCAGCGACCGCACCTCCGGCAGCCGGTCCAGGAGGTGGCGGGCCAGCCGCGCGCGCAGGGCCGTCGCGGCGGGCAGCCGCGCGTGGTGGTGGAAGGCGTCCGCGACGGCCAGGACCCCGGCGGCGCCGTGGCAGCAGGCGAGCAGGTCCGCCGGGTGCTCCCCGAAGAGGTGGAAGTTCTCGTCGTAGCGCTCGGCGAGGCCGGTGAAGGCCCGCGCCGCCCAGGTGGCCGCCGCCGCGTCGTCCAGTGCGTCGGCCGCGTCCCACAGCGCCCAGGTGACGCCGGGGTTGCCGTAACACCACGCCTGGCGCGCGCGGGCGCCGTCGGGCGGCGGCTCGTCGAGTCCGGCGCCGTCCCAACTGCGGATGCCCCGGGCGTCGTCGAAGGACTGGCGCGCCAGCCATCGGGTCGCGGTGCGCAGCGCGCGCCGCGTGCCGGCGTCCGGCCCGGTACGGCGGGCGGCGGCGGTGAGCGCGGTGACCAGACCGGCGACACCGTGCCCCATGCCGGTGTTGACGCGTCCCTGGACCCAGCTCAGGTACGGGTGTCCGGCGTACCCGTCGGCCCGGAGCCGTGGCAGCTCCGCGCCGTCACAGAGGGACGTCAAGTGCGCGACGTACGGCGCGAGGTGGCTGCCGTCCGGGCGGGCGCCGACGCAGAGGGAGAGCAGGGTGCCGGACGGCCCGACGATCAGGTCCTGATCGGGGAAGCGGACGCCCGTCCGCCGCCACGGCCGCGTCTGCGCGACGCTCAGCAGATGGTCGCGCAACCGGTCGGCGACCCGGTGCAGTTGCGGGTGGAGGCGGGCCCCCAGCCGCAGCCCGGCGAGGGTGCCCGCCAGACCGCCGTCGTACAGGCCTGGGTGGCCCTGGCCACGGCCGATGCCCCGGGCCCAGACGGCCACCGGGTGGCCGGCGGCGGCGGCCTCGGCGGGCTCTCCGGTGTCCGCCAGCAGGGCGGCCAGCGCGGGGACGCCGGGGTCGCAGGGGGCGGTCCCGGCCGTCCACTGTTCGCCGGACGCCTGCCGGAACGCCCAGGCGTCCAGCAGCTCGACGGCGAGGGCGCGGAGTTCCGGGGCGGCATCAGCGGCGGCGGGGGTGGTGTCCTCGGTGCGGGTGCTGGTGCTCATGTCCGTGTCCGTCCGGGAAGCGCGGCCGTCCGTCCGAGCGGGGCCGGACGGACGGCCGGCGGTGGGGTCAGCTACAGATGACAACGGTGCCGCAGACGAGCACCGTACAGACGTTGCTGCAGTGACCGGAGTGAGCCTCCGTCTCGGGCAGTTCGGTCTCGGTGATCCGGGTCTCCAGGTCACCGATGAGTTCGTCGAGGTCGGTGAGTTCCGTGCGCTCCATGGTGTCCGACATGACGATGTTCCCTTCTCTCAATGGATGGGGTCCGCCCCGGCGGCGCGCCCGCTGGGGGCGAGCGTTCCGGGGAGGTGGGTCCCGCCGCGCAGGGCGGCGGCCGCGGACGCCGCGAGATCACTGATCGTGCGGTCGTGCGGAAGCCTCATGAGCAGTTGGGCGGCGACGAACGCGCCGTCGCGGTGCACCCGGTCGCGCAGCACCAGCCCGTCCGGCGCGGGCAGCATCTCCTCGACCAGCAGGTGGTCGGGGGGCGCGTCCGGGGCACCGCTCCGGGCGCGCAGGCGGTCGACGACGCGCAGCGTCGGCAGCGCCGCGAGGTCCACGGGTACGGGCTTGGCGCCCGCGCCGTACCGCAGGAACGCGTACCGGGGCAGCCCCGCCGTACGGCACAGGGCCGCGAGGGTGCGCACCTTGGTCAGGTCGCTGTCGTCGGGGCGCCACAGGGCCGTGCGCGGCAGCCGCCAGGTGGCCGGTGAGACGACCAGCCGTCCGCCCACCGTGAGCCGGGGCAGCCGCTCGGCGCGCGGGAACGCGCCGGCCAGCCCGTCGAGCTGGACCAGGTACGCCGTACCGGGGTGGCTCGCGGACATCAGCAGCCGCACCAGCACGTCGTACGGCGGCAGGGCGCTGCGCGTCGCGTGGTGCACCGGCACGACGCGCCGGCCGTCGGCCTCCGCGACGACCCGGCCGCCGTCGCGGCGCAGCGTGATGCGGTCGAGCGGCAGATGGCGGGCCGTGCCGGGGCCGGGGGTTGTCCCGTAGTACGGCGCGGGGTCCGGGTCGCCGGTCCACCAGCTCGTGACCAGGGGGCGGCGTACGGCGTTGGCGGCGCGCTCGGCCAGCGGCGGCACCAGCACCTCGACGAAGCGGACGTCCGCCGCGCGTTCGACGGCGGCGAGGAAGGCGCGGTAGCGGTCGGCGTTGGCGTAACCGCCGTGCAGGGTGTGCAGCGCGTCGGCGAAGCGGGCGTCCAGCATGCCGGCGGGCGAGGCCGTCTCCAGGACGGCCGACGGGCCCGGTCCGGCGAGGGGCCGCAGGACGCAGTCGACCGGCCAGGGCGGCAGCGCGGCGGTGCCCGGCGGCGCGCCGAAGGTGTCCAGCAACGCGTCGGTGACGTCCACCTGCCGCTCGTCGCCGCGGGTGGCGAGGTGGGCGAGGAGGCGGGCGTAGCCGGAGTGTGCGGTACGGGCCGGGTGCCAGCCTTCGTAACGGGCCGGCGCGGACGCGGTGGGCCCGCCGTCCTGCCGTGGGGAGCGGGCGGCGTCCGGCCAGTGGCCGGCCAGGAGGTCGCTGAGGGCGCGCGGCCGTTCGTCGAGCGCCCGCGCCTCTTCGGGGAGCTGTCGTCCGGTGGCGTCCGGGCAGCGGTCGGCCTCGCGGAGCGCGGCCAGGCGGGCGGCGGTGCGCAGGGCGTCGCGTACGGCGTCGGCGGCGGCCGCCGGGACCGTGGCAGCTTCCTGCCCGGGACCCTCGGCCGTACGGTACGAGTCGACGAACTCCGCCTCCCCGAGGGGCTCCGTCCGCGGCAGCCGGTCCCGCTCGCGGACGGCCACCGGCGGAGTCCACGCGCTGTGCCGGCGGCGTGGGGCGGCGCAGACCTGAAGGACGCCGATGCCGTGCAGGTGCGCGAGGAAGCCGCGCAGCACCCGGCGGGTGTCGTCCGCCGGCTGCCCGGTCCCGGCGCCGGGCGCGCCGCCCGTGGTGCCGAGCAGCGCGTCCTCGATCTCGCCCAGCGGGCGCGGCCCTGCGGCCAGCAGCGTCAGTACGGCGTCCAGGGGCCGGGTGCGGCGCAGTTCCACCTGGCGCATCCGGTCCCGTACGGACGGGTCGATCACCCAGCAGCGCAGCACGCCGTCGGCACGGAAGTGCAGCGGGGCGGGGGCGAGCGGGGTGGCGGGGTCCGCCGTCGTCAGATCGACGGCGCTCAGGCGCGTCCGTGCCACGTGGACGTTCTCCGCGGCTTCGGACGCCAGCGCGGTGAGCGCCGTGCCGGGCGCGAGCAGCGGCGGCGGGCCGTCCGCCCCCGTACCGCCGGCGGCCGGGCGGGACGCGACCGCGACCGGCGCGACCTGGCCCACCCAGCCCCGCGGGGTGGTCTTCACCGCGGCCCGGCCGAGCGCCCGCCACAGGTACGCGCCGCTCTTGCGCAGCCGCTTGCCGTTCCAGGACTCGCCCTGCGCCAGGCGGCGTTCGACGGTCGGCACGAGGTCCGGCGCCGCGTCGGCCAGGAAGGCCCGCATGACCGGACCGGCGCAGGCCAGCGCCCAGCCCAGGGCGCCCACGCGGTCCGCCTCGTCCGCGACCGCCTGTTCGAGTTCCTGCCGGGTGCGGGCCAGTTGTACGTCGTTGCGGTGCACCGCAACGGCTTCGTGCACGAGGTCTTCCGGGACGGCCGCCAGCGACGCCAGGAAGGCGCAGTCCGCTTCGCCGGGTGCCGTGCCGCCGTGCAGGCGGCGGCGGAGCGCCAGGACCGGCCGGCGGTCGGCGGCGGTGAGCCCGGGGTGCGGGACCACCGTGGTGCCCAGCCGTTCGGCCAGGGCACGGGCCCGGCCCGCCTGCTGCTGCCGCGCGCGGCCGTACGCTCCGGCCCGCTCGAACAGCCGCGGGTTGCCCGCTTCCGTCCACGCCGCGACCGGCATCCCGGCGGCCCGCAGCAGCGCCGTACCGCCCGGTACCGGCGTCCCGGCCGCGCCCGTCTCCCGGTCCGCCCCGGCCTCAGCCACCGCCGGTCACCCCCGCCTCGGCCACCGGCCGGTGGGGCCGCGCCCCGGGCGCGTGGCCGGGGCGCGGTTCCGCCGCGGGCGCGCGGCTCATCTCGGGGGCCGCCAGGGCCGCGGTCAGCAGGGCCTGCCGCGCCAGGGAGAGCCGCCCGCGGTTCCAGTGGAAGATCACGCAGTAAGCGGCGGCCCGGCGCGGCCCGGTCCCTTGGGCGTCGCCCGACTCGAAGTACCCCGTACGCCACCGCCGCGCGGCCGCGCCGACCGCGTCCCGGTGGGCGTCCAGGGCGGCGCGTTCCGGCGCGGGCAGCCCGGCCGTCAGCTCCTCCCGGCCGCGCCGCCAGAACGCGCGGATGCCGTCGGCGGCGCGCCGGGTGGCCGCCGCGTCGGTGCCGTCGCCGAGCCGCCGTCCGGTGTCGTCGCGTACGCACTCCCACACGCCGCGGTGCTCCCAGCCGACGATGCCCAGCCCGTCGAGCAGGTCGCGCAGCAAGGTCAGCGACACCCGCCAGTCCGCCACCGGCGGGGCGGCCGGGGCGATCGCTCCGGCCGCCGCCGGGCCGGCGTGGTGGTCGAGCCAGGCGAGCGAGTCCGCCGTGAAGACCCCGTGCGCCCACGGCATGGCGCGCTCCCCGCCGAACAGGTAGGTCTCCGGCTCGTACACACCGCGGACGGGCGGGCGGGTCAGCCCGCCGCCGAGCGCGGCGTCGGCGGCGAAACGTGCCGCCAGGTCGTCGCACAGCGCGTCGCCCGCGTCCCGCGCCGGGGCCTGGAAGCGCAGGCGCAGGCCGGGCGGCTTGTGCATGAAGAAGAAGTTGCGTACCGCGCCCGCGTCGAGGAGTGCGCGGACGGTCTCCGCGAGGCGCCCGTACAGACCGCGTGGCACGCCCGCCCCCGTGTCCAGGCCGAGCTGCACCCAGTCCGCCCCCGGCCCCTCGTCCCGGAGCGCCGCCAGCCCCGCCGCGAGGAAGGCGCGGCGGGCTTCCGCGTACGCGGGGTCCTCCGGCCCCACGGGCACCGTGCCGAGCGAGGCACCCCGGGCGTCCCGCAGGCAGTCGGCCAGCAACTCCGCGACCGGCAGCATCCCAACCTCCTCACGAGGGCCACTCAGACACTCTTCGCATGGTGGCCCCGGGAGGCGTGGACCGCATGCGGAGCGGGCTCCGGTTCGGGTGACGGGGAGTGACCGGGACACCGGCGCGCCCGGGCTCCCGTAACGGGCCCGATGGCCGCACGGGCGTCATGACCGGGCACGGGACGGGACGGGGCGGGACGGGGCGGGGCGGGGCGGGACGGGGCGGTGGTTCCCGTCGTGCGGGGGAAGTACGAGGAGGCGTCGGCCGCGTCGGTCAGGGCGCCCCGCGGAGGGCGCCCTGACCCGACCCCGTCTACGACCAGCGGCAGGCCCGGCCGCGCGAGACCGTGCGGCGCGCGGCGCCCTGACCGCCGCGGCCGCCCGGCGTCATGCCGCTGCCGTCGCGGCGTGCCGGCAGTGCGTGCACAGCAGGCGGCGGCCCGCCGAGTGGGCCGTGCTGCGGCCCAGGCCCGCCGTACGGTGGACCGTCCGCGGAACGGCGGCGGCGTGCGCGGCGCACGCCGCCGCGCCGCAGTCCGCACAGACCGCCAGCGCGGCGGTCTCGCTGCCGAGTTCCGCACAGTCGAAGCACTGCATTCAACAACTCCTGGTGAGCTTGGTTCCTTGATCGCCGGTAGGGCGGCCGTTCTGACTGAACGGCGACCGCCCGCCGCGCATTCCGGGAATTCGCGCGCGGTGACCACCGTCACGATGCCGCGGAATTCGACGGCCGCCCAGGCCTCTTTTCCACCAGGAACCGCATTCCTGGTAATGGCGCTGCCACCCGGGAATCCGGACAGCGGCGCCACGCGTGGTCACCCTTCGGCCGCCAGCCGGCGCAGCTTCCGGTCCGCCGCCGAACCCGGCTCGGCCAGATAGACCACCACCGCCTGGTCCGGCTCGTCCGGCAGCCGCAGCGTCTCGAAGGACAGGTCCAGGGAGCCGGCCCGCGGATGGTGCAGCGGCTTGCTGCCGTACGTCTTGTCGCGGACGTTGTGGTCGGACCACAGGCGGCGGAAGTCCTCGCTCTGCTCGGTGAGTTCGGCGATCAGCGCGGCCAGCTTCGGGTCGCCCGGGTGCCGCCCGGTGTCCAGCCGCAGGAACGCCACCGTGTCGTCGGCCTTCTGCTGCCAGTGGACGTACCGCCGGCGGGCGGACCGGTCGAGGAACGTCAGGCGGGCGAGGTTGCGCTCCTCGGGCGGAAGGGCGGGGAAGTCGGCGATCAGGATGCGCGCCAGCGCGTTCCAGGCCAGCACCTCCTGGCGGCGGCCGACCACGTACGCGGGCGCGTACGTGAACGTCTCCAGGAGCCGCAGCACGCCGGGCCGCACCACCTGCCCCTGCCCGGCGGCCGGCTGCCGGGCATCGTCGTGGCGGCCCTCCTCGCCCCGGACGAGGGCGTACAGATGCGCCCGCTCGTGCGCGTCGAGCCGCAGGACGTGCGCGATGGCGTCCAGCACCTCGGCCGAGGCGTGGCCGCCGCGGCCCTGCTCCAGCCGTACGTAGTAGTCGACGCTGACCCCGGAGAGCTGGGCGAGTTCCTCGCGGCGCAGGCCCGGCACCCGGCGGCGGCCGCTGAATCCGGTGCCCGGCGTGATGCCCGCGTCCTCCGGGCGCACCCGGGCCCGCCGCGATCGGAGGAATTCCCGTAGTTCGGCCCGCCGGTCCATCGTTTCCACCTTCGATACCGCGGGCCGCGCGCTCTTCGCCACGGAACCCGTGCTTCCCTGCATCCTTGCTTCTTCGCCGCCTTGCTTCTCGGCTGCCGCCGCACTTCTCCGTCGCCGCGTTTCTGCGCCGCCGCACTTCTCCGTCGCTCTTCCGCGCCGTCCCGCTTTCCTCATTCTCGCGCGATCAATTCCCGGCCGCGGATTGTGCGGGATCGCCAGCGTACTTCCGCGCGCCTCGGAGAGCTGTGCGAGGCTGGAAGGCCGTACGCGCGCCGCCCGCCCGCATACGCCCGCCCCGCACACGCCGTGCCCCGCGCCCGTACCGCGCCCCGTCCCGGAGGGAGACCGCCATGCCGCAGTCCGTCGACCGTGCCCTGGACCTGCTCGACGCGGTCGCCGGGGCGGCGGAGCCGGTGACCGCGAAGGCGCTGGCCCGGCAGTTGGACTGCGGGCTGTCCACGGTCTACGACCTGCTCGGCTCGCTGACCGAACGCGGCCACCTGGCCCGGACGGCCGCGGGCTACACCCTCGGCTACCGCGTACCGGCCCTGCACCAGGCCTTCCAGCGGCAGTTGCGGGTCGACGAGCGGGTGCATGAGGTGCTGCTGCGGCTGCGCCGCTCCTCCGGCGCCGACGTCTTCTTCAGCACGTACCGGGACGGTGAGATCGCCGTGCTGGACGGCGCCGCCGGACCGGGCTCCGCCTTCTCGGTCGGCCAGGACACCGCCGCCCACGCCACGGCGCACGGCCGCGCCCTGCTGGCCGCCCTCCCGGCCGCCACCCGGCGCCAGTACCTGGCCGCCGGCGGACTGTCCGCCCGGACCGCGCGCACCATCACCACACCGGAACGGCTGGAGCGCGAGCTGCGCCGGGTCCGCCGCGACGGGATCGCCGTCGAGCGGGAGGAGGCCGCGTCCGGAATGGCGTGCGTCGCCGTACCGGTACCGATACGCCCCGGCGGCCCCGGCACCCCGGCAACACTGACCGCCGTGTCCGCCGCCCTGCCGGTCGAGGACTTCACACGGCTGCGCGCTCCCCTGGCCGAGGCACTCCGACGCGAGGTGGCGGCACTGGCCTGAGCCCGGGGCGGGGAGGTGGTCCGCCCTGCCGGGTGCCGCTGCCGGTCGCGGACGGTGGCGTGTGCGGGCGCGAAGTTCGCCGTGCCGCCGCCGGGCAGGCTGTCGGTGGGCGACGCGGTGGCCGTCAGTTCGTGGGGCGAGCCGGAGCGGTAGCCGGGGTGCCGGAACCGGGCCGGGTGCCGTCCGCGCCGTACGTGCTGCCGTACGCCGTCAGCGTCAGCACCAGCAGCGCGAGGACGGCCATCAGCATCGCGAACGCCGCCCAGCCGACCAGTCCGACCGCGAAGGCCCCCAGAACGGCGTGCACCACGGCGCACGTGACGAGGGCGATGCGCCCGAACGTCCCCGGCGGGCGGTCGCGCAGTCCGGTGCGGGCCAGCAGGACGGCGCAGCACACCAGGTAGAGCGCGAAGACGGCGCCCAGTACCCACGCGCCGGTGGACATCGCGCCGGGGTCGACGCCCGCCATGGACATCTGCTGCTTGTCCACGACGATGCTCAGCACCCAGTTCAGGAAGAGGACGCCGAGCGCCTCCAGCACCAGCGCCACCGCCGCCACCCACGCCACCGGCCCGCGTGCCGCCACCCCGTCCACCCACTTCCGAGTTACGCGTCGCACCGTTTACGCGTCGCACTGTTACCGCGAGTACGAAAGAACACCGGGCACGCTACTCCTGAGTACCCCTCGTGCTGCAAGAGCCCGGAGACGGGTATGAGCCGGGAAGCGGAACGGACCGGAGGAGCGGAGGGAGGAGCGGACCGAGGAGCGGGGCGGCTGCGGGGTACGACCGGACGGGCCCGAGGGGACGCGGACGGGCCGGACGCAGCCGCGGGCAAAGTTTCCTTCGCCCATTCGTAGGGACTCCACAAAGAAACGAGGTTCCGGTGTAGGGGCGGGAGGCGAGACCTTGCCCACATCTTGATCACCCCACCGCCCCCGGAATGCGGGCCTACCCTGGGATACCGGGGGACTTCGGACCCGTATCCGCATCGGACACACGCTCCGTGTGGGCAAGCTCACTACCGGGAACGGGTCGGCACGCGGTGTCGCCAGTCCCTAAACTCGCGACGTCCTAATTTGTTGCGGCGAAGCGCCAAGGAGGAACCGATCGTGCGCAAGGTGCTCATCGCCAACCGAGGCGAAATCGCTGTCCGTGTGGCCCGGGCGTGCCGGGATGCCGGTATCGGGAGTGTGGCGGTCTATGCC
>NZ_JBIRFL010000024.1:0-106235 GCF_044327445.1 Streptomyces sp. NPDC018045
TCTGGCGTTGACTTTTGGCACGCTGTTGAGTTCTCAAGGAACGGACGCTTCCTTTGCGCCTGTCTCACCAGGCTCTCCGGGCGCTTCCCTTCGGTCTTGCGTTTCCGACTCTATCAGATCCTCGCGGTCCTGATTTCCGCCGGTGCGTTTCGGCCTTTCGGCTTCTTCGCGGTTCCAACCTTACCAGACCCGTTCGGCGTTTCCGCCTTTTCCGTATCCGGTCCCTGCTGGAGCGGGGCGGCCTTCCGGCTTTCGCTTTCCGGCGCTGCCGACATTATCAGATCCGATTAGCGGTCCGTTACCGGACCGATTTCGTTTCCGATGCCCCGTCGGCGGGGCGTCACGCCTTTCGGCATGACCACTCCTGCGAATGAATTCCGGCGCGGTGCATCAACACGTCGAGGTGTCGAATTTCGGCAAGCGAAACGTGACCCCGCCGGGGTGATCATTCGTAGGTAGTGGGTTCGCGTCGCTCGGCGGCCCGCGCAGACAGCGCTGCCCGTGTCAAGCGGCTCGGGCCACGTTAGGCGGTCCGGAGGGCAGAGTCAAGCAGCCCTGCTCCGGCGCTTGCGCGGCACGTGCGCCCGGTACGGGCTGACGGTGGGATCGCCGTCGATCCAGAAGCGCCACGGGTGCGCGGCACCCTCGCCGCTGATGCCCGTACGCGGTCCGTTGAGCACTTCGGCGGCGTCCGCCGGGTGGCCGTGCAGGACGGTGAGCGGCTGATCCGGATCGGTGGAGCAGATGTCCGTACCGTCCAGGGAGCGGTCGATGTCGAGGGCGGTGGCGAGCCGGGCCGGGCCCTTGGCCAGTTCACGGGCGTTGCGTGCCTTCGGGCGGCGTTCGGCCGCCTGCTGTGTTCCGGTGAGCACTTCGCCGGCCCGCAGCAGGACACCGCTGGCGGTGTCCTCCTTGTTGCAGACCAGGTTGAGGCTGAACCACATGCCGTAGATGAAATACACGTACGCGTGGCCGGGCGGTCCGAACATCGAGGCGTTGCGCGCGGTGCGTCCCCGGTAGGCGTGGGAGCCCGGGTCCGAGGAGCCGTTGTAGGCCTCGACCTCGGTGATGCGCAGTTCGATCGGCCCCTGCGGGGTGCGGCGTACGAGGGTGCGGCCGAGCAGCTCAGGCGCGACGTCCAGGACGGGACGGTCGAAGAAATCCCGCGTGAGCGGTCGGCGGTCCGGTGCGACGATCATGCGGATCAAGGGTAACGGAGAGCGATCCGAAGCATCGGGTGCGCGACTGGCTCCCGGGGCGTTCCGTTGGGAAGGTGTCGCTCACGGAACCGGCCGGCGCCGCCCGGCGTGGGTAGCTGACGGACCGGGCCGCGATCACGGCGCATCACACGAGGCACAGGCGTCTGCCTGGGGAGGAACGAGCATGGGGTTCAAGAAGCTGCTGGCCAGCTTGGGGGCCGGCGGCGCGTCGGTGGAGACGGTGCTCTTCGAGGAGAACGTCGTACCGGGCGGGGTCGTGCAGGGCGAGGTGCGCATCCAGGGCGGGTCGGTCGCCCAGCGGATCGAGGGGCTGTCGGTGGGCCTCCAGGCGCGGGTGGAGGTGGAGAGCGGCGAGGAGGAGTACAAGCGGGACGTCGAGTTCACCGAGCTGCGGCTCGGCGGGGCCTTCGAGGTGCAGGCCGGCGCGGTGCACACGGTGCCCTTCGGGCTGGAGATCCCGTGGGAGACGCCGGTGACGACGTTCCTCGGGCAGCAGCTCCACGGGATGCACGTCGGGGTGAGCACGGAGCTGGCGATCGCCCGTGCGGTGGACTCCGGCGACCTCGACCCGGTCAACGTCCATCCGCTGCCCGCGCAGCAGGCCCTGCTGGACGCCTTCGGCCGCCTCGGGTTCCGGTTCAAGGGCGCGGACCTGGAGCAGGGGCACATCCGTGGCACCCGGCAGCGGCTGCCGTTCTACCAGGAGATCGAGTTCCACGCGCCGCAGCAGTACCGCGGTCTGAACCAGGTCGAGCTGTCCTTCGTGGCGGACGACCGGGAGATGGACGTGGTGCTGGAGATGGACAAGAAGCCGGGGCTCTTCAGCGAGGGAAGCGACACGTACCGCTCGTTCGTCATGCCGCTGGACGGCTATCAGGCGACCGACTGGGCGGGTTACCTCAACCAGTGGCTGGCCGAGGTCGGCGGCAAGCGGAACTGGCTCTGAGAGCCGGTGTCCCGGCCCCGGTCGGACAGGCTCTAACCTGGCCGGACAGGTGTCCATTCGCGACTCAGGAGGTGCCCAGGTGTCCGAGCTCAAGCGCCGGCCGCTCCCGCACGATTTCCATCCGCCGGTGGCCGGGTTCACCGTGGTGAGCGACGAGGTGACCGACGGCGGGACGCTCCCGTCGGCGCAGGTGCAGGCGGAGGGCAACACCTCGCCGCACCTGCGGTGGGAGGGGGCGCCGGAGGGGACCCGCAGTTACGCGGTCACCTGCTTCGACCCGGACGCGCCGACCGGCAGCGGTTTCTGGCACTGGACGGTGTTCGACATCCCCGCGTCGGTCACCGAGCTGCCCGCCGGTGCCGGCAGCGGCGACATGAAGGGGCTGCCGGCGGGCGCCGTCCACGTACGCAACGACGCGGGGTCGCGGGACTTCACGGGTGCGGCGCCGCCGCCCGGTGACGGGCCGCACCGCTACGTCTTCACCGTGTACGCGGTGGACCAGGACAAGCTGGGCCCGGACGCGGACGCGACGCCGGCCGTGGTCGGCTTCAACCTGCGGTTCCACGCGATCGGGCGGGCGCAACTGATCGGTGAGTACGAGGTGCCGGCCGAGAGCTGAGCAGCGGGCCGGTGTTCCGGCCCTGGCCGTTCCCGGCCGGGGTACGGATACCGGCCTTAAATCCGTTGCGCCCCGGCGCTTCCGCTCGCACAGTGGTGCATGGTCGGCCAACGGCTCAGTACGGCCGTCGGGCAGCCGGTACCGCAGCGGCGGGGGTGGCGGGGCGCAGGTGTGTCGCCGGCCGCCTGCCGGAGTCCGCACTCGTGTCGGACGACCGCGTCGGCTGCCGTACCGCTCCGGGGCCCCGGTGTACGCACGGGGGCGGGGCCCCGGAGCGCGCCGGCCGTTCCGCGCCGTGGCGGGCTTCCTTCCGCCCCTTTCGCACACCCGTACCTTCACCTCCCCGTCATCTCCCATCTCCCTTGTGACGTGCGGAAATTGCGTTGTCCAGGGGATCACTGGAGCTGCACAGTGGAGCCACTTCGCAGAGCGGCGAACGGGGACCGGGAGGTGGACGGGATGCGCGAGACACTGGTGCTCAACGCGAGCTTCGAGCCGCTGGCGACGGTGTCGCTGCGGCGCGCGGTGGTACTGGTCATGCAGGACAAGGCCGTGGTCGAGCAGGCGCATCCGGGGCTGCGGATCCGGGCGGCGGCGGTGGACGTACCGGTGCCGCGGGTGATCCGGCTGAGCCGGTACGTACGGGTGCCGTTCCGAAGACGGGCGGCGTGGTCGCGGCGGGGTGTGCTGGTGCGTGACCAGCACCGGTGCGCGTACTGCGGACGGCGGGCGACGACCGTGGACCACGTCGTGCCGCGATCGCGCGGCGGCGGGGACACCTGGCTGAACACGGTCGCGTCCTGCGCCGAGGACAATCACCGTAAGGCGGACCGGACGCCGGAGCAGGCGGGGATGCGGCTGCTGACCCGGCCGTTCGAGCCGACGCCCGCCGACGCGCTGGTGGCGACGCTGGCCGGCGCCGTACGGGAGGAGCTGCCGCAGTGGCTGGGGCTGCCCGCGTAGCGCTGCCGGGGGTCAGTCCAGCAGCAGTTGGGTGATCGCCGCGATGCCGACGGCGACGATCACGCCGCGCAGGACGGCCGGTGGCAGCCGGCGGCCTATTCTGGCGCCGATCAGGCCGCCGAGGGCCGAGCCGGTGGCGATGAGGACGACGGCGAGCCAGTCGAAGCGCGCGGCGAAGAGGAAGAAGATCGCGGCGACGCCGTTGACGAACAGGGACAGGACGTTCTTGACGGCGTTGAGACGTTGCAGGTCCTCGCTGAGCAGCAGGCCCATCAGGGAAAGGTAGATGACTCCTTGGGCGGCGCCGAAGTAGCCGCCGTAGATGCTCGCGAGGAACAGGCCGGTCAGCAGCAGGGCACCACCGTCCGGGCGGGCGGTGGTGCCGTTGCGTTCGCGGCGGGCGCGCAGCGCGGCGGCGAGGCGGGGCTGGACGACGACGAGGACGAGGGCCACGGCGATCAGGACGGGCACGATCGCGTCGAAGGCGTCGGAGGGCAGGGCCAGGAGCAGGGCCGCGCCGATCAGGCCGCCGGTCAGGGCGGCGACGGCGAAGCGCAGGACGCGGCGCCCCTGGCCGGCCAGTTCGCGACGGTAGCCGATGGCGCCGCTGAGGGAACCGGGTACCAGGCCCAGGGAGTTGGAGACGTTGGCGGTGACCGGGGGCAGGCCGGTGGCCAGCAGGACCGGGAAGGTGATCAGGGTCCCGGAGCCGACGACGACGTTGATCGCGCCGGCGGCGCCGCCCGCCGCGAAGACGGCGAGTGCTTCCCAGACGGTCATACGGGCTCCCTGGTGCATGATCGGTACGGGCCGTCCCGATCATGCACCAGGGCCCGCCCCCGGGGACAGCGCTTCGTGTGCGCTGCCGGGGACGGGCCCTGGTGGAGGCCGGGTCAGTCGATGGTCGGCTGCTCGCGGTGCGGTCCGGCCTTGGTCATGCCGGGGCCGCCGGCCGGCGCGCCGCCGCCCGCGGGGTTGAAGCTGTTGATGGCGCCGCCCAGGCCCTTGAGGGCGTCGCCGATCTCGCTGGGCACGATCCAGAGCTTGTTGGCGTCGCCTTCGGCGATCTTCGGCAGCATCTGGAGGTACTGGTAGGACAGCAGCTTCTGGTCCGGGTCGCCGGCGTGGATGGACTCGAAGACCACCCGGATCGCCTGCGCCTCGCCCTCGGCGCGCAGTGCGGCGGCCTTGGCCTCACCTTCGGCGCGCAGGATTGAGGACTGCTTCTCACCTTCGGCGGTGAGGATCTGGGACTGCCGGACACCTTCGGCCTGGAGGATCGCGGCGCGCTTGTCACGGTCGGCGCGCATCTGCTTCTCCATCGAGTCCTGGATGGAGGTCGGCGGCTCGATCGCTTTCAGTTCGACGCGGTTGACGCGGATGCCCCACTTGCCGGTGGCCTCGTCCAGGACGCCGCGCAGTGCCGCGTTGATCTCCTCGCGGGAGGTCAGGGTCCGCTCCAGGTCCATGCCACCGATGATGTTGCGCAGGGTCGTGACGGTGAGCTGCTCGATCGCCTGGATGTAGCTGGCGACCTCGTACGTCGCGGCGCGCGCGTCGGTGACCTGGTAGTAGATGACGGTGTCGATGTTCACGACCAGGTTGTCCTGGGTGATCACCGGCTGCGGCGGGAACGGCACGACCTGTTCGCGCAGGTCGATGCGGTTGCGGATGGAGTCGATGAACGGGACGACGATGTTCAGGCCCGCGTTCAGGGTGCGGGTGTAGCGGCCGAAGCGCTCGACGATGGCGGCGCTGGCCTGGGGGATGACCTGGATCGTTTTGATGAGTGCGATGAAAACGAGCACCACCAGGATGATCAGGACGATGATGATCGGTTGCACTGCGGCTCCCCGGTACCCCTCGGTTACTGGTTGCGGCGGCCTGGGCCGACCCTGTCTTGATCGAGTCTTTCAGAGCGACGGGCCGGCGCGCTGGCGGTTCGCCTCATCCGTGCGCTCGTACGACGACTGGCTTGAACGCTCACATGACGACCGCGGTGGCACCCTCGATCTCCACCACGTCCACCTTCTGGCCCGGCTCGTAGATCTGATCCGCGTCCAGCGCGCGGGCGGACCAGATCTCGCCGCCCAGCTTGACCCGGCCGCCGGCCGCGTCGACCCGCTCCAGGACCGTGGCGGAGCGGCCCTTGAGGGCGTCGATCCCCGAGGCCAGTTGCGGGCGTTGGGTCCGGTGACGGTTGGCGATGGGGCGGACCACCGCGATGAGGGCCACCGAGACGGCGGCGAAGACGATGAACTGCATGACCGTGCCCCCGCCGAGGCCCGCGGTGACGGCGCCGGCGACGGCACCGACCGCGAGCATCCCGAACTCGGGCATCGCGGTCACGACGAGCGGAATGCCCAGACCTACGGCGGCGATGAGCCACCACACCCATGAATCCACGCCTTCATGGTAGATCCGCCGGACGGCCCGGGACAGGGGCCGTCCGGTCAGGAAGGCGGCGGCGGGGTCAGGAAAGCGGCAGGCCCTGGGCGGTCCAGCGGTCGCCGTTGCGCTCGACGACCAGCGGCAGGCCGAAGCAGCGGGAGAGGTTGCCGGAGGTCAGCTCCAGGTCGAGCGGTCCGGCGGACAGGATCTTGCCCTGGCGGATCATCAGGACATGGGTGAAGCCCGGCGGGATCTCCTCGACGTGGTGCGTGACCATGATCATGGAGGGGGCGTACGGGTCGCGGGCGAGCCGGCCGAGGCGGCGTACGAGGTCCTCGCGGCCGCCGAGGTCGAGGCCGGCCGCGGGCTCGTCGAGGAGGAGCAGTTCGGGGTCGGTCATCATCGCGCGGGCGATGAGGGTGCGCTTGCGCTCGCCCTCGGAGAGCGTGCCGAACTTCCGGTCGAGGTAGTCGTTCATGCCGAGGCGGTCGAGGAAGGCGCGGGCGCGCTGCTCGTCGATGTCCTCGTACTGCTCGCGCCAGCCGGCGGTCATGCCGTACGCGGCGGTGAGCACGGTCTGCAGGACGGTCTGGCTGCGCGGCAGCTTGTCGGCGAGGGCGATGCCGGCCACGCCGATGCGCGGGCGCAGGTCGAAGACGTCGACCTTGCCGAGGGTCTCGCCGAGGATCGAGGCGGTCCCGGTGCTCGGGAAGAGGTAGCTGGAAGCGACGTTGAGGAGGGTGGTCTTGCCGGCGCCGTTGGGGCCGAGGATGACCCAGCGCTCCCCCTCCTTGACCGACCAGGAGACCTGGTCCACCAGAGCCCGTCCTTCGCGGACCACGGATACGTCCACCAGCTCCAGCACATCGCTCATGAGCGCGTTGTCTCCCATTGCATATCGGTCGTCTCGTGCGCCTGTGGGCGCATCCCCCCTGCAAACCTACGCCACTCGATGTCAGTGCCTGTCCTTAGGCTGGGGACATGCTCGATGAACCTCGTTCGGGACGGCTGGCCGCATGGGGAAATGCCCTGTTGGCCGGGCTTGTCTCACCTGATGAAGCCGCGCAGCGGATCGCGGACGACGACGCGGTGCACCGCGTGCGGGACCTGCCCGGGGAGCCGGGCCCGGCGGGGCTGACGCTCGCGCTGGGGCGGCTGCGGGCGCTGGGGGCCACGGGCCTGCGGGTGGCGCTGCCGGTGCCGGGGCATCCGCTGGGGCTGAGCGGTCCCGCGGAGTTCAATGCGCGGGCGATGGAGGCCGAGGAGGCGGTGCTGGCGTCCGGGGCGGGGCTCGGGCTCGTCCCGGAGGTGTGGGAGTCGGGCCCCGAGGGCGCCGCGCTCGCCCGCGAGGACGTGCATGTCGAGGTGGTCTGGCACTGCCTGCCGGTTCGGGAGGCGCCCCCGGCGGACGTGCCCTCGCTCGGCGAGGCGGAGCGGGAGCTGGCGGAGGCGCTGCGGGAGGCGACCGAGGTGCTCTCCCGGCTGGACGTGGCGGGTTCCGGGCCGGTCGCGCAGGCGGCGCTGGAGGCGTACCGCGCGCGGGCCGAGGCGGGGCGGCAGGTGCTGGCGCCCGGTTATCCGCCGCGGGCGGTGCGGGTGCTGGAGCTGGCGCAGCGGGTCGGCGCGCTCATCGGCATCGCGCGGGGCGCCGGCGGGGACGGTCGGGAGCACGGCGGTGCGGTGAGCGCGTCCGAGATGGCGGCGCGGGCCGAGGCGCTGCGTCCGGTGGAGCGTACGGCCCGGCGGGCGCAGGTGGCGGCGTACAACGCGTATGTGGAGGAGGTCGAGCGGCGACGGAGGTGAGGGGCTCGTCCCGGTGCGGGCCGGGCCGCCCGCAGGGGAAGGCCCCGGCCGGCCATGGCGTGGACGGACGGGGCCTGTTGGGGAGACGCGTGTACTGACGCGGTCCGGGGTGCCGTGGGTCAGTGGTTCACGGCGGCGTTGTGGTGGGCCGGGTTGAGGACGCCCACGACGTCGATGGTGTTGCCCGAGACGTTGACGGGCACGTTCACGGGCACCTGCACGAGGTTGCCCGAGAGGACGCCGGGGGACTTGGTGACCGCGCCGTTGGCGTGCGCGTGCCCCGTGGCGGACGCGGTGCCGGCAGCGGCGCCGGCGGCCAGGCCGGCGGTGGCCAGAACGAGAGCGGCCTTCTTGGCGGTGTTCATGGAAGTGTTCCTCACGTAGCGGCGCGGGGCCGTGGGGTGGTGGTCATCGGGTGCGCGGCTCGGGCGGCCCGTCGGGGGTGGGTGGCCGGGCCGGCCCGTCGCACGGCGGCGGTCAGGAGTTGTGGCTCTGGTTCCCGGAGGCCGGGTTCAGGGCGCCGATGACCGTGACGGTGTTGCCGGTGACGTTGACCGGGACGTGCACCGGGACCTGGAGCAGGTTGCCGGAGGCGACACCGGGGGAGTTCACGGCGTGGCCCTGCGCGACGCCCTGGGCGGAGGCGATACCGGCACCGGCGACGGCGAGCCCGCCCGTCGCGATCGTGACGGCCACGGCCCTCTTGATGTTCTTCACTTCTCTGACCTCTCCTGACGACGGCCGCGGTCGACTTCCGCGGCACGTCATGGAGAACGGCCGGACACCGGACGGGTTGCGCCGGACGGGTGACGTACACCCGACGGTATGAATCTAGGATCGGATGACGGCGAACCGGTCCCTGCCCTGATACCCGTGTCCTGACAGTCGGATCACCGCCGGTGTCCGGGGCCGGGGCCCCCGCCCGGCCCCACAGGCCTCAGGCCCCGATGCCGTGCCTGACGGCCCAGAGGGCGGCCTGGGTGCGGTCGGCCAGGTCCAGCTTCATGAGGATGTTGGACACGTGGGTCTTGACCGTCTTTTCGGAGAGCACCAGGGCGCGGGCGATCTCGCGGTTGGAGCGGCCGTCCGCTATCAGGGCGAGCACCTCGCGCTCCCGGTCGGTCAGGGAAGTGCCGCGCCCCTGGCCGTTGTTGCCCTCCTCCTGGGAGAGGAGGGCGCCGGCGACCTCGGGCTGGAGCAGGACGTGCCCGGCGTGTACGGAACGGATGGCGCCGGCCAGCGCGTCCGGGTCGACGTCCTTGTAGACGTAGCCCGCGGCGCCCGCGCGGAGCGCCGGGACGACGGTGCGCTGCTCGGTGAAGCTGGTGACCACCAGCACGCGGGCCGGGTTGTCCAGTTCGCGCAGCTTGCGGAGGGCTTCGATGCCGTCCATGCCCGGCATCTTGACGTCCATCAGGACGACGTCGGGGCGCAGTTGCTCGGCGGCGGCGATGCCCTCGGCGCCGTCGGACGCCTCCCCCACCACCTCGATGTCGTCCTGGACCTCCAGGAACGTGCGCAGCCCACGGCGGACGACCTGGTGGTCGTCGACCAGCAGCACCCTGATGGCCCGTCCGTCGCCCGCCGTCTCCCTCCGTCCGGAGCTCTCCCGGACGTCGTCCGGGGGGACGCTGCCTCTCTTCGTGTCACCCACCGGGTACCTCCATCTCGACAGCGGTGCCCTTGCCGGGCTCCGATTCCACGGTGAGCCGGCCGCCGACGCCGCTCGCCCGGTCACGCATCGACACCAGGCCCAGGTGACGGCCGGCCCTGCGGACCGCGCCGGTGTCGAAGCCGCGGCCGTCGTCGGCGACGCGCAGCAGGGCGCCCTGGCCGTGCCGTACGAGGGTCACCTCGACGCGGTCGGCGCCGGCGTGCCGCAGGGCGTTGTGCAGGGCCTCCTGGGCGACGCGCAGCAGGGCTTCCTCCTGGGCGGCGGGCAGCGCCCGTACGCCCCGGGCCTGGAAGGTGACGTGTGCGTGGTGGGCGCGGTCCAGGACCTGGGTCTGGGAGCGCAGGGTGGCGACGAGGCCGTCCTCGTCCAGGGCGGCGGGCCGCAACTCTACGACGGCGGCGCGCAGTTCGTCGGCAGCCTCCGCGGCGAGGGCGGCGACCTGCTGCAACTCGTCCTTGGCGCGCGCCGGGTCGCGGTCCACCAGGGCGGTGGCGGCCTGTGCGGTGAGCCGCAGCGAGAAGAGTTTCTGGGCGACGGCGTCGTGCAGTTCGTGGGCGAGGCGGGCGCGCTCCCCCGCGATGGTCAGTTCGCGGCTGCGCTCGTAGAGGCGGGCGTTGGTCAGGGCGATGGCGGCGTGCTGGGCGAGTATGCCGAGCAGCCGTTCGTCCTCGGCGGTGAAGCCGCAGCCGCCCGCGGGCTTGGGGCACTTCTTGTTGGCGAGGAAGAGCGCGCCGAGGATCTCGTCGCCGTCGGCGACCGGCAGGCCGATGAAGTCGGACATGTCCGGGTGGGCGGCGGGCCAGCCGCCGAAGCGGGGGTCGGCGCGGACGTCGGCGAGCCGTTCCGGGGTGGCGTTGTGCAGCATGGCGGCGAGGATGCCGTGCTGACGCGGCAGCGGGCCGATGGCCTTCCACTGCTCCTCGCTGACGCCGTCGACCACGAACTGGGCGAAGCCGCCGTGATCGTCGGGCACGCCGAGGGCGGCGTACTCGGCGTCGAGCAGTTCGCGGGCGGAGGCGACGATCGTCTTGAGCACGTCGCGCACCTCCAGGTGCCGGCTCATGGCGAGGATCGCGCTGCTCACGGCGGGGATGCCGGCGCCAGGCCCGTCTCCCGGCCCGTGTCCGTCTCCCGGTCCGTTGGTCATGGCTTCACGGTACCGGCGGGCCGGGCCGCCCGGATCGGACCACCGGCGGCCCTCTCTTAGGTCGGCGGGCCTAGGGCGAAGTGCCCTGGGTCCGCCCGCCCGCTGCCCGAGGCGGCCGGGGCCGACCGGTTCCTAGCGTGAGCGGCAAGGACACGCATCGAGGCGGAGAGGCGGTGGGGGCCATGCCGGTGGCGGTCATCACGGGGGCGTCGAAGGGGCTGGGGCGGGCGCTGGGCACGGCGCTGGCCGGGCGGGGCTGGGATCTGGTGGTGGACGCCAGGTCGGCCGGGCCGCTGGAGGAGGCGGCGCGGGGGCTGCGCCGGGCGGGGGGCACGGGTGGTGGCGCTGCCCGGGGATGTGACGGATGCCGCACACCGGGCGGAGCTGGTGGCCGCGGCGCGGGGGCTGGGCGGGCTGGACCTGCTGGTGAACAACGCGAGTGCGCTGGGTGCCGAGCCGCTGGTGCGGCTGGAGGAGCAGCCGCTCGACGGGCTGCGGGCGGCGCTGGAGGTCAACGCGGTGGCGCCGCTGGGGCTCGTACAGGAGGCGCTGCCGCTGTTGCGGGCGTCGTCGCTTTTCGGGAGGGGTTCGGCCTCTTCTCGTACGGGGGACAGCGACGACTCATCCCCTTATATAGGGACAGAACGCTCTGAGTCCGCCAGGCCGGCGGCGGGTGCCGGTTCCGGCCTGGCGGAGGCGCGCCCCGGTGCCGGCGGTGGCGCCGTGCTCAACATCAGCTCCGACGCGGCGGCCGAGGCGTACGCGACCTGGGGCGGTTACGGGGCGGCGAAGGCGGCGCTCGACCAGCTCTCGGCGGTGCTGGCGGTCGAGGAGCCGGGGCTGCGGGTGTGGTGGGTGGACCCGGGTGACATGCGGACGGATCTGTACGCGGCGGCCGTGCCGACCGACGACGACTCCGCGCGCCCGCTGCCCGAGACGGTCGTACCGGCGCTGCTGCGGCTGCTGGACGCCGCGGCGCCCGGCGGGCGGTACGCGGCGCCGGACCTGCTGGACGGTGCCCGGTGACCGCCGAGGTGCTGCGGGTGCCGCCGGAGCTGTCGGCGCGGGAGCCGGTCGAGCAGCGGGCGCCCGGCGGGGGCCGGGACGCGGTGCGGCTCCTGGTCAGCCGGGGTACGGCGGAGCCGGCGCACCACGCCTTCCGGGAGCTGCCGGGGCTGCTGTCGGCCGGGGACGTGCTGGTGGTGAACACCTCGCGCACCCTGCCGGCGGCGCTGGACGGCCGGACCGGGGACGGGCGGGGCCGCGGCGAGCCGGTGGTGGTGCACTTCTCGACGCGGGCGGACCGGCGCCATCCGCGGCCGGAGGCGGGGGCCGGGGACTGGGCGGTGGAGCTGCGGACGCCGGACGGCCGGGGCAGCACCCGGCAGCGGGCGGGCGGTCCGGCGGGCACGGTGGTGCGGCTGCCGGGCGGCGCGCGGCTGGTGCTGCGGGCGCCGGTGGACCCCGGGAGCGTACGGCTGTGGTGGGCGCGGGCGACGGGGGCGCCGGTGCTGGACGTCATGCGCCGCCACGGGCGGCCGATCCGGTACGGCTACACGGACCGGGACCAGCCGCTGTCCGCGTACCAGACGGTGTTCGCGGTGGGCTCGCCGGACGGCGGCGGCAGCGCGGAGATGCCGAGTGCGGCGCGGCCGTTCACCGCGTCGTCGGTGGCGCGGCTGGTGAGCAGGGGCGTGCAGATCGCACCGGTGACGCTGCACACGGGGGTGGCGTCGGCGGAGGCGTACGAGCCGCCGTACCCGGAGCGTTTCGTGGTGCCTCCGTCGACGGTGTGGCAGATCAACGCGGCGCGGGCGGGCGGCGGGCGGGTGGTGGCGGTGGGGACGACGGCCGTGCGGGCGCTGGAGAGCGCCGCCGGTGCGGACGGGCGGCTCCGGGCGGCGTCCGGGTGGACCGATCTGGTCGTCACTCCGGAGCGCGGGGTGCGGGCGGTGGACGGGCTGCTGACCGGGCTGCACGAGCCGGAGGCGTCGCACCTGCTGATGCTGGAGGCGGTCGGGCGGGCGGCCGCGGGCGGCGCGGCCTTCGGTGACGCGCTGTGCCGGGCGTACGCGGAGGCCGTACGGCACCGCTATCTGTGGCACGAGTTCGGCGATCTCCATCTCGTGCTGCCGTCCTGAGCACCAGACTCGGAGCATGTCGACACCAACGAGGAACTGGACACCGACCCACGGCGACCCCTACCGGCCGGTGCCGTACCGCCCCGAGCGGATGCCGGCCGGCGAATCGCTGGCCCGCGCCGCCGAGCTGCGCGAGCGGATGGACCGGCGGCGGACCGTCCGGCAGTTCTCCGCCGATCCGGTGCCGGAGCAGGTGGTGCGGGACGCCATCGCCTGCGCGGCCACTGCGCCCTCCGGCGCGCATCAGCAGCCGTGGACGTTCGTCCTGGTCAAGGATCCGGAGATACGGCGGCGCATCCGGGAGGCCGCGGAGGCGGAGGAACGTACCTCCTACGCGGGGCGGCTCGGCGAGGAGTGGCTGGCGGCGCTGCGGCCGCTGGGCACGGACGAGATCAAACCGCATCTGACCGACGCGCCCCATCTGATCGTCGTCTTCCAGCAGCGGTACTGGCTGGGCCCGGACGGCACCAAGCACAAGCACTACTACGTGGACGAGTCGGTGGGCATCGCGGTGGGGATGCTGCTGTCCGCGCTGCACCTGTCGGGCCTGGCGGCGCTGGTGCACACACCGAGCCCGATGCGCTTCCTCCAGGAGGTGCTGGGGCGGCCGGCGAACGAGAAGGCATTCGCCGTCATTCCGGTCGGCTACCCGGCGCAGGACTGTCGCGTACCGGATCTGGTCCGAAAGTCCCTGGACCAGGTGCTGGTGGAGATCTAATTCACTGACACACTGTGCGGGTGCAATCACACCGGGCAAGTAAACCTCTTGCCCGGTGTGACGCCGCGCATAGGACCTACGTCACTTACGAACGCCATTAGTGGCTTTATGGCATGCGTACGACTTCTGGATGATGCGGGGTATACCTGGGGTGGACCCGGCCGCGAGGGCGACGGGACCCGGTGGTGACGCGATATCCGCGCCCCGGGTTCCACTAAGCGGGATCGTAAATCGGCTCTTTGCCCGGTGAATTTTCGGCCGCTAACAATGACTCCCGTCGCTCGGCGCCGTGGACAGAACTCGGCGTTCACCGCCTTTCCCGGCCACAGCGGCGCACCCCCGTTGGAAGAGGTCCGATCCCCCCATGCCCAAGCACGCCATTCCCGGCTACGCCCGCCTGAACCGGACGCACAAGCTTTCGGCCGCCGGCGTCGCCGCAGCCGGTGCCGCCGCCCTGGTCTTCGCCGTCGTTCCGGGCTCGGCCGACGCCAAGCAGGGCCACGACCAGGCTGCCGTCCAGAACGTCAAGCCGGTCGCCTTCAGCGCGGTCGACAACGCGGCCAAGACCCAGCAGGACACCATCGGCAAGCAGGCGGACGCCTCCGCCCAGCAGGCCGAGAAGGACGCCGCCGAGGCCAAGAAGAAGGCCGAGGACGAGGCGAAGGCGAAGGAAGAGGCCGACGCCAAGGCCAAGGCCGACCAGGAGCGCAAGGGCCAGGAGGCCGCGAGCCGGTCCGCCGACCGCGCCGCCGCGCCCGCCCCCGAGCCGGCCAAGACGTACAGCAACGACCTGGACGGCTGGATCCGGGAGTCGCTGGACATCATGCAGAAGCAGGGCATCCCCGGCTCGTACGACGGCATCTACCGCAACATCATGCGGGAGTCGACCGGCAACCCGCAGGCCGTCAACGGCTACGACTCCAACGCGCAGCAGGGCACCCCGTCCAAGGGCCTGCTCCAGGTCATCGACCCGACCTTCCAGGCGTACCACGTCGACGGCACGTCCTGGGACATCTTCGACCCGGTCGCCAACATCACCGCCGCGTGCAAGTACGCCGCCGCGACCTACGGCTCGATGGACAACGTCAACTCGGCGTACTGAGCCGGACCGGCGCGCCGCACAGGTTCGCAGACCGTCGAGGGGCGGCTCCCGCACCGGGAGCCGCCCCTCGACGGTCGTCGTCGTGCCGTGCGCTACTTGCGCATGACCTCCGGCTCGTGGCGGCGCAGCAGCCGGGCCACCACGAAGGCGAGGGCCACACCGAGCGCGAGCAGGATGATCATGTCCATCGCGTAGACGCTCGCCCCGTGCTTCCACAGCGGGTCGGGGTTGCCCGCCTCCCACGGCAGCAGCGTGTTCATGTCGGCGGTCGCGCCCATCGCGGCCACCGCCCAGCGGGACGGCATCAGCCACGCCACCTGGGCGACGCCGACCGTGTCGAAGAGCTGGAAGAGCACGCCGGTGAAGACCACCTGCACGATGGCGAACATCACCAGCAGCGGCATGGTCTTCTCGGCGGTCTTGACCAGCGCCGAGATGATCAGGCCGAACATCATCGAGGTGAAGCCGAGCGCGATGACGGCGAGCCCCATCTCGACGGCCGGCAGGTGCGTGAAGAGCACGCCCTCGGTGGGCATCTTGCGCGGGGTGAAGCCGATCGCCGCGATGATCACGCCCTGGACGGCGGTGACCACACCGAGCACGAGCACCTTGGACATCAGGTACGCGGAGCGCGACAGGCCGGTGGCCCGTTCGCGCTCGTAGATGACCCGCTCCTTGATCAGCTCACGGACCGAGTTGGCGGCGCCCGAGAAGCACATGCCGACCGCGAGGATCAGCATGATCGTGCTGGCGTCCCGGTTGGGCCCCTTGGGCCCGTACCCCAGGCCGTGCTGGCTGGGGATGAGGATGGAGACCACGCCGAGCACCGCCGGCAGGATCAGCATCAGGCCGAGGAAGCCGCGGTCGGAGGCGAGCACGGAGACGTAGCGGCGCATCAGGGTCCAGAGCTGCGCGCCCCAGCTCTGGGACTTCTGCATCCGGGCCGAAGGCGCCTGCACCGACACCGACTGCGGGGCGACGGCGTCGATGTCCGCGGCGTACATCTGGTAGTGCGGGGAGCCGCGCCAGCGGCCCATCCAGTCGTAGTCGCGGTAGTTCTCGAAGGCGGAGAAGACGTCCGCCCAGGAGTCGTACTGGAAGAAGTTCAGCGCCTCCTCCGGCGGGCCGAAGTAGGCCACGCCGCCGCCCGGCGCCATCACCAGCAGCTTGTCGCACAGCGCCAGCTCGGCCACGGAGTGGGTGACCACCAGGACCGTACGGCCGTCGTCGGCCAGGCCGCGCAGCAGTTGCATGACGTCGCGGTCCATGCCGGGGTCGAGGCCGGAGGTCGGCTCGTCCAGGAAGATCAGGGACGGCTTGGTCAGCAGCTCCAGGGCGACCGAGACGCGCTTGCGCTGGCCGCCGGAGAGGGAGGTGACCTTCTTGTCCTTGTGGACGTCCAGCTTCAGCTCGCGCAGCACCTCGTCGATCCGCGCCGTGCGCTCGGCCTCGGCGGTGTCGCCGGGGAAGCGCAGCTTGGCCGCGTACTTCAGGGCCTTCTGGACGGTCAGCTCCTTGTGGAGGATGTCGTCCTGCGGGACCAGGCCGATGCGCTGGCGCAGCTCGGCGAACTGCTTGTAGAGGTTGCGGTTGTCGTAGAGCACGTCGCCCTGGTCGGCGGGCCGGTAGCCGGTCAGCGCCTTGAGCAGGGTGGACTTGCCGGAACCGGACGGTCCGATCACCGCCACCAGGGACTTCTCCGGGACACCGAAGGAGACGTCCTTGAGGATCTGCTTGCCGCCGTCGACGGTGACGGTCAGGTGGCGGGCCGAGAAGGAGACCTCGCCGGTGTCGACGAACTCCTCCAGCCGGTCGCCGACCAGCCGGAAGGTGGAGTGGCCGACGCCGACGATGTCGTTCGGGCCGACCGGCGCCCGGCCGGACCTGGGAACCGGCTGGCCGTTGATGTACGTGCCGTTGTGGCTGCCGAGGTCGTGGATCTCGAAGCGGCCGTCGGGCGTGGCCCGGAACTCGGCGTGGTGCCGGGAGACCTGGAGGTCGGAGACGACCAGCTCGTTCTCCAGCGCGCGGCCGATGCGCATGACGCGGCCCAGGTCGAGGCGGTGGAACGTGGTCGGGCTGCGGTCGCCGTGGACCGGCGGGGCGGCGGCGCGGGACGGGTCGGCGGGGGGCTGCTGGGCCGCGGCGGGCCGCTGTCCCACGGCGGGCCCGCCGTGGGGCGGCGGCTGCTGGGCGTACGGGGCCTGCGGCCGCTGGTTCCAGCCCTGCTGCGGCACCTGGTGGGCCGGTGCCTGGTGGGCGGGGGCCTGGTACGGCGGCTGGTGGGCGGGGGCCTGATGAGCGGGCGCCTGCGGGGCGGGGGCCTGACGGACCGGCGGCTGCTGGGCCTGCGGCGGTGCGGCCCAGCCCGGGCCGCCCTGGACCTGCGGCTGCGCCATCGCGGCCGGCGCGCCGTGCGCACCGGCGGCCGGCACGGCGCTGCCCGACAGGGTCAGCCGCGGGCCGTCGGTCGCGTTGCCGAGATGCACCGCGGAGCCGGGGCCGATCTCCAACTGGTGGATCCGCCGCCCCTGGACGTACGTGCCGTTGGTACTGCCCTGGTCTTCGATGAGCCAACCGCGCCCGCCCCAGCGCACGGTGGCGTGCCGCCAGGAGACCCTGGCGTCGTCCAGCACCACGTCACCCTGCGGATCCCTGCCCAGGCTGTAGGACCGGGACGGGTCGAGCGTCCAGGTCCGTCCGTTCAATTCGAGTACGAGTTCAGGCACTCCATGCCCCATTACATAGTCCCCCGAGTGACGCCCTGTATGGGAAGTCTAGGGATGGCGAACATCGTGAGGAACTATTTCAGGCGCGGTGCCCGGAGCCAAAAAGGGGCCTGACAAGGTCATGAGCCGCCCGCGTTGACGACGGCGAAAGGCCCACGGAGAGTGGTGAGCGCCCACGGATGCGTACGGATCATGGCATCTCGCGCGTTCGGGACGACCCGGCTCGGAAGGGGCTGTCGATGACCGCCGCGAGGACCGTACGGAACCCCTGGGGCGATGTGGCGCTGTCCGCCGTCGCCGCGGTGAGCTGGGCCTTCCTGGCGATGGCCGGGGTGGCCGCGCTGGGGCTGCATCTGCTCGGGGCCGACTCGGCGGCGTCGCTCGGGCCGCTGACGGCCGCGGCGGTGGTGCTGGCGGTGGGCGGCTCGGTGACGCCGTCGGGTGAGGTGAGCGCCTTCGGGCTGGAGGGGCAGGCGGCCCGATCCGCCGTCGACATCGCCCCGTTGGGCGTGAGTCTGGTGGGCGCCCTGGTGCTGGGGTGGGTGTTCGCCCGCTCGCTGCGCCGGGCCGGCGCCACTCTCGGGTGGGGCGAACTGGCCGCCAGGGCCGGGGCGTCGGCGGGGCTGTTCGTCGCGTTGCTGGCCTTCCTGGCCTGGGCCGGGCACGGCTCCGTGACGATCGACGGCAAGGCGCCGGCCGGGCTGGGCGGGCTCGTCGGGGGCGGGGACTCGTCGGGCGGCAGCGGCGACGGCGGGCTGCTCGACCGGCTGCGGGACGGGCTGGGTGACCTCGGGATCGGTGACGGCGGCGGCAGCGGCGGGCTGCCGGAGCGGATCGCCGATCTCATCGGCGCCGAGGCGTCCGTCGGGTTCGCGGTGAACACCGGTGCCTCCCTCGTCGGCGGCGCCCTGTGGGTGCTGGGTGTGCTGGCCGTCGCGGTGCTGGCGGCCCGGCGGGCGCCGCTGCCCCGTGCGCTGGAGGCGGCCCACCGCGTCGTGCGGCCCGCGGCGTCGGCGCTGGTCACGGTGGCACTGGTGGCGGTGGCCGCGGGCCTGGCGGCAGCCGGGTACGCGGGCGTCGGCGACGCCCACCCGCGGCGGGTGCTGGGCGCGGCGCTGCTGGCCGCCCCGAACGGCGGGTGGCTCGGGATTCCGCTGGGCCTCTTCGTCCCCTGGCACGGCAGTGCCTCCGGTGTGCTCACCCGCTTCCTGCCCGACCCCGTGGACCGGCTGCTCGACGGCCGGAACGCGGCGCAGCTCACCGTCGGGCGACTCGCCGAGCTGGACGGGCGGGTCTGGCTGCTGCCGGTGGCCGCCGCGCTGTTGATGCTGCTCGCGGGCGTGCTCACGGCGGTCCGTACGCCGCGGGACGGCGCCCGGACGCTGCCGTTCGTGCTGCGGTGCGGGGCGGGGCTGGGCGCGCTGACGGCGCTGGCGCTGCCGCTGCTGGTGCGTCTGACCGGTGTCTCGGCGAACGCGAGCCTGTCCGTCTTCGGGTTCGACGCCTTCGGCGCGGGGCTGGAGCTGCGCGGGAGCATACCGGCGGCCTTCGCGCTGGGGGCCGCGTGGGGCGCGGCGGCGGGCCTGGTGGGCGGGCTGCTGGCGTGCGCCACCGGGGCCGCCGGGCGGCGGGCGGTACGGCTGCCCGGCCGCACGGAACCGCCGCCGGCGGCCGTACGGGAGTCCGGCGGGGCGTTGGACGCCCGTACGGCCCACTCGGCCCATCCGCAGGAGTACGGACGCCCCGGCTCCCGGGACTACCCCGACGCCGCCTACCGGCCCGGCCCGTACACCCCCTCCCCCGCCCACCGGCCGCCGCACGCCGGCACGAACCCGTACCTGCGCCCGCCGCAGGGGGCGGAGCCGCCCGGCCCCCCGGCGGGACGGCCGCCGCGTCCGCCGAACTGGCCGGCTCCTCCCCCGGGGCCGCCCCCGGAGACCCAGACCTGGCCGCCACCACCCGAACAGCCCCCGCGCGATCAGGACCGGCGCCCGCCCCCGGAGCGGCCTTCGCGTGACCAAGGCCGGCGCCGGCCCCCGGAGCACCCCCCGCCCGCCCAGGGCGGGCGGCCGGGAGAAGGGCGCTGAGCAGGGAACCGTCCGTACCACGGACACCTGTACGGGCGCCGGCGCGGGCCGGTTACCGTAAGAGCACCATGAGCGCATCGCAGACCCCGCCTGCCACCGCCGTACCGGGCGACGACGTACCGACCCTTCTCGTCAAGATCTTCGGCAAGGACCGGCCCGGCATCACCGCCGGGCTCTTCGACACCCTCGCCGCCTACTCCGTCGACGTCGTCGACATCGAGCAGGTGGTCACCCGGGGCCGCATCGTGCTGTGCGTCCTGGTCACCTCCCCCGTCCCGGCCGGCGGCTCGTCCGGTGCCACCGAGGGTGACCTGCGGGCCACCGTGCACAGTTGGGCGGAGTCACTGAACCTCCAGGCCGAGATCATCTCCGGCACCGGTGACAACCGGCCGCGCGGCGTCGGCCGCTCCCACGTGACCGTGCTCGGCCACCCGCTCACCGCGGAGTCCACCGCCGCCATCGCCGCCGCGATCACCGGCACCGGCGCCAACATCGACCGTATCTTCCGGCTCGCCAAGTACCCCGTCACCGCCGTGGAGTTCGCGGTCTCCGGCACCGCCACGGACACCCTGCGCACCACGCTGGCCATAGAGGCGGCAGCCCTCGGCGTGGACGTCGCGGTGGTCTCCTCCGGTCTCCAGCGCCGTGCGCAGCGGCTGGTCGTCATGGACGTCGACTCCACCCTCATCCAGGACGAGGTCATCGAGCTGTTCGCGGCGCACGCGGGCTGCGAGAAGGAGGTCGCCGCGGTCACCGCGGCGGCGATGCGCGGCGAGCTGGACTTCGAGGAGTCGCTGCACGCCCGCGTCGCGCTGCTGAAAGGGCTCGACGCGGGGGTGGTGGAGCTGGTGCGCAAGGAGGTGCGGCTCACGCCCGGCGCGCGGACGCTCGTCCGCACCCTCAAGCACCTCGGTTACCAAGTCGGGGTCGTCTCGGGCGGGTTCACCCAGGTCACCGACGCGCTCCAGGAGGAGCTGGGGCTGGACTTCGCGTCCGCCAACACGCTGGAGATCGTGGACGGCAAGCTCACCGGCAAGGTGACCGGCGAGATCGTGGACCGGGCGGGCAAGGCCCGGCTGCTGCGCCGCTTCGCGCACGAGGCCGGCGTACCGCTCGCGCAGACCGTAGCGATCGGTGACGGCGCCAACGACCTGGACATGCTGAACGCGGCGGGCCTGGGCGTCGCCTTCAACGCCAAGCCGCTGGTGCGCCAGGCCGCGCACACGGCCGTGAACGTGCCGTTCCTGGACACCGTGCTCTACCTGCTGGGCATCACCCGCGAAGAGGTCGAGGCGGCGGACACGCACGACGACTGAGCACCCGGGTACGCGGGAGGGCTCCGGCGCACACGGTGCCGGAGCCCTCGTTCGTACGGTGTGACCGGGTCACCGGATCATGCGTGCGGCGACCAGAAGGCGCTCAGGCGGCCGACGCCGTGCTCGACCGTCTTCCAGGAGCCGGTGAAGGTCAGCACGGCGATCGAGGAGGTCGGGAAGCCGCTGCGGTTCATCCGGGGGAGCAGGTCGCCCTCGGACTCGCCCGCCAGGGCGTCGGCGAGCGCGTGCATCCCGGGGTTGTGACCGACCAGCAGCAGGTCGCTGACGTCGTCCGAGGTCTCGTTCAGCAACGCGATCAGTTCGCCGAGGGAGGCTTCGTACAGCCGCTCCTCATAGACGGTCCGGGGCCGCTGCGGCAGCTCGCCCACGACGAGCTTCCAGGTCTCGCGCGTCCGCGCGGCGGTCGAGCACAGGGTCAGGTCGGGGGTGATCCCGGCTCCGGCCAGCCAGTGGCCGGCGACCGGGGCGTCCTTACGGCCTCGCTCCGCGAGGGGTCGCTCATGGTCGCTCTCCTCCGACCAGTCGGCCTTGGCATGGCGAAGCAGGACAATCCGGCGAGGTGTTTCGGCGCTCATGTGTCCAGCTTCGCACGAAACGCAGCGCGGGGCGCGAGGTGTTGAGGCGCTCCCTCCGCAGGGTGAACGCTCTTCCCGTACGCCGTCGTCACCGGCCTCAGCCCCCGAGGCCGACGAGGCGGGCGAGGAATTCGAGCACCGGCGCCAGGCCCTGGGACGCGCTCACCGCGTGCGCCGGGGACGGGGCCGTCATGACGGCGAGCAGCACGACGAAGGAGACGACGGCGAGGGTCACGGCCCACCACGGCGGGCCCGTGCGCACGCCCGGGCCGCGGGGGGCGGACGGCCTGCTGGAGACGGCGGACATCGGTGGCCTCCGGGACGACGGCGGGGACGACGCGGCCGCGTGGTGCGGCCGCGCCCACCGCAGCGGCACGGTGTCCCTCGAACCTACGGGCCCCCGGGGGCCGTTCCCATCCGGTATGCCACCCACTCGCCCCTGACCCTGGCCCCCTAGGGGACGGTGGGGCTGTCCCCACCCCCGCGCGGGGACGCCGTAGGGGCGGCGGCCGCGGCGCGTCAGGGGGAGGCGAGGCTCGCGATGACGGCGATGACGGCGGTCACGGCGAGCATCGCGCCCAGGACGATGAGCAGCTTCTTCTGTCCGCCCGGCGGATTCGGTTCGAGCACTGGCATGGCTTCAGTGTCGCACCTTGGCCTCGTCCTCCATCCGGCGGTCCCGGCCCGCCAGCATCCCGACCGCCATCTGGGGCACCATCAGCCCGGCCATCAGCGCGATGGGCAGCCCCCAGCCACCGCTGTGCTGGTAGAGCGTGGCCACCAGGAGCGGCCCGGGGATGGAGATGAGGTAGCCGACGCACTGGACGAAGGCGGACAGCCGTACGACCCCCTCGGCGCTGCGCGAGCGCATCCCGATCATCGTCAGGGCCAGCGGGAAGGAGCAGTTGGAGATGCCGAGGAGCAGCGCCCAGGCCCAGGCGCCGGAGGCCGGGGCCAGCCACAGCCCGGTGTAGCCGGCCAGTCCGCACACACCGAGCCCGACGGCCAGCGGCCCCTGGTTGCGCATCCGGGCGGCCACCCGGGGCAGCACGAAGGACAGCGGAACGCCCATCGCCATGGTGACGGCGAGCAGGACGCCGGCGGTGCCCGCCGGGACCCCGGCGTCGCGGAAGATCTGCGGCATCCAGCCCATGGTGATGTACGCGGCGGTGGCCTGGAGGCCGAAGAAGACGGCCAGCGCCCAGGCGGTCGGCGACGTGCCGACCCGCAGCGTGGCGGCCGGTGCGGCGGCCTGCCGGGCGGCGGCCCCGTCCGCGCCCCGGCGGCCGCGGACGACCGTCAGCCAGGGCACGACGGCGAGGACGGCGAGCACCGCCCACACCGCGAGGCCGGACTGCCAGCTCCCGCTGAGCGCGGCGGTGACGGGCACGGTCAGCGCGGCGGCGAGTGAGGTGCCCAGGGCGAGCGCCATCGAGTACAGGCCGGTCAGCGGGCCGACGCGGTCCGGGAACCAGGTCTTGATGACCACCGGCAGCAGGACGTTGCTGACCGCGATGCCCGCGAGGGCCAGCGCGGTGGCGGCGAGGAAGCCGGCGGTGCTGCCCGTGTAGGGCCGTACGGTGACACCGATGGCGATCGCGGCCATCCCGGCGCAGACGACCGCGCCGGGGCCCCAGCGACGGGCCAGCCGTGGGGCGGCGGTGCCGAAGACCGCGAAGCACAGGGCCGGTACGGAGGTGAGCAGCCCGGCGACGGCCGCGCTCATGCCCAGGCCGGACCGTACCTCTTCCATGAGCGGGCCGAGGCTGGTGATGGCCGGGCGGAGGTTGAGGGCGGCCAGGACGAGGCCGGCGACCATCAGGAGCGGCAGCGCCCGGCCGGCGGCCGGGGCACGGTCCGGTTCCGTGGCCGCGGCGGGTGCGGTCGGGTGCTGCTCCGGCGGTGCGCCGGGGGGCCCGGCGTCGGGGCCGAGTGTCGCGAGGGAGTCGTCTGGCATGGCACTCATCATAGAATCATGGGATGAATGTTTGTCCAGGTTCCCCGGCCGCTTCCCGGTCCCGGCGGGCTCGCTATTCTCACGCGGTGCCCACCGACGGGCTTCGGCCCCCCACCCCACTGGAGCGCTGACATGCCACTGACCTCGCCCCGTCGCTCCGCGCTGGCGGACCAGGTGATCGCCCAGCTACGGGCGCAGATCACCTCCGGTGAATGGCCGGTGGGCTCCCGCATCCCGACCGAGCCCGAACTGGTCGAACAGCTCGGGGTGGCCCGCAACACCGTCCGCGAGGCCGTACGGGCGCTGGCGCACAACGGCCTGCTGGACATCCGCCAGGGCTCGGGCACCTACGTGGCGGCGACCAGCGAACTGGCCGGGGTGATGAACCGCCGCTTCGCGGACGCCGACCCCGAACACGTGGCGGAACTGCGCAGCGCGCTGGAAGCGGCGGCGGCCCGGCTGGCCGCCCGGCGCCGCGGCGACCAGGACCTGCGGCAGCTCGACGCCGCGCTGGAACGGCGCGAACGGGCCTGGGAGTCCGGCGCCGCGACGGCGTTCGTGGAGGCCGACGCGACACTGCACATGGCGGTCGTCGCGGCGTCGCACAACGAGGTGCTGGCCGAACTGTACGCCGACCTCGGCGGCGTACTCCGGGAGTTCCTCCGCGCCGACGTGGGTGACGTCCTGCGGCCCGAGGCGCACGTGGACCACGCGCGGCTGGTGGCGGCGATCCGCGCGGGCGACGACGAACGCGCCGCGGCCGAGGCGAGCGCGCACCCCTTCGGCTGCCGGCTCGGCGCCCGGGCCCGCGGCTGACCCCGTACCCGTACCCGTACGGTACGACCCGCCCCGTACGACGCGCGCTGCCCGCCCCGGCGGACCGGGACGGGCAGCGGTGTCAGCGCTTACGGGCGTCAGGCACCCATCATGTGCACGCCGCCGTCGACGTGGACGATCTCGCCGGTGGTCTTGGGGAACCAGTCGGAGAGCAGGGCGACGACACCGCGGCCGGCCGGCTCCGGGTCGGTCAGGTCCCAGCCGATCGGGGCGCGGGTGGACCACACGTCCGTCAGCTCCTCGAAACCGGGGATGGAGCGGGCGGCCATCGACTTGATCGGACCCGCCGAGACCAGGTTGCAGCGGATGTTCTTCGAGCCCAGGTCGCGGGCGAGGTAGCGGGACGTGGCCTCCAGCGCCGCCTTGGACACGCCCATCCAGTCGTACTTCGGCCAGGCCATCTGCGCGTCGAAGTCCATGCCGACGACCGAGCCGCCGCGCTTCTCCAGCAGCGGGAGCAGCGCCATGGTCAGGGCCTTGAGGGAGAACGCCGACACCTCGACGGCCGTCGCGACCGACTCCCACTCGGTGTTCAGGAAGTTGCCGCCCAGGGCGTCCTGCGGAGCGAACCCGATGGAGTGCACCACACCGTCGAGCTGCTCGTCACCGAAGTGCTCGGTGACCTTGGCGGCCAGACCGGCCAGGTGCTCCTTGTTCTGCACGTCCAGCTCGATGACCGGAGCGGGCTTCGGCAGCCGCTTGGCGATGCGCTCGACGAGGGAGAGCCGGCCGAATCCGGTCAGCACGACCTCGGCACCCTCCTCCTGCGCCAGCCTGGCGACGTGGAAGGCGATCGAGGCGTCCGTGAGGACCCCGGTGACCAGAATGCGCTTGCCTGCGAGGATTCCACTCATGCTGATCAGTGACCCATGCCCAATCCGCCGTCGACGGGAATGACGGCTCCGGTGATGTACGCGGCCTCGTCGGAGGCCAGGAAGCGGACCGAGGCGGCGATCTCCTCGGGCTGCGCGTAACGCGCCAGCGGCACCTGCTTGACGATGCCCTCCCGCTGCTCGTCGCTGAGCGCGCGGGTCATGTCGGTGTCGACGAAACCGGGCGCGACCACGTTGACGGTGATGTTACGGCTGCCCAGCTCACGGGCGAGGGAGCGGGCGAAGCCCACCAGCCCGGCCTTGGAGGCGGCGTAGTTGGCCTGGCCCGCGGAGCCGAGCAGGCCCACCACGGACGAGATCAGCACGACGCGGCCCTTGCGCGCCCGCAGCATCCCGCGGTTGGCGCGCTTGACCACCCGGAAGGTGCCGGTGAGGTTGGTGTCGAGGACCGAGGTGAAGTCCTCCTCCGACATCCGCATGAGGAGCTGGTCGCGGGTGACGCCGGCGTTGGCCACCAGCACCTCGACCGCGCCGTGCTTCTCCTCGATCTCCTTGTAGGCCTGCTCGACCTGCTCGGCGTCCGTGATGTCGCACTTCACGGCCAAAAATCCCTCGGGAGGCTCCCCCGAGCGGTAGGTGATGGCGACCTTGTCGCCTGCCTCGGCGAAGGCCCGGGCGATGGCGAGGCCAATGCCGCGGTTGCCTCCGGTGACCAGAACCGAGCGGCTCAAGAGATCACCCTTTCCGTGTCCTGTCCGACCTGCGTTCGCTACGAAACTATCGGTCACCGGCCTCGTACGGAGAATCGAGCCCGGACAGGCGCGCACGCCGGTCACTGTCGGGTCCCTACAGAAGACGCCGCCGTACGGTTGCCCTGCGGGGTGGGCCGGGCCTCCGGGGCAGGGCATGATTCATGGCGCCGACCACGGGAGGACGCCTTGCCTGCCACACCTCGTTCCATCGACGAGACCTTCCTCGCGCTGCCGCTCCACGCGCTGGCCGACGCCGCGCTGGCACGGGCCCGCGCGCTGGGCGCCACTCATGCGGACTTCCGCCTGGAGCGGCTGCGCAGCGCGTCCTGGCGGCTGCGGGACGCCAGGCCGTCGGAAGCGTCCGACACCACGGACCTGGGCTACGCGGTGCGCGTGGTGCACGACGGGGCCTGGGGGTTCGCGTCCGGCGTGGACCTGACGATGGACGCCGCCGCGCGGGTGGCCGGGCAGGCGGTGGCGATGGCGAAGCTGTCCGCCAAGGTCATCGCGGCGGCCGCGCCGGACACGCCCGCGCGCGGCGCGTCCGGCGCACCGCCGTGGGGGGCGACGGGCGGGCGGGTGGAGCTGGCGGACGAGCCCGCGTACCCGGACCGCACCTGGATCTCCTCGTACGAGATCAACCCGTTCGACGTACCGGACGCGGACAAGACCGGGCTGCTGGCCGAGTGGAGCGCCCGGCTGCTGGCCGCGCCGGGCGTGGCGCACGCGGATGCCTCGCTGCTGACCGTCCAGGAGAACAAGTTCTACGCGGACACGGCGGGCACCGGCACCACCCAGCAGCGGGTCCGGCTGTTCCCGCAGCTCACAGCGGTTGCGGTGGAGCCGGCAAGCGGTGAGTTCGACTCGATGCGCACCCTGGCGCCGCCGGTGGGCCGCGGCTGGGAGTACCTGACCGACGGCCGCTACGACTGGGACGCCGAGCTGGACCGGATGCCGGAACACCTCGCCGAGAAACTGCGCGCACCGGGCGTCGAGCCCGGCCGCTACGACCTGGTCGTGGACCCGTCCAACCTGTGGCTGACCATCCACGAGTCGATCGGGCACGCCACCGAGCTGGACCGGGCCCTGGGCTACGAAGCGGCCTACGCGGGCACCTCCTTCGCCACCTTCGACCAGCTCGGGAAGCTGGCGTACGGCTCCGAGGCGATGAACGTGACCGGCGACCGCACCGCCGAGCACGGCCTGGCGACCATCGGTTACGACGACGAGGGCGTGGCGGCGCAGTCCTGGGACCTGATCAAGGACGGCACCCTGGTCGGCTACCAGCTCGACCGCCGCATCGCGAAACTCACCGGCTTCGCCCGCTCCAACGGCTGCGCGTACGCCGATTCCCCCGCCCACGTCCCCGTCCAGCGGATGGCGAACGTCTCCCTGCGACCCGCGCCGCACGGGCCGTCCACCGACGACCTGATCTCCGGCGTCGAACACGGCATCTACGTCGTCGGCGACCGCTCCTGGTCGATCGACATGCAGCGGTACAACTTCCAGTTCACCCAGCAGAGGGCCTACCTCATCCGGAACGGGCGGCTTCGCGGGCAGCTCCGGGATGTCGCCTATCAGGGAAGCACCACGGAGTTCTGGGGGTCGATGGAGGCCGTCGGAGGACCGGAAACGTACGTCCTCGGAGGGGCGTTCAACTGCGGGAAGGCGCAGCCGGGGCAGATCGCGGCGGTGTCGCACGGGTGTCCGTCGGCGATGTTCGCCGGCGTCAGTATCTTGAACACGGCACGGGAGGCGGGGCGATGAGCAGCCGTAGGCCGGGGAGCACCGCGCCCCACGAGATCGTCGAGCGGGTCCTGGAGCTGTCCCGGGCCGACGGCTGCGTGGTCATCGCCGAGGAGCGGTCCAGCGCCAATCTGCGCTGGGCGGGCAACGCGCTGACCACGAACGGGGTCACCCGCGGCCGGTCGCTGACGGTGGTCGCGACGGTGGACGGCGCGCAGGGCACGGCGTCGGGTGTGGTCACCCGGTCCGCGGTGACCGCCGCCGACCTGGAGCCGCTGGTGCGGGAGGCGGAGGCGGCCGCGCGGGCGGCCGGGCCCGCCGAGGATGCCGCGCCGCTGGTGTCCGGTGCCGGGCCGTCGCCGCACTTCACCGACGCCCCCGCCGAGACGTCCTCCGCGGTCTTCGACACCTTCGCACCGGCCCTGGGCGAATCGTTCAAACGGGCCGGGGACGGCGGCCGCGAGCTGTACGGCTTCGCGTACCACGAGGTCGTCTCGTCCTACCTCGGCTCCTCCACCGGGCTGCGGCTGCGGCACGACCAGCCCACCGGGACGCTGGAGCTGAACGCCAAGTCCCCGGACCGCGCCCGGTCCGCCTGGGCGGGCCTGTCCACCCGTGACTTCCGTGACGCGGACCCGCTGGCCATGGACGCGGAGCTGGCCACCCGGCTCGGCTGGGCCGAGCGGCGCGTCGGGCTGCCGGCCGGGCGGTACGAGACGCTGCTGCCGCCGACCGCCGTCGCCGACCTGCTCGTCTACCAGCAGTGGTCGGCGGCGGCCCGGGACGCCGTGGAGGGCCGTACGGTCTTCTCCCGGCCCGGCGGCAGCACCCTCGTCGGATCGCGGCTCGCGGAGCTGCCGCTGACGCTGCGCAGCGACCCGGGCGCCCCCGGCCTGGAGTGCGCGCCCTTCGTCCTGGCCCACTCCTCCGGCGACGACGCATCCGTCTTCGACAACGGGCTGCCGCTGGAGCCGACCGACTGGGTCCGCGACGGCGAGCTGCGGCGGCTGGTGACCACCCGGCACAGTGCCGGGCTGACCGGGCTGCCGGTGGCGCCGGGCGTGGACAACCTGATCCTGGAGGGCGGCGGCACCCGGTCCCTGGAGGAGATGGCGGCGGACACCGGGCGGGGGCTGCTGCTGACCTGCCTGTGGTACATCCGCGAGGTGGACCCGGCGACGCTGCTGCTCACCGGCCTGACCCGGGACGGCGTCTACCTGGTCGAGAACGGCGAGGTGGTCGGCGAGGTGAACAACTTCCGCTTCAACGAGTCGCCGGTGGACCTGCTGGCGCGGGCGGTGGAGACGGGCCGTACGGAGCGCACGCTGCCCCGGGAGTGGAGCGACTACTTCACCCGCGCGGCGATGCCGCCCCTGCGGGTCCCGGACTTCAACATGAGTTCGGTGAGCCCGGGGGTGTGAGGTGGGCGGGGGGGGGCCGACGCGAGGGCCGGTGATCGGGGGCCCGGGCGTGAGGCCGGTGATCGGGGCCCGGGCGTGAGGCCGGTGGGCCGGGTGCTGGTGGGCGCCCGCCGGGCTTCGGTCACCGGCTCTAATAGACTCTCCCCTCGTCCTCCCGTACGGGAACACCGACCGATCAGGAACGCCATGACACGCCTCGGCGAATCCGTCGCCCGCGCCAGCTCGCTGCTCTCCGCAGACCTCTCCGCCGACGCCACCGTCGCGGAGCTGCTCAAGGAGACGGGCGAGCGGCGCTATCTCGACCTGACGGACCTGCCCGCCAAGGAGCAGGCCGAGCTGATCGCCTCCCGTACCGTCGAGGTGCTGCCGGGCGTGGACCAGCTCGCCGAGCGGATCGAGGAGCGCCGCGCCGCGGGCCGGGGCCTGCACATCAAGCTGGGCATCGACCCGACGGCCACCGATGTCCACCTCGGGCACGCGGTGCCGCTGATCATCCTGAGCCGGTTCCAGCGGCTCGGGCACGACGTGACGCTGATCATCGGCGACTTCACCGCCAAGATCGGCGACCCGTCGGGCCGTACCGCCGAGCGCCCGCCGCTGACCGACGAGGACATCGCCGCCAACCTGACCAGCTACCGCGAGCAGGTCCGGCCGTTCTTCGACTTCGAGAAGGTCAGCTTCCGGCAGAACAGCGAGTGGCTGGCGCCGTACACCTTCCCCGAGCTGCTGGGCCTGCTGTCCCAGGTGCCGGTCTCGCAGCTTCTCCAGCGCGAGGACTTCAGGAACCGCCTCGCCGCGGGCTCCGGCCTGACCATGACCGAGCTGCTGTACCCCATCGCGCAGGGGCTGGACTCGGTGGCGCTGGAGTGCGACGTGGAGCTGGGCGGCGCCGACCAGCTCCTCAACCTCCAGATGGGCCGCAAGCTCATGGAGCTGCGCGGGCAGCGGCCGCAGTTGGTCGTCACGATGCCGCTGATCGAGGGCACCGACGGCACCGGCGCCAAGATGTCCAAGTCCAAGGGCAATTACGTCGGGCTGAGCGCGCCCGCCGACGATGTCTTCGGCAAGATCATGTCGGTGCCGGACCGGCTGATGGAGCCGTACCTGAAGGCGTGGACGGAGTGGACCGACGACGAGATCGCGGTCGCCCTGGCCCGCGTCGCGGACCGCAGCCTGCACCCGATGGACCTGAAGAAGGTCCTGGCGGGCGAGGTCGTGACGGCGCTGTACGGCCTGGAGGCGGCGATGGCCGCGCGCGCCGGGTTCGTGGCGCAGTTCTCCAAGAAGTCCTTCGCCGACGTCAGCACCCTGCCGGTGGTGGACGTCGCCGCGCACGGCGCGGAGACGGTCGCCACGGTCCTGACGCAGGTGCTGGAGTTCACGCCGAGCGCCTCGGCGGCCCGGCGGCTGGCCAAGCAGAACGCGCTGCGCCTGGTCGTGGAGGCCGAGGAGGGCCAGCGGACGCTGGTGCTCGCCGAGGGCGAGGCGATCCGGCCGCTGGGCGAGGTGCTGGCGGAGAAGCTGGCCGGTGCCTCAGGTACGGCCTACCTGAAGGCCGGCCGCAAGCTGGCGCAGCTCGACAACCGCTGAACGCGTCCGTGCGGGGGAGGGGCGGGCTCCCCGCCCCCCGCACGGCGACGGCCGGTGCGCATCCCGTGCGCACCGGCCGTTCCGCGTACCGGGGGCCCGTCAGGTCCGCTCCCTCCCGTGGCCGCGTACGGCCGCCCAGAGCCGGTCGCCGATGGCGACCACCACGACCGCGCCGACCAGTTGCAGCAGGTGCCGCGTCCAGTCGATGCCCTTGGTGTCGTTCACCCCGATGCCGGTGGCCAGCCAGTTGCCCAGGACGCTGCCGAGCATGCCGAAGACCACGGTCAGCCACAGGGGGATCTGCTGCTTGCCCGGGAGGATCGCCTTGGCGATCAGACCCAGCACAAGACCGACGATGATTGCCCACAACCAAGTCATGTCGCCTCCTAATGCGGCGCGCGCACATGAGCGTGCCCAGCCAGTTTCGCCCCGGACGGGCTACGCCGCACGCCGGAGCGGGCCGTACGCGGGGCGGCGGTGCGGACCCGGCCCCGGCGTATCGCGCCCCGGTCTCGAAGGCGGCGCAGGCGCGGCGTAACGTGGGATCGGTGCGGAACCGGGGAGTATCCGGCACGACAAGCAGGTGGTGGAACGTGATGCGGAAGCAGACCGGCGCCCAGGCCTTCCGGATCACGGGAGCGCGGCAGGGGCTGACCGAGGATGTGCGGGGCCGGCAGCGGCGCTATGTGATCTCGATGTCGGTGCGGACGGTGGCCGTCGTGCTCACCGCCGTGCTCTGGAACATCGAGCGTCACGTGGCCATCGCCACCCTGGCGCTGGGCATTCTCCTGCCGTACGTCGCGGTCGTCATCGCCAACGCGGGGCGGGAGAACGTACGTTCACTGCCGTCCACTTTCATACCGGCGCCCACCCGGCCGATGCTGGGCCCCGGGAGCACCGCGGGCCCGGCGGAACCGGTCCCGGAAGCGACCGGGCCGGAAGCGGACGAGCCGCGGCAGGAGCGGAGTTGAGCCGGCCGTGATACGCAAAGCTCAAGAAAAGCTCAGATCAATCATGCGGTTCCGGTGCACCCGGCCCACTCCCGCGTGACATACTGCGTACGCGCTCCGCATCCCCCGTCGGAGCGACGGACCGACGCCGGGCGGCTCCCCCCGTGGCTGCCCGGCGTCGCCATGTCCGCTCCGGCGGCGACGTAGGGTTGAGGCCGTGAACTCCCCTGACGCCCCGAATTCCGACTCCTCCGGCGACGCCGCACCCCCGCGCTTCCCGGGCCTGCCGGGCCTTCCCGGCCTGCGCGGCCCGGCCGGCGGGGCGCCGGAACCCGCGGCCGATACGCCGGTCTGCTCGGCCAAGGGCTGCCGCGCCGACGCGGTGTGGGTGCTGGCCTGGAACAACCCGAAGCTGCACACCCCGGAGCGCCGCAAGACCTGGCTCGCCTGCGAGGAGCACCGCGAACACCTGTCCAACTTCCTTGAGTTGCGCGGTTTCCTGAAGGACGTCGTCACGCTGGAGGCGTGGGAGCAGGCCGCCGCGGACCGCCCGGCCGACGGCTGACCGCCGCCATTGGTCCGGCCTCTGGCGGAAGGCACCGGCTGACGGCCGCCGGACGGCCGCGCCCCCACCTCGGACGGCCGCGGTCCCACCGCGGCCCACCGCCATCTCGGTCCGCCGCCACCCCGGCCCGCCGCCTCGGCTACCCGCCGATCGCCGACATCGGGCGCTCCGGCTGGAGGAAAGCCGGGTCGTCCAGGCCCGAGCCGGCCTTCTTGCCCCACATCGCCTGCTTCCATATGTGGGCGATCTCCGCATCCGGGGCGTCCGAGCGCAGGGCCGCCCGCAGGTCCGTCTCCTCGGTGGCGAACAGGCACGTACGGACCTGGCCGTCGGCGGTCAGGCGCGTACGGTCGCAGGCGCGGCAGAACGGGCGGGTGACGGAGGCGATGACGCCGACGCGGTGCGGGCCGCCGTCCACGGTCCAGCGCTCGGCGGGCGCCGAACCGCGCTCCTCCCGGCCCTCGGGGGTCAGCGTGAAGCGGGTGCGCAGCGAGGCGAGGATGTCGCCGGCGGTGATCATGCCCTCGCGCTTCCAGCCGTGCTGGGCGTCGAGCGGCATCTGCTCGATGAAGCGCAGCTCGTAGTCATGGGCGATGGCCCAGGCCAGCAGGTCGGGGGCCTCGTCGTCGTTGAGACCCGGCATCAGGACGCTGTTGACCTTGACCGGGGTGAGCCCGGCGGCGCGGGCCGCCTCCAGGCCGCGCAGCACGTCGTCGTGGCGCTTGCGGCGGGTCATGGTCCGGAAGACGTCCGGGCGCAGCGTGTCGAGCGAGACGTTGACGCGGTCCAGACCGGCGGCGCGCAGGGCGGCGGCCGTGCGCTCCAGACCGATGCCGTTGGTGGTCAGCGACATCCGCGGGCGGTTCTCCAGAGCGGCGACCCGCTCCACGATGCCGACGAGGCCGGGGCGCAGCAGCGGCTCACCGCCCGTGAAGCGGACCTCCTCGATGCCCAGACCGGTCACGGCGATGCGGATGAGGCGGACGATCTCGTCGTCGGTGAGCAGATCGGGCTTGGCGAGCCACTGCAGGCCCTCCTCCGGCATGCAGTAGGTGCAGCGCAGGTTGCACCGGTCGGTCAGCGAGACGCGCAGGTCGGTGGCCACGCGACCGTATGTGTCGATGAGCACTGGGGCCCCCTGCCCGAGTCCGATCATTTCGCTTTCGAGCCTACGCGATGGGTCTGACAACGAGCACGGGTGAGAAATCACGAGGCGGGCGGGGCGGCGTCGTAGGGATCTACGACGCCGCCCCGCCCGCCGTCGGCAGGGACGTCCGAAGCGTTCGCGGTCAGTGTGCCCCGGTGCCGGTCAGGGAGCGGACCTCCAGCTCGGCGTACTTCTTGACGTCCGGCTCCTCCTTGGACAGCAGCGAGCCCAGCCAGCCCAGCAGGAAGCCCAGCGGGATGGAGATCAGGCCCGGGTTCTCCAGCGGGAAGAAGTGGAAGTCCACGCCGGGGAACATCGAGGTCGGCTTGCCGGAGACGACCGGCGAGAAGAGCACCAGCAGCACCGAGGAGGCCAGGCCGCCGTAGATGGACCACAGCGCGCCCTGGGTGGTGAACCGCTTCCAGAACAGGCTGTAGAGGATCGTCGGGAGGTTGGCGGAGGCCGCGACGGCGAAGGCGAGGGCCACCAGGCCGGCGACGTTCAGGCCGCGTGCGAAGACGCCGAGGACGATGGCGACGGCGCCGATGCCCACGGTCGCCCAGCGGGCCGCGCCCACCTCCTCCTTCTCCGTCGCCTGCCCCCTGCGGATGACGTTGACGTACAGGTCGTGCGCGAAGGACGAGGACGAGGCGAGGGTCAGTCCGGCGACGACGGCGAGGATGGTCGCGAAGGCCACCGCGGAGATCACCGCGAGCAGGATCGCGCCGCCGGTGGAGTCGGCGCCGCCGCCGATCTCCTGGGCGAGCAGCGGGGCGGCCGTGTTGCCCGCCTTGTTGGACGCGATGATCGTGGCGGGCTTGATCAGGGCGGCGGCGCCGAAGCCCAGCGCGATGGTCATCAGGTAGAAGACGCCGATGATGCCGATCGCCCAGTTCACGGACTTCCGGGCGGCCTTGGCCGTGGGCACGGTGTAGAAGCGGATCAGGATGTGCGGCAGGCCCGCGGTGCCCAGGACCAGCGCGATGCCCAGCGAGATGAAGTCGATCTTCGAGGTGGCGGTGACGCCGTACTTCAGCCCCGGCTCCAGGAAGGCGGCGCCCTTGCCGCTCTCCTCGGCGGCCCGGCCCAGCAGCGTGGAGATGTTGAAGTTGAACTTGAGCATCACCAGGAACGTGATGAGCAGGGTGCCCGCGATCAGCAGGACGGCCTTGACCATCTGGACCCAGGTGGTCCCCTTCATGCCGCCGATGGACACGTACAGGATCATCACGATGCCGACCAGGACGACGACGAGGATCTTGCCGGCCTCGCTGGTGATACCGAGCAGCAGCGTCACCAGGGCGCCCGCGCCCGCCATCTGGGCGAGCAGGTAGAAGATCGAGACGATGATCGTCGAGGTGCCGGCGGCGGTGCGTACCGGGCGCTGGCGCATCCGGTACGCGAGCACGTCGCCCATGGTGAAACGGCCCGAGTTGCGCAGCGGTTCGGCCACCAGCAGCAGCGCCACGAGCCAGGCGACGAGGAAGCCGATGGAGTACAGGAAGCCGTCGTAGCCGAAGAGGGCGATGGCGCCGGCGATGCCGAGGAAGGACGCGGCGGACATGTAGTCGCCGGAGATCGCCAGGCCGTTCTGGAAGCCGCTGAACTGGCGGCCGCCCGCATAGAAGTCCTCGGCGCCCCTGGTCTGCCGGCCGGCCCAGACGGTGATGCCCAGCGTCGCGGCGACGAAGACCGCGAACAGGGTGATGATCAGCGCCCGGTGCTCGCCCGCGCCGCCCACGGCGAGCTGGGCCGCGCCGTCGGCGAGCCGCCCCGTGCCGGTGGTGATCCGCTCGGTCGGGCTCATGCGTCACGCTCCAGGCGGGACTTGATCGCCTCGGCCTTGGGATCCAGCTTCGCGGCGGCGTGGCGGGCGTACCACCAGGCGATGAGGAAGGTGGTCACGAACTGCGCGATGCCGAGCACGAAGGCGACGTTGACGTTGCCGAAGACCTTGGTGCCCATGAAGCCGCCCGCGTAACTGGAGAGCAGCACGTACAGCAGATACCAGAGGATGAAGGCGACGGTGAGCGGAAAGGCGAACGAGCGGTACGAGCGGCGCAGTTCGCCGAACTCAGGACCCGCCTGGACCTCGGTGAAGTCCGGCGGCCGGGGCGGCCCCGGGTCGGTGGGCGGTGGTGCGGTGCTCACGGAATCTCCTGGTGGCGTAGGGCGGACGACGGAGCCCGGCGATAAAGGGTGCGTAAGTGATACGGATCACGCATCGTAGAGGGGCGGCTTTCGAAGCGACAGAGGCTGGTTGGTTGAATTCGGCAGGAAGTACGGGTGCCGGCCGCCACCGCGGCCAAGCCCGTTCGTTGGGCGGAGTGTGATGTCCACACCGCACACCGAGCCCCCGGGGCCGGGCCGCCGCCCGTACGGAACCGTGCGGCTGGCCGCCCCCGTCACCGCGGCTGCGGCTCCGCGGCGGCCCGTGCGGACGGCGCCGGGGCGCTGGTACGGCCACCGGCCGGTGCTGCCGCCGCTGAGCCTGGCGGCGCTGCGACGCCAGGTCTGAGGCCGGGCCGCGGGCCCGGCGGCACCCCGGCCCGGCAGGGCGAGGGGCCCGCGGTCCGGCGGAACGGGGCCCCGCGGCCCGGCCGTGACGGCTGTGACTGACGGGGCATCAATCCGCGGCTTGTGACAGGTTTTCTCCCTGATCCATTGATGTTCCGTGGTCGACACGGATAACTTCACGGGGACTTGCCGCGCGTGGGGGCCATTCCCCCGGACGGCGGTATGCATCCGTCCGTGCGCAATCCGCGTACGGGCGGTCTCACGGATGATGTGGAGTACCCATGGCGCATCCCCGATCCAGACGGGTGCGGGCGCTTGCCGTACCGCTCGGTCTGGCTCTGACGGCCTCCCTCGGCTTCCTGCCGGCCGCGGCCACCGCCGCGTCCCAGGACGCGGCCCCGGCGGCCGCCGTCACCGCCGACGGGCCGGAGCTCTCGTACGTCGTGAACGCCACGCCGGGCCACGCATCGGTCGGCCGGGTCACGAAGGCCGTCAAGGCGGCCGGCGGCAAGGTGGTCGTCGCCCACGAGAAGATAGGCGTGATCGTCGTCCACTCGGCGAACCCGCTGTTCGCGGCGACCATACGCAAGGCGCCGGGCGTGCAGTCCGCCGGCGCCACCCGTACGACACCGCTGAAGGCGTCCGCCACCACGGACGTCGGCAAGCCCCAGAAGGTCGAGAAGCTCACCGCCGACAAGGCGGCCAAGGCGGCCCGGGTGGCCAACGCCACGGGCGACGACAAGGAGCCGCTGGAGCCCCTCCAGTGGGACCTCCCCGCCATCAAGGCGGACCAGGCCGCGAAGGTCGACGAGGGCAGCAAGAAGGTCACCGTCGCCGTCATCGACACCGGTGTGGACGACAACCACCCGGACCTGAAGGCCAACTTCGCCCCCAAGCAGTCCGCGAACTGCGTGGGCGGCGTGCCGGACACCTCGCCCGGCGCCTGGCGCCCGTACGACCCGGCCGAGGACTACCACGGCACGCACGTCGCGGGCACCATCGCCGCCGCGCGCAACGGTGTGGGCGTGGCCGGTGTGGCGCCGGGCGTGAAGCTCTCCGCCATCAAGGTCAGCGAGCCCCGGACGAGCCTGTTCTACGCCGAGAGCGTGGTGTGCGCCTTCGTCTTCGCGGCCGACCACGGCGCCAAGGTGACGAACAACAGCTACTACGTCGACCCGTGGATGTTCAACTGCAAGGACGACCTGGACCAGGGCGCCATCGTGGACGCCGTCGGCCGGGCCGCGAAGTACGCCGAGGGCAAGGGCGTGGTGAACGTCGCCGCGGCCGGCAACTCCAACCTGGACCTGGCGGCGGCGAAGCTGACCGACACCTCCAGCCCGAACGACTCGACGCCGGTCTCGCGCACCATCGACCCGAAGAAGTGCTGGGACGTGCCGACCCAGCTTCCGGGCACCGTCACGGTCGCCGCGACGGGCGTCAAGAGCCTGAAGTCGTACTACTCGAACTACGGCAACGGCGTGATCGACGTGGCGGCGCCGGGCGGCGACTCCCGCCAGGTCCCGGAGCTGCCCGCCAAGAACGGCGGCATCCTGTCCACCATGCCCGGCGGTGACTACGGCTACCTCCAGGGCACCTCGATGGCCAGCCCGCACGTCGCCGGTGTCGTGGCGCTGCTGAAGAGCACCCACCCGAAGTCCAGCCCGCAGGAGATCCAGTGGCTCCTGAAGATGCAGGCGGACAACCCGGGCTGCCCCGCCTCCGACAAGACGTGCACGGGTACGCAGCACGTCAACGGCCACTACGGCTACGGCATCGTGGACGCGCTGGACGCGGTCCAGGACTGACGCCGCCGACGGACCGGTGACGGTCCGCGGCCGGGGCCGGGCGGTGTGCCGCCCGGCCCCCACGCCGTTTCACCTGCCCAGGTAGGCGGCGAGCCGGTCGGCGCCGCTCGCCCCGGCCGGTGCGGGCCGCTCCGGGGCGAACGAACCGCCCCGCGTACGCGGCGCCGTCCCGTAGAGGCCGCGGGCCGCTTCCAGTACCTCCTCGGCGACCTCCGGAGCCAGGTCGCCCGGCGCGCCGAGCGCGCGGGCCAGGTCCCAGCCGTGCGCGAGGAGTTCGACCGCGGCCTGCTGCACGAAGAGCGCGCCGGGGGCCTCGTACGGACCGTACGTACGCTCCGGCATCCCGCTCTGCGTGAAGGCCGTCAGCGCCTCGCCCACCGACGCCCGGAAGGCGGCGGCGTGGTCGTCGCCCAGGTGGTCGGCGTCCTGGTCCGTACGGGGAGCGTCCCGGGCGATCGAGGCGATCATCAGGTTCTCCCACGTCATGTGGCCGATCAGCCGCCGTACGGTCCAGCCGTCGCACGGGGTGGGCCCGGCCAGCGCCTCCCCCGGTACGCCGTCGACCAGCGCGGTGACGTGCGCGGCCACCCGCTCGTACACATACAGCGCCCGTCGGGCGTCCGGCGCGGGCGGCAGGACGACTCCGCGACCGGGCTCGGGGTGGGCGCGCAGCGCGGCGGCGGTCCAGGCACCCGCCGCGCCCCAACGCGGGGGCCGTGGGCGGCCGGTGGCGGCGCACATCAACTGCCAGTACCGCTCGATGTGCGGTTCCGCGGCGGCATCGAGCTGTTCCAGCAGTCCGCGGCGCGCGCGGGCGCCGTCCCGCTCGGGCGGGTCGGGCGTACCGGCCTGGGTCGGCAGCCAGGCGGCGACCAGCTCGGCCACGACGGGCTCCGCCGCCGGCGAGTCGGCGGCGACACCGGCCGCGAGAGCCGCCGCGCCGCGCTCGCGCATCAGGTGGGCGACGCGTGCCGCGTCCTCGGCGGCCGTCGCGGACGGTACGGCGGGAGCGGTGCGGGCACTGTACTCTGCCAGCCGCCGCAGCGCGGCCCGCACTTCGGGGCGCTGGATGTGTCCGGCCAGGTCGAGCCAGGCGCCGAGCTGTCCGGGCGCCGGGTCCTCGGGCAGGTCGGGGGCCGCGGCCAGCAGACCGGCACGGTAGACGGGGGCGGCCACCCCTTCTAGGGCGTCGGTGACGAACTCCTCGATGATGCGGCGCCGTTCGGCGGCGGTCAGGCGGGCCAGTCGGTGCACGTCCGGTAGCTCCTCGGCTGCGGTCCCCCGCGCGGCCACTGCCCGCAGCACGGCCCGCCGCAGCCGCAGGGTGCGGATCTGCGTGTCCAGCGCGTCGGCCCAGTGCCCGGCCGTGTCGGCGACGGTGCGTTCACTGCACAGTACGGCGCGGATCTCCGCGGTCCCGATGCCGAGTTCGCGCAGGGTGCGCACGATCTCCAACCGGGCGGGGGCGTCGGGGCCGTACAGCCGGTAGCCCGCGGGGGTGCGGGCGGCGGGCGGCAGCAGGCCCTCGTCGGACCAGCGCCGGACCGTCTTCACCGTGACTCCGGTGAGCCGGGCCAGCGCGCCGATCGTCAGCAGGCCGCCGCCGTCCTCTTGCATGCCGTCCACTGTGGGGTCTCCCCCGGAGGGAGACTCAAGCCCGCGGCCGCCTTCCCTGGTTGTCAGGGCTTGACCAGCGCCTTCAGTGCGGTGCGCTGGTCCATCGCACGGTAGCCGTCCGGGACGCCGTCCAGGTCCACGGTCAGGTCGAAGACCGGCGACGGGTCGACGGTGCCGTCCAGGACGTCGGGCAGCAGCTCGGGGATGTAGGTGCGGACGGGGGCGACACCGCCGCGTACCGCGATGTTGTTCTGGAACAGCGCCCCCATGTCCAGGCCGTTGCCACTGCCGTGCGGGACGCCGACCCAGCCGACGGCGCCGCCGGGCCGGGTGATGCCGACGGCGGTGGCCATGGACTGCTCGGTGCCGACGGCCTCGATGACGGCGTGCGCGCCCCGGCCGCCGGTCAGCTCGCGCACCGCCGCCACGGCCGCGTCGCCGCGCTCGGCGACCACGTCGGTGGCGCCGAAGGTGCGGGCCAGGTCGGTACGGGCGGTGTGCCGGCCGAGCGCGATGATCCGCTCGGCGCCCAGCCGCCTGGCCGCGATCACACCGCACAGGCCGACCGCGCCGTCACCGACGACCGCGACCGTCGCGCCGGGCCGCACGCCCGCGCCGACCGCCGCGTGGTGGCCGGTGCCGAGCACGTCGGAAAGCGAGAGCAAAGCGGTCAGCAGCCGGTCGTCGCCGGCCGCGTCGGCGGGCAGCTTGACCAGGGTGCCGTCGGCGTACGGGACACGGACCGCCTCGGCCTGGCCGCCGTCGGAGCCGGGTGTGCCGCCCCAGAAACCGCCGTGCTCGCAGGAGGTCGTCAGGCCCTCGACGCAGAACTCGCACACGCCGTCGGACCAGGTGAAGGGCGCGACGACGAGGTCACCGGGCCGGACGCCGGCCACCGCGGGGCCGGTCTCCTCGACCGTGCCGAGGAACTCGTGGCCGATCCGCTGCCCGCACTCGCGGGGCGTCTCGCCGCGGTAGGCCCACAGGTCGCTGCCGCAGACGCAGGCCCGCAGCACCCGCACCACCGCGTCCCCCGGCTCCCTGATCGCGGCGTCCGGCACCTCCTCGACGCGGATGTCACGGGGTGCGTGGAGGGTGGTGGCGCGCATACGGTCGTTCCTTGTACTTCAGACGGCGGTACTACGCACCTCACCGTACGCCCGCGTGGTACCGGCGCCCCCGGTCCGTTCGCGCGCCGCGTACGTACGCCGTACGCCGTCGGCCAGCGCGTACTGGGCCGCCGTATAGGTCAGCATCACCCAGAACTGGGCGGCGGGCGGCTGCTGCCAATGGGCCAGACCGGTGGCGAGCAGCGCGTCGGAGAGCAGGAAGAGCAGCCCGCCGAGCGCGGCCCGCGGCCCGAACCGCAGGGCGGCGCAGGCCGTCGTGGCGAGCAGCAGGCTGTACGCGGCGACCGGCAGCCGCATGTCCGCCGCCAGGCCGGGCCACAGCAGGGCGACGAAGCCGAGCCAGGCGGCCGCGTAGCCGGCGGCGAGCGGTCCGGAGCGCCGGAGTCCGCCCGGGAAGGCGCCGCGCCGGGCGAAGAGCACCAGGTAGCACGCGTGTCCGGCGGCGAAGGAGCCCATGCCGACGAGGAACAGCCCGTCGTCTCCGGTCTGGAGGAGGGTGTCGCCGCCGCAGCCGAGGAGCAGTGCGACGGCGAGCAGCCGGGGCGCGCCGGCGGCCAGCACGTACCCGGCCAGTACCGGCATCAGGGCCGGTTTGGTCAGATGGACGACGGTGGTGGCTTCGGCGAGCAGCGCGCCGAGGTGGACGGCGGTCAGCACGGCGAAGGCGCCGAGCAAAGCGCGCGCGGTGCGCGCGGCGGTCGTCACGCGACGGGCTCCTTCGCGGCAGCGGCCTTGGCCGTCTTGGCTGCCTTGGCCGTCTTGGCTGCCTTGGTGGTCTTGGTCACCTTGGCCGCTTTGGAGACCTTGGATGTCTGGGACACCTCGGACGTCTTGGCCGCTGCGGGCGTCCCGCCGGGCGGGGGCGCCTCGGCGCTCCTGGACGCCCCGGCCGCCTCCCCGGGCCCGGCCGGGGCCGGCGTCGTACCCTCGCTCCCGTTCCCCGGCCCTGCCGGCTGCCATCCCGGCCCCCGGAACACCCGCCCCGCCCGCTCGCTCCAACTGCCCGCCGCCCGCACGTCCCGTGCGATGGCCGCGTACTCGTGGGTGGCGACCCGCAGCGGGTTGAAGGTGTGGATGTTCTTGGTGAGCCCGTACACCGGGCGCTCCGTCTCCGGTACGAACGAGCCGAACAGCCGGTCCCAAACGATCAGGATGCCGCCGAAGTTGCGGTCCAGGTAGCCGCCCTGCGAGGCGTGGTGCACCCGGTGGTGCGAGGGCGTGTTCAGGACGTATTCGAAGGGCCCGGGCAGTTGGCCGACGCGCTCGGTGTGCACCCAGAACTGGTAGACGAGGTTGGCCGACGAGCAGAACGCGACCGCGGCCGGGTGCACGCCGAGCGCGATCATCGGTACGTAGAACGGCCAGACGGTCCAGGTCGTCCAGGGCTGGCGCAGCGCGGTGGTGAAGTTGAACTTCTCGCTGGAGTGGTGCACGACGTGGCACGCCCACAGGATGCGGATGACGTGGTGTCCGCGGTGCGACCAGTAGTAGAAGAAGTCCTGTGCGAGCAGCATCAGCGGCAGCGTCCACCACAGGACGGGCACCCGCAGCGGGGTCAGGGTGTAGACGGCCGAGTAGACGGCGACGATCGGGATCTTCCACAGCGCGTCGAAGACCAGGCTGCCCAGCCCCATACCGACGCTGGTCGCCGCGTCCTTGGTCTCGTACCCGGCGGCGTCCTCGTCGGGACGGAGGCGGTAGCTCACCATCTCCACCACGGTGAGCACGACGAAAGCGGGCACGGACCACAGCACGACATCGGGCAGGTGCGGCATGTCGGCACCATAGAGGCGCCGACGGGGCCCTCGCTAGGGGTTGTTACCGAGAAGTATGTAAGAAGGAGTGTCAGCGACGGGCGCATTCCGGTCCGTCCACATCACCCGCACGAACCGGACCTTTGCGACGTAACACCACAGGAAGGGCCCGGCAGCGGAGCACCCCCGGAGAGGGTCACCCACCACCTCGTGACCGCTTCCCCCGTTCGGGGCCCAACGCACTGCCCCCGGCGTGCCGTTCGCGCACGTCCGCGCCCGCCCGTACGGTCACGGGCGGCGCCGGGACGCCGGAGGACACGGGGAGGGCGGTGGCACTGTCAGTGGGGGCCCGTATCCTCAGTGACCATGCTCGAAGACCGTATGGCAGCAGCCCGCCCGATCACCCCGGCGATCGGGCAGCAGCCGTCCCCTCCGGAGGCGGCCGCCTCCTGGCCGGCCGCATACCCCCAGGGATATGCGGTCGTCGACGTGGAGACCACCGGCCTGGCCCGCGACGACCGGATAGTCTCCGCCGCCGTGTACCGGCTCGACACCCACGGCGAGATCGAGGACCACTGGTACACCCTGGTCAACCCGGAGCGGGACCCGGGACCGGTGTGGATCCACGGTCTGACGAGCGACATGCTCTCCGCCGCGCCGCTCTTCCCGGAGATCGTTCCCGAGCTGTCGAAGCGGCTGGAAGGGCGCGTCCTGGTCGCCCACAACGCGATGTTCGACTGGTCGATGATCGCCCGCGAGTACGCCCGCGCCGAGGCCGAGGCGCCCGTACGGCAGCGGCTGTGCACCATCGCGCTCTCCAAGGAGCTGCGGCTGCCGCTGCCCAACCACAAGCTGGAGTCCCTCGCCGCGCACTACGGCGTCACCCAGCAGCGCGCCCACCACGCGCTCGACGACGCCCGGGTGCTGGCGGAGGCGTTCCGCCCCAGTCTGCGGCTGGCCGCCCAGGCCAATCTGCGCCTGCCGCTGCTGGCCTGCCAGCCGCTCACCGAGTGGGCGGACGGCCCGGCGGCGCCCCGGCAGCGGACGGCCGCGGCCGCCTACCGCCCGACGACCTGGCGCCCGTCGCGCAAGCGGCCCGCCTGCCCGTATCCGAACCCGGGGCGGTACGAGCCGGGCGGCCCGCTGGTGCAGGGGATGCGGGTGGCGTTCTCCGGCGACACCTCCGTCGACCGTGAGCTGCTGGAGGACCGCGCGGTCGAGGCCGGCCTGCATGTGGCCACGAGTGTGTCCCGGCTGACCAGCCTGCTGGTCACCAACGACCCCGACTCGCGGACGTCCAAGACCGCCAAGGCCGCCTCCTTCGGCACGCCGGTGATCGACGAGGCGGCCTTCATGCAGCTCCTCCAGGACGTGGCCCCGGCGCCTGCGTCCGGGTGAAGCCCCACAACACGCCTGGGGCAGGCTCGCCCCGCCGCCCGCCCCACCCGCACCCTGTGGCGCATGGCACGTTGTGAGGTCTGCGGAAACGACTACGGCATGACGTTCGAGGTGCACGCGCAGGGCGCGGTGCACGTCTTCGACTGCTTCTCCTGCGCCATCCACCGCATGGCGCCGATCTGCGAGCACTGCCGGTGCCAGATCATCGGCCAGGGCGTGGAGGCCGCCGGGCGCTGGTTCTGCGGCGCCCACTGCGCCCGCGCGGAGGGGCAGGCGGGCATCGTCGACCGGGTCTGAGCGGACCCCGCCGCCGGGGTGCCGGGTGCCTCGGTTGTACCTTCGTGGGGTGTACCGCTTCCTGTTGTCCCGGCAGTGGGTGATCCTCACCCTCGTGGGCCTCGTACTGATCCCAGTGATGATCAAGCTGGGCTTCTGGCAGTTCCACCGCCACGAACACCGGGTCGCGCAGAACCAGCTCATCTCGGACAACCTGGAGGCCCGTCCGGTCCCGGTCACCGACCTGACCGCACCCGGCCGGACCCTGCCCCGCGACGACATGTGGCGCCGGGTCACCGCCACCGGCACGTACGACACGCGGCACGAGGTGGTCGTCCGCCAGCGCACCGCTGCCGACGAGAAGACCATCGGCTACTACGTCCTGACCCCGCTGGTCCTGGACCAGGGGCCGCGCCGGGGCACCACCGTCCTGGTCAACCGCGGCTGGATCGCCGCCGGCAACGACCTCACCCGCTTCCCCGAGGTACCCCCCGCCCCCAAGGGCCAGGTCACCGTCACCGGCCGGCTGATGGCGGACGAGACCACCGAGGGCAGCGGCATCAAGGACAAGCGCGGCCTGCCCGAGCGCCAGGTCATGCTGATCAACAGCGCGCAGCAGGCCGAGGCCCTGCACCGGCCGGTCCTCGGCGGCTACATCGAGCAGACCGCGCCGGACCCGGCCGGCGGCAAGCCCGAGCTGGTCCCCCCGCCGGACCACGACAGCATCGGCCCGCACATGGCCTACGCGGTCCAGTGGTGGCTGTTCGCCGCGGCCGTGCCCGTCGGCTGGTTCGTCCTGGTGCGCCGGGAACGCAAGGACCGGCTGGCCGCCGCCGCGAACGGCGCCGAAGCCGCGGGCGACGGCGGCGGGACCGGCGATACCGGAACCGGCGCCGCCACCGCGGAATCCCCGCAGGCCGAGCCGTCGCGCCGTACAGTCGCCAGCACCGAGTAGCCGGCGGCCGCTGACGGAAGGGGCACCGCGTGCACGCACCCATCGAGGACTACGCGCTCATCGGTGACCTCCAGACCGCCGCCCTGGTCGGCCGGAACGGCTCGGTCGACTGGCTGTGCCTGCCCCACTTCGACTCCGCAGCCTGCTTCGCGGCGCTGCTCGGCGACGAGGAGAACGGGCACTGGCTGCTCGCCCCCGCCGACCCCGACGCCCGGCCGGAACGCTCCTACCGCGGCGACTCCCTCGTCCTGGACACCGTCTGGCACACCGCCACCGGCTCGGTGAAGGTCACCGACTTCATGCCGCAGCGCGACCGCGCGCCCGACGTCGTGCGCATCGTGGAGGGCCTGGAGGGCGACGTCCCCATGCAGGGGGTGCTGCGGCTGCGCTTCGACTACGGCCTGGTCGTGCCCTGGGTGCGGCACGTCGGCCGGTGCCGCGTCGCGGTGGCCGGACCGGACTCCGCCTGGCTGCGCACCGAGCCCGAGGTCAAGACGTACGGGCAGGGGCTCAGCACCCGCTCGGACTTCGGCGTCGCCGCCGGCGAGCGGGTCGCTCTCATCCTGACCTGGCACCCTTCGCACGAGCCGCGCCCCACCGAGATCGATCCGTACGAGGCGCTGGAGCACACCCTGGAGGACTGGCGGACGTGGTCGGCGCACTGCCGCTACGACGGCCCGTACCGCGCGCAGGTGCTGCGCTCGCTGATCACGCTCAAGGCCCTGACCTTCGCGCCCACCGGCGGCATCGTCGCCGCGCCCACCACCTCGCTGCCCGAGGAACTGGGCGGCGTACGCAACTGGGACTACCGCTTCTGCTGGCTGCGCGACGCCACCTTGACCCTCAACTCGCTGGTCACCGCCGGGTACACCGAAGAGGCCGCGGCCTGGCGGGACTGGCTGCTGCGCGCGGTGGCCGGCAACCCGGCCGATCTCCAGATCATGTACGGCCTGGGCGGCGAGCGGCGGCTGCCGGAGACCGAGCTGCCCTGGCTCGGCGGCTACGCCGGGTCCACGCCCGTACGCGTCGGCAACGCCGCCGTCGAACAGCGGCAGCTCGACGTGTACGGCGGGGTGCTGGACTCCTTCCACATCGCGCGCGTCGCGGGCCTGCCGTCCAAGCCGCACGCCTGGAACATCCAGCGCTCGCTGCTGGACTTCCTGGAGTCGCACTGGCGCGAGCCGGACGAAGGGCTGTGGGAGGTCCGCGGGCCCCGCCGGCACTTCGTGCACTCCAAGATCATGGCGTGGGTCGCCGCCGACCGCGCCGTCAAGGCGGTCGAGGCCCGCCCCGAGCTGGAGGGGGATGTGGCACGCTGGCGCACGATGCGCGACACGGTGCACCGCGAGGTGTGCGAGAAGGGCTACGACGCCGAGCGCAACACCTTCGTCCAGTCCTACGGCTCGGATCTGCTGGACGCGTCCACCCTGCTGATCCCGCGCCTCGGCTTCCTGCCCGCCGACGATCCGCGGGCCGTCGGCACGGTCGACGCGGTCCGCGCGGAGCTGGCGCACGGCGGCCTGATACGGCGTTACAGCACCGACGGCAGCACCGTGGACGGACTGCCGGGCGACGAGGGCACCTTCCTGGTGTGCTCGTTCTGGCTGGCCGAGGCCCTGCACCTGACCGGACGGCGGAAGGAGGCCGGGGAGCTGTTCGACCGGCTGCTGCGGCTGCCCAACGACCTGGGGCTGCTGGCCGAGGAGTACGACCCGGTAGCCGGCCGCCAGTTGGGCAATTTCCCCCAGGCGTTCAGCCACATCGGCCTCATCGGTACCGCCTTCACCATGTTCGGGTGCGACGGGGCAGACTGACCCCCATGGATCTAGGACTCACCGACCGGACCTACATCGTCACCGGCGCCACCCGCGGCCTCGGCTTCGCCACCGCCCGGGAACTGGTCGCCGACGGTGCGAACGTCGTCCTCAGCGGGCGTGCCGAGGAGAGCGCGCGGGCCGCGGCGGCCTCGCTCGGCGCCCGCGCGCACGGTGTCGCGGCGGACAACGCCGACCCCGACGCCGCCGCGCGCCTGGTCGACACGGCCCGCGAGCGCTTCGGCCGCCTCGACGGCATCCTCGTGAGCGTCGGCGGCCCGCCGCCGGGAGCCCCCACCGGCACCACCGACGACGCGTGGCGGACGGCCTTCGAGTCGGTCTTCCTGGGCGCGGTACGGCTCGCCCGCACGGCGTCCGCGGCGCTCGGCGACGGCGGCGCGATCGGCTTCGTCCTGTCCGGCTCGGTCCACGAGCCCATCGACGGGCTGGCCGTCTCCAACGGCCTGCGCCCGGGCCTCGCGGGCTACGCCAAGGCCCTCGCCGACGAGCTGGGCCCGCGCGGCATCCGCGTCTTCGGCGTCCTGCCGGGACGTATCGCCACGGACCGGATGACCCAGCTCGACGCGCTGTCCGGGGACCCCGAGGAGTCCCGCGCCCGCAACAGCGCGACCATCCCCTTGCGCCGCTACGGCGAACCGGCGGAGTTCGGCCGCACGGCGGCGTTCCTGCTGTCGCCCGCCGCGTCGTACGTGACGGGTGTGATGGTGCCGGTGGACGGCGGCAAGCGACGCGGGTTCTGAGCCGCGCCGAGAACGGCTGCGCCTACGGGCGCAGCCCCGTGGCTAACTCACCCGCTCGGCCCGGTGCTTGACCGCCCGCAACCGTACCTCGGTCGGCAGCCGCTCCAGACCGGCCGAGGTGCGCGCGTGGGCGATCGTCTGCGACGAGAGGCGGGCCACCACGGCGCAGGGCTCCGCGTGCGGGGCGAGCGCCAGTCCGGCCCGCAGCCGCGGTTCCGTGCGGCGCCCGGTCAGCCGCATCCGGGCCCGGTCGACCCCGTCCAGCGACTCGGCCTCGGCCGTCAGGACGCTCTCCAGCGCCCGGCCGCGCACCTGGGCGCCCTCGCCGTCGCCGCTGTCCACGAGGATCTCGCTCAGCCGGTGCCGCCGGAACTGGGACAGCAGCCACCACAGCGCCAGCAGGACGAGCACGGCCAGCGCCGCGATGACCACCGGCCACCACCAGCCGTGGCCCGTCCAGCGCGTGCGGTCCGTGTCCCGCAGCAGCACGTCGTCCGGCCGGGCCCAGCGCCACCCGGACGGCAGGCCGGAGCCCCACTTGCGCGGCAGGTCGAAGCCGCCGAACAGGACGGTGCCGCCGACGCCGATGAGCACCAGGCCGATCAGACCCAGCAGCACCCGGTTGACCGTTCGCAGGACCTTGTGCATCGCCGTGCTCACCTCTTCGCCGACCGGCGCACCCGTACGGACAGCGCGGGCCGCCGGGCGAGGCCCAACTGCCGCAGCCCGTCGCCGAGCGCCGTGTCCAGGTCGCTCCGTACCTCGTCCAGTTCGCGGAAGTGCGAGACCGCACGCGCCTTGGCCCGGCGGCGGCCGACGGCGACCCGTACGGACTGCACGCCCGGCACCTCCATGGCCCGGTCGCGCAGCACCAGCGCGGCCGCGGCGCGGTCCAGGCCGCCGCGTACGTCCGGTGTCGTACGCCGCATCGGCAGCACGCCGCGCAGGCCGGGCGTCAGCGCGAGGACCAGCAGCCACAGGCCGAGGACCACGGCCACCGCGGCGCCCACCAGGACCCAGACGTCGTCCAGGTGACGGGACGCCAACTCGGTGGCGAGGCGCTTGCGCCAGGCCATCGCGGGGCGGTCGGCGCGCACCGCGGCCACGTCGTACAGCAGCAGTCCGGCGGCGCCGAGCACGACGAGCGCGACCAGCGCGGACGGTACGCGCCGGGCCGACCGGAAGCGCCGGGCCCGGCCGCCGCCGTCGGTCTCCTCGCCCGGGGGCCGCCCGGTGTCCGCCGGGCCGGTGTGCCCGGGGCCGCCCGGAGGGCCGGAGCCGGCCTGGCCGCCCGGGCCGTCCGGGCCGTCGGGGCCGTCAGAAGTACCGGCATCGTCTGGGCCGGAAGGTGTGCCGGAGCCGCCCTGGCCGGACGGAACCGCCGTGGCGCCCGCCGACTTGTCGAGAGTGGGCAGCCGCTGGGTGTGCCGCAGATCGGGGTCGTCGTTCATCGCACCCTCCCCCGGCCGGAGCGCTCCGTCTGGGGCGCGTGCAGCCGCTCGACCTGGACGGCGACCTCGGGCACCGACATGCCGGCCAGTTCGCGGACCCGCTGGGTGACCCGTCGCCGGACGGCGCCGCACTGGGCGCCGATGTCGGAGGGGTAGCCCAGCTCGACGGCCAGCCGTACCCGGGCCTCGCCGAAGTCCCGCCGCCCGTCGCGGCGGCGCACCGTCACCGACGCGTGGGCGTCGGTGTGCGCGGTGGACGCGTCGCGCAGGGCCTCGCGCGCGGCCTGCGCGGCGATCTTGGCCACGACCCGGTCCGCGATCCGCGTGGCGCCCCGTTCACCGGCCGGTACGGCCGGCTGGGCGGCGCCGGGTGCCGCGGCCGCGGGGGACACGGTCGCCACCGGGCGTCACCTCCGCCGGTCGTCGCGGTCGCCCGTACGCGTCCGGAAGAACTCGCCGGGTTCCAGATCGCCGTCGACGAACCGTCCGACGATGAATCCGATGACGCCCAGCGCCGCCACCAGTACGAAGGCCCCGAAACCGCCGAAGTATCCGGCGAAGCCCAGCGCCATTCCGGCCAACAGGCCGACCACGGCCATGCTCATCTACGCGCTTCCCTTCGCTACCACCCCGGCCGGGTCCTGCGGAGCGAAGCCCCGGCGCGATGGACTGTCAGACCGGCCCCGCACTACTGGAGGCGCGGCTCCTCGTCGTCCTCGTCCTCCTCGTCGTCGGGCAGCTTCACATCGCTCACCGCAATGTTGACCTCGACGACCTCCAGGCCCGTCATCCGCTCCACGGCGGAGATGACGTTCTCCCGTACGGCCCTGGCGAGGTCCGCGATGGCGACGCCGTACTCGACGACGATCTCCAGGTCCAGCGCGGTCTGCACCTCGCCGACCTCGGCCTTGACGCCGCGGGTCACCGACTTGCTGCCGCCCGGCACCCGGTCGCGCACCGCGCCGAGCGTGCGGGCGAAGCCGCTGCCCATCGCGTGGACGCCCAGCACGTCGCGGGCGGCCATTCCGGCGATCTTCTCCACGACACCGTCGGCGATGGTGGTACGCCCGCGGGTCGCGGGGTCGCCGCCGCCCCGCTTGGCTCCCAGCGTCTTGCCCTGCGAGTCACCGGTCCGCGGCTCGGGCCGGTTACCTTGTGCGCTCTCGGTCATCGCCGATCGTCCCTTCCCGACGGGTCGGAGCCTGCAAGTCGCTCCGTTTCCCACCATAAGACGGCTTCCTCGGGCCCGCTGCGGGGATGCGGCAGAGGAGTGGATCGGGCGCCGCCATTCGGATACCTGGCCCTGCCGCCCGGCCGGGTGTGCGGCAAGGTGGAAATCACTGTTCGGGAAAGAGGTGACGGCCCGTGGCCGGTGACCAGTTGGTGACGGCGGTACGGCGGCAGCTCGGACTGGGCCGGCTGCTGCCGCTGGGCGGCCCGGCGGACGGGGCGTGGATCGCCGAACGGGCGGCCGCCGGCGTCCTGCGGGAGGCGGGCGACGCCCTGCCGGGCCTGCGTGTCGGCACGCTCCGGCTGTCCTTGGCGGACACGGTGGCCGCGCCGGACCCGGCGGTCCCGGCGCCGCCGAGCGCGCTGCCGCCGGGACCGCTGCTGATCGAGGCGGACTTCGCGGCCACGGCCGGGCGCCCCGTCCCGGCCTCCGCGGGCCTCCTGCGGGAAGCGCTGCTGACGTGTGCGGCGGAGCGGCTGGGCCTGGAGGTGTCCGCCGTCGATCTGCGGGCCACCGAGCTGCTCGATGAGCGGGACCTCGACGCGGGGGAAGCGGAAGAGGACGGTGGGGGCGGCCGGGACGCGTTCCCTGACGTGCCGGGCGCGGAGGGCGCGGAGGGCGCCACCGCCGACGATGCCGGTCCCCTGGAGACGGCCGTGCTGCGCGTCCCGGGGGTCGTCCGGCTCGTACCGGCCCTGGGGGCGCTGTCCCGGCCGGTGCGCGAGGAGGACGGGCACGTGCTGGTGCAACTGGCGGCCGCGCCGGACCGGCGGACGCTGGACGTGGCGCGGGCGGTCCGCGCCGCGGCCGAAGAGGCGGCGGGCGGGCAGGCGGCGAACGGGGAACGGCCCACCGTCGCGGTGCTCGTCGCCGCCCTCGAACCGGCCGCCGCCTCCTGAAGTGCGGCGCGCGGCTACTCGCCCAGGCCCGCCAGGTCCCGCAGCCTGCGTGCCTGCGCGGCGCGTTCGGCGGTCCGCTGCTCCTCGTACGTACGGGAAGCGGCGCCCATCAGCAGCGCCTTGGTCTCGATGACGGCGTCGCGCGGCGCGGCGACGAGGGCGCCCGCCAGGTCCGCGACGGCGCCGTCCAGGTCGGCCGCTGGCACGACGAGGTTGGCCAGGCCGATGCGTTCGGCCTCGTCGGCGTGGACGAAGCGGCCCGTGGCGCAGATCTCCAGCGCCCGGGCGTAACCGACCAGGGAGACCAGGGGGTGGGTGCCGGTCAGGTCCGGCACCAGCCCGAGGCTGGTCTCGCGCATGGCGAACTGCGCGTCGTGCGCGCACACCCGCAGGTCACAGGCGAGCGCGAGCTGGAAGCCGGCACCGATCGCATGGCCCTGGACAGCGGCGATCGACACCACGTCGTTCCGCCGCCACCAGGTGAACGCTTCCTGGTACTCGGCGATCGTGGCGTCCAGTTCGCTGTCCGGACCGCGTGCCATGTCGAGGAACGACGGCTCGCCGTCGAAGCCTTCGGGCGTGAACGCCTGCCGGTCCAGGCCGGCGGAGAAGGACTTGCCCTCGCCGCGCAGCACCACGATCCGGACGTCTCCCGGCAGCAGCGATCCGGCCTCGGCCAGCGCCCGCCACATGGCGGGCGACTGCGCGTTGCGTTTGGCCGGTCCGGCGAGGGTCACCGTGGCGATCACGTCGTCCACGGCGAGCCGCACACCGTCCTTGTCGAGCAGAGTCATGGGGCGCCTCCGAGTCAGCCGACCGCACTTGCGTGCTTAAGTGACTGAACAGTAACCACCCGGTCGCCTGCTCGACCGACCGGGTGGCACCGTAGCTCCCGGAGCGGAACGCCTCGGTCAGGCCGAGGCGGCCTTCTTGCCCCTGGTGGCTCCGCCACGACCACGCAGGGTCACACCGGATTCGCTGAGCATCCGGTGCACGAACCCGTAGGAGCGGCCGGTCTCTTCGGCCAGCGCCCGGATGCTCGCTCCGGAGTCGTACTTCTTCTTCAGGTCTGCCGCGAGCTTCTCGCGCGCGGCGCCGGTCACCCGGCTGCCCTTCTTCAGAGTCTCGGCCACCCGTGCCTCCTCGTGGGAAGTGCGCTCTGGACTCTCATGATCACCCCTCACGGCCTTCCTGGCCACCCATTCAGCAAGGTCCGTGGCACATCGTTTGGCGCTGAAGGCGCCGGATTGACTCTTGGAATTAGGGGTTCCGCCCGGGATTACACCGCTGCGACCGTGGATTTCTCGATGAACGAGCAGGTCACAGGGGGGTGGTACGAAATGATGACGGCCGGGCCCACGGGGCCCGGCCGTCACAGGGAGGCTCGCCGATGTACGAGCCGCTCTCACTCAGATGATGGATCACCCGTCGGCCGAATGATCCATACGTCCTTGATCCCTCCCGGCCCCGGAACGCGTCCGGGCATCCGGCGGGCGCCGAAAACGGGAGAACGGGCCGTACGGACCGGCCCGGCCGCGGGCCTCAGGCCAGCGCGACGAGGTCCGCGTAGTCCTGGCCCCACAGGTCCTCGACGCCGTCGGGCAGCAGGATGATGCGCTCCGGCTGGAGGGCGTCCACCGCGCCCTCGTCGTGGGAGACCAGCACCACGGCGCCGGTGAAGGTGTGCAGCGCGCCGAGGATCTCCTCGCGGCTGGCCGGGTCGAGGTTGTTCGTCGGCTCGTCCAGGAGCAGCACGTTGGCGGAGGAGACGACCAGGGTGGCCAGCGCCAGCCGGGTCTTCTCACCACCGGAGAGCACGCCCGCGGGCTTGTCGACGTCGTCACCGGAGAAGAGGAACGAGCCGAGCGTCTTGCGGATGTCGACCAGGTCCATGTCCGGCGCGGCCGAGCGCATGTTCTCCAGAACCGTGCGGTCCGGGTCCAGCGTCTCGTGCTCCTGGGCGTAGTAGCCGAGCTTCAGGCCGTGCCCGGGGCGCACCTCGCCGGTGTCCGGCGTCTCCACGCCCGCCAGCAGCCGCAGCAGCGTCGTCTTGCCCGCGCCGTTCAGGCCGAGGATGACGACCCGGGAGCCCTTGTCGATGGCCAGGTCGACGTCGGTGAAGATCTCCAGGGAGCCGTACGACTTCGACAGGCCCTCGGCGGTCAGCGGCGTCTTGCCGCAGGGCGCGGGGTCCGGGAAACGCAGCTTGGCGACCTTGTCGGAGGCGCGTACCTCGTCCAGGCCCGCGAGGAGCTTGTCGGCGCGCTTGGCCATGTTCTGCGCGGCGACGGTCTTGGTGGCCTTGGCGCGCATCTTGTCGGCCTGCGAGTGCAGCGCGGCGGCCTTCTTCTCGGCGTTGGCGCGCTCGCGCTTGCGGCGCTTCTCGTCGGCCTCGCGCTGCTGCTGGTACAGCTTCCAGCCCATGTTGTAGATGTCGATCTGGGACCGGTTGGCGTCCAGGTAGAACACCTTGTTGACCACGGTCTCGACCAGCTCGACGTCGTGGGAGATCACGATGAAGCCGCCGCGGTACGTCTTCAGGTAGTCGCGCAGCCAGACGATCGAGTCGGCGTCGAGGTGGTTGGTCGGCTCGTCCAGCAGCAGCGTGTCGGAGTCCGAGAAGAGGATCCGGGCCAGCTCGACACGGCGCCGCTGACCGCCGGAGAGGGTGTGCAGGGGCTGGCCGAGGATGCGGTCCGGCAGGCCCAGGCTGGCGGCGATGGTCGCGGCCTCCGCCTCGGCGGCGTACCCGCCCTTGGTGAGGAACTCCGTCTCCAGGCGCTCGTACTTCTTCATCGCCTTTTCGCGGGTGGCGCCCTTGCCGTTGGACATCCGGTCCTCGTTCTCGCGCATCTTGCGCAGGACCGCGTCCAGACCGCGGGCGGACAGGATGCGGTCGCGGGCGAGCACGTCCAGGTCGCCGGTGCGCGGGTCCTGCGGCAGGTAGCCGACCTCGCCGGAGCGGGTGACCGTGCCGGCGGCGGGGATGCCCTCGCCGGCCAGGACCTTGGTGAGGGTCGTCTTGCCCGCGCCGTTACGGCCGACCAGACCGATCCGGTCGCCCTTGGCGATGCGGAAGGAGGCGGACTCGATGAGGACGCGGGCGCCGGCGCGCAGCTCCAGGCCGGAGGCGGTGATCACGGGAAAGACTCCAGGGCAGACGAGGACAGCGGAAGGGACGGGGATGATCACAGCCGCGCGGCGCGCCCCGTACACGGCACGAACCGGTGCGGGCGGGCAGCCTGGGCGGCGTGCCTGCGCCGTCTAATGCACGAGGAGAATTGCCATACGGACCAGTCTAACGGTGACGTGCAACCAGTTTTCCCGGGCCGCCGCCCGCCCGTTGAGCCGCCGTCCGGACCCGCCGTGACCTGCTCCTCGACGGTTGCCGGGCGGCGACGGCTCCCCCATCGGCCCCGTCTCCCCGCGCTTCCCCCGATGGCGCCCATTGCGCTTCCCCCGCGCTCGCACCCGTCCGGCCTCCCGGGTTCGCGGTGGTACGGGCACCACGTGGGGAACTCGGCTTCCGGGCTGGTCAGCGGGTGTGCACGGGGCATTGTCAGACCCTGGTGCCACACTGTGATGTGGGTCTCGGAAGAGGCTCGGAAGGGTCGATCGCAGGCAAGGGAAGGTGAGCGTCATGTCCGACGTGACGGCAGGTTCGGCAGGGCCCCCCACGTTCTGCCCGACGTTGCATTACCGCGATGCGAAGGCGGCGATCAAACAGCTCACGGAAGGCCTCGGCTTCACACGGACCGCGCTGTACGAGAGCGAGGACGGCGCGGTGCTGCACGCCGAGCTGTCCTTCGGCAACGGCGTGGTGATGCTGGGCTCGAAGGGCGCCGGCGGCGCGTACGAGGAAGCGCTCGGAGCCGGCGGCCCGGTCGGGGTGTACGCGACCGTCCCCGACCCGGACGCACACCACCGGCGGGCCGAGCAGGCCGGGGTGGAGATAGTGACGCCGCCCACCGACCAGGACTACGGCTCCCGGGAGTACACGGCCCGCGATCTGGAGGGCAACCTCTGGACCTTCGGCACGTACGCACCGGCGGCACCGAAGGCCTGAGGGGCCCGCGGCGGCCTGAGGGGGCTTCACCTCCCGGAGCCGTCACGCGCCGCCGGTGTGGACCTGGAAGGCGGCGCGGCGGACGGCCTTCGCGAGGGCCGGGTCGGGGTGGGCGGCGGCCAGGGCGACCAGCACCTGCACGGTGCGCGGGTGGCCGACGGCCCGTACCTCCTCCAGCAGGCGCGGGACCGAGCCCTGGACGGCCGAATCGAGGTGACGGACCAGGAGCTGGCTCTCCCCGTGGTCGGCGACGGCCGCGGCGGTGTCCACCCACAGCCAGGTGGACTCCTCGCGGGTGAGCACGTCCGGCGCGGTCTCCGGGTCGCCGCCCTCGTGCTCGACCAGCCAGAGCAGGGCGTACGGGCGCAGGGCGGGCTCGGCGGAGGCGGCGCGTACGGCCGGCTCGGCGGGCGCGCCGACGGCACGCAGCGCCTCGAAGGCCAGGCCGCGCAGCAGGGCGTCCTCGCCGCGGGCGACGTCGAGGAGCTCCTCGACCGCGCTGCCCGCCGACCGGGCGGCGAGCCAGGCACGGTATTCGGCGCGCGCCGGGCCCGGGGTCAGGCGGGCGCAGCCGCGCAGCATCGCCTCGGCGGACTGCTCGATGTTGCCCGCCGGGCTCTGCGCGGCGACACAGATCTGTTCGAGCTTGACCCAGACCGACCAGTTCCCGAGGGGGGTGAGCAGGGCTTCGCGTTCGGCGGGCACACCGGTCTTCGCCCCGTCGCGCACGACGAGCGCTCCCACGGCGGCGAGGCCGTCCAGCGCCCAGTCCAGGAGCACCGCGAGTGACACCCCCGCGGTGTCACCCGCCGCTCCGGCCCGGTCCGGCCGCGTGTCCGGGGAGGCGTGCGGGTCTGTGTCCGGGGCCGCGGGCGGGTCCGTCTCCGAGGTGGCGCGCGGGTCCTGTCCTGGGCCCGCGTGCGGGTCCGTGTCCGAGGCGGCGCGCAGGTCCCGGCCCGGGTTCGTGTCCCCGTCCGGGTCCCGTCCCGGGTCCGTGTCCGGGTCCCGGTCCGGGCCGTAGGGCACCTCGCAGCGCTCGGTACGGAGTTCGGCGACGCGCTGTTCCAGCATGTCCAGCAGGACCGGGAGCAGGACCGGGCCGGCCGACAGGTGCAGCAGGGACAGCAACTGCGGCACGGCCTCGACGACCTCGGCGACGGCGGCCGGCCCGGCGCCGGGCGGCGCGGGACGCGCCAGCGACCAGGCGTCGAAGAGCGCGACCCAGCCGCGCAGCGCGGCGGTGTCGTCGCGCTCCCAGGCGCGCAGCCGCCAGCCGGGGCGGGCCACGCCACCGTGCAGTTCGACGAGCCCGGCCAGCCGGGCCAGGTCCCAGTCCGTGCGGACCTGGCCGGGTGTCAGCCGCAGATCGCGCGCCGCCTGTTCGGCGACGTCCGCCGGGAGGGCACCGTCCGTACCGGCCCGCAGCCCGGCGCCCGCGCCGTGCTCGCCGTCGGCCCAGCGGGCCAGCCGTACGGCACCGGCCAGGCCGGCGCGGGCCTGCCGCGCCAGTTCCGCGGGCGGCGGGGTGCCCTGGGGCGGCCTGGGCGCCGGCCGGGCGGCCCGGGTACTCACCGCTCGGCGGGCGGCGGCAATCGGTTGACGGGGGACGAGTCGGAGCCGGGAGTCGCGCGGAGTACGGGACGTCACAGGGTGCAGTCTTCCCGCTGACGGCCCGAAAGCCCAATCGGAACGGTCGGTACGTTCCGGCGGCCCGTCGCACGAGGGGCGCACGGGGCGGCCGGCACGGCGCGTACGGGCGGGTCACCGGAGGCGGTACGCGAGGTGGCCACGGGCCGTACGAAGGGGCCGTCCCGGGATGCGCGCGGGGTGGCTGCGGTCCGTACGGACGGGTCGCCACGGGCCCGGCGGGCGTCGTGGGCCGCGGGGACAGGTCGTCACAACACGGGCAAGTCGCCACGAGGCCGCACCGGGCACGACGGCCCGGAGCGGGGGCGGGGCCGGCTCACATGAGGGGGGTGAGGAAGCGGCGCAGCGTCTCCTCGTACGTGGCCGGGTCGGCGTTCCACATGGCGGCGTGCGGGGCGTGCGGCACCGGGTGAAGCGTGATCAGGTCGGGACGGCGGGCCGCCAGTTCGCGGGAGGCCGCCCAGGGGGCGAGGGTGTCGTGCGGCCCGTGGATCAGCAGGGTCGGCACGGTGAGCAGGTCCGGGGTCCAGGCTTCGGCCAGCCGGTCGGAGTGCAGCCCGGTGCTGCCCTCGGTGGCGCGGACGGCCAGCGGGAGCAGCGGGCGCGGGACGCGGCGGGCGGCGGCCAGGGCGCGGACGGTGGCCTGCCAGTCCAGGACCGGCGAGTCCAGGACGAGGCCGGCGATGCGGTCGCGCAGCCCGGAGTTGGCGGCGGCGTGCAGGGCCATGGAGGCGCCGGTGGACCAGCCATGCAGGACGACGCGCTCGGCGCCGTACTGGACGGCGTAGCGGATCGCGGCGTCCACGTCGCGCCATTCGGAGTCGCCGAGGTGGCTGATGCCGTCGGCGGTGTGCGGCGCGCCGATGTCGTTGCGGTAGGCGAGGTCCAGGACGGGGAGCCGCTGGTCGCTGAGGAACGGCATGACGACCATGGGGTGCTCCCGGGTGGTGCCCAGGCCGTGCACGGTGATGACCCAGGTCTCCCGGGCGCCCGGCACGAACCAGGCGGGCAGCGCGCCCAGTTCTCCGGGGATGTCGACGTCGGCGCAGTCGATGTCCAGCGCGTCGCGCGGGTTGCCGATGTGCACCTGAGGGGTCAGCCGCATCCGGGCGCCCGGCTGGAGGGTGCCGTGGGTGACCCGCTCCAGGCGGCGGACGACCGTGTCCGCCGGGTGCGGCACGTCGTCCAGAAGGGGGCCGACGATGGCGTGGCCGCCCGCGCCGGTGAGGCCGTAGGTGCCGGGGCGCAGCGAGGCGAGACTGCGGGTGAGGGTGATCCGCCCGGGGCCGGTGGCGTGCACCGTGAGCCGGGGGTCGCCCGGCAGCGGCCGGTCGGGCGCGGGCTTGAGGACCATGTCACTGGCGTACCGGCCGGCCGCCACCGCGGCCGCGCCGGTACCGATCACCGTGATGGCGGCCGCAGCCGCGGTACCCAGACGCATCTGCCCCAGTGTGGGCGGGCACCGCCACCGCGGCCAGTGGGCGGAAGCGGCCGGGTGACGGCGGGCGCGGCGGGGCGTGACCGGGCGGGGGCGGGGCGCGGTGGCACGCGGCGGGCAGGGCGCGACGCGGCGGCAAGCGGCCGGGCGGGGGCGCGGCAGCCAGGCGGGGTGCAGCGCGGCGGCAAGCGGCCGGGCGGGGCGGGGTGCGGCGACGCGAAGCCGGACGGCAGCGCGGCACGAAGCCGGACGGCAGCGTGGCGCGGCGACGCGAAGCCGGCGATCGCAAGCGTCCGGACGGCAGCGCGCACGACGGCACGCGCCCGGACGGGACGCGGCACGACGGCACGAAGCCGGACGGCGGCACGAAGCCGTACGAGGCCGGCGCGACAGCAAACGACCGGACAGCAGCGCGGCATGACGCCGCGAAGCCGGGCGGGGCGCAACGCGGTCGCAAGCGACCGGACGCGGCGCGGCGCGGCGGCGCGAAGCCGGACGGCAGCGCGGCGCGGCGACAAGTGACCGGACGGGGCGCAGCGCCGTGGCCACCGACCGGACGGCGGCGCGGCGGCTCACGGCCGGACGGAACCGGCACGACGGCGCCGCGGCCCAGCGGGCCGGCCGCACCCAACCAGACGGGACACGGCCCGGCAACGCGCCCCCACCGACCCACCAACCCCACCAACCCCACCAACCCCACCAACCCTCCCCCCCCATCACCCCGGCTGCCCATACCCCCGCAGCCGGTCCCCCGCCGCGGCGAGTTGTTCCGGGGTGAGGAGGGTGGGTTCGCGGCCGGGGACGGAGCTGGCGGTGAGCCAGACGCGGCACATCCATTCGAGCTGGGCGGTGCGGTCGTAGGCCTCGTCAAGGGTGTCGCCGTAGGCGATGGTGCCGTGGTTGCGCAGGAGGCAGGCGGTGCGGTCGCGCAGGGCGGCGAGCATGTTCCCGGCCAACTCCTCGGTGCCGTAGAGGGCGTACGGCGCGACGCGCACGGGGCCGCCGAGGGCCGCGGTCATGTAGTGCACCGGCGGCAGCTCGGTGACGAGGGTGGAGACGGCGGTGGCGTGGGCGGCGTGGGTGTGCACGACCGCGGTGGCGCCGGTGGCGCGGTAGACGGCCAGGTGCATGGGGAGTTCGCTGGTGGGCCGCAGCGTGCCGTGGGTCCGGCGGCCTTCGAGGTCCACCGCGGTGAGGTCGCCGGACCCGAGCCGGTCGTAGCGGACGCCGGTGGGGGTGACCAGTACCAGGTCGCCGACGCGGACGGAGACGTTGCCGGAGGTGCCGACGACGAGTCCGTCGGCGACCGTGCGGCGGGCGGTGGCGACCAGTTCGTCCCAGGCGCGGTCGATGGCTTCCCGGTCCGTCATGCGTGTGCCCTCCGGTGTGCTGTGCGGGCGTGGCCCGCCGGGGTGCGCGTGGGTGGTGCGCGCGTGGCTGCCGTCACCGTACGGGCCGGGCGCGGAGCCGTGGGGCGGACCCCCGCCCTCCGGTATCCGCCATGTCGGACTGCGGGCACGGCGGCAGGGATTGACCGGGCATCGACCGTCTTGTACGGATCTCCCGATACCCTTCCGTGGATCTCTCATGCACGCAGCCATCCGGGGGAATTCCTGGGGGAACCATGGCCCGTGACCACGATCGCCTGTCCGGCCCGCAGCGGCTGCCCTTCCCTCCGTCCGGCCCGCAGCAGCCGCCCCGCCATCCGCCCGGCCCGCAGCGGCCGCACCACCGACCGCGCGGCCGTCGGCGCACGCTGACCGCCACGGCCCTCGCGCTGGCCACGCTCACCGGCACCCACGCACGCCTCCACCGCCCTGCCCGCGGTGCCCGCCGCCGGGGCCGCCGCCAAGCCGGCCGGGCACGACGTCTCCTCGCACCAGGGGAACGTCGACTGGAAGGCCGTACGGGCCGAGGGCGGCCGCTTCGTGTACGTGAAGGCCACCGAGTCGACCTGGTACCGCAACCCGTACTTCCCGCGGCAGTACCGGGGCGCGCGCAAGGCGGGCCTGCTGCACGGCGCCTACCACTTCGGCGTGCCGAACGCGTCCTCCGGCCGCGCGCAGGCCCGGCGCTTCCTGCGGCACGGCGGCGGCTGGAAGGCGGACGACTGGACGCTGCCGCCGGCGCTCGACATCGAGCGCCATCCGTACGACCGGGAGCACCCCTGCCACGGGATGAGCGGCACCGCGCTGGTCCGGTGGATGCGCGGGTTCAGCGCCGAGGTGCTGCGCCGGACGGGGCGGCGGCCGGTGATCTACACGACGGCCCGGTGGTGGAACGGCTGCCCCGACGGCAGCCGGGCGTTCGCCGCCACCCATCCGCTGTGGCTGGCCCGCCGGCACGGCAATCCGGGCGAGCTGCCCGCCGGCTGGGCGTATCCGAGCATCTGGCAGCACGCCGGGGCCGGCGCGCTGCCCGGCGACCAGGACCGGTGGAACGGCACGGCCGCGGGGTTACGGCGCTTCGCGCGCGGCTGACGCGGCGGCGGCCCGGGGCGGCGCCGCGCTGGTGCCGAGGGGGCGGACGGGGTTCCCGCGCCGGTACGCGTGGGGCCCGGGTGGCGGCACGGGCGCCTCCGCGCCACCCCTGCGGGGGCGTCACTGCGGCGCCCGCCCCAGTTCACCTTCCGTTCACCCGTCGTCCGTACGGTCCCGAGCGTTACTGACCATCGAACTGATTGCCTGGGTGAATGGAACACATCACGCTTCTCATCGGGATCGTGATCGTCACGGCCTTGGTGTTCGACTTTACGAACGGCTTCCACGACACGGCCAACGCCATGGCCACCACCATTTCCACCGGGGCACTGGCGCCCAAGGCGGCGGTGGCGATGTCGGCGGTCCTCAACCTGCTCGGCGCGTTCTTGTCCGTGGAGGTCGCCAAGACCATCTCCGGCGGGATCATCGACGAGGCCGCCGGCATCAGACCAGAGGTGATCTTCGCCGGGCTGGTCGGCGCCATCATCTGGAACCTGGTCACCTGGCTGGCCGGACTCCCCTCCAGCTCCTCGCACGCCCTCTTCGGCGGTCTGATCGGCGCGACCCTGGTGTCCGTCGGCACGAGCGGCGTGCACGGCGGCGCCGTGGTCATGAAGGTCCTCGTCCCGGCGGTCGCCGCCCCGATCGTGGCCGGTCTGGCCTCGATGGCCGCGACCCGGCTGACCTACCGGCTGGCCCGCGGCCGCGCCGAGGAGGACACCGCCAAGGGCTACCGCGCCGGGCAGATCGCCTCGGCCGCGCTGGTCTCCCTCGCCCACGGCACCAACGACGCCCAGAAGACGATGGGCGTGATCACCCTCGCGCTGATCACCGGCGGCGTCGTCGCCCCGCACGCCGACCCGCCGCTGTGGGTCATCGCCTCGGCCGGCCTGGCCATCGCGCTCGGCACGTACCTGGGCGGCTGGCGGATCATCCGCACGATGGGCAAGGGCATCACCGACATCCAGCCGCCGCAGGGCTTCGCCGCCCAGACCGGTGCCGCGGCCACCATCCTGGCCTCCTCCCACCTCGGCTTCGCGCTCTCCACCACCCAGGTCTGCTCCGGCTCGGTCATGGGCTCGGGGCTGGGCCGCAAGGGCGGCGTGGTGCGCTGGTCCACGGCGGGCCGGATGGCCGCCGCCTGGGTCCTGACGCTGCCGGCCGCCGGGCTGGTCGCGGCGGGCGCCGCGCTCCTGGCGGACCAGGGCGACTGGGGCATCGCGACCGTCGCCGTCCTGGCGCTCGCCGTCTGCGGCGTGATCTGGGCGCTCTCCCGGCGCAAGCCGGTGGACCACAGCAACGTCAACGAGGGCCCGGCAGCGGAGCCCGCGGGCGTCGTCACCACCGCCCTGCAGGCCGTCTCGCCGCCGCCCGCCGGTCCGGTCGTGACCGGGCCCGCCACGGCCGTCACCACGATCCCGGCGCCCGCGATGGCCGAGGCGCCGCTCGCGGACCCGGTCGGCGCCGACCCGGTGATCGCCGATCCGGTCACCGTCCACCCGCACGAGACGCGTGCCCAGCGCCGCGCCAAGGCCGGCTCGGCCGCCGGCTGACCAGGCCGCCCGGCTCCCGCCGCTTCCACGGCCTCCCCCGCTTCCACGAAGGAACGAGAACGCAATGAACATCGACTGGGCAGCGCTCGGCCAGGTCTTCGGCGTCACGCTGTTCGTGACGGTCGGGATCGTGGGCCTGTTCACCCTCGGCATCGTCGGCACGTCGCGCAAACCGCGGCAGGAGGGCACGCCGGTGACCGCCGACGGGCCCGACGCCCCCGGCGGCGCGGCGCGGACCGGTGCGTACGTCTGCTTCGCGCTGTGCGCGGCGGCCGTGGCGTACGGGATCTACCTGATCGTCGCGACCTGAGAGCCGGCCACGGCACGGCCCCCGGGGCGTCCGGTGACCGCGGTACCCGCCGCGTCCACCGGGCGCCCCGTCGCCGTGTCCGGGCACCGCGCCGTCTGTGTCCTTGCCCACAGGCCCTGCCACGGCTCCGCCCCCAGGTCAAGCGTGAGTTGACGGGCTTCGCGGAGCGTGGTGGACTGCCGGAGCCATTCGGCGACAGATGAGGAAGTCCGGTGAGAATCCGGCGCGGTCCCGCCACTGTCACCGGGGAGCGCCCCTCCACCAAGGGCCACGGTCCGCGTCCCGCGACGCAGGTTCCCGTACGGACTGGAAGGCCGGGGGAAGTGCCGATCCGGGGAGCCAGGAGACTCTCGTCGCCGTACCCGTCGAACCAGGGCGCGGACCCTGAGTGAGGACCTACCGCCATGCCCGGCCGCAGTTCGAGAGCCCCTGGACGTACGCCCGTACTGCCCCTCCGAGGCGCGACGGCGGTCTGATCCGATGCGTGCCGAACACGCCGGCTACGCGTGCGGCGCGGCCCTCGGTTTCCTCGGCGACCTGGCCGTGGGCGACCCCCGGCGCGGCCACCCCGTGGCCGCCTTCGGGCGGGCCGCGGCCGCCGTGGAACGCCGTCTGTGGCGCGACCACCGCGGGCCCGGCGCCCTGCACACCGCGCTGCTCGCGGGCGGTACCGCCGCCGGTGCGGCGCTGCTGGAGCGCGCCGTGCGCCGCTCCCCCGCCGCCTTCCCGGCCTCCGTCGCGCTGACCGCCGCCGCCACCTGGGCGGTGCTGGGCGGCACCTCGCTGGGCCGCGAGGCGCGGGCCGTCGGCGGTGCGCTCGCGGCGGGCGACCTGGACGTGGCGCGCGAGCGGCTGCCGCACCTGTGCGGGCGCGACCCGCAGGCCCTGGACGGGCAGCAGATGGCGCGCGCGGTGGTCGAGTCCGTCGCCGAGAACACCTCGGACGCGGTGGTCGGCGCCCTGGTGTGGGGCGCGGCCGCCGGTGTGCCGGGGCTGCTGGCCTTCCGCGCGGTCAACACGCTGGACGCGATGGTGGGGCACAGGTCGCCGCGCTACCGCCGCTTCGGCTGGGCCGCGGCGCGGCTCGACGACGTGGCCGGCTTTCCCGGCTCCCGGCTGTCCGCCGCGCTGGCGGTGCTGGCGGGGCCGGACCGGCGGGGCGCGTGGCGCGCCTGGCGGCAGGACGGCCCGTCCCACCCGAGCCCCAACGCAGGCCCGGTGGAGGCGGCGTTCGCCGGGGCGCTGGGCGTACGGCTGGGCGGCACGCTGGCGTACGGCGGCCGGGTCGAGCACCGCCCGGTGCTCAACGGCGGCACCGGGCGCCCCGTCGCGGTCCCGGACATCGAACGGGCCGTGCGGCTGTCGCGCCGGGTCAGCGCGCTGGCGCTGACGGCCACGGTCGCGGGCCGGCTCGCGGCCGGGGCGGTACGGCGGGCCCGTACGGCCGGGAGGGCCAAGTGAGCAGCAGTGCGGACGGCGAGGAGTGCCACGTGAACGGACCGGGTCAAGCACCGCTCGGCGGGGGGCTGCTGGTGGCGGGCACCACGTCCGACGCGGGCAAGAGCGTGGTGACGGCGGGCATCTGCCGCTGGCTGGCCCGCAAGGGCGTGAAGGTGGCGCCCTTCAAGGCGCAGAACATGTCGCTGAACTCGTTCGTGACGCGCGAGGGCGCGGAGATCGGGCGGGCGCAGGCCATGCAGGCCGCCGCGGCGCGCGTCGAGCCGAGCGCCCTGATGAACCCGGTGCTGCTGAAGCCGGGCGGTGACCGCAGCAGCCAGGTCGTGCTGATGGGCAAGCCGGTGGGCGAGCTGAGCGCGCGCGGCTACCACGCGGGGCGTCAGGAACAGTTGCTCGGTACGGTCACGGACTGCCTCCAGGAACTGCGGCGTACGCATGACGCGGTGATCTGCGAGGGCGCGGGCAGCCCGGCGGAGATCAACCTGCGGCGCAGCGACATCGTGAACATGGGCATCGCTCGGGCCGCGCGGATACCGGCCGTGGTGGTCGGCGACATCGACCGGGGCGGGGTGTTCGCCTCGTTCTTCGGCACCACGGCGCTGCTGTCCCCGGAGGACCAGGCGCTGGTCGCGGGCTATCTCGTCAACAAGTTCCGGGGCGATGTGACGCTGCTGGAGCCGGGCCTGGACATGCTGAAGGAGCTGACCGGGCGGCCGACGCTCGGGGTGCTGCCGTTCGCGCACGGCCTGGGCATCGACGAGGAGGACGGCCTGAGGGTGTCGCTGCGCGGCGCGGTCCGCGAGAGCGTCGTCGCGCCGCCGCACGGCGCCGACGTGCTGCGGGTCGCGGTGGCCGCCGTACCGTTGATGTCGAACTTCACGGACGTGGACGCGCTCGCCGCCGAACCGGGTGTCGTGGTGCGCTTCGTGGACCGCGCCGAGGAACTGGCCGACGCCGACCTCGTCGTGCTGCCCGGCACCCGCGGCACCGTCCGGGCGATCCGGTGGCTGCGCGAGCGCGGCATCGCGGACGCGGTGCGGCGGCGCGCGGCGGAAGGCCGTCCGGTGCTCGGCATCTGCGGCGGCTTCCAGATGCTGGGCGAACGCATCGAGGACGAGGTCGAGTCGAAGGCCGGGACGGTGGACGGGCTGGGCCTGCTGCCCGTACGCGTGCGGTTCGCGGCCGACAAGACCCTGGCCCGGCCGTCCGGCGAGGCGCTGGGCGAGCCGGTCGAGGGATACGAGATCCACCACGGCGTGGCCGAGGTCTCCGGCGGCGAGCCCTTCCTGGACGGCTGCCGGTCCGGGGCGGTCTGGGGCACCCACTGGCACGGCTCCCTGGAGAGCGACGGCTTCCGGCGGGCGTTCCTGCGTCGGGTCGCCGCCGACGCGGGCCGGGCGTTCGTCCCCGCGCCGGACACCAGCTTCGCCGCGCTGCGCGAGGAGCAGCTCGACCGGCTCGGCGACCTGATCGAGGAGCACGCGGACATGGAGGCGCTGCTGCGGCTCATCGAGGACGGGGTGCCGACGGGGCTGCCGTTCGTGCCGCCGGGGGCGCCGCCGATACCGCAGCCGTCGTTCCGCGCTCCGGCGGCAGCCGACGCGGCCACCGCCCCACCCGCACACCGCACGTCCCTCGAAGGGGGTACTCCCTGATGGCATCGGTCCCTTATCCGTTCACCGCGGTCGTCGGCATGTCCGACATGCGGCTGAGCCTGCTGCTCAACGCCATCTCGCCGGCCATCGGCGGGGTGCTGGTCCGCGGCGAGAAGGGCACCGCGAAGTCGACGATCGTACGGGGCCTGACGGCGCTGATGCCGGACGTCCCCGTGGTCACCGGCTGCCGCTTCTCCTGCGACCCCGCCGCGCCGGACCCGGCGTGCCCGGACGGCCCGCACGAGGCGGTCGGCGCGGAGGAGCGCCCGGCCCGCATGGTCGAGCTCCCCGTCGGCGCCTCCGAGGACCGCCTCGTCGGGGCGCTGGACATCGAGCGGGCCCTGTCGGAGGGCGTGAAGGCGTTCGAGCCGGGCCTGCTGGCGGACGCGCACCGCGGCATCCTGTACGTCGACGAGGTCAACCTCCTCCACGACCACCTCGTCGACCTGCTGCTCGACGCCGCCGCCATGGGCGCCTCCTACGTGGAGCGCGAGGGCGTCTCCGTACGGCACGCGGCGCGCTTCCTGCTCGTCGGCACCATGAACCCCGAAGAGGGCGAGCTGCGGCCGCAGTTGCTGGACCGCTTCGGGCTGACCGTGGAGGTCGCCGCGTCCCGCGAGCCGGACCAGCGGGTGGAGGTCGTGCGGCGCCGGCTGGGGTATGACGCGGACCCGGCGGGTTTCGCGGCGCGCTGGGCCGCCGAGGAGAACGACCTGCGGGAGCGGATCGCCGCCGCGCGGGCGCTGCTGCCGGATGTGGTCCTCGGCGACGCGGTGCTGCGGCAGATCGCCGCCGTGTGCGCCGCGTTCGAGGTGGACGGCATGCGCGCGGACATCGTGATGGCGCGTACCGCCTGCGCGCTGGCCGCCTGGGCGGGCCGTACGGACGTCCGCGAGGAGGACGTACGGCAGGCCGCCCTGCTGGCCCTCCCCCACCGGCGCCGCCGCAATCCGTTCGACGCCCCCGGCCTGGACGAGGACAAACTCGACCAGGTGCTGGAGGAGTTCGGCGCGGACGAGGACGACGATCCGGAACCCGACCCGGACCCCGACGGCGGCCCGGAGGACGGCCCCGACGGGCCGGGTGGCGGGCAGCCGCCGCAGGACGGCGACGGCGGTACGGACGGGCCGCCGGGCGAGGACGCCCAGGCACCGCACGACCAGCCGCAACTGCCCGAGCAGGCGCCGGCTCCGGAGGCGGACCCGGCACCCGCCGACCCGAAGGCGCAGTCCCAGGGCGCGGCGGAGGAAGCCCCCGGTGGCGGCGGCGAGAAGGCCGCCGTCGGGGCGGGTGAGCCGTTCCGTACGCGGCGGCTGGACGTGCCGGGGCTCGGCGAGGGTGCGGACGGCCGGCGTTCACGGGCCCGTACGGCGCACGGCCGGACCACCGGCGCCCGGCGCCCGCAGGGCACCCTGACCAAGCTGCACCTGGCCGCGACCGTGCAGGCCGCGGCGCCGCACCAGGTGGCGCGCGGGCGCCGCGGCCGGGGGCTGGTCGTGCGCCGGGACGACCTGCGCGAGGCGGTGCGCGAGGGCCGGGAGGGCAATCTGGTGCTCTTCGTCGTGGACGCGTCCGGTTCGATGGCGGCGCGCAAGCGGATGAGCGCGGTCAAGGGCGCGGTGCTGTCGCTGCTGCTCGACGCGTACCAGCGGCGCGACAAGATCGGCATGATCACCTTCCGCGGGTCCCAGGCCGAGCTGGCGCTGCCGCCCACCTCGTCGGTGGAGGCGGGCGCGGCCCGGCTGGAGTCGCTGCCCACCGGCGGCCGGACGCCGCTGTCCGCGGGCCTGCTGAAGGCGCACGAAGTACTGCGCGTGGAACGGCTGCGGGACGCCTCGCGCCGGCCGCTGCTGGTGGTCGTGACCGACGGGCGGTCCACCGGCGGCCCCGAGCCGCTGGTGCGCACGTCGCGCGCGGCACGGCTGCTGGGCGCCGAGGGCGTCGCCTCGGTGGTCGTGGACTGCGAGGCGGGGCCGGTCCGGCTGGGGCTGGCCGGCGAGCTGGCCCGTGACCTCCAGGGCACCGCCGTCACCCTCGACGAACTGCGCGCGGACAGTGTCTCCGCGCTCGTCCGCGACGTCCGCGGACAGGGCAACCACCCCACCGACCGGAAGGCCGCGTAATGCCTCAGGGACAGCCGTCCGTCGTCCCGGACGACGGACTCACCACCCGCCAGCGCCGCAACCGCCCGCTGGTACTCGTCCACACCGGCCCCGGCAAGGGCAAGTCCACCGCCGCCTTCGGGCTGGCGCTGCGGGCCTGGAACCAGGGCTGGCCGGTCGGGGTGTTCCAGTTCGTGAAGTCGGCGAAGTGGAAGGTGGGTGAGGAGCGGGCGCTGCGGGTACTCGGCGACACCGGCGAGGGCGGCACGGTCGCCTGGCACAAGATGGGCGAGGGCTGGTCATGGGTCCAGCGCGACTCGCAGTTCAGCAACGAGGAGGCGGCCCGCGAGGGCTGGGAGCAGGTCAAGCGGGACCTGGCCGCCGAGACGTACAAGCTGTACGTGCTGGACGAGTTCGCGTACCCGATGCACTGGGGGTGGGTGGACCCCGCCGAGGTCGTCTCCGTCCTGCGCGACCGGCCGGGCACCCAGCACGTCGTCATCACCGGCCGCAACGCACCCCGGGAACTGTGCGACTTCGCGGACCTGGTGACCGAGATGACCAAGGTCAAGCACCCGATGGACGCGGGCCAGAAGGGCCAGCGGGGCATCGAGTGGTGACCGCGCGGCCGGGCACGACAGCGACGAGAGCAGCAGGACCAGGAGCAGCCAGACCGTGAGCACGATCCCCCGGCTCGTCATCGCCGCGCCCGCCTCGGGCAGCGGCAAGACGACCGTCGCCACCGGCCTGATGGCGGCCTTCACCGAGGCCGGGCTCACGGTCTCCGCCCACAAGGTGGGCCCGGACTACATCGACCCGGGCTACCACGCTCTGGCCACCGGCCGGCCGGGCCGCAACCTGGACGCGTACCTGTGCGGCCCCGGCCAGGTCGCGCCGCTGTTCCTGCACGGGTCGGCCGGTGCCGACCTGGCGGTGGTCGAGGGCGTGATGGGGCTGTACGACGGCGCCTCCGGGCTCGGCGAACTGGCCTCCACCGCGCAGGTCGCCAAGCTGCTGCGGGCGCCGGTGGTGCTGGTCGTGGACGCCTCGGCTCAGTCCCGGTCGGTGGCGGCGCTGGTGCACGGCTTCGCGTCCTGGGACCCGGAGGTGCGGCTGGCCGGGGTGATCCTGAACAAGGTCGGCTCGGACCGGCACGAGGAACTGCTGCGCGGGGCGCTGGACGAGGCGGGTGTGCCGGTGCTGGGCGCGCTGCGCCGGGCGCCGCAGGTACAGACGCCGTCGCGGCACCTGGGCCTGGTCCCGGTCGCCGAACGGCAGGCGGCGGCGGTCGGCTCCGTACGGGCACAGGCCGCCCAGATTCGGGAGGGCTGCGACCTCAAGGCGCTGCTGGCCCTGGCGCACAGCGCGCCGGAGCTGCCCGGCACGGCCTGGGACCCGGCACTCGCCGTCGCCCGGAGCGCCACGCGCGGCGCCGCGGACACGGAGCCCGTGGCGGGCCGGCCCGTGGTGGCCGTCGCGGGCGGCGCCGCGTTCACGTTCTCGTACGCGGAGCACGCCGAACTGCTGGCGGCGGCCGGGGCCGAGGTCGCCGTCTTCGACCCGCTGCGCGACGAGCGGCTGCCCGTCGGGACGCAGGCGCTGGTGATCGGCGGCGGCTTCCCCGAGATGTACGCGGCCGAACTGTCGGCCAACGAGCCGCTGCGCCGGGCCGTGGTGGACCTGGCGGCCTCCGGCGCGCCGGTCGTCGCCGAGTGCGCGGGGCTGCTGTACCTGTCCCGGACGCTCGACGGCAAGCCGATGTGCGGGGTGCTGCCCGCCGACGCGCGGATGTCGGAGCGGCTCACGCTGGGCTACCGGGAGGCGGTGGCGCTGGACGACAACGCGCTGGCGGTGGCGGGCACGCGGGTGCGCGGCCACGAGTTCCACCGTACGGTGCTGGAACCGGGCGCGGGCACGTCCCCCGCCTGGGGCATGACCCATCCCGTGCGCCGGGTGGAGGGCCACGTCCAGGACGGGGTGCACGCCTCGTATCTGCACGTCCACTGGGCGGCCGAGCCGTCCCTGGCCCGCCGCCTGGCCGCGGGCGCCGCTGTCCGCCCGCCGCTGGAGGCCCACCGTGGCTGACGCCGCCGTCTTGGACCACCTGGTCCTCGCCACGCCCGATCTGGAGGCCACCGCCGCCGAGGTCGCCGCGCTGACCGGCGTCCGGCCGGTGCCGGGCGGCGGCCACCCGGGCCGGGGCACCCGCAACGCCCTGCTGGGCCTGGGCGACGGCGCCTACCTGGAGATCATCGGTCCGGACCCCGCGCAGCCGGCCCCCGAGGCGCCGCGCTGGTTCGGCATCGACGCGCTGCACGGCCCGCGGCTGGCCCACTGGGCGGTCCGGGTGCGGGGCATCGCCGGGCACGTCGCGCGGGCCCGCGCGCTGGGCTACGACCCGGGCGAGCCGGTGGTGATGTCCCGCCGCACGCCGGACGGCGGGTCGCTCTCCTGGTCGCTGACGCCGCCGCGTACCGGCGGCGGGCTGGTGCCGTTCCTCCTGGACTGGGGCGACGCGCCGCACCCGGCGGCCGGGCCGGGGCTGCCGGTCGTACCGCTGCGCGCGTTCTCCGGGACGCACCCCGACCCGTCGACGATCCGCGCCGAGCTGGCCGCCCTGGGCGCCACGCTCACCGTCGAGACGGGTGACGAGCCGGGGCTGACGGCCGTGCTGGAGGGCCGTAACGGGCCGGTCTCCGTCGGTGTGGGAGCCGGCGCGCCGTGACCGCTCCTCCCGGTGCCGTGCCCGCCCGGCGCACCGGTTCAGCCCGCGAGGCCGACCACCAGCCAGATGAATCCGACACCCGCCACCGTGCACAGCAGAGTGGACAGTGCGGGGTGGTCGTGGTGGGCCTCCGGGAGGATGTCGGAGGTCGCCAGGTAGAGCAGGACGCCGCCGAAGAAGCCCAGGTACACCCCGAGCCATTGCTCCGGAAGGGTGAACAGCAGCGTGGCGGCGGCGCCGGCCAGCGGGGCGAGCGCGTCCGCGCCGAGCATGGTCAGCGCCCGGTTGCGGGCGTTCCCGTACAGGCTGGTGATCGTGTACGTGTTGAAGCCGTCCGCGAAGTCGTGGGCGATGACGGCGAGCGCCACGGCCACCGCCATCTCCCGGCCCACCTGGTAGGCCAGGCCGATCGCGAAGCCGTCCATGAAGCTGTGCACCACCATCGCGGCGGCGGCCGTCAGCCCGACCTGCGGGACCCGTTCGTCCGGGTCCATGCCGTGGGCCGCCTTGCGGACCGCCAGCAGGCGTTCCACCGCGTGCGCGGCGAGGAAGCCCAGGACGAAGCAGAGCAGCGCGGCCGGGACGCCGTGCACCTCCGTGCCGGCCGCCTCCAGCGCCTCCGGCAGCAGGTCGAGCCCGACCACGCCCAGCATCAGGCCGCCGGCCAGCCCCAGGACCAGGTGCCGGCGGTCGGTGACCCGATGGGCGACCCAGCCGCCGGCCAGGGTCATCAGGAACGCGCCCAGCGCGATGACCACCGGCACGGTCTCACCCCTTCCCCGGGGTTCCGGCACCCCTCACTCCTGCTTACTGACCGGCCGGGCATCCCGCATGTCCAGGGCACGGGACGGGCGTGGTGAGCGCGGCACCGGTCGTCGTCGGCGTCGGCGCCCGCCGGGGCGTCCCGGCCGCCGAGGTGCTGGCGCTCGTCCTGGACTGTCTCGCGGCCGCCGGCCTGCCGCCGGACGCGGTCATCGCGCTCGCGACCGTGGACACCAAGGCGGCCGAGCCGGGGCTGGCCGGCGCGGCGCAGCGGCTCGGCGTACCGCTGCTGGCGTATCCGGCCGCCGTGCTGGCCGCCGTGCCCGTACCGCATCCGTCCCCGGCGGCACTGGCCGCCACCGGCACACCGAGCGTCGCGGAGGCCGCCGCGCTGGCCGGCGCGGGAGGCCTCGGTGCGGACGGTGCCCCCGGCCCGGCCGACGCCTGCGGCCCGGACGACGGCACCGGAACCGGTGCGGCCCGGCTCGTCCTCGGCAAACGCGCGTCGGTGCCCGGGGCGCGGGCCACCTGCGCCGTGGCCCACGGACGCCCCCCTCACCCCCTCTGCACCAAGGAGACGTCGTGACCACCCCGCCGTCCGCCGCCCCCAGCGGCATACCCGGCCCCCACCCGTACGAACCGGATCTGCGCCACCACGGGGACGCCGAAGTACGCGGCGCGGACGCCGGGCTGACCGATCTCGCGGTCAATGTGCGCGCCGGTACGCCGCCGCCCTGGCTCAAGGCACGCATCGCCGCCTCGCTGGACGGCCTCGCCGCCTACCCGGACGGCGGCCCGGCGCGCCGGGCGGTGGCGGCGCGGCACGGCCTCCCGCCGGAGCGGGTGCTGCTGACGGCGGGCGCGGCGGAGGCGTTCGTCCTGATCGCCCGTGCCGTACGGGCCCGCCGGCCGCTCGTCGTGCACCCGCAGTTCACCGAGCCGGAAGCGGCGCTGCGCGACGCCGGGCACCCGGTGGAACGGCTGCTGCTCACCGAGCGGAACGGCTTCCGCCTGGCCGCGGAAGCCGTCCCCGACGAGGCCGACCTGGTCGTCGTCGGCAACCCGACCAACCCCACCTCCGTCCTGCACCCCGCCGAGGAGATCGCCCGGCTGGCGCGGCCCGGCCGCACCCTGGTCGTGGACGAGGCGTTCATGGACGCGGTCCCCGGCGAACGCGCGTCGCTGGCGTCCCGCACGGACGTGCCGGGGCTGGTGGTCCTGCGCAGCCTGACCAAGACGTGGGGCCTGGCGGGGCTGCGGATCGGCTACGTCCTGGCCGCCCCGGAGATCATCGCGGACCTGGCGCGGGCGCAGCCGCTGTGGCCGGTCTCGGCTCCCGCGCTCGCCGCGGCCGAGGCGTGCTGCGAGCCGGCGGCGCTGGCGGAGGCGGAGGAAGCGGCCCGGCGGATCGCGGCGGACCGGGACCATCTGCTGGCCCGGCTGGCGCAGGTACGCGGACCCGACGGCCAGCAGGCGCACGTGACGGCCCCGGCCGAGGGCCCCTTCGTCCTGGTCCGGCTGCCGGACGCGGCGGCCGTCCGCACCCGGCTGCGCACGCTCGGCTTCGCGGCGCGGCGCGGCGACACGTTTCCGGGGCTGGGCCCCGGGTGGCTGCGGCTGGCGGTACGCGACCGGGCGACGACGGACCGGTTCACGGAGGCCCTGGAAAAGGCCCTGACGGGCTGAGGCCCCGGTCCGGGACCGGTCCCCGTACGCCACCGCCCTTCCACGCCCGTCCACCATCCGGAATCCGTTGTCCCGTACATGCAGCCCGGCGCTAAGGTGCCGCCGTGCCGACCGAACAGCTCAGCCAGCGCCCCACGCCCGCCGGTGACCTGCCCGCCTCCGACCGGGCGGCGCGGCGGGCCGTCACCGTCTTCCCCCTGCTGGTGATCGTGGCCGGGGCGGTCGGGCTGCTGTGGCCCGCGCCGTTCACGGGCTGGGCGCCCGCGGTGCCGTGGCTGCTCGGCGTGGTGATGTTCTCGATGGGGCTGACGCTGACGCCGCCGGACTTCACGGCGGTCGCCAAACGCCCCTGGGCGGTGGGCCTGGGCCTGGTCGCCCACTACGTGATCATGCCGGGGCTGGGCTGGCTGATCGCGACCGTCCTGGACCTGCCGCCGCAGCTCGCGGCCGGCGTCATCCTCGTCGGCTGCGCGCCCAGCGGCACCGCCTCCAACGTCGTGACCTACCTCGCCCGCGGCGACGTCGCGCTGTCCGTCTCGGTCGCGACGGTCTCCACCGTCCTCGCGCCGCTGATCACACCGCCGCTGACGCTGCTGCTCGCCGGGCAGTTCCTGGACGTGGACGCCGGGGTGATGGTGACCGACATCCTCAAGACGGTGCTGCTGCCGGTGCTCGGCGGGCTGGTGATCCGGCTCGTCGCGGGCCGCTGGGTGGACCGGGCCCTGCGCGCGCTGCCGTGGCTGTCCGCCGTGACGATCGCGGCGATCGTGCTCGTCGTGGTGTCCGGCAGCGCCGCCCTCATCAAGGACGCGGCGGCGCTGGTCGTCGTCGCGGTCGTACTGCACAACGGACTGGGGCTCGCCCTGGGTTACGCGGCCGGGCGGCTGGCCCGGCTGGGCAAACCGGCCGGACGGGCGATGGCCTTCGAGGTCGGCATGCAGAACTCCGGCCTAGCCGCGTCCCTGGCCACCGCCCACTTCAGCCCGGCGGCGGCCCTCCCGGCGGCCGTCTTCTCCGTATGGCACAACGTCTCGGGCGCGCTGGTGGCCGCGTGGATGGCGCGAGACGCGCGTCGCGCGCGAGACGCACGCCACGAACGATAACCGCCGCCCCGCCCCACCCCCTCCCGCCGGAACAGCGACCAACGGCCGGCGGGGGCAGGCGTCCCCACCCCCGCCGCCGCAGACGGCTCAGCCGACGATCCGCCCCCGCAGCACCACCCGTCGCGGCGCCGCCAGCACCCGTACGTCGGTGCGTGGGTCGCCGTCGTAGACGACCAGGTCCGCCGGGGCTCCCTCCTCCAGGCCCGGGCGCCCCAGCCACTTCCGCGCGCCCCATGTCGTCGCCGCGAGCGCGTCCAGCGCGGGGATGCCCGCCTTGGTGAGTTCGGCGACCTCCTGCGCGATCAGGCCGTGCGCGAGTGAGCCGCCCGCGTCGGTGCCGGCGAAGATGGGCACGCCCGCGTCGTACGCCGCGCGTACGGTGTCGTAGCGGCGCTCGTGCAGGCTCCTCATGTGGCTCGCCCAGGCGGGGAACTTCTTCTCACCGCCGGCCGCCAGCGCCGGGAACGTGGCGATGTTCACGAGGGTGGGGACGATCGCGACGCCGCGCTCGGCGAACAGCGGGATGGTCTCCTCGGTGAGGCCGGTGGCGTGTTCGACGCAGTCGATGCCCGCCTCGACCAGCGGGGCGAGGGTCTCCTCGGCGAAGCAGTGGGCCGTCACCCGGGCCCCGAGGCGGTGTGCTTCGGCGATGGCCGCCTCGACGGCGCCGCGCGGCCAGCAGGCCCCCAGGTCGCCGGTCTCGCGGTCGATCCAGTCGCCGACCAGTTTGACCCAGCCGTCGCCGCGCCGCGCCTCCCGCGCGACGTACGCGACCAGGTCCTCGGGCTCGATCTCATGGGCGTAGTTGCGGATGTAGCGGCGGGTACGGGCGATGTGCCGGCCGGCCCTGATGATCCGCGGCAGGTCTTCGCGGTCGTCGATCCAGCGGGTGTCGGACGGCGAGCCGGCGTCCCTGAGCAGCAGGGTGCCCGCTTCCCGCTCGGTCAGCGCCTGCTTCTCGCTGGTCGCCTCGTCCACCGGCCCGTGGGCGTCGAGTCCGACGTGGCAGTGGGCGTCGACCAGGCCGGGCAGCGCCCATCCCTGAACGGTCGTCACCTCCCGGGCGCCCGTCGGCCGTTCGTAGGTGACCCGGCCGCCGACGACCCAGAGTCCGTCGCGTACGTCGTCCGGCCCGGCCAGGACCCTCCCCTTGATGTGCAGCACCGCGCTCTCACTCATGGCCGCACTGTATGACGCGCGGTACGCGGAGCGGCACGGGGACCGGTGACCGGCCCGGTATCGCTGCGGCGCGCTCCGGCAATGGCTCCGGGGTTGCCCTGAAGGCTCATACGGCGATCCGCTCCACAGAAACACCGTGGACACCCGGGCTTTTCTTGCGGTACACCTTTTACCGGCGAATTCCCAATTCGTCAGTGCGCAGCTTCCCGTATTCTTCTTCCCGCTTTTTCGCAGCTCAAACGCCAAGATTTCGCTAACGTCCGAGCAGGGAATTCCGGTGGGTCACCAGGACGTTACGGACCTGTGACCGACCACACAACACGTCCACTTCGCCCCCTATTTTCCGGGCAAACCCGTACATCGTGCAGTCGTTTCGCGCGCTCGTGCGCCCCCGCGCGATAACACAAGAGCCCCTGCTCACGTAACCCCTCCTCGCGATGCATTTTCCTTTTTCCCTGGGTAAATTGAATTCGCATGACCGCCGCACAAGCAGACCATGCAGGTGCCCGAAGCGATATCAGAGAAATGCCGGAGGGTTTCAAGCTCGACACACCGCGTGTGGAGGACGGAGCCGCGATCTGGCGCATCGCCCGCGACTCCCGGACGCTGGATCTGAACTCCTCCTACAGCTACCTGCTGTGGTGTCGCGACTTCGCCGCCACCTCCGCCGTCGCCCGCGACGGCGAGGGCGAGCCGGCCGCCTTCGTCACCGGCTACCTCCGCCCCGAGTCCCCGGACACGCTCTTCGTCTGGCAGATCGCCGTCGACGAGGCGTACCGCGGCCACGGACTGGCCGCCGCCCTCCTGGACGGCCTGGTCGCCCGAGCCGCGGCGGAACTGGGCGTGTGTCGCATCGAGACCACGATCACCCCGGACAACGCGGCGTCCAACCGGCTGTTCGCGTCGTTCGCCGAGCGCCACGGGGCGCCCCTGACACGCGAAGTACTTCTCGACGCCGGGCTCTTCCCCGAACAGGGGCACCACCCCGAGGTGCTCCATCGCATCGGCCCGCTCGGTCCCCCTGCCGGGCACCGGCCCTGATCACCCCGCAACCCCCGCAGACTTCTCCCCGCTCACGCCACTCATCTCCCAGGAGCATGTTGTGACCATCACCCAGCCCGACCTGAGCGTCTTCGAGACCGTGGAGTCCGAGGTGCGCAGCTACTGCCGCGGTTGGCCCACGGTCTTCGACCGCGCGCAGGGCAGCCACATGTACGACGAGGACGGCCACACCTACCTCGACTTCTTCGCCGGCGCCGGGTCGCTCAACTACGGGCACAACAACCCCGTACTCAAACGCGCCCTGCTCGACTACATCGAGCGGGACGGCGTCACCCACGGGCTGGACATGTCCACCACGGCCAAGCGCGCGTTCCTGGAGACCTTCCAGAACACCATCCTGCGCCCGCGCGACCTGCCGTACAAGGTCATGTTCCCCGGCCCGACGGGCGCCAACTCCGTGGAGGCCGCGCTCAAGCTGGCCCGCAAGGTCAAGGGGCGCGAGTCGATCGTCTCCTTCACCAACGCCTTCCACGGCATGTCGCTGGGCGCCCTCGCGGTGACCGGCAACGCCTTCAAGCGCGCCGGTGCCGGCATCCCGCTCGTGCACGGCACCCCCATGCCGTTCGACAACTACCTCGACGGCACCTACCCGGACTTCCTCTGGTTCGAGCGGCTGCTGGAGGACAGCGGCTCCGGCCTGAACACGCCGGCCGCCGTGATCGTCGAGACGGTGCAGGGCGAGGGCGGCATCAACGTGGCCCGCGCCGACTGGCTGCGCGCCCTGTCCGAGCTGTGCAAGCGCCGCGACATGCTGCTGATCGTCGACGACATCCAGATGGGCTGCGGCCGCACCGGCGCGTTCTTCTCCTTCGAGGAGGCGGGCATCGTGCCGGACATCGTCACCGTCTCGAAGTCCATCAGCGGCTACGGGCTGCCGCTCGCGCTCACCCTGTTCAAGCCGGAGCTGGACGTGTGGGAGCCGGGCGAGCACAACGGCACCTTCCGCGGCAACAACCCGGCCTTCGTCACCGCCGCCGCGGCCCTGGACACGTACTGGGCCGACGGCCAGATGGAGAAGCAGACGCTGGCCCGCGGCGAGATCATCGAGTCGCACCTGCGCGCCATCGTCGAGGAACACCCCGGCGCCATCGCCGAGTACCGCGGCCGCGGCATGGTCTGGGGCCTGGAGTGCTCCGACAAGCCGCTCGCCAACAAGATCGCCAAGCGCGCCTTCGAGCTGGGTCTGCTCATCGAGACCTCCGGCCCGGAGAGCGAGGTCGTCAAGCTGCTGCCGGCGCTGACGACCACCCCCGAGGAGCTGGACGAGGGTCTGCGCATCCTCGCCCGCGCGGTCCGCGACTGCGCCTGAGCGCACCACGGCACCGCACCACTCCTTGTCCGCACCACAGAAAGGTACGAGAACACCGTGATCGTCCGATCCTTCAAGGACATCGAAGGCACCGACCGCCACGTCAAGGCCAAGTCGGGCACCTGGGAGAGCAAGCGCATCATCCTCGCCAAGGAGCGCGTCGGCTTCTCGCTGCACGAGACCACCCTGTACGCGGGCACCGAGACGTCGATGTGGTACGCCAACCACATCGAGGCCGTGCTCTGCGTGGAGGGCGAGGCCGAGCTCACCAACGACGAGACCGGTGAGAAGCACACCATCACCCCGGGCACGATGTACCTGCTCGACGGGCACGAGAAGCACACCATGCGCATCAAGGAGGACTTCCGCTGCGTATGTGTCTTCAACCCGCCGGTGACGGGCCGCGAGGACCACGACGAGAACGGCGTGTACCCGCTGCTCACCGAGCCCGAGCCGGAGCCGTCGGCGCAGCAGGGCTGACACCCGGCGCGGCTCACTGCCCCGTCCGGCAGCCGGGAAAGGCGCGAGAAGGAAAGCACGCACGAGAGGAGAGGAAGGCAACACCATGACCACCGCACCCGAGCGCACCGCCGACCTGTACCCGACCCGGGGGACCACCGAGGTGATGACCCCGCGGCAGGACCCGGTGGTGTGGTCGCAGCCCGGCACGGAGGGGCCCTTCCAGCCGGCCGAGCTGAGCGACTTCGAACGCGACGGTTTCTTCGCCATCGGGGAGCTGCTGACGGCGGATGAAGTCGCGGTGTACCGCGCCGAACTGGACCGGCTGGTCAACGACCCGGCGATGCGGGCGGACGACCGCTCCATCGTCGAGCCGCGGTCCCAGGAGATCCGGTCCGTCTTCGAGGTGCACAAGATCAGCGAGGTGTTCGCCAAGCTGGTCGCCGACCCGCGCGTGGTGGGGCGCGCCCGGCAGATCCTCGGCTCGGACGTCTACGTCCACCAGTCCAGGATCAACGTCAAGCCGGGCTTCGGTGCCTCCGGGTTCTACTGGCACTCCGACTTCGAGACCTGGCACGCCGAGGACGGCCTGCCGAACATGCGGACCGTGTCGGTCTCGATCGCGCTGACGGAGAACTACGACACCAACGGCGGCCTGATGATCATGCCGGGTTCGCACCGGCACTTCCTCGGGTGCGCCGGCGAGACGCCGCGGGACAACTACAAGAAGTCGCTGCAGATGCAGGACGCGGGCACGCCCTCGGACGAGGCGCTGACCAAGCTGGCCGACGCGCACGGCATCAAGCTGTTCACCGGCAAGGCCGGTTCGGCGACCTGGTTCGACTGCAACTGCATGCACGGTTCCGGCGACAACATCACGCCGTACCCGCGCAGCAACGTCTTCATCGTGTTCAACAGCGTGGAGAACACCGCGGTGGAGCCCTTCGCGGCGCCGGTCCGGCGTCCGGAGTACATCGGCGCACGTGACTTCACCCCCGTGCAGTAACCGGCGCGCCGCACGGTGCCGACGGGGCACCGCGGCACGGCGTCACAGCCAGGCCAGCGACGTGGCCGTCTCCAGCAGCCGCTGTGAGGCGGCCGCGTCGCCTGCCTGGCCCCGCGCGATCTCGTCCGGGTCCTGCCGTCCGCCGACGAGCAGCAGGAAGTCGGTGGCCTCCAGGACCAGTTCGGCGGCGATCGGCTCGGCGTCCGAGCCGAGCACCCAGTCGCCGCCCGCCTCGCCCTCCACCGACAGCAGCACCGGCCGCGCGTCCGGGCCCAGCGCCAGGTCCAGGATGCGTACCGCCAGCCCCAGGAACCGCTGGAGGTGCGCCGGCAGCGGCGGCGGTACGGTGCGGCCCAGCGCCCGCCCGATGTCCCGGGTGTGCAGCCATGTCTCGAAAGCGCGGATCACGTAGTGGTCGGCGACCGGCAGCCGTCGGCCCATCAGCGTCGTGGCCATCGCGGCCAACTGCTCGTCGCCCGCCTCGGGCAGCGCGAGCAGCCCATGGGCCTGGGTCCGCCACGCCTCCCGTGTCTCGGCGGGCGGCCGGGTGTGCTCGTAGGCCACCACCTCGTGCGTACGGGCCGCCCAGCGCAGCTCCCAGGGGGCGCCCGCACCGGCCGTCCGGCCCGTGGACAGCGCGCCCGGCCCCGTACCGGCCTCCGGCCCGAAGCCCTCTTCCAGCCGGGTCCCGGGCACCGGCCCCAGCCCCGTGCCCGCCTCCGTCACCGGTGCCAGGCCCAGCCGCTCGGCCAGTACTTCGTCGGCCGCGACCAGGTGCGCGACGGTGCCCTGGACGTCCCAGTCGTGCACGACGGGGGTGCCCCAGCGGGCCGGCGCGTGGTCCAGCTCCCGCAGCAGGGCGTCCAGGCAGGCCACCGCCCCCGCGTACGGAGCGGCGTGCGCGGCCAGGGGCACCTGGCCGGGCCGCGCGGCGCGGGCCGCGGCCATCAGCCGCCCGCGTGCCATTCCGGCGTTCGCCTTGCGTCCGGCTCCGCGGCCGGTCCCGCCGGGCGCCGGCTCGTCCAGCAGCCGTACGGTCTCCCGCAGCCGCCGCGCCTCGGCCGCGCAGGGCGCGCAGTCGCGCAGGTGGCCGCGTACCCGCGCGTCGTCGCCCGGCATGCCGGCGCCGAGCGCCCAGGCCGCGAGCAGCGCGCTGACCTCCTCGTGCACGGCGGACGGGCCGTCCGCTCCGCCGGTCTCGCCGAAGCCGTCCGAGCCGTCCGGGCTCCCCGGGTCCCGCGGCCCGCCGCTCCCACCCGTACCGCCCGGCATGTCCGCATCATCCGGCCCATCCGTACCATCCGGCCCGCCCGTACCACCCCGGCCGTTCCTGCCTCCGGCATCCATCGCACGCCCCTTTCCGCTGTTCCGCCGCCCGGCCGGCCGGCGCGCGTCCCTGTCGTCTCCCTTGCTGCCCGTGGCCGCCGCCCGGCATTCGGGGCCGGCGTCTCAGCACTCGTCCCGTGCCTCGTCGGCCGGGCTGCCGGGGCCGGCCGACGGCCCGGCGAGCCGGTCGGCCAGGCCGCTCAGGGCATGCCGCAGCCGTGCGGTGGCCGCGGTCTCCGCGATGCCCAGCTCCACCGCGACCTGCCGGTACGTACGCCCGGCGAAGCAGGCCAGGTGCAGGGCCTCCCGTTCCGGCAGGGGCAGTTCGGTGAGCGCGGAGTGCAGCGCCATCCGGGCCTCTTCGCCGGGCCCGAGCCCCGCCCCCTCCGGCTCCCCGCACGCCGCGCGCTCCGCCTCCGCCGCCCGCACCCGGGCCACCGCGCCGTGGTGCCCGCGGATGCTCAGCCACGCGCGCAGCGAGCCGTGTCCGGGCTCGAAGGCGTACGGGCAGGTCCACAGGTCGATGAAGACGCGGTGCGTCACCTCGTCGGCGACCACCGCACTGCCGGTGACCCGCCGGGCCACCGCCCTGACCAGCGCGCCGTAGGCGTCGTACGCCTCGCCCAGCGCGGATTCGTCCCCGTACACCAGCCGCCGGTGCAGCTCCCGGTCGCGCGGCGGGTACCTGGTTGTCCCGTCCACCGGCACCACCTCGTGAGTGTGTGGTGACATTCCTAGCCTTTCGCCCTCCTTCGCGGTAGCCGTCCGTCCGGCCGAATTGTGCGGCGCCCGGCGGGTGCCGCACGATCCGCAGGGCGCCGGAGGGGCGCGTGGCCGAAGAAGACCGAGGAGCGTACATGAGTGCCGACCGGCTGCCCGGTGTCGTAGTGACCGACCACTTCCTGGAGGTGCCGCTGGACCACGCCGCACCGGACGGCGAACGGCTGACGGTGTACGGGCGCGAGGCGGTGGCACCCGGCCGGGAGCACGAGGCGCTGCCCTGGCTGGTGTACCTCCAGGGCGGCCCCGGCTGCGCGTCGCCGCGTCCGCTGGGCCGGGACTCCTGGCTGGTGCGCGCGCTGGACCACTACCGGGTGCTGCTGCTGGACCAGCGGGGCACCGGCCGCTCCGCCCCGGCCGGCCGGCAGACCCTCGCGCTGCGCGGCGGCCCGCGCGAACAGGCCGCGTATCTGGCGCATTTCCGCGCCGACGCGATCGTCCGGGACGCCGAATCGTTCCGTCGCGAGCTGGCCGGCCCCGGTGAGCGGTGGAGCGTCCTGGGACAGAGCTTCGGCGGCTTCTGCGCCACGACCTACCTGTCGTACGCGCCCGAGGGCCTGCGCGAGGTCATGATCACGGGCGGTTTGCCGGGGCTGCGGGCCGGCGCCGAGGACGTCTACCGGGCCGCGTACCCCCGGGTGGCGCGCAAGAACGCCGCGCACTACGCGCGCTACCCGCAGGACATCGAACGCGTCCGCCGCATCGCCGCGCACCTGCGCGAACACCCGGCCCGGCTGCCCGGCGGCGGGCGTCTGACGGCGGAGGCGTTCCAGGCGCTGGGCCGCCTGCTGGGCACCGGCACCGGTTCGTACGTCCTGCACTACCTGATCGAGGACGCGTGGGTGACCGGCCCCGCGGGACCCGAGCTGGCGGAAACCTTCCTCCAGGCCGTACAGAGCCACCTCTCCCACACCGCCACCCCGCTCTACGCCGTCCTCCACGAAGCGATCTACGCCCAGCGGTCGGTGGCGTCCAAGGGCACCGGCTGGGCCGCCCAGCACGTCCGCGCCGAGTTCCCCGAGTTCGACGTCGGCACCGCGCTGGAGGGCGGGCGGCCGGTCCACTTCACCGGGGAGATGGTCTACCCCTGGCTGTTCGACACCGACCCGGCGCTGCGTCCCCTCAAGGAGACGGCGCAGGCACTGGCCGAACGCGCCGACTGGCCCGATCTGTACGACGCCGACCGCCTCGCCGCCAACGAGGTCCCGGCCGCGGCCGCCGTCTACGCCGACGACATGTACGTCGACGCGGCCCACTCCCTGGAGACCGCGCGGGAGATCCGCGGGCTGCGGACCTGGGTGACCAACGAGTGGGAGCACGACGGCCTGCGGGTCAGCGACGGCGCGGTGCTGGACCGCCTGATCCGGATGGTCCGCGGCGAGGTCTGAGACCGGGGCGGCGTAGAGGGGGACGGGCCGGGGGCGGACCGGAGAGAGGCGGGCCGGGGCCCCGGAGCGCCACGCCCCCGGCGGGAGGGGGCTCTTCCGGGCAAGGGGGCCTCCGGGAACGGGTGCCCCTACCGCCGTCCCTCCCCCACCACCTCCAGCAGCCGGTCCACGTCGTCCGACGAGTTGTAGAGGTGGAAGGCGGCCCGGAGGCTGCCCGCGCGCACGGCGACCCGTACGCCCGCCGCCTCCAGCCGGTCCGCCGCGTCCGTGAGCCCCGGTACGGACACGATCGCCGACCCGGGCGCGGGCAGCGGGGTGTGGCCGAGCGCCGTGAGGCCTGCGCGGTACCGGTCGGCGAGCGCCGCGTTGTGCGCGTGGACGGTCTCGACGCCGATCTCGTTCAGCAGGGCGAGGGACTGCGCGGCGGCGACGTACGAGTAGTGGGCATGCGGCTCGTCGTAGCGGCGCGCGCCGGCCGCGAGGGCCCGGAGCGGCCCGTAGTTGGACTCCATCGGGTCCGCACCGGCCACCCACCCGGCGTGCAGCGCTTCCAGCCCGTCGTCCCCGCACACCAGGAAGGACGTGCCGCGCGGGCACAGCAGCCACTTGAACGCCCCGCACACCACGTAGTCGAAGTCGCCGCCCCGCAGCGGCAGCCAGCCGGCGGACTGCGTGGCGTCCACGAGGGTGCGTGCTCCGTGGGCGCCGGCGGCGGCCCGTACCGCCGCCAGGTCGGCGATCCGCCCGTCCTTGGCCTGGACGGCGCTGACGGCGACGAGCGCCGTGCCGGGCCGGACGGCGTCGGCCAGTCCGGCGAGCGGCGCGGTACGGAGCCTGATCCCGGGCCGGACGGCGAACGGGTTGACCAGCGAACTGAACTCCCCCTCGGGAACCAGCACTTCGGCCCCGTCCGGGAGCGACCCGGCGATCAGCGCGGCATGCACCGCGACCGCGCCACCGATCGCGACCCGCTCCGGCGGTACGTGCGTCAGCCGGGCGAAGGCCGCCCGGGAGGCGTCCGCCGGTCCGAAATAGTCCCGGCCCATGCTCCCGTAGGAGACGGACTCCTCGACGGCCGCACGCAGGGCGGCGGCCGAACGGGCGGGGATCAGGCCGCTGGACGCGGTGTTCAAGTACGTCGTCCGGGGCGCGAATTCGTCCCCGCCGAGTGGCTCAATGCGCTGCATCCCCCCACTGTGGCCGCCCGGCCACCCGCCGTCCATCACACATTGCGTTGGCCTGGCCCCAAGCGCCCCTTATCCCCGCAGCTCAGCGCCTTACGGCTGCCCCGGGCCCACCGGAGTCACCGCTCCGTGCCGGGCCGGCACACGTCCCCCTCGCACCCCGCCGCGGCCGCCCCGTCGCCACCTTCTGCCGGCGCGGGCGTCCGCTCCGCACCCCACGCCTGCTCCAGCGCCTGCCGGAACACCTCGGCGGGCTGCCCGCCGGATATCCCATACCGCCGGTCGATGACGAAGAACGGCACGCCCCGGGCCCCCAGCTCCGCCGCCTCCCGCTCGTCGGCCCGCACCGCCTCCGCGTAGGCGTCCCCGTCCGCCAGCACCCGGCGCACCTCCGTCTCGTCCAGCCCCGCGGCCACCGCGACCCCGGTCAGCACGTCCGCGTCCCCCAGCGGCCGCGCCTCCGCGAAATTGGCCCGGTACAGCGCGCCGAGCAGCGCGTCCTGTACGCCCCGCTCCTTGGCGAGGTGCAGCAGCCGGTGCAGGTCGAAGGTGTTCCCGTGGATCCGGTCGGAGCGGTAGCCGAGCCCCTCCCCCGCCGCCGCCTCGGCCACCCGCGCCTCCATGGCCTCGGCCTGCTCCCGCGACACCCCGTACTTGCTCGCGAGCATCTCCAGCACGGGCACGTCCCCCGCCGGCGCCGCCTCCGGATCCAGCTCGAAGGACCGGTGCACGACCTCCACCGCACCCCGCTGCGCGAACGCGGCGAGCCCCTTCTCGAACCGTGCCGTGCCGATGTAGCACCAGGGGCAGGCGATGTCCGCCCAGATTTCCACGCGCATGAAGCTGTTTCCTCTGAAGGGACCGCGGGGTCCGGCCGGCGGGGGCCGTGGCGCCGCGGTACGACTCATCCGGGGCCACAAGGCCCCGAAGCCCCCCGAACGGGGACAGCAACGGACAACCTTCCGGGGGCGGCGGCTATTCCCCGGGCGGCGGCCAGGTCGCGAAGGAGCCCCGCAGCCCCGTTGCGGGGACGGCGGGGCCCGTGGGCCGGTCGGCCGAGGTCAGACGGTGGCCTGCCGGGCGAACCGGACGAGTCCGGCGAAGGCGTCACCGGTGAGCGTCAGGTGGGGGCCGTCCGGGGTCTTGCTGTCCCGGACCAGGAACTCACCGGTGGCCACCGCGTGCCGTGGCGCCCATTCGATGCACTGGCCGCCGTCCCCGCTGCTGTAGGTGCTCTTCACCCAATGGACGGGCTTCCCTGGCTTCATCACACGTACTCCTTGATCGCTTCGCGCAGTGCGCGGAGTGATTTTTCTGGGGACAGCGCGTCCGCACGCAGCCGTTCGAATCTGCTCATGCCGGTGGCCACCACGGACGCCGAATCGATGACGCGCCCCAATCCCTGAGCTTCCGAGTAGAGCACCGGTGCCGAGCCGTCATCGAACGTCAGTAGCGTAAACGGCTCTGCCGCCGGAGGTGCGCCGGAGTCGAACGGCAGCACCTGGACAGTGACGTTGGGCATCTCCGACACCTGCGACAGGTGCTCCATCTGGCCACGCATGACGGTGCGGCCCCCGACCTCCCGACGCAAGCATGACTCATCCAGCACGACCCACAACAGTGGTGGGTCCGGGCGCTCCAAGATGTCCCGCCGCTGGAGTCGCCATGTGACCTTCTCTTTGATCACATCGTCCGAGTAGCGCGGGTTCGCGGCACGGTACAGCGCTTCGGCGTAGGCGAAGGTCTGCAGAACACCCATGACCAGGAACGGTGAGAAGTCGAGAACTTGCGCCGCCTTCTCCTCCATCAGCAGGTACGGCACGAACCACTCGGGGTGCCCATGCTGAGAGATCCGGGTACGCATACGAGCGAAGTACCCGGAGGTGTTGAAAAACCGATCGCACCCTTCGGCGAAATGCAGGCTGGCAAGAGCTTTCCCCTGCTTCACCTTCGTCACGTACGGCGCCTTGTAGCCTGTCGCGTCGGCCAGCTCCTGCTGCGTGGCACCGTGATGACGAAGGGCTTCCTCCAGCTCTCGCCCGAACCACTCAAGGCCGTTGCGCGGTTCGGGCCGTGACGCGGCGGGCTTTTCGCTCATGTGTGCAAATCCCTGTCTTTCCAAGCTCCTTGGAAACCCTCCGACCCTATTGAGCCTACGCCCAGCGAGGCACCCTGTAAGCAGACAGTCACGCACCGGCTGGCCGGCTCGCCGCATGCGACCGATCCGCCGCCGGTTCGGCACGATCACTTCCAGAAACGGTGACCACAAGTGACCAGCCCCGGCCGGGAACACTTCTCCCGCCTCATGCGCTCGCACGGACACGGCGGCGTGCTCCATATGCGTACCGGTGAAGGCAGCGGCGCTGCCTTCGACACCCCGCCGCGTGAAGGCAAGTCCATGACAAACCCCGTCCCCGCACCCACGCCCGTGGAAATCCAGATCACCGGCATCCGGAAGCACGTCGCCGTATGCGTCACCGAAACCGGTGGCGAGAAATGCGGTATCCGCTCCAACGTCTGGGACACCCCCACGCAGTTGAACAGTTGGATTCGCGCGCACACGGACGAGACCGGGCACACGCAGTACCAGAAGCACACGGAAGAGCCCGTCAACACCTTCTCGAAGCGCGCCGGAAATACCGAACGGTAAGAGCGGGCGACAACCAATCGCCTGTCACCGTACGTTGAGACCGCCCGCCGCCGATCACCCCGCCACCGGGCCCGTACGCGGCACATCGCCGAAATGAGCGCCCGCCCGCCGCTTCCGGGATACCGTCCGCTCATGGAGATGCGGCAGGAAGTGCCGGGGTTCTGGGAGCGTGCCGGGGCCGCCAAGACGTTCACCCATCCGCTGGATCCGGGGTTGCTGGACACGTATGTGCCACGTGATGTGCCGGTGCTGGACTACGGCTGCGGATACGGTCGGCTGACCGCCGAGCTGGTGGCGGCCGGGTACACGGACGTACGCGGGGTGGACGTCTCGCGGGCGCTGGTGGAGCGGGGCGGCCGGGAGCATCCGGGGATCCGGATCGAGCACTGCCCCGGGCTGCCGCTGCCGTTCGAGGACGGACACTTCGGGGCCGCGCTGCTGTTCGCCGTCCTGACGTGCGTGCCCGGTTCCGGGGCGCAGCGGGAGATCGTCGCGGAGCTGGGCCGGCTGGTGCGGCCGGGCGGGGTGCTGTACGTCAGCGACATGCCGTTGCAGCGCGACCCGCGGAACGTGGCGCGGTACGCGCGGTACGCGGACCGGCACGGGACGTACGGGGTGTTCGAGACGCCCGACGGCGGGGTGTTCCGGCACCACGAGCCGGACCGGCTGCGCGGGCTGGTCCGGGCGCACGGCTTCGCGGTGGAGGCCGAGCGCACGGACACGGTCGGCACGCTGGACGGGCACACCGCCGAGCGGCTTCAGATCATCGGGCGGCGGCAGGGCTGAGCGGCAGCACGAGGTCGAGGTGGCTGGCGTCCGGGGCGGGGCGGCGGGACGCGTCCGGCTGCCAGCCGTGCCGGGTGTAGAAGGCGCGGGCCCGCCGGTTGTGCCAGTAGACCTCCAGGTGGGCGGTGCTGGCGCCCGCCGCCCGCCAGCCGGCCACGCAGGCGCGGTGCAGGGCGGTGCCGATGCCGTCGCGCCAGCGCTCGGGGTCCACGTGGAGCTGGAAGAGCTTGACGGTGTCCGCGGGCGCCCCGTCCTCGCGGCGGTAGGAGGCCACGCCGACAACCGCGCCGTCCCGTTCCGCGCAGAGCACGGTGGCGTCCGCGCGGGCCAGCGCACGCCCCCAGCCCTCGCGCCAGCGCTCGCGCTCGGCCGGGTCGTCGAGCTGCGCGTCGGGGACGCGGCCGCGGTAGTACGTCGCGCGGGCGCGGGTGTGCAGGTCCGCCACGGCGTCGAGGTCGGCGGCCGTCGCGTCGCGGACGAGGGTGGCGGACGCGGTGGGGGCGGCGGACGCGTCGGAGGTGACGGGCGTGGCCGGTGGGTGCGGCGCGGTGGTCTCGGGTGTGTCCGGGGCCTGGGGCATGGGCGCGTGGGTCACCTTTCGGGGCGGCCGTCGATGCGGCGGGGCAGCTTGAGCGGGTTGTCCTCGCGCAGTTCCGGCGGGAGCAGGGCGGGCGGGGTGTCCTGGTAGGCGACCGGGCGCAGCCATCGTTCGATCGCCGTGCCGCCGACGGAGGTCGCGGTGGAGGTGGTGGCGGGGTAGGGGCCGCCGTGGTGCTGGGCGGGGGCCACGGCGACGCCGGTCGGCCAGCCGTTGACGAGTACCCGGCCGGCCAGCGGGGTGAGCGCGGCGAGCAGCCGCGCGCCGCGCCCCGTTCCGCGCCCCGCCCCGCCTCCGGCCGCCTCAGGCCCCGTACGGCCGGCCGCGTCGGGCCTCGTACCGTCCTCGCCTCCGGCCGCCCCGCGCGCCGTACCGTCCCCGCCCCCGGCCGGCGGTCCGTCCTCGCCCGCGCACTCCGCCACGCCGAGCTGGAGCGTCGCGGTGAGGTTGCCGGGCAGCCGGGCCAGTACGGCGCCGATCTCGGCGTCGTCGGTGTAGCGCGCGAGGACCGTGACCGGACCGAAGCACTCCTCCAGGAGCAGGTCGTGGGTGCCGCCGTCGTCCGCGAGCCGGGCCGCCGGCACGGTGAAGAAGCCCGCGCTGACGGTGTGTTCGCCGCCCGCGCCGGGCGTCACGGGCGCCTGCACGTCCGGCAGCGCGGCACGTTCCCGTACGCCGTCGAGGAAGGCGTCACGCATCCGGTCCTGCAGGAGCACCCCGGCCCCGGTGGCGCCGACGGCCTCCGCGAGGGAGCGCTCCAGGCGGTCGCCGGCCGGTCCGTACGGAGCCAGGACCAGTCCGGGCTTCACACAGAACTGGCCGGTGCCGAGGGTCATCGAGCCGGCCAGGCCGGTGCCGATCCGCTCGGCGCGCTCGGCCGCGGCGGCCTCGGTGACCACGACCGGGTTGAGGCTGCCGAGTTCGCCGTGGAAGGGGATCGGGTGGGGGCGGGCGGCGGCCGCGTCGTACAGGGCGCGTCCGCCGCGTACCGATCCGGTGAAGCCGGCGGCGGCGACGAGCGGGTGCCGGACCAGCTCGACGCCCGCGTCGAAGCCGTGCACCAGGCCGGCCACGCCGGCGGGCAGGCCGACTTCGAGCGCCGCGCGGCGCAGCAGGGCGGCGCACAGTTCGGAGGTGGCCGGGTGGCCGGGGTGGGCCTTGACGACGACCGGGCAGCCGGCGGCGAGCGCGCTGGCGGTGTCGCCGCCGGGCACGGAGAAGGCGAGCGGGAAGTTGCCGGCCGCGTAGACGGCGACGACGCCGAGCGGGATCTTGTAGCGGCGCAGGTCGGGGCGGGGCGGGGTGAGCGTGGGGTCGGCGTGGTCGATCAGTACGTCCAGGAAGGCGCCTTCCTCGACCACATCGGCGAACGCGCGCAACTGGTACGTCGTACGGCCGAGTTCGCCGGTGAGCCGACCGGGGCCGAGCGCGGTCTCCGCGTCGGCGGCCTCGACGATCCGCTCGCCGGCCCCGTCCAGCAGGTCGGCGGCGCGGCGCAGCAGGGCGGCCCGGGCGCCGCGGTCGGCGAGGGCGGGCCGGGCGTCGTGCGCGGCCCGTACGGCGGCGTCGACCGCGGCCGCCGTGGCCTCCACCGCGACCTGCTCGCGCCGCTTCCCGGTACGGGGGTCGGCACTCCAGACTGGTGCTGCTGCCACCGCGCATTCCTCCCAGCGAACTCTTGCCGCGCCCAGGACGCTGTTCGGTATGCTGAACGCTGTCCCAGGTGGTGAATGTGACGTCCGCTGGGACTCTATGGCTGTCCGAACTGAGGGGTCAAGGCCGATGTCCGCTGCCGAGACCACCGGAGCGCAGGTCAAGTCCGCTGTGCGCACGGTGGAGTTGCTGGAGTACTTCGCGGGCCGCCCCGGGATGCACAGCCTCGCCTCCGTCCAGGAGGCCGTCGGCTACCCGAAGTCCAGCCTCTACATGCTGCTGCGCACCCTCGTCGACCTGGGCTGGGTGGAGACCGACGGCACCGGCACCCGGTACGGCATCGGCGTCCGCGCCCTGCTGGTCGGCACGTCCTACATCGACGGCGACGAGGTGGTGGCCGCCGCCCGCCCCACGCTGGACCGGCTCGCCGACGACACCACCGAGACCATCCACCTGGCCCGGCTGGACGGCACCAACGTCGTCTATCTCGCCACCCGCCAGTCCCAGCACTACCTGCGCCCCTTCACCCGCGTCGGCCGCCGGCTGCCCGCCCACTCCACGTCCCTGGGCAAGGCGCTGCTCGCCACGTACACCGACGACCAGGTACGGGCGCTCCTCCCGGAGCGGCTCGACGCCCTCACCGAGCACACCCTCACCGACCGCGAGCAGCTCATCGGGGAACTGCGCCAGGTGCGCGAACAGGGGTACGCCGTCGACCGCGAGGAGAACACCCTCGGCCTGCGCTGCTTCGGCGTGGCGGTCCCGTACCGCACTCCGGCCCGGGACGCGGTCAGTTGCTCGGTGCCGGTGGCCCGGCTGACCCCGGGACACGAGCAGATGATCAAGGACGCGCTGTTCGACGCGCGCGACCGGCTGACCCTGGCGACGCGACGCCTTTGACACCCGGACCCCCCACCACGCGCGGACCGCGGCTGTTCCTCCGCCGCTGGGTGCATCTCGTCCTCGGCGGCGCCCTGCTGATGCCGTACTTCCTTCTGGCGACGGCCCTCGTGCCGCTGTTCGTCCACGACGCGAACCCGTTCAGCGATTTCCCGTGGCAGTTCCTCGCGTTCGGTGTCGCGCTGCCGCTCGCCGCCCTCAGCGCGCTGCTCTTCCCGCTGCTGCGCACGCTGGAGTCGGCCGCGACGCGGTCGCTGTGCGGCCTGCCCCCGGACGTGGCGGCCGAACTGGCCGAGGAACCCGCCGGCTCCTGGGCCGCCCGGCGGCGTACGGCCCTGTGGTTCGTGGCACACCTGGCCGCCGGCGGCGTCGTCAGCGGCATGACGCTCGCGGCGCCGCCCGCCGCCGTGGTGCTGATCCTCCTGCCGGTCGCGGATCCGCTGCGGCACGAGGAGCTGGGCTGGCCCCCGCTGGCGGGCGGCGCGCTCGGCCCCCTGGCCGGGCTCGCGCTGCTCGCCCTGGTGGCGGGCACCTCCTGGGCGGCCGGCGTGCTGCTGGCCCGCTGGGCACCCGTCCTGCTGGGCCGGACACCCGCCGACCGGCTGGCCGCCGCCGAACGGCGGGCCGCCGACCTCGCCTCCCGCAACCGGCTCGCCCGCGAACTGCACGACTCCGTGGGGCACGCGCTCAGCGCGGTCACCCTCCAGGCCGGCGCGGCCCGCCGGGTCCTGGACACCGACCCCGAGTTCGCGCGCCGGGCGCTCCTCGCCATCGAGGAGACCACCCGCGACGCGGTCGCCGAACTCGACACCGTACTCGGCCTGCTGCGGGAGGACGGAGACGGCCGGACCACCGCGCCCGCACCGGCACTGGACGGCCTGGCGGGGCTGCTGGACCGCACCCGCGCCGCCGGGCTGCGGATCGACGCGGAGATCGACGGCGGGTGCGAGCGGCTGCCGCCGGTGGTCTCGCGGGAGGCGTACCGGATCGTGCAGGAAGGTCTCAGCAACGCACTGCGGCACGCCGGTGCCGTACCGGTCCGGCTGCGGATCGCGCTGGGCGGAAACGAACTGGGGATCACGGTGGAGAATCCGGTGGGAACGGTGAGGGGCACGAAGGTGCGTACGCGAGAGGGCGTATCGGCGGTAATGGCGGAGGCGCGCAGCGACACGGCCGCGGACACGTCCCGGCCCGGCGGCGGTCGCGGCCTGCGCGGCATCGCCGAACGCGCCCGTCTGCTGGGCGGCGAGGCACGGGCCGCGGGCCAGGACGGCGTCTGGCGGCTGACCGTACGGCTGCCGCTGGGGACGTCCCGGTGAGCGGCCCGGACGAGGGGCGCGCGGACGCCCGTACCGGCACCACCACGCCCCCGCTGCGCATCGTCCTCGCCGACGACGAGCGGATGGTGCGCACGGCGCTGCGCGCGATCCTCTGCGCCGAGCCGGACCTGGAGGTCGTCGGTGAGGCCGCCGACGGCGCCGAGGCGGTGCCCATGATCCGCGAACTGCGCCCGGACATCGCGCTGATGGACGTCCGGATGCCGGAGATCGACGGCATCCGCGCGACCGAACAGGTGCTGGCGGGCATGGCGGAGCCGCCCCGCGTCATCGTGGTGACGACCTTCGAGAACGACGCGTACGTGTACGAGGCGCTGCGCGCCGGGGCCAGCGGTTTCCTGCTGAAGCGGGCCGGCGCGGAGGACCTGGTGCAGGCCGTACGGATGGTGGCGCGCAGCGACTCGCTGCTGTTCCCGGCGGCGGTACGGGAGCTGGCCGCCCGGTACGCGGGGGCGCGGGCCGCGCGCGAATCAGCGCGCGCCCTGCGGAAGCGCCTGTCCGACCGGGAGGCGGACGTGCTGCGGCTGATGACCAAGGGCATGACGAACGCCGAGATCGCGGACCGGCTGACGGTCGGCCCGGCGACGGTCAAGACACATGTCGCGGGGGTGCTGGCCAAGCTGGGGGTGCGGGACCGGACGCAGGCGGTGATCGCGGCGTACGAGAGCGGGTTCGTCCGGCCGGGGTGAGGCGCGGGGGTCACTCACCCCCCTCCTCGACACCCTCCGTCACACCCGATTACGCAGCGCCACTACCACATTCCGCGGGAAATATCCGTCACCCGTTCATCCCAATCCGCGAGGTCACCGAACGTCACGGCCACCCTGCCTCTGACCTGCCGAAACGTTCCCGATCATGCGCGACACGCCGACGGGTCGCGGGGGTTCTGACAACACGTCAACAGGCTCCCGGCGCGCCCGGCCGCTTACCTCGATTGCAGGAGGCGCGGAATTCCCCCCAACTTCCTTTGCGGCGCAGTGGTGTGCCGCGGTCCGTGCCTCGTGGAGGTTCGTCCCATGCGATCCACTCGCGTTCTCACCGGTGCCGCACTGTCCGTCGCCGCCCTCGGCCTGTCCACCTCCGCGGCCTTCGCCGCCACCGGCAGCATCGAGGTGACGCCCAACCCGGTCCAGGCCGGCAAGACGGTCAACCTCAACAGCAGTGCCTGCGGCAAGAACGGCTCGGCCACCGTCGACGCCAGCACCCTGGGCGCCGGAAAGGTCACGCTGTCCTCGAAGGGTCAGACGCACACCGAAAACGTGCAGGGCTCCCTGCGGGTGCCGGCCGGCACCAAGCCGGGCAACTACGGCATAGGCGGCAAGTGCTCCAACGGCACCGAGATCTCCGCCACGGTGCGGGTCACCTCCGGCACCACCCCGCGCGGCAAGACCAAGACCGGCCTGGGTACCACCAGTGAGAGCTCCAACACCACGGAGATCGTCGCCGGTGCGGGCGTACTGCTGGCGGCTGCCGCCGGTGGCGTGTGGATGGTGCGCCGCCGTCGGGCGGACGACTCGGCCTGATCCGGCACGCCCGGAAGCGCCGCCCGGCACCCGCCCGGTCCGCCGGACCGCGTCCCCGCCTCCCGGACACGCCTGCCGTATCCGGGAGGCCGGGGGCCGCGCCCCGGGCCACCGCCGTAACCAGCAGCCCGCGGACCGCGGTTCGGCGGCCCGCAGAAGACCCGGAGACACGACAGCCATGGGACACACCACCCGCCGCCACGGCGACCAAGGCCTCATAGCCCTGCTCACCGCCGGCGCGATGTGCACCGGTATCTGGCTGATCGGCCACGGCGCGCAGGCCCAGGCGCCGCCGCCGCAGCCCTCCGCCGACCAGGGGTTCGCCGCCGGCTCGCAGCACTCCCGGCCGTCCGCGACCCCGGCCCCGCCGCCCCCGCCGATGCCGGCCTCCCGGCCCCTGCGGGTGCGCATCCCGTCGATCAGCGTGGACGCGCCGCTGACGCGCCTCGGCCTCGACGACAACGGCAGCCTGGCGACCCCGCCGCAGGAGGACAAGAACCTCGCCGGCTGGTACGAGGGCGGCAACACGCCCGGTACCACCGGCACTTCACTGATCGCCGGCCACGTCGACAACCGCGCCGGGCCCGCGGCCTTCTACAACCTCGGCTCCCTGAAGAAGAACCACAAGGTGGAGATCGTCCGCGCGGACGGCCGGACCGCGGTCTTCTCCGTCGACGCCGTCGAGGTCTACGACGGCGACAACTTCCCGGACAAGAAGGTCTACGACCCGGCCGACCGCCCCGAACTACGGCTGATCACCTGCGGCGGCGGCTTCAACAAGGCCCGGCAGGAGTACCTGGGCAACGTGGTGGTCTTCGCCCATCTGACCGGCACCAAGCGGGAGCCGGCCCCGCGCGGCGGCGAGGACTGAGATCCTTCCGGCAGACGGCCATGCCGGCCGGGCCCGCCGCGCCGCGACTCCCCGTACCGTCAGCCCGGGATGCGGTTGCCGCGCCCGTTGAGCGCCATCCGGTTCCAGGTGTGCCGCCGGCCGCGGACCGCCACGGAGTAGGCGTAGAGCAGTTCCGGATCGCACATGCCCGGCAGGAAGGCGTCCCCGAAGTGGTGCGCGTCCACGCCGATCTCCTTGGCGGTCAGGGCCAGTCGGGGAACGATGTCGGCGTGCGCGCCCTCCTGGCTCGTACCGATCGCGCCCATCACCACCGCCCCCGCGTCCTGGACGGCGGCGACCGCCTCGGCGGCCCGCTCCTTGGTGAGGCCGGGCATGGTGCCGGGCAGCGGCAGGACGATCCCGTCGGCACCCGCGTCGACCAGCGCGGTCAGCCGGTCGGCGGTGATCCGCTCGGGATGTCCCGCGTGGTGCATCTTGCCGGACCACAGCGCCACGTCGTCACCGAGGCCCCGGCGCAGCTCGTCGGTGACGCGTGCCAGGCCGTCGAAGCTGCCGCCGGTGCCGGGGTTGGCGGTCAGACAGAGCAGGGCGGCGCCCATGTCGACCAGGCGGCGGGCCTGGTCCGGCCCGGCCCGGCGGATCTCCGGCACGTCGCCCGGTTCGAGGTTGACGCCGATCGGGCGCCCCACGTACGAGGCGAGGTCGGCGAAACTGGTGAACGTGCCCAGGCCGGGCAGCCGTAGACACTCCCCGTCCCAGGCCCGCTCGATGAGGTTGAGGACGACGATGTCCGCGCCGAAGGCGGAGACCAGCTCGATGTTGTGCACACCCGCGTGCCCGTCGGGGTGCGGGGAGAGCGCCGCGCGCTCGGCGAAGACCTCGGCGATCATCGTACGGCCCTCGGCGGCGGCGACCGCCTCGGTCAGCTCCCGGCCCCGCAGAGAAGCCAGTTCCTCCCGGTCGAGGTCGAGAATGCGCTGTGTCATGACGTTCCTTCCAGGGTCTTCTCGTGGTGGTGCCCGCGGCGCGCACAAGGGTGCGAACGGCGGCGGGCACGTTGACGTCTCCGGTGCGCGGCCCTGGCTTTACGGCGAGCACCACGGCCGCGAATCGGAACGCGTTGTAGTAGATCACCGCGCGGTACGGACCGATCGGAAGCGTTGCGCGGCGGCCGGGGCAGGCGTTTCCCATCGGTCCGAGGTCGCGCTGCCGCCACTGTCGACGCCGGAGCCGCTGTCCGACGGTCCGGGGATGTCGGTCGCTGCCGGGCACCGAAGGGCGGTGTCCGGCGGTCTTGGGCGCGGATTTCGGACCGCTGCGTCCCGGCGCTTACCGTACGGCCGCCATCCCGCGCCGTACGGCCGCCAGGTCGCCGTCGCCCGCCAGGCCCGCGTGGTAGAGCCGCAGTTCGTCGGCGCCGAGGGACGCGGCGTGTGCGGCGTCGGCGGCGAGCGTGCCGGGGCTGCCGCCCATGGCCGTGACGACGGTGAGGTTGGCGGCGACGACGGGGGCGGGCGACGCGTCATCGGCGGCCGGGCGCGCCCCGGCTCCCGCGCCTGCCTCCGCCGCGGCGCGTACCGCCCCGAACGGCGCCAGCGCGTCCGTGCGGGCCGCGTCGTCACCCGTACACGGCACCACCACCCCGTCGGTGTGCGCAAGGACGTCCGCCGGGTCGACCCCCACGTTCGCGCCACAGCGGTGCGCGGCCGGATCGGCGTGCAACAGCACCCGGAACCCGTCGGCCGCGGCGGCCCGTACCGCCGCGACGACCTCCCGCTGAAGCGTGCGCGCTGCGCCGTCGCGCCAGCTCCGTACGAGCCCGGCGGGCTCATTGCCGAGCAGCTTCACGACACCCCGCCACTCCCCCGCACGGCCCCCGCCCGCCGGCCCCTCCCCGGCGTCCGCGCCCGCCCAGACCGGCTCCAGCGCCCGTACGACCGCACCCCGCACCTCCCGTGCCGGCACGCCCAGCCCCGTGTAGCCCGCCTCGCAGACCTCGCAGAAGCACAGCGACATCAGGTACCGGGCGGCGCCGGAGAGCGGCACGCCGCCGGTCTTGTCGTGCGCGTGCGGATGCGCCAGTCCGTACCAGCCGCAGGACTCCAGCTCGGTGCCGCGCACCCCGGGCCGCGCCGCCGCCTCCGCGGCCAGGTCCCGCAGGTAGGCGCGGACCTCGGGCCGGGCGACGCAGGGCGCCCACGGGTAACGGTCGCCGTAGGCGTTGCGTACGGCGATGGCGGGGTGCTCGGTGCCCAGGCGCGTGTTGTGGGCCAGCACCACCCAGCTATGCGTCTCCAGGCCCGCGTCCGCGAGCGTCCGCACCGCCGCGCCGAAGGGGTCCGGGGCCGCCATCCAGTCCTGCGGGTACGGGCGCAGGGCGCGGCCCGACCAGCGTTCGGCGTCCTGCGGGTAGAAGACGGCCGCGTGCGGGGCGGTGACGACGCGGTGGCGGGGGTGACGCGGGGTCAGCGCCCGGGTGGAGTGGTAGGCGGCGGCCAGGGTGACCTGCCGGACGCCGAGTTCCGCGACGCGGCGGGCGGCGTCCGGGTCACCGATCACGTCCCACGGGTACAGGAACGCGGCGGCGCGCATCACCGTCCGCCCGTCGGCGCGCCGACCAGGGCCAGGCCCTGGTCGATCAGCGCGGCCAGCGCCTCGACGTGCTCGGGGGCCGGGTCGACGAGCGGCGGCCGTACCGGCCCGACGTCCGGCCCGCGCAGCCGTACCCCGGCCTTGACCAGGGAGACGGCGTAGCCGCGGCGCCGGCTGCGCAGGTCGGCCAGCGGCCGGTAGAAGCCGTCCAGCAGCCGGTTGACCACCGCGTCGTCGCCGCCGGTGAAGGCGCGGTGGAAGGCGGTGGCGATCTCCGGGGCGAAGGCGAAGACGGCCGACGAGTACCGGCGGATGCCGAGGCCGCGGTAGGCGAGGGCGGTGAGTTCGGCGGTCGGCAGCCCGTTGAAGTACCGGAACCCCCGCTCCGGCGCCTCGGTCCGTACCGCGCTGATGACCCGCTGAAGCAGGTCCAGGTCGCCGAGGCCGTCCTTGAGGCCGATGATGCCGGGAGTGCGGGCGAGGGCGACGACGGTCTCCGGGGTGAAGACGGCGTTGTCGCGCTGGTAGACGATGACCGGCAGCGCGGTGGCGGCGGCGACGTCGGTGTAGTGCCGCAGCAGGCCAGCCTGGTCGGCGACGACGAGGTACGGCGGCATGGCCAGCAGCCCGTCGGCGCCCGCCTCCTCGGCGAGCCGGGCGTAACGCGCGGCGAGCGCGGTGCCGTATCCGGCGCCGGCCAGCACCGGGACCCGCCCGGCCGCTTCCCGGACGGCGGCGGCCACGCAGTCCTGGAACTCCTCCGGGGTCAGCGCGTGGAACTCGCCCGTACCGCAGCAGGCGAAGACGGCGGCCGCGCCCGCGTCGACACCCCCGCGTACGTGGGCACGGAAGGCGGCCAGGTCCAGGGCGCCGTCGGGGCCGTACGCGGTCACGGGGAAGAACAGCAGTCCGTCGAGGCGCTCGGCGAGCGGCGGGGCTGGGGTCACGGGCTCTCCCTGACATGGCCGGGCAGGACGCACGGCGCACGCACGTCGCTGTGACGCCACCCCGCGTGCACGTCCCTGACTGATGTCCATATTCCTGAACACGTTCACGCTAGGGTAGCGCTCCCGGGCCGGTCAAGGGCGCGAAACTCCCGTCACACAAGCGGATTTACCGGGTCCGTCGGGCATCTTGACCCCGTCGCCCGGCCTTCCTACGGTGGCTGCGATCGTCCACACATCTGAACGCCATCCGCGGATGAGGGCGTACGTGATCGGGGGCCTTCGGGAGTGACCGGAATCCTTCGGGCGGCCGCCCCGAAGCCCGCTCGCCACCAGGCCGGCCATACGGGCCGTACGGGCATTACCAGCCGACGGCACCTGTGCGCTCCGTACGAGCCGTATGGCTCGCGCGAACCGTACGCCCCGTACGGCCCGTACGGCCCGCCGCACCGCCGATGGCCCGGCCGGAGGAGTCCGCCCCATGCCCGCACCCCGCACCGTCCTGCTCACCGGCGCCGCCGGCGGCCTCGGCACCCTGATGCGCGAGCTGCTGCCCCCGTACGGCTACCGGCTCCGGCTCCTCGACCAGCGGACCATCGACGACGCGCCGGACGCCATCACCGCCGACCTGGCCGACAAGGAAGCCCTGCGCGGGGCGGTACGCGGCGTCGACGCGATCGTCCATCTCGCCGGGATCTCCCTCGAAGCGCCCTTCGAGAAGATCCTCCGCGCCAACATCGAAGGCACCTACAACCTGTACGAGGCGGCGCGCGAGGAAGGCGTCCGCCGCGTCGTCTTCGCCTCCTCCAACCACGCCGTCGGCTTCACCCCGCGCCCCGCCGACGGCTCCGGCGCGATCCCGGTGGACACCCCGCGCCGCCCCGACACGTACTACGGCCTCTCCAAGGGCTTCGGCGAGGACCTCGCCTCCCTCTACTGGGACCTGCACGGCATCGAGACGGTCTCCGTCCGCATCGGCTCCTGCTTCCCGCGGCCCACCACCGTCCGGATGCTCTCGATCTGGCTGAGCCCGGCCGACTGCGCGCGCCTGCTGCACGCGGCGCTCACCGCCGAAGGCGTCGGCCACACCGTGGTCTACGGCTCCTCCGCCAACACCCGCCTGTGGTGGGACCTGACCACGGCCCGCTCACTCGGCTACGCACCGCGGGACGACTCCGAGCCGTACGCCGCCGAACTCATCGCCGCGCACGGCGCACTCGACCCCGCCAACCCCGAACACGCCCACCTGGGCGGCTCCTTCTGTGTGGACCCGCCCCGCTGGCCGTACTGAGAGGCCGTCACCTTCCCGCCGTCCTGACGTGGCAAAAGCCACGTCAGGACGGATCGCGCAACCCCTGCCATCCTCCCGGCGTCCTTGTGTACGTACCAATCATCCGCGCACCCGCGCAGGAACGAGGAACGCACCATGGGTATCGTCAGTTGGCTCGTACTGGGACTGATCGCAGGCGTCGTCGCCAAGGTCCTGCTGCCCGGACGGGACCCGGGCGGCCTCGTCGGCACCACCCTCATCGGCATCATCGGCTCCTTCGTCGGCGGCTGGCTCTCCACGAAGATCCTGGACAAGCCGATCCCGAAGGACTTCTACGACCCGTCGATGTGGATCGCCGCCATCGCCGGGTCCCTGGTCCTCCTCATCGCCTACCGCCTGCTGTTCGGCAACAGCCGCGAACGCCACTGAGCGCCGGCGGGCAGCGGCCCCGCCCGGCCCTCGACGGCAGGGCGGCACGCCCGCCCGGCGACGGGGCGACACCCCTGTCCTGCCCCGGCCACGGGACAGCGCCCCCGTCCGGCCTCGGCCACGAAGCGGCAACCCCGCCCGAACCCGGCCACGGGCCAGCCCCCCCAACCGGCCCCGCCCACGGACCGGCAGCCCCGTCCGGCCCCGGTAATGGAACCGCAAAGGAAGGCCACTCGTTATCCCCGGCATGACCGCTATGACTCCTGGCTCGAACCTCCCGCTCACCGCCTCGCGGGTGGCGGTGGACGTCACCGCCCCCGTGCGGCTCGATGTGTCGGGCCTGCTGCTCACCGCCGACGGCAAGGTGCGTTCCGACGACGACTTCGTGTTCTACAACCAGCCGGCCGGCCCGGGCGTGACCCACACGTCCGGCGCGGGCGGCGCGGGCGACACGATCACGGTGGACACCGCCGCGGTGCCCGCCGGCATCGAGAAGATCGTCGTGACCGCCAGCCTGGACGCGCCCGGCGCCACCTTCGCCGGCACCGAACCGACCGGCACGGTCCGCGACGCCGCCGACGGCAGCGTCATCGCTTCCTTCACCCCGCCCCAGCTCGGCGCCGAGACCGCCCTCGTGGTCGTCGAGATCTACCGGCGCAACGGCGCCTGGAAGGTCCGCGCGGTCGGCCAGGGCTACGCCAACGGCCTGGCCGGCATCGCCACGGACTTCGGCGTCTCCGTCGAAGAACCCGCCACCCCGGCCCCGGCCCCTGCTCCGCAGGCGCCCCCGGCCGCTCCCGCCGCGGCCCCGCAAGCACCCCCCGCTCCGCCCGCCGCGGCCCCCGCCGCCCAGTGGGGCCCGCCCGCCGGCGCCCCGGCGCCCATGGCCCCGCCGCCCGCGGCAGCCGCGCCCGGCGCCGGGAAGATCAACCTCGACAAGGGCCGGGTCAGCCTCCAGAAGAACCAGACCGTCTCCCTGGTCAAGGGCGGCAAGCCGTTCCTGTCCTCCGTCCGCATGGGCCTCGGCTGGGAGCCCGCCTACCGCGGCAAGGACATCGACCTGGACGCGTCCGTGATCGCCTACGGCCCGGACCGCAAGAAGGTCGACAACTGCTTCTTCGGCAAGCTCCAGATCCTGGGCGGGGCCATCCAGCACTCCGGCGACAACCTCACCGGCGAGGGCGCGGGCGACGACGAGGCCATCACCGTCCACCTCGGCGGCATCCCCCCGCAGGTCACCGGCCTGGTCTTCACGGTGAACAGCTTCTCCGGACAGAAGTTCTCGGACGTCGCCAAGGCCTACTGCCGTCTGCTCGACGCCCAGACCGGCGAAGAACTGGTCCGCTTCGACCTCACCCACTCCGAGCCCCGCACGGGCGTCATGATGGCCAAACTCATCCGCCAGTTCTCCGGCGAATGGGAAATGACCGCCCTCGGCGACTTCGTCGACTCCCGCACCGTCCGCGGCATGGTCAAACCGGGCGGCGCGGCGCTCTGACCTCGCCAGGGGCGGCACCCCACCAACGGTTGCCGCCCCTGCACCGCCGCTCTCGGCATACCGGGATTCACCGTCCCCTCGTTTCCGGACCACCAAGGCGGACGTACCTCGGTAGGGCGCGCTTCACCGACGCCTCCGGGTCCGGTGCGGATGGCTACGGATTTCCACACGCGTCCAGAAGGCTGTGCACATCCCGGCAGTCACGCAGGGCCAGGCTTCCCTGAGTGGTTTCGATGGTGGCCAGTGCCCTGTCACAGACGGTGAAGGTATTCAGCGGAACCTTAGGGTGCATGAGCACCATCTCGGAGCGATCGACCATCCAGAAGTCCTGCACCCCGGCCAGCGGGTTCTGCCGGTCGGTCGCATCGAGAATCCGGGCATTCTCGCCGGCTGCCACATGCGGCGCGTAATACCGGGAGAACTCTAAACGCAGGTACTCGGAGAGCGGTCTCGTGATGACGTGAACCCTCCCCTTGCGTTTACCCACTCTTCGCAGCCGCCGCAGATCGTCGGTGTACGGAGACGCGCAGACGTGCGGGGCGATTCGGGCAGTCGTCCTCTCCGCACTCGCCGTTGCCGTTGCCGTTGCCGTTGCCGGTGAGCCGAACCAATGCCTCACGTGCCACGCGAAAACCCCTGGTCCGCGGTCCCCGATGGGGCCGTCGAGCACGACCGTACGAGGGGCCGCCGGGGCACGTCCACGCATGGCCACGACTATGCGCGTACTCGCACAAAGAGGGGCCGTGGGTGGCCCGTGACCTACCTGCCCGGAACCCTCTCACCACGCCCCCTCACCCCCACAACCCCCGCCAGCCTCTCGTAGGACTCCAGGAGGGCCTCGCGGTCGTAGGTGCTGGTGGTTACCAGGAATTCGTCGGGGGTGGTCTGGGTGAGGAGGGTGTCCAGTTGGGCGGCCACCTCGGATTCGGTGCCGTGGATGTGGCCGGTCAGGGCGGCTTCGTAGGAGGCGCGTTGTTTCGGGGGGAGGGCGGGGGCGCGGGCGGTGATGGATTCGGCGGGTTCCAGGGGCGGGAAGACGCCGTGGGTGCGGGAGTGGGCCAGGGACCAGGCTTCGGGGAGCAGGAGGCGGCGGGCGGCTTCGGAGGTTTCGGCCACGGCGACGGTGCCGGAGACGATGACGTACGGGTGGGGCCAGAGCGGCGAGGGCTCGAAGGTGGCGCGGTAGCGCTCGATGGCGTCCCGCATCGCGTCGCGGCCGCGCAGGTCGGCGATGACCAGGGCCAGTCCGGCGCGGGCGGCGATGTCCGCGCCCGCGCCGGTGGCCAGGACGAACGCGGGGACGCGCAGGCCCTCCGCCGGGCGGGCGTGCACCTGGGGGTGGGAGCGCGGACCGCCGGTGAAGTAGGCGGTGAGTTCGGCGAGTTGGGAGGCGAAGGAATCGGCGGCGGCCTTGTCGGTGCCGAGCGCGCGGCGGATGCCGTCGGTGAAGCCGACGGACCGGCCGAGGCCCATGTCGATGCGGCCGGGGAAGAGGGCTTCGAGGACGCCGAACTGTTCGGCGACGACCAGCGGGCGGTGGTTGGGCAGCATGACGCCGCCCGTGCCGACCCGGATGCGGGAGGTCGCGGAGGCCACCGCGGCGGCCAGTACGGTCGGTGCCGAGCCGGCGACGCCCGGCACGCTGTGGTGCTCGGAGACCCAGAAGCGGTGGTAGCCGAGCGCTTCGGCATGCCGGGCGAGGCCGACCGTGTCGCGCAGTGCCTCGGCCTCCGGGTGTCCCTGGCGGGTCCGGGAGCGGTCGAGGACGGAGAAGGGGATGCGGAGGCGGGGGGACGGGGCGGCGGTCGTGTCCGCTGCCGGTTGCCCGGGCGCCTGGGTCGTCGTACTCGTCGTACCGCTCCGCGTGCTCACGTCCGGTGCAACGTCGGCGGGGCGGGCCCGGATTCCCGTCGGGAGCGGGCCGGGCACGCCCGCACCCGCCTCATCCCTGCCGTCGCCACGGCCCCCTGATCGCCAGCATGATCCCGGGCTCCTGGATGTTGGCGAACAGCGTGCGGCCGTCGGGGGCGAAGACCGGGCCGGTGAACTCGCTGTATTCGGGGGCCTCGGCGGTGCCGATGTTCAGGTCGTTGCGGGCGATCGGGTACGTACGGCCGTCGTCCGTGGCGCCGAAGAGGTGCTGGACGCCTTCGCCGTCCTCGGCGATGATCAGGCCGCCGTACGGGGAGACGGTGATGTTGTCGGGGCCGTCGAAAGCGCCGTCCGCGCCGGGCTGCGGGTTGACGCCGAGCAGGACCTTCAGGGTCAGGGTGCGGCGGCGCGGGTCGTAGAACCAGACCTGGCCGTCGTGGCGGACGGGGCTCTCCGCGCGGGCGTACGAGGAGACGAGGTACGCGCCGCCGTCGGCCCACCACATGCCTTCCAGTTTGCGCGCACGGGTGACCGCGCCGTCGTGGAACTGCTTGCGGACCGGGGTGGTGCGGGCGTCGCGGTCCGGGACCTCGACCCAGTCGACGCCGTAGACCGTACCGGTCCTCGTCGCGCGGGAGAGGTCGTCGACGAACCGGCCGCCGGAGTCGTAGCACCGGGGCGCGGCCAGTACGCCCGCGTCGTCGGCCAGCGTGCGCAGCCGCCCGCGCCCGTGCCGGAAGCCGTGCGGCGGGGTCCAGCGGTAGAAGAGGCCGTTGGGGCGGTCGGCGTCCTCGGTGAGGTAGAGGTGGCCGCGTCGGGGATCGACGACGACCGCTTCGTGGGCGTAGCGGCCCAGGGCCTTGACGGGGCGGGGGGCACGGGCGGCGCGGGGACCGTGGGAATCGTGGGGCCCGTGGGGGTCGTAGGGGGCCTGGGGGTCGACTTCGAAGACGTAGCCGTGGTCCTTGGTCATGCCGTTCTGGCCGGCCTTGTCCTCGGTCTCCTCGCAGGTCAGCCAGGTTCCCCAGGGGGTGCGGCCGCCGGCGCAGTTGATGGAGGTGCCCGCGATGCCGACCCACTCGGCGACGTGCCCGCCGTCCCGGGAGACCTCGACGACGGTGCAGCCGCCGGCCGCCGCCGGGTCGTAGACCAGGCCGTCGGCGAGCGGCACCGGGTGCGGCCACTTCGAGCGTGGCCCCTTCAGCTCGTGGTTGTTGACGAGCAGAGTGGTGCCGCGCGGGCCCTCGAAGGTGGCGGTGCCGTCGTGGTGGGAGGGGGTGGACTCGCCGCTCTCCAGCTTGGTGACGCCGGTCCGGGTGATGATCCGGTACGAGAATCCGGCGGGCAGCGCCAGGATGCCCGCCGGGTCGTCGATCAGCGGCCCGTACCCCGGTGCGCGCCCTCGTGCGCCGGAGCCCGGGGCGGGCGCGTCCGTTTCCGGAACCTCCTGCCCGATGGCGCCGGGCGCGGTGGCCAGGACGCCCACGCTGCCGGTCAGTGCGACGCCGGCACCGGCGACGGCGAAGCGCGTGGCGAAGTCCCTGCGGGTGAGCGGCATGTCATCTCCTGGACGGCCGGTGGGTGGGTCCTGTGCCCTGCGCGGCACACCCTGGCGCGCCCCGGCGAATTGCGGTTGAACCCGGTACGACGCCGCGATGTCCGGGAAGCGAGCCCCTCCAGCCCGGAAAACCATGGCAAACAAGGTCATCAGCGGCATCTGCGCAGCAAGCGCAAGATTTATCGCGTACCTCCTTGACCGCCGACCGGCCCGGCAATAGACAGTCCCTACCTGCATCACCCGTAGGGAGAGCGGCGGACCCGCGGCTGCACGGAGCTGCCCGGGGAGCGGTCCGTGCCGGGTTCCCGTCCTCCTCTGAGAGCCCGCCGCCGTACGCGGCCCCGGGCTCGTGAAGCGAACGCGGTCCCGCCCGCAGCCGTAGCCGCCCGTACGCAGGAGCACTCCCGCTCGTACGCCCGGACGCACGGCCGAGAGCCGCGCGGGACGCCCACCGGGGAAGAGGTGGTCTGGTGTGAACCAGCCCGAGATGATGCGCGGACCCACCGGCGGCCAGGTCAGCGACACCTCCCGCCAACAGGCACTTTCCGACTTCATGCACCCGCAGAACCCGACCGCGAACGTCGTCGGCTTCGGCCACGGCGTGAAGTGGACCAACGGCGAGCCGACGGGCGAGGAAGCCGTCCTGGTCTTCGTCACACAGAAGGTCCCGGAGTCGATGCTCCCCGAACGGGACGTCATCCCGCGGGAGATGGACGACGGCACCCCGACCGACGTCCTGGCCGTCGGCCACATCTCCGCACAGGCCCAGCAGCGCGCACCCGGCGGGCAGAGCAGCCGCTCGATGGCGCAGGAGCAGGGCCTCGGGAGCAACGGCGGCCGGATGGGCGCGCTCACCCAGCCGCTGCTCGAAGAGCTGAGCCAGCTCGGCAGGGCTTTGGAGCCGCAGCTCCTCAAGCGCCGGATGCGCCCCTGCCCGGCCGGCTTCTCCGTCGGCAACGCGCAGGTCACCGCGGGCACGCTGGGCAGCGTGGTGTACGACTTCCTGCCCGGCGCCCAGACCAACCCGCCGGCGCCCGGCCTCGGCGTACCGGGCACGTTCTACATCCTGAGCAACAACCACGTCCTGGCGGACTCCAACCGGGCGCCGCTGGGCAGCTCCGTACTCCAGCCGGGCACCTTCGACGGCGGTACGGACCCCGCGGACCGGATCGGCACGCTGGACCGCTTCATCTCGATCCAGTTCGCCCCGCAGATCCCGCTGACGCAGCACAACAACGTGGTGGACGCGGCCCTCGCGAAGATCGAGTTCGAGGACGCCACCCGGCAGCAGTACTTCAGCGGCGCGCCGCGCGCATGGCGCCGCAAGTCGTCGGTCGCGGTGGGCGACCTGGTCAAGAAGACCGGCCGGACCACCAACATCAGCTTCGGGCGGATCGTCTCCACCGACGCCACGGTCGACGTCAACTACGGCACGGCCGGCACGGCGCGCTTCAAGGACCAGATCATGACCACGAACATCTCGGCGGGCGGCGACTCCGGTTCGCTGGTCACCTCGCTCGACGACGTCGCGCTCGGTCTGCTCTTCGCGGGCTCGTCGACGGTCACCGTCGTCAACCACATCGAGACCGTCCGCACGCTGCTGCGCGTCGAGGTCGCCGAGCAGCTCGCCTGACCCACCGAGCCCGAGGGAGAGCCATGTCCAGCGCAGCGCAGAAGAGGAAGGGTCCGGGCCGCGAGCACCAGTTCGTCAACGCCCAGGGGTCCGAGGTCAAGACCCGTGACGAGGCGTTCGCCGTACAGCGCGACGTCTCCCCCGAAGCCCTCCAGGTCATTCAGAAGATGGCGCTGCACAACCAGGCGCTCACCTTCGACATGGAGGTCACCTACAACCCGAACACCAACGCCGTCACGGGCGGCCGGATCACCACCGGCATCTGCGGCGCCCCCTGGGACATCACCGGTGGCTCGATCGGCAGCTCGCTGCGGATCGACGCCAAGCGTCCCGGCACCGGCGGCAACTGTGCCGCGACGATCACCATCATCGGCCAGTTCCAGGTGCCGCTGTCCTACCGCGGTACCTACGGCTTCAACGGCCAGTCCACCTCGTTCAACCACACGACCCAGCTCGTGTGCTGACGGCGCGCCCGCGCCGGTAGACGCCGGCGGGGGGGGGGGGGCGCCGGCGGGGGCGCGCCCCCCCCCCCCCCCCCCCCCCCCCCCCCCCCCCCCCCCCCCCCCCACACAAACCCCCCCCCCGGGACGCGAAGAACCCCA
>NZ_JBIRFL010000025.1:0-8634 GCF_044327445.1 Streptomyces sp. NPDC018045
AGATCCTCGCGGTCCTGATTTCCGCCGGTGCGTTTCGGCCTTTCGGCTTCTTCGCGGTTCCAACCTTACCAGACCCGTTCGGCGTTTCCGCCTTTCCGTATCCGGTCCCTGCTGGAGCGGGGCGGCCGTCCGGCTTTCGCTTTCCGGCCTTTCCGACTCTATCAGATCCGATTCACAGTCCGTTTCCGGGCTGAATTCGTTTCCGACTTTATCGGAGGGGTTTGCCTTTCGGCTGTTCCGACTTTATCAGAAGCGTTTTGCCGATCTGAGATCGGTGCACGGTTTCCGGATAAAGATGCGGAGGCGCTTCGTGGAATCAATGTTCCGGCCGAAGCAGATGTGAGACTAACCGTTGCGCTCGAACATGTCTAGTCCGTTGCAACCGTTCGAATCTACCTCCCCGCCCTGCCCGTGTCAACGGACATCTTGGGGAGATCAGGAGATTAGCAGGTCAGCGGGGCTTTACGCACATCAGGCGGCGGTCGGGACGGGGGCCTCGCGGTCCGCCTCGTCGACGTCCCCTGTTTCGCCTGAACGGACGGCCCGTCCGCCGAGCACGTACACGTACGTGAGGAAGGCCAGCTCGGCGAGGACGCCGATGGTGATGCGGGCCCAGGTCGGCAGGCCGGAGGGGGTGACGAAGCCTTCGAGAATGCCCGACACGAACAGCACGGCGGCCAGGCCGATGGCGACGCCGAGGGCGGAGCGGCCCGCTTCGGCGAGGGCGATGCGGCGGGTGCGCGGGCCGGGATCGATGACGGTCCAGCCCAGGCGCAGGCCGACTCCGGCCGCGACGAACACCGCGGTCAGTTCCAGGAGGCCGTGCGGGAGGAGCAGGCCGAGAAAGGAGTCGAGGCGGCCGGCCGAGGACATCAGACCGAGGCCGACACCCAGGTTGAGCATGTTCTGGAAGAGCACCCAGAGGACGGGCAGGCCGAGAAAGGCGCCCAGGACCAGGCACAGGGCCACCGCCTGTGCGTTGTTCGTCCACACCTGTGCCGCGAAGGACGCGGCGGGGTGGCTGGAGTAGTACGTCTCGTACTCCCCGCCCGGGCGGGTCATGGCGCGGAGGTCTTCGGGGGCGCCGATGGCGGCCTGCACCTCGGGGTGGGTGGAGATCCACCACGCGATGAGGACGCCGACCCCGGTGGAGACCAGGGCCGTCGGAATCCACCAATGGCGCAGGCGGTAGACCGCAGCGGGGAACGACACCGTGAAAAAACGGGCGGCGTCGCGCCAGGAGGCCTTGCGCGCGCCGGTGACCGTACTGCGGGCACGGGCCACCAGAGAAGTGAGGCGTCCCGTGAGAGCGGGGTCCGGGGCACTGGCCTGGAGGAGGGACAGATGTGTGGTGGTGCGCTGGTAGAGGGTGATCAGCTCGTCGGCCTCGGCGCCGGTGAGGCGGCGTTTGCGGCGCAGCAGCTCTTCGAGCCGGTCCCACTCGGCGCGGTGGGCCCTTGTGAAGACATCGAGGTCCATGGGTTCAGCTCCTGGCGGCGCCGTGCGGTGACTGTGCCGTCAGCTTGGCAGACTGGCCTGGTCGGCAGTGGGGCGGGCAGCGGTTCGGGAACGGGCCGGCAGGGACCGGGGCAAGGGAGGACGGCGCAGGTGAACGAGCTCGTGACGGGCGAGGCGGTGGTGTTGGGACTGCGGCCGGCCCGGCTGCCGAGCCGGGCGCTGGCGGTCCTCGTCGACCTCGCGGTGACCTGGAGTGCGTACGTCCTGGTGTCGGTGCTGATGCTGAGCGCCACGGCGTCGATGGACGAGGCGGCGGAGGCCGCCGTCTCGGTGGCGCTGTTCGTGCTGGTGCTGGTCGGGGTGCCGATCGTGGTGGAGACGCTGAGCCACGGCCGCTCGCTGGGGAAGCTGGTGTGCGGGTTGCGGGTGGTGCGCGAGGACGGCGGGCCGGTCCGTTTCCGGCACGCGCTGGTGCGCGGCGCGCTGGGCGCCGTGGAGATCGTGCTGACGATGGGTGTGGTGGCGTGCATCGCGTCGCTGGTCTCGGTCAGGGGGCGGCGGCTGGGGGACGTGTTCGCGGGCACGGTCGTCGTACGGGAGCGGATACCCACCCCGCGCGGGCTGCCGGTGCTGCCGCCCCCGCCGCCCTGGCTGGCGGCGGAACTCGGCGCGCTGGACCTGTCGCGGGTCCCGGACGGCTGGTGGTTGACGGTGCGCCAGTACCTGAGCCGAATACGGCAGCTCGATCCGCAGGTCGGCGCGGCGATGGGGGCTCGGCTGGCGGCGGATCTGTGCGGCTGGACCGGGGCGTCGGTGCCGGCGGGGATGTATCCGGCGGTGTATCTGGCCGCGGTGATGGGTGAGCGGCAGGCGCGGGAGGCGCAGCGGGCGTTCGGAGCGCCGTTGGGGGCTCCGGGGCCGGTGGCGGCCGGTCAGGGGGGCACGTATGGAGGGGCGTATGCGGGTGGTGCGTACGGAGGTGCCGCGTACGGGGGTGCGGTGTACGCGAGCGGAGCGGGTGGGCCGGGCGGAGCGGCGGGGGCTTGGGATTCTTCGGTGAATGCGGCTGAGTCGGGGCCTGCGCGCGAGGAGACGTCGTACGCGATACCGGCGGCGGGACAGCGCGGGGCGGACGCCGTGGGAGCGGACGAGGCGACGGGCGGGAGCGTGGCCGGCGGCGGAGCCCGAGTCGGCAGCGGCAGTGGCGGCGAGGCGCCGGGCGGGGTCGGGGAGGCCGTGGAGCCCGGGGCCGAGAGCGGGGCGGAGGGTGGCCGGGAGCGGCGTCGGGGGTTCACGCCGCCGGGGTGAGAAGCGCGTGCGGTGCCGATGGGCGCGGTCGGGTCACCGGTGGGCGCGGTCGGGTCAGGTGAAGGTCGAGGGCGGGGTTTCCAGGTCTTCGAGTTCGATGCCGGGGGCCGACAGGACGACGTCGCCGGCGAGGTGGACGGCGTGCTGTTCACCGGTCTCCAGGTCGTTGACCTGGTATTCGTCCGCGGTCAGCGGGCCGTTGTCAGTGGGGTGTGCTGTCCTTTTCACCAAGGCCCAGGACTGGTCGAGCGTGCGGGGTGCGAGGACGGGGGGTGTGAAGGCCACCAGGCGGGTGCGGACGGCTCCGGCGCCGGGGGCGGGGCGCAGCAGCCGGGCGGTGGCGATGAGAAAGGCGGGGGACGCGCCGGTGAAGGCATGGGCGGGGACATTGCCTTCGGTGGCGTGCGCGCCGGACGGGTCGGTACGGACCCAGGTGACGCCTTCCAGGGCGGCGCCGCGTACCTGCCAGCCGCCGGCGTGGAGTTCCAGACGGATGGGGCGGCCGAGGTCGTCGAGGGTGAGGTCGACGGAGCCCGCGTGGTCTCCGGAGGGGGTGGTGAGCTGGGAGACGTAGCGCCAGCCGGAGGGGCCGGGGGCGCAGTGGAAGTGTTCTTCGCCGAGGGGGGTGTGATCGTGCGGGTCGTGCAGGGAGTAACGGCCGCGGGGCATGGGGGTCCTTGGTCGGGTCCGGTGGTACGGGTCAGGCCCCCGCCGTGGTGCTGGGCGGGGGCCTGGATCACCGGCTGCCGGTGGTGGTGCCCGAGGTGCGCGGTGGCGGGGCGGGCACCGGGGGCGCGGGGATCAGTAGCGGTAGTGGTCGGACTTGTAGGGGCCCTCGACCGTGACGCCGATGTAGGCGGCCTGCTCGGGGCGGAGGGTCGTCAGCTTGACGCCGAGGGCGTCGAGGTGGAGGCGGGCGACCTTCTCGTCCAGGTGCTTGGGCAGCACGTAGACGTCGGTCGGGTACTCCTCCGGCTTGGTGAACAGCTCGATCTGGGCCAGGGTCTGGTCCGCGAAGGAGTTGGACATCACGAAGGAGGGGTGGCCGGTCGCGTTGCCGAGGTTGAGCAGGCGGCCCTCGGACAGCACGATCAGGACCTTGCCGTCGGGGAAGGTCCAGGTGTGGACCTGCGGCTTGACCTCGTCCTTGACGATGCCGTCGATGGCGGCGAGGCCGGCCATGTCGATCTCGTTGTCGAAGTGGCCGATGTTGCCGACGATCGCCTGGTGCTTCATCTTGGCCATGTCGGAGGCCATGATGATGTCCTTGTTGCCCGTCGTGGTGACGAAGATGTCGGCGGTCTCGACGACGTCGTCCAGGGTGGTGACCTGGTAGCCGTCCATCGCGGCCTGCAGCGCGCAGATCGGGTCGATCTCGGTGATGATGACGCGGGCGCCCTGGCCGCGCAGCGACTCGGCGCAGCCCTTGCCGACGTCGCCGTAGCCGCAGACGACGGCGGTCTTGCCGCCGATGAGGGTGTCGGTGGCGCGGTTGATGCCGTCGATCAGGGAGTGGCGGCAGCCGTACTTGTTGTCGAACTTCGACTTGGTCACGGCGTCGTTCACGTTGATCGCCGGGAAGAGCAGCACGCCGTCGCGCTGCATCTCGTACAGGCGGTGCACGCCGGTGGTGGTCTCCTCGGTGACGCCGCGGATCTCCGACGCCAGCTTGGTCCACTTCTGCGGGTTCTCGGCGAGGGTGCGGTTGAGGAGCTCCAGGATCGCGCGGTGCTCGTCGTTCTCCGCGGTCTCGACGGCGGGGGCCTTGCCGTCCTTCTCGTACTCGACGCCCTTGTGGACCAGGAGCGTGGCGTCGCCGCCGTCGTCCAGGATCATGTTCGGGCCGCCGGTGGGCGAGTTCGGCCAGGTCAGCGCCTGCTCCGTGCACCACCAGTACTCTTCGAGCGTCTCGCCCTTCCAGGCGAAGACCGGGACGCCCTGCGGGTTCTCGGGGGTGCCGTTCGGGCCGACCGCGATGGCGGCCGCGGCGTGGTCCTGGGTGGAGAAGATGTTGCAGGAGGCCCAGCGGACCTCGGCGCCGAGAGCGGTGAGGGTCTCGATCAGCACGGCGGTCTGCACGGTCATGTGCAGCGAGCCGGTGACGCGGGCGCCGGCCAGCGGCTGGGCGGCGGCGTACTCCTTGCGGATCGCCATCAGGCCGGGCATCTCGTGCTCGGCGAGGGTGATCTCCTTGCGCCCGAAGGCGGCGAGGGACAGGTCGGCGACCTTGAAGTCCTGGCTGTTGGCTGCGGTCGACATTCGGGTTGCTCCCGTGGTCGAGGGTGGTTGGCTGGCAGTCTGCGGCGCGGGCAGGTGGGGTCGTCGCCGCCCGGAGTCGTGCGCGGGCGGTCGTATCGCATGAGCGACATACCGTCCGGGACGGCATACCGTACGGGCGGTTCCGCGTGGGCGGACACACCTCTCCCCTGGCCGCAGCGCAGTCCGTCGGAGGCCCTCTCTCCCTCGGCCGGCCCGCGGGGCGGACCGCCCGACCGCCATCAGCAGCGACGTCTGGCACTGGTCACGAATCTACACCGATCGCCCCCGGGAACCCCAGCCCGCCCTAGGAAACTACGAGCGGCCGCCGGTGCCGGCGGGCCGGCGGGCCGGGCGGGGGCGCCGGTGGCAGGGGTGGTGGTGCAGGTGGTGGGCGCGTGGACGGGGGCTGCGGGCTTCCGTTTCGACGTGGAGTGGCGTTGGGCACTGTGCGCCCGCCCCTCCGTATTGCAGGATGCGGGGAGCGCGAGGACACTCGCACGTCACCTCGCGCGCACGTCCGTTAGGAGAACCACGTGACCACCAGTCCGGCTGATCCCCCCAAGGGCGCGGGGAGGAGCGGGCAAGGTCTGAAATTGCTCGCAGTGACCGCCTGCCCGACCGGCATAGCCCACACGTACATGGCCGCCGAGAAGCTGACCCAGGCCGCCGAGTCGCTCGGCCATGAGATGAAGGTGGAGACGCAGGGGTCGATCGGCGTCGAGAACGTCCTGTCCGACAACGATGTCAGCCGTGCTGACGGCGTCATCATCGCCGCGGACAAGGACGTCGACCCGGCCCGCTTCGTCGGCAAGAGGCTGCTGGTGGTGGGCGTGGCCGAGGGCATCCGCCATCCCGAGGAGCTGATCGAGCGGGTGCGGAGCGCGCCGGTGTACGGGACGGACGGGGCAGGGGCCGGGACTGGGTCAGGGGCTGAGGCCGGCGGTGGAGCCGGAGGCCGTTCGGGCGTCGCGGGTACGGCCGGTGCGCGGTCCGGCGGGAGCGGCCGGTCGGGAGCGCGGTCCGGAGGAGGCGTGGGGGCCGGTGGCTCCGGGGGGAAGGAGCGCGGCCTCGCGTACAAGGCGCTGATGAACGGTGTCAGCTACATGATCCCGTTCGTCGTGGTCGGCGGTCTGCTGCTGGCGCTGTCCCTGGCGGTCGGCGGGCAGGCGACGCCGAAGGGGCTGGTCATCCCGGAGGGCACCTTCTGGGCACATGTCAACGACATCGGCACCATCGGGTTCCAGCTCATGGTGCCGATCCTCTCCGGCTACATCGCGTACGCGATCGGGGACCGGCCCGCGCTGGTGCCGGGCATGATCAGCGGCTGGATAGCCAACACCGGCGAGCTGTACGGCTCCGAGGCGGGCGCCGGGTTCATCGGGGCGATCGTCACGGGCTTCCTGGCCGGGTACCTGGTCCTGGGGATCAAGAAGGTCCGGGTCCCCCGGTTCGTACGGCCGATCATGCCGATCATCGTGATCCCGATCGTCGCGACGGCGGTGCTCGGGCTGTTCTTCATCTACGTCCTCGGCAAGCCGATCTCGTGGGTCTTCACGCACCTGACGGACTGGCTCAGCGGGATGACCGGCACCAGCGCGATCGCGCTCGGCGCGGTCCTCGGCCTGATGATCGCGTTCGACATGGGCGGGCCGGTCAACAAGACGGCGTTCCTCTTCGGTACGGGGCTGATCGCGACCGGCAACCAGACCGTCATGGGCATGTGCGCCGCCGCGATCCCGGTGATGCCGCTCGGCCAGGGCCTGGCCACGCTGATCCGCCGCCGCCTGTACTCCGACCAGGAGCGGGAGACCGGCATGGCGGCGCTCTTCATGGGTCTGTTCGGCATATCGGAGGGCGCGATCCCGTTCGCGGCGGCACGGCCCGCGCAGGTCATCCCGGCGAACATGCTGGGCGGCGCGGTCGCCGGCGCGGTGGCCGGCATGGCCGGGGTGACGGACGCGGTGCCGCACGGCGGTCCGATCGTGGCGATCCTCGGTGCGGTCGGCGGGGTGCCGATGTTCTTCGTGGCCGTGGCGGCCGGGGCGGTCGTGACGGCACTGGTGACGGTCGCGCTGGTGGACGTATCGGCGCGGCAGAAGGAGCGCGCGGCGGCTGAGGGGCGTACGGCGGCTGGGGAGATCGGGGCGGATCCGGCATCAGGGCTGGGGACGGGTTCCGGGCCGGTGCCGGCCGGGGTCGGGGCGGCTGGGGTCGGTGTGGCCGCGGCGGCTGGGGCGGCTGGGGCGGCTGGGGCCATGGCTGATGAAGGTGTGGTGACTGGGGCTACCGGGGGCATGGCGGTTGGTGCGGCCGGGGTCGCGGCGGCCGGGAGTGCCGGAGGCGGAGGTGCCGGGGTCGGGAATGCCGAGGGCGGAGGTGCCGGGGTCGGGAATGCCGAGGGCGGAGGTGCCGGAGGTGGAAGCGCCGGGGCCGGGGCTGGGAGCACTGTGGCCCGGGTTGCTGGGAGTGCCAGGGGTGAGAGTGGTTTGGTCGAGGGTGCCGGGGCCGGTGAGGTGACTGGTGGAGAGGCGCCTGGTGGGGTTGTGCCGGGTGTAGGCACGTCAAGCACGTCGGATGGAGGCTCACCGGGCACGTCGGGTGGAGGCTCACCGGATGTGCCGGGTGAGGGCACCTCGGATGTGCCGGACCAGGGCTCGTCGGGTTACCAGGGTTCGTCGGGTGCGGGCACTTCGGGTGGAGAGGCACCGGCTGGAGGCGCGCTCGGCGCGGAGCCGAGGGGTTCGGAGCCAAGGGGTTCGGAGCCAAGGGGCAAGGAGACGAGGGGCACGGAGCCGAAGGGCGCGTTGCCGAAGGGCGCGGAGTCAAAGGGCGCGGAACCGGACGGCGCAGAGCTGGAGGGTACGGAGTCGGGCGGCGTGGAGGCAGGGGGTGGCGAGCCGGGGGGTGAGGTGCTTTCCGGGTATCTGTCGCGGGAGACCGTGAAGGTGCGGCTGGCCGCTGACGGCAAGGAGGCCGCGATCCGCGAGATGGCGGAACTCGCGGCCCGTACCGGCAAGGTGGCGGACGTGGAGGAGCTGGTCCGGGTGGCGCTGGCGCGCGAGGCGCAGGGCACCACCGGCCTCGGCGAGGAGATCGCGATCCCGCACGCCAAGACGGACGCGGTGACCGCCCCCGTCGTCGGCTTCGCGCGTTCCACCGAGGGCATCGACTGGGACTCGCTGGACGGTACGCGCGCCAAGCTGGTGTTCATGATTTCCGTACCGGAAGCCGCCGCCGGTGACGAGCACCTGCGCATCCTGGCGCTGCTGTCCCGGAAGCTGATGGACGCGGACTTCCGGGCGCGGCTGCGGAACGCGCCGGACGAGACGGCGATCCTGCGGGTGCTGAGCGAGGTCGGGTAGCCGACAGGCGAGTAACCGGGTAGCCGGGCAGTCGGCAGGTGGCAGGTGGCCGAAGCGGCTGGGAGTCGGAAGACGGCACAGGGCCCCGCACCACTTCAGGTGCGGGGCCCCTGCCCGTACGAGAATGTCTGCCGCCCAGGGGCAGCGATGGGTCGGCTCCGGGGGGGCAGCCACGGACCGGCTCCCGGGGCGACCACGGTCGGCTGGGGAACGGTCCCGGACGGCCCCTGAGCGACCACAACCCGCT
>NZ_JBIRFL010000025.1:8732-103469 GCF_044327445.1 Streptomyces sp. NPDC018045
CTCGGGAACGATCCCGGACGACCCCCGGGACGACCACAACCCGCTCGGGAACGATCCCGGACGACCCCCGGGACGACCACAACCCGCTCGGGAACGATCCCGGACGACCCCCGGGACGACCACAACCCGCTCGGGAACGGCCCCGGACGGCCCCCGGGGCCCCACCCCGGCCGGGCCCCGGCCCAGCTCCCGGCCCGGCCCCCTGCCCGGCTCCCAGTCCGGTTGCCGAGCCGGTTCCCGGACCGCCTTGCCCCGGCTCGGTCAGGCGCCGCCCGGTGTCTTGGCCGGGTTGTCACCCGCCGCGGCGGCGGACTCGTGGTAGATGTCCGGTTCCAGGTAGATCACGCGGGCGATCGGGACGGCCGCGCGGATGCGCTCCTCGGCGGCGTTGATCGCGTCGGCGACCTCCTTGGCGCTGTCGTCGTGCCGGACCGCGACCTTGGCGGCGACGAGGAGTTCCTCCGGGCCGAGGTGGAGGGTGCGCATGTGGATGACGCGAGTGACGGTGTCGCCGTCGACCACGGCCTCGCGAATCTTGGCGACCTGATCGGGACCGGCGGCCTCGCCCAGCAGCAGCGACTTCGTCTCGCCGGCGAGGACCAGGGCGATCAGGACGAGGAGGGCGCCGATGCACATCGTGCCGATGCCGTCCCACACGCCGTTGCCGGTGGCGAGGGTGAGGCAGACACCGCCGAGCGCGAGCACCAGGCCGACCAGCGCGCCGAAGTCCTCCAGGAGGACGACGGGGAGTTCCGGGGCCTTGGCGCGGCGGATGAACTGGGGCCAGCTCTGCTTGCCGCGCAGCTCGTTGGACTCCTTGATGGCCGTACGGAAGGAGAAGCTCTCGGCGATGATCGCGAAGACGAGGACGCCGACGGGCCAGTACCAGTGCTCCAGTTCGTGCGGGTCGTGGATCTTCTCGTAGCCCTCGTACAGGGCGAAGACGCCGCCGACGGTGAACAGGACGATGGAGACGAGGAAGCCGTAGATGTAGCGCTCGCGGCCGTAGCCGAAGGGGTGTTCCTCGGTGGCGGCGCGCTTGGCCTTCTTGCCGCCGAGGAGCAGGAGTCCCTGGTTGCCGGAGTCGGCGATGGAGTGGACGCCTTCGGCCAGCATCGAGGACGATCCGCTGAAGGCGAAGGCCACGAACTTCGCCGCCGCGATGGCCAGGTTGGCGCCCAGCGCCGCGACGATCGCCTTGGTACCGCCTGATGCACTCATGGGTGGCGCATTTCCCTTCCGTCGACCGGCTGCGGTGCGCAGCCTGCTCCGAGGCCGCTCCGTGGGCTCTTTACGAACCCTTTAGGCGGGTCATTGTTGCAGCCCGCCCGCCGGGGCGCGCACGGGGACCGCCGACCGGGACGCGGGACGGCCTGGATCGACCCGCCGGCCCTGTGAGCAGGCCGCCCTCGGCCCGCCCTCGGCCCGCCCACAGCCCGCCGGCAGGCCCTCGCAGGCCTCCCTCAGCCGCAGGCCTCCCAGCCGTGGGCCCCTCAGTCGCAGATCCCCTCAACCATCAGACCGCCACTGCCGCCCGTCAGACCGCCACCGTCGCCCGGAAGACCGTGCCCTCCCCCGACAGTTCCACCCGCTCCCCGGCCGGTACGTAGGCCGACTCGCCCGGCGAGAGCACCAGTTCCGTACAAGAGCCGAAGCCGGAACCGGAGCCGGAACCGCTGTCCGCCCCGGCCGCAGCCCCAACTCCCGAACCCGCCCCAACTCCCGAACCCGCCCCGAAGCCCGCCCCGGCACCACCATCCGCCCCAGCCCCGCACGCACGGAGAGCAACCGTTCCTGCCGTGCACAGCAGGATCTGCGGGGTGCGGTCGTCGAGCGTGCGGGGCGCGCCGCCGGGAGCCAGGACGAAGCGGGAGAGCCGGAACTCGTCGGTCGGGGTCTCGTAGACCTCTTCGCCCGCCGCCGTGGCCTCCTCCGGCCGCAGCACCCCCGCGTCGCGGGGCTCGAAGCGGACGACGCGCAGGAGTTCGGGGATGTCCACGTGCTTGGGGGTCAGGCCGCAGCGCAGCACGTTGTCGGAGTTGGCCATCAGTTCCACGCCGAGGCCGCTGAGGTAGGCGTGCGGGATGCCGGCGCCCAGGAAGAGCGCTTCGCCGGGCTGTAGCCGTACGTGGTTGAGGAGCATGGCCGCGAGCACGCCCGGGTCGCCCGGGTAGTGGTGGGCGATGGCGGCGTACGCGGCGTAGGAGTCGGCGTGCGGGCCGCCTTCGCCGGCCAGCCGCTGGGCGGCGGCCGCGGCCTGCTCGACGGTTTCGGCCGTCTCGTCCCGGTCGGCGCGCAGTACGGCGGTCAGGACCTCGCGCAGCGCGGCGTCCTCCGGGGCGGCGCGCAGGATGTCGGCGTACGGCTTGAGGGCGCCCACGCCGAGACCTTCGAGGAGGGTGGCGGCCTCGGCCGGGTGCCGGAAGCCGCAGAGCCCTTCGAAGGGGGTGAGGGCGCAGATCAGTTCGGGCTTGTGGTTGGCGTCCTTGTAGTTGCGGTGCGCCGCGTCGGCGGGGACGCCGCGCCGCTCCTCGTCCGCGTAGCCCTTCTGGGCCTGGGCCAGGTCGGGGTGGACCTGGAGGGAGAGCGGGGAGCCGGCGGCGAGCAGTTTGAGCAGGAAGGGCAGCCGGGGGCCGAAGGCGCGTACCGCGTCGGGACCGAGTTCGCCTTCCGGGTCGGCGGCTATGACGTCGGCCAGCGACACCGGGCCGGTGCCGCGGTCGGTGCGGGAGGGGGCGCCGGGGTGGGCGCCCATCCACATCTCGGCCTGGGGTTCGCCGGTCGGCTCGGTGCCGAGGAGTTCCGGGATGGCGGTGGTGGAGCCCCAGGCGTAGGGGCGCACGGTGTTCGTGAGGCGGTCCATGTGACGGGCTTCCTGATTCTTCGTCTTCGTTCGGGCGGCTCGGCTTCGTTCGGGAAGCCCGGCCGGGGCGGCCGTACGGGCGACGCCGTGTCGCCGACGGGTGGCCGGGGCCCGGGCCGACTCCGGGCCCGGGGCGCGGGGTTGCCGGCCGGGTGGGCGCCGGATGCGCGTACTTTCCCTGTTCGCGGGTGGCGCTCAGGCTTCCCGTACGTCCGGCGGCCGGGTCCTCATACTCCCTCGGTGTCGGCGAGCGCCAGGTAAACGGCGGCGAAATCCGTGACGGCGAGAAGTTCGGCGGCCCTCTCCAGGGCGCTGCCGCCGGCCGGTTCCAGTTCGCTGACCGGGGTGTCGTGCTCCAGCGCCAGTTCGCGGGCGGCGGGCGCGGCGGAGTGCGGGCCGGGGGGTTCCTCGCGGAGCAGGACCACCCGGGCGTGCAGGGCGGTGGGCTGTTCGACGCGGTCGCGGAAGAAGTCGTCCGGGTCGGCGCCGGCCGCGAACGGGCCGGCGAGCAGCGCGCCGTGCGTGGTCATGGTCTCGGGCAGTTCGCCGGCGAGCGCGGGGCGGCCGGCGAGTCCGGCCAGTACGGTCGCGAAGTGCCGGCCGACGGCTCCGGCGACGAGGTCCTCGGTCCAGATCAGCGGGAGCGCGTCGGCGAGTTCGGCGGCGAGCGTCTTGGCGGGGTTGGAGTACGTCTCGATGGCGGGGCCGCAGCGTTCGGCGACCTGGTCGAGGCGGTCGGCGAGCTGGGCGAGCAGGTCGGACGTGGCGCTGAGCAGGCCGATCCGGTCGGCGAGCGCGAGCAGCGGGGTGAGCAGCGACCAGAGGGTGCCGGGTGCGGCGGGCGGCGCGCCCGCCACGTCGAACTCGGCGTCGTACGGGGTGGTGGCCAGCGGGACGGTGAGGCCGCGGGCCTGGACGACGGCGTCGGCGAGCGGGCCGCCCGCCGGGGTGACGGCGACGACGGAGCAGCCGCGGCGGTACGCCTGTTCGACGAGCTGCGCGAGGCCGGGGTCGGTGCCGTCCGGACCGGCGATCAGGAGCAGGTCCAGCGGGCCGGACCAGCCGGGCAGGGCCCAGCGCAGTGCGCCGGGGCGCGCGGCGACGCCGGTGGGCCGGATGAGGGTGACCGGGCAGTTGCCGCCGCCGAGGGCGGCGAAGAGGTCGGCGACGCAGGCGGCGGCCGGTCCGGGGCCCGCCACGAGGACGGTGCGGGGCCGGCCGTCGGGCCGCAGGTCGACGATGCCGGACTCGGCGGCGTTACGGGCCGCGGTGCGTACCCGTGCCCCGGATTCGGCGACGCCGCGCAGCAGTCCGTAGCGGTCGGCGCCGGCCAGCGCTTCGGGTGCGTCCAGAAGGGACTCGTCGAGCATGGTGTGCGCTGCCTCCGATCGCCGGTACGGGCGGGGTGGGGTCCGGACGGCTCCGTCGCCCGGGTCAGGCGGGGCGGCGTGCCTCGTCCACCAGGAGTACGGGGATGCCGTCGCGGACGGGGTAGGCGAGGCCGCATTCGGTGCCGGTGCATCGCAGCTCGGCAGGGTCGGCGTCCGACCGGTCCGCCAGCGGGGCGTGGCACGCCGGGCAGGCGAGGATCTCGATCAGGCTGGCGTCGACCGGCATGGGGGCTTCTCCTTCGGCGTGAATACGGCACTGCCAGCGTACCGCCGGGGCGGGGTGCCGGGACGCGCCGCAGGTGGCCGGGGCGGGCGGGACGGTGGCGGCGCACCCGCCCGGCGCCGCCCGGGGCCGTCCGGCTCCCGAGCGGTCAGGCCCTCGCCGGCAGCTCCCGGCCACCGCCTCGGCCCGTCTCGGCCCACTTCAGCCCACCTCAGCCCATGTCAGCCGAACGGCCCCCGCCCCGGCCCCGCAGCCCTTCCGGCCGCCCCGGCCCCCGGACTCGCAGCCCCTCCGGCCCGCGCCCCGGCCTCGCAGCCTTGGGGGCCCGGGCTTTCGGCCTCGTCCTCAGGCCCGGACGATTTCCAGCACCTCGTCCCGTACCCGCTCGACCGTCTCCCGGTCCCGGGCCTCGACGTTCAGGCGGAGGAGGGGTTCGGTGTTGGAGGGGCGGAGGTTGAACCACCAGTCGGCGGTGGTGACCGTCAGGCCGTCCAGCTCGTCCAGTTCGGTGCCCTCGTGGCCCGCGTACGCGGTCCTGACGGCGGCGAGGCGGTCCGTCTGGTCGTCGACGGTGCTGTTGATCTCGCCGGAGGCGGCGTACCGGTCGTACTGGGCGACCAGTTCGGACAGCGGGCCGTCCTGGCCGCCGAGCGCCGCCAGGACGTGCAGGGCGGCGAGCATGCCGGTGTCGGCGTTCCAGAAGTCGCGGAAGTAGTAGTGGGCGGAGTGCTCGCCGCCGAAGATGGCGCCGGTCGTGGCCATCTCGCCCTTGATGAACGAGTGGCCGACGCGGGTGCGTACGGGCGTGCCGCCGTTCTCCTTGACGACCTCCGGGACGGACCAGGAGGTGATGCAGTTGTGGATGACCGTGCCGCCGGGGTGCTTGGCCAGTTCGCGGGCGGCGACCAGGGCGGTGATCGCGGACGGGGAGACCGGGTCGCCGTTGCCGTCGACGACGAAGCAGCGGTCCGCGTCACCGTCGAAGGCCAGGCCGAGGTCGGCGCCGACCTCGCGGACCCGTGCCTGGAGGTCGACGATGTTCGCCGGGTCCAGGGGGTTGGCCTCGTGGTTCGGGAAGGTGCCGTCGAGTTCGAAGTACAGGGCGTCCAGGTCGATGGGCAGGCCCTCGAAGACGGTGGGGACGGTATGGCCGCCCATGCCGTTGCCGGCGTCCACCACGACCTTCAGGCGGCGGATGCCGGAGAGGTCGACGAGGCGGCGCAGGTGGGCCGCGTAGTCACCGAGGACGTCGCGCTCTGTGATGGTGCCGGGGGTGGCCGCGGGCTCCGGACCGTCGCCGTCGCGCCACTGTTCGACGAGCGCGCGGATCTCGGCGAGGCCGGTGTCCTGGCCGACCGGGGCGGCGCCCGCCCGGCACATCTTGATGCCGTTGTACTGCGCGGGGTTGTGCGAGGCGGTGAACATCGCGCCGGGCAGGTCCAGCGCGCCGCTGGCGTAGTAGAGCTGGTCGGTCGAGCACAGCCCGATCTCGGTGACGTCCGCGCCGCGCGCCGCGGCGCCGCGGGCGAAGGCCCGGGACAGGCCGGGTGAGGAGGGCCGCATGTCGTGCCCGGTCACGATCGCGTCCGCTCCGGTGACCTGGACGAAGGCCGCGCCGAACAGCTCGGCCAGCGCCTCGTCCCACTGGTCGGGGACCACACCGCGCACGTCGTACGCCTTCACGATCTGCGACAGATCAGTCACAGCCAGCCCTCCTGATGTCATGACGGGGTCCCAAACCTACCCGTACGCGGCCGGAGGGAGGCTGGTTCGTGCGGGGCCCGGCAGCCCGGGGCCTCTTGTGTCCCGGACCAGCCGTGGTCAATCGCGGGGACGCCGCGGTGCTCCGAGCCCGCCGCGGGACCCGGGCGGCCGGTCCCCTACGGCAGCATCCACCCCAGCACCGCCGTGCTCTGCCCCACCACGATCAGGCACATCACCAGCAGTAGCCCCAGGCTCCACGGCAGCACCTTGCGCAGCAGGTCACCCTCGCGTCCGGCCAGTCCGACCGCGGCGCAGGCGATCGCCAGGTTCTGCGGGGAGATCATCTTGCCGAGTACGCCGCCGGAGCTGTTGGCGGCGGCGAGCAGGACGGGTGAGAGGCCGGACTGCCGGGCGGCGGTCACCTGGAGGGCGCCGAAGAGGGCGTTGGCGGAGGTGTCGGAGCCGGTGACGGCGACGCCGAACCAGCCGAGGACGGGTGAGAGGAAGGCCAGTCCGGCGCCGGCGGCGGCGACGAAGTAGCCGATGGTGGCGGCCTGTCCGGAGAGGTTCATGACGTAGGCGAGGGCCAGGACGGAGGTGACGGTCAGGATCGCCGCGCGCAGTTCGCGTACGGTCGCGGCCCATTCGCGTACGGCGGTGGCGGCCCGTACGCCGAGCACGGCGGCGGTCAGGACGCCGGCCAGCAGCACCAGCGTCCCGCCGGTGGCGAGCAGCGGCAGCGAGAAGACGTTGGCGCCGACCGGGCGGCCGTCGGGGCCCGCGACGTCCAGGAAGGGCCAGTCGAAGGTGCGGGTCGCGCGGTCGAGGAGGTCCTTGGCGGGCGGGATCTGGGCGAGGGAGAAGACGGCGACGATGAGGGCGTACGGCGCGTAGGCCCGCACGACGTCGGCGCGGGAGTCGCGGACGTCCAGGTCCTCGCTGCGGACACCGGTCAGCACGGCGGCCCGCACCGGTGCGGAGGCGGGCCGGCGGGCGCCGGGCACGGCGACGAGCGCGGCGGCTCCCGCGAGGGCCGCGCCGATGTCGGCGAGCTGCGCGGACACGTGGTTGGCCGCCGCGAACTGCACGGCGGCGAAGGCCAGTCCGCAGGCGAGCGCGGGCGCCCAGGTCTCCCGCAGGCCGCGCCGGCCGTCGACCAGGAACACCAGCAGCAGCGGTACGACGAGGGCGAGCAGCGGGGTCTGGCGGCCGACGACCGGGGCGACGGTGTCCAGCGGCAGGCCGGTGACCTGGGCGAGAGTGACCACGGGGGTGCCCATGGCGCCGAAGGCGACCGGCGCGGTGTTGGCGACGAGCGCGACGACGGCGGCCCGTACCGGGGTGAAGCCGAGCGCGACCAGCATCACCGCGCTGATCGCGACGGGCGCCCCGAACCCGGCGAGCGCTTCGAGCAGCGCCCCGAAGCAGAAGGCGATGACCAGGGCCTGGACGCGGGGGTCGGCGGAGAGCCCGGAGAAGGAGCGGCGCAGGACGTCGAAGTGGCGGGTGCGGACCGTCATCCGGTACACCCAGAGGGCGTTGACGACGATCCACAGGATGGGGAACAGGCCGAAGAGCGCGCCCTGCGCCGCGGCGGACAGGGCCTGCCCGGCGGGCATGCCGTAGCCGAGGCAGGCGGTGGCGAGGGCGACGGCGAGGCCGGTGAGCCCGGCGCGGTGGGCGCGCATCCGTACGGCGCCGAGCAGGACGAGGACGGTGACCAGCGGGAGGGCGGCGACGAGCGCGGACAGGGCGAGCGAATCGGCTACGGGCTCACGCTGCTGGACGAACACTCGGCCTCCCGGTGGGCAGCTCCCCCGTCACTTCCGCCATACGGAAGCGGATCATTCGGGAGTGGAGGCATGGTGGTGTCCGCGCCGAGGTGGCGTCAATGCCGCGGACGAAAGTGATCGGCAGCGGGCGGGGCGGGTTCGCCCGCGTCACGCGTCCTCAGGAGTCCGGTGACGGCATCACCGGAGCGTCCTGTCGTCCCCGGAAGACCGGCGATCACACCGGCCGTGTCCGGCCGTCCCCAGCGGACCGGCAATCGCACCGGCAGTCCCGGTCGGCCGTCCTCAGGAGTCCGGCGACCGCAGAACTCGCAGGTGGCCCCGGCGGGCGACCTCCATGGGGTGGGCATCGCGCCCGTTCGGCCCGCTGACCTGTGGGCCGGTGCCGCCGCCCGCCGCGCGCTCCTGGGGGCGGGCCGCCTCGCGCACCGCGTTGGCGAGTGCTTCGAGGTCGTCGCCGCTGGGCCGGGCCGGGCCGGTGTCGGTGGCCAGGCGCACGACTTCCCAGCCGCGCGGCGCGGTCAGCCGCTCGGAGTGCTCGGCGCACAGGTCGTAGCAGTGGGGCTCGGCGTAGGTGGCGAGCGGTCCGAGCACGGCGGTCGAATCCGCGTAGACGTACGTCAGCGTTGCGACGGCGGGGCGGCCGCACGCAGTGCGCGAACAGCGACGTACAGGGCTCACGACGTTGGACGGTACCGCACTCTTGAGCGGGCCGCGATGACTCTCCACGACCTCACCCAACCGTGTCGTCCTGGTTCGTCCGGTGCGCCTGACCTGCGGGCGCTCGGACCGGACCGCGCGGGGAGCACTGGGCCGGACGGCGCAGTGCATCAAAACCTGTCACGACTCTGTACATTTCATGTCATTCCCCATGCCCTTCATGGTCTGACGCATGGCAGCGAACGGACGCGACGAGCCTACGACCGGTCACTCGACGACATGGCATCGGTTCCGCCGCTCTCCCGCGCCGCCCGCCCCCGGACGGTTACGCTCGGTTCTGATGGACAGCCCCGTACCTCCTCCGGCCGGCGCCGGAGGGACCCCCGCCCCGGCCGGCACGGGCGGCGCCCCCGCCGCGCCCGGCGGCGCCGAGCGCTCCGCCGCCCCGGCAGGGCCCCGCCCGCGCCGGCGCGACCGGCACGGCCGCGGTATGCGCGGCCCGGTCGCCCCGCCCCAGGTACCGCTCTCGGTGAGCCGCGCGGATTCCTTCGTCGACCTGGTCTACGACTCACGGGACCGGCTGGAACGGCGCTGGCCGCAGCTCGCGGACGTCGACTTCCTGGTCGTCGAGGTGCCGGGGTTCGGCCCCGACGGGGACGCCGGGCCGGCCGCCGACGAGGAGACGGTGCCGCTGGGCCGGCTGCTGCCCGCCACCGGCGACCAGCGGGAGCGGGTGATCGTCTACCGCCGCCCGGTGGAGATCCGTACGAAGAACCGCGACGAGCGGGCGCTGCTGGTCCACGAGGTCGTCGTCGAGCAGGTCGCCGAGCTGCTCGGCCTGGCACCGGAGTCGGTCGACCCGCGGTACGGGCAGGACTGACGCCGCGCGGACCACCCACCGCCCCTCAGAGCCTGTGGCACAACCCCGGCCCGGCGCCCGGGGTTATGCCACAGGCTCTCACTTCATCAGCAGTGAGATGTCCTCCCCCGCCGTCGGCACCACCACCGTTCCCCGGTCGTCCGGGAGGGTCTGCACGGTGAAGGCGGGCAGGCCGCCCTGGGGCAGGGCCAGGGTCCGGGCCGCGTGGACCGGGCCGCTGCCCGCCGACGGGGTGACGGTCAGCGCGTAGGAGCCCTTGAGGCCCTGGGGGCGGGGCGGGTCCACGGCGAGGGTGCTGCCGCCCTTGACCGTGTACGTCTTCGACACCGGCGTACCGCCCCCGCTGCCCGCCGACGCGGTGACCGTGACCTTCGCGTCCTTGCCCTTCTCCGGTGCGACCAGGGAGAGCGTGCTGCCCTTGTCCCGGTTGTCGGCGGCGGTGGCCCGCTCCCCGACCGGCCCGGTCGCCGGGATGAAGGCCATCTCCTGCCGGTCGCCCTTGCCGCGGGTGACCCGCAGGGCCGCCGCGACCGGCACCCCGGAGCCGTCCGCCGGGGTCAGGACCAGGGAGCCCGCCTCGCCCTTGGTGAGGTCCTTGAGGTCGGCGGAGGCCGTCATTCCGCTCTTGACGTGCAGGGTCTCCAGTCCGGCCGGGGTGATCAGGCCGTTCGGGGTGGCCAACTGCACCTTCAGGTCGGCGTCCTGCCCGCCCGGGGCGACGGTGACGAGGTGGACGGAGGTGGCGTCGGCCGGGATGCCCGGCAGGACCGCGCCGGGCGCGGGGTCGGCCGCCGCGGGCAGCCAGTCGCCGCCCAGTTTGGCGTCGGCGGCCTGAACGGAGGCGCCGACCCGGCCCTCGCGGGCGACCACGTGCAGTGCCGCGTCCTGGGTGGGCGTGCCGGTCAGTGTGGCGAGCAGGACCGGCAGGGAGGAGTGGGGCGGCACGGTGATGTTCTCGCCGGAGGCGGACTTCAGCGGGCCGTCCTTGCCGCGCAGGTCGAGATCGACGACGGCCGGGGTGTCGTCGGGGTTGGTGAGGTGGACGTAGTCCTGGCGGTCCTTGGCGGTGCTCACGCCGGGGAACCAGAAGTCGGTGTCGGGGGCCGCGCAGGACAGGCCGAGCAGGCCGCGCCCGTTGCCGGCCGCGACGCTGGTGGTCTGCTGGACGGTCCAGCCGGGCGCGAGGGCGCCGTCGGCGGCCCCGGCGAGGGCGGGCGCGTCCGCGCGGTCCGTGGTCGCGGTGACGGGTGTGCCGGCTTCCTTCAGGGGCGCGACGGGGGCTCCGGCCGCCTGCGCGCCCGGCCGGCCTTCGCCACCCTCCTTGCCCTTGCCGGCCTGTCCGCCCGTGCCGTCCAGCTTGGCGGTCTGGGCGGGCAGCAGCCCGGCGGTGCCCCGGGAGCCCGCCGCGCCGCCCGTCCCCTTGGGGGTGAAGGCGGTGTACGTGGTGGCGCCGACCTCCGACGAGGTGGGCGGCGGGCACAGCAGCGCGGACCGCTCGACGGGCCGCCGGGAGGCGCCCTCGGCCTTGGTGGCGCGCTGCCCGTCCGGTGCGGCGACGGCGGCGACACCGGTGACCGCGCCGAGCGCCACGGCCGCGCCGATCAGGGACATGATGGTGCGCTTCACTGCTGGTCGCTCCCGTCACGGCGGGGCTCGCGGTAGGAGCCGGGGTAGGTCGTGCCGTCGTCGTAGGGCTGCTGGTGCGGGGGCTGCTGGGACGGCTGCCCGTAGTACGGGGCGTAGGCGCCGGGCTGGTACAGGCCGGCGGCCTGGCCGGGGTCCGTCCCGTAGGGAGCGGCGCCCGGGTACTGCTGCCCGTACTGGTCCTGCCCGTACGGCTGCGCGTCCGCTTCACCTCCGTACGGCGACTGCGCGCCCTGGTACGGGTCGTCCGGCGCGTACGGTGCGCCGTGCGCCGGCTCGCCCGCCCCCGGCGCCTGCCACTGCTCGTACATCTGCTGGCCGTATCCCTGCTGCTGGTCGTAGCCCTGCTGCTGCGGTACGGCGGCGTACGGGTCGGCTGTCCCGGCGGCCATCGGGTCGGCGACGGGAGACGCCACCGGGGCGGACGCCGGATCGTCGCCGGACCGCGGACCCGGAACGCCCGGGTCCGCGCCGCCTTCGGGGGCGCCGGACGCCTGTGCGGCCCGCAGCCGCCGGGCCCGGCGGCCCTCGCCCGCGGCGGCCGGTGCGGACAGCGCGGCCGCGCCGTCCTCGGGCAGGTCGTCGTCGATCTCCCGGCGGCGGCCCGGCAGGGCGAGTACCACCAGGACCACGGCGAGCAGGCCCTGGGCCCACAACCACGCGGTGTGGCCCACGGGGTCGTCGTGGGTCAGGTCCAGGCGGCCGCCGGACGCGGGCAGTTCGAAGCCCTGCGCCCAGCCGTCGACCGTGACCGGCTTCAGCGGCTTGCCGTCGAGGGTGGCCTGCCAGCCCGCGTCGGCGGTGTCGGCGACGCGCAGCACCCGGCCGTCGGCGCCGTTGGGCAGGTCGGTGTGGGCCGCGACGGGCCCGGCCGGGACCGGGACCGGTGCGGCGGCGCGGCCCGCGCGCGTGCCGTCCTTGGCCTCCCCCGGCACGATCGCGACGCGCGAGACGCGCCGGTCGACGCGCCACAGGGCGCTGCCGTCGTCCTGGCTGAGCCGGGTCAGGCCCGGGGTGGCGTCCAGGACGCGGCCCATGTCGCGGGGCGCGCCGTCGCGGACCAGGAGGTAGCGGACGGCGTAGCCGCCGAGCTGGTTGGCCTGGTCGGCGCCGGACCCGGCGACGAGATGGGCGACGATGCCGCCGAGCCGCTTGTCCTCGCCGGTCTCCGCCGCGATGTCGGCGTCCCCGAGGCGCGCGCCGGAGCCGCGTACCAGGGTGTACGCGACGTGTCCGGCGTCGCCGTCGAGGACGAGGGTGCGGGCCTGGTCGACGGAGCCGGTGTCCTCGGCGACGAACGCGGGGACCTGCACCGGGTCACGGCGCTCCAGCGGCCCCGCCGCGCCGGTGATCATCCAGCTCACCGCCGCGTACAGCGGGGCGAGCAGCGCCGAGAGCGCGATCAGGACGGCGGCCGGCTGCTTCCAGCCGAAGCCGAGGGTCTCCATACGGGAGCGGATGCCTTCGGCGCCGACGGCGGCGGCGCACAGCAGCGCGAGCCCGTAGACGAGGGCGGCGGGCCCGGCCCAGGCGGAGCGGTTGGCCAGTACGGCGAACAGCAGGCCGGTGACGGCCACGGCCCAGGACGTACGGATCGCGAGCTGCCGGTCGGCGCGGAGCGTGGCGGCCAGCGCGGCCAGGACGATGCCGAGGAGCAGCACCCCGCCGACGGCCTTCGGGCCGCCGGGGCTGATGCCGACGAGATCCAGTACGGAGGCCGGTCCCGCGCCGAGATCCAGGCCGGCCTCCCGGAAGAAGCGGGCCGGGTGGGCGAGCAGCGACAGCGACCAGGGCGCCAGGACGACGAGCGGGGTGCCGGCGACGGCGAGGAAGCGCAGCGCGTACGCCAGGAGCAGGCCGCGGTTGCCGTCGAGGGCGCGCAGCACCAGCAGGGCGAGGCCGAGCAGGACGGCGACGGGCCAGACGACGGGGGTGAAGGCGGTGGTGAAGGTGAGCAGCAGCGCGTACGCCCAGGCGGCGCGCCAGCTCGGCCGGGTGCCGGGGGTCAGCCGCAGGCCGCCGGCGGCGACGGCGGCCCGCGCCATCAGCGGCAGCAGGACCGCGAGGACGGCGGTGCCGATGCGGCCGCCGGCGAGGGCGCCGGTGACGGCGGGCAGGAAGGCGTAGCCGACGCTGCCCCAGGCGCGCAGCAGACGGGAGGTGACCAGCGGCCGGGAGGCGAAGTAGGCGCTCAGTCCGGCGAGCGGTACGGAGCACACCAGCAGGACGGTGACGGCCAGTGAGGTGCTGCCGAGGAAGAAGGTGGCGACCAGGGCGAGAACAGCGAGGTACGGGGGCGCGGAGGCGGTGCTGCCGGTGCCGGTGGCGTGCCAGCCGTCGAGGTAGCTCGACCAGAGGGCGCCGAGGCTGCCGGGGGCGGGCAGCAGGGCGCCGCCGGTGAGCGCGCCGGAGCCGAGCAGGGAGCGGCAGGCGATGAGGGAGACGACGAGCAGGAGGAGGAAGAGCACCGGGGCCGGCCGGCGGGCGATCCGCTTGAGCCGGGCGAACTGTTCGATCTCCAGGTAGTCGGCGTCGTCGCCGCCGGGTCCGGATTCGACGGCGCCGTGCCGTCCGGCGGAGGCGGCTTCGGGGGCGGAGCGTCCGGCGAGGTTGCCGGCGATCTGTTCGACGGTGGCCCGTACGGTCGCGCCGGGCGGCGGGAAGAGGGGCCGCAGTTCGCTCGCGTCCGTGGCGGGGCGGCCGCGTTTCCTGCGCGCGGCGAGGATCGCGCCGGGGCGCAGCAGGGTGCCGAAGAGGCCGGCGAGTTCGTCGAGGGCCTGGCCGGGGACCTTGCCGACGAGGTAGGCGAGGACGCGCAGCAGGGTGCCGAGAACGATGCGCAGGACGACGTACGGGAGCAGGGCGCCGCGGGTGTTGGCCAGGAGGGTGTAGACGGCGCCGGCCTTGTCGACGCGGTGCGGGCCGGCGGTGGAGCGGCCGACGCAGTCGATGGGGCGGCGTTCGCGGGCGGACGCCTCGGCGTGCCGCAGGACCGCGTCGGGGGCGACGAGGACCTGGTGGCCGGCGGCCTGGGCGCGCCAGCACAGGTCGACGTCGTCGCGCATCAGCGGCAGCCGCCGGTCGAAGCCGCCCAACTGCTCGTACACGTCGCGCCGGATGAGCATGCCGGCGCTGGAGACGGACAGGACGGGGCGTACCTGGTCGTGCTGTCCCTGGTCCTGTTCGCGGCGGTCCAGGCCGGTCCAACGGCGGCCGCTGCGCGCGATGCTGACGCCCGTTTCGAGGAGCTGTCGCCGGTCGTACCAGCTCCGCAGCTTGGGGCCGACGACGGCGGTGGCGGGGCTGGAGTCGGCGACCCGCAGCAGTTCGGCGAGTGCGTCGGGTTCGGGCGCGCAGTCGTCGTGCAGCAGCCACAGCCACTGGACGGGTTCGCCGTGCGGGAGTTCCGGCAGGTCGTAGGCGTCGTCGCGCCAGGTGCGGCTGACCGGGTCCCAGCCGCTGGGGCGGCGCAGGTACGGCAGGTCGTCGGGGCCGGGGGCGGGCGCGGCGCGTACGGCTTCGGCGACGGCGGTGCCGAAGCCGGAGCGGCGGGCGAGGTGGAGCACCCGCTCGTCGCCGAGGGCCTCGCCGAGCAGCCGGGCGGAGCCGTCCGCGCTGCCGGTGTCGGCGCCGAGGATCTGCTGGGGCGGGCGTTCCTGGCCGAGCAGGCCGGCGAGCGCGTCGGGCAGCCAGCGTTCGCCGTCGTGGGAGACGATCACGGCGGTGACGACGTGCCGGGGGAACTCGGGGGTGCCGTCGTGGTATTGGGCGGCGGCTTGCGCGGCCTGGGCGGCCGGCTGACTGTGCACGGACATCGAGGTAGGGGCCCTCCCCGGGGGTATCGGGGTCCTCCCCCGGCATAGCGCTGCGCTGTGGACTGCGACGGACGGCGACACGGCGCGGCCGACGGCACGGGTCGTGGCCGGGTGCCGGTCAGGGCGTCGGTGCGCCTCGGACGCGGCCCCACACTAATGCTTCGGCGACCCCGTCCGTCCGCCGCGTGCACAGCGGTCCGCCTCCGGCACGTGGGCTCCGGAGGCGGACCGTTGTCTATAGGGGGATATAGGGAGAATCGGTGGCCCGGCGGCCGGGCCGTCGCACTGGACGTCAGACCGCTGCCTTCTTGAGCCGGCGCCGCTCGCGCTCGGACAGTCCGCCCCAGATGCCGAAGCGTTCGTCGTTGGCGAGGGCATATTCAAGGCATTCGGAGCGGACCTCGCAGGCGAGGCAGACCTTCTTGGCCTCGCGGGTGGAGCCACCCTTCTCCGGGAAGAAGGATTCGGGGTCGGTCTGGGCGCACAGCGCGCGCTCCTGCCAGCCGAGCTCCTCGTCCGCCTCTTCGACCAGCAATTCCTGGAACAGCTCGGTCATGTGCGCCCCTCGTCTGTCTTTGCGTCCCCGTGATGCAGCCGTTACCGATGACGGCTGAACGACACGAGTGAAATTACAAGTGTGCCGATCCGGGCCAGTCAAGCCGAGATCTGCTATTGGGCCCCTTATTCACTCTGCGGAACCAAGCGTATGCAGAAAGTGTTCAAATCGGCAAAAAACAGGACACTTCCTCAGCCGCATCACCCGTAACTCCCCTCTCACACCCAAGGACGCGACGGGCCGCACAGCCGTTGCACCGCGCCCACCGAAGCGGGACAGGTCACATTCAGGTCACGAGAGCGCAACGGCGCCCGGGAGCGCGCGGATGTCGCCCGTCTTCTCCGTGCCCCGTCTGCACAAACCTTTCGCCGGTCGCAGTAACCGGATGAGGTGAAACATATCGCCCAAAGCAGACACCCGGTTGACACGGCGCCGAGTACCCGGTCTCCTTGCATGCATGCCAGCGATTCCTGCGCTCCGCCTGACCCGTTCCTACGGGTCCCGCTGCGCTGCCCAGGCCCGCTGTCGCTGTTCTAGCTGTTGACGCCACCGAGCTCCGGCTTCTTCTCCCGCAGTACTCGCAGCACCCCGCACGGCTCCCGTGCCCGCCGCGCGCGTCCCGCGCCGCGGCGCCCCCCATCTGCGCCACCTGAGCACCCTGCCGAGGAACTCCGCCCATGAACAGCGATGTCCAGATCGCCGGCGACCCGCTGGCCGTCCCGCACCTGCTCCCGCCCGTCCCCGCGCACCCCTCCACCGTCGCCGGCTTCGCCGGCCTCGCCCGTGAGATCGCCGCCGACCGGGCCCGCTGGGCCCCGCTCGTGCGCTACGACGCCACCACCCGCTGGTACCACCGGCTGCACTCCGTCCCGGGCGCCACCGGCCCCGGCCGCGCGGGCCGCCCCTCGCCCGGCTACGAGGTGTGGCTGCTGAGCTGGCTGCCGGGCCAGGGCAGCGGACGGCACGACCACGGCCCCTCCTCCGGCGTACTGACCGTACTGGAGGGCGAGTTGAGCGAACGCACGGCGGGCGGGCACCGGACCCTCGCGGCCGGCGCGCAGCGCGTCTTCGCCCCCGGGTACGTCCACGAGGTCGTCAACGACGCGCTCGTACCCGCCGTCAGCCTGCACGTGTACTTCCCCGGCCTGACGGACATGCCGATGCACAGCGCCCGCTGCGCGGCGGGCACCTCCCACGAGGCGGGCACCTCCCACGAGGTGCTCGCCCCCTGACATGCTGGCCCCATGCGCATTGTGGTTCTCGCCGGCGGCATCGGCGGCGCCCGCTTCCTGCGGGGTGTGAAAGCAGCGGCGCCGGACGCCGACATCACGGTCATCGGCAACACCGGTGACGACATCCATCTGTTCGGGCTGAAGGTCTGCCCGGACCTCGACACCGTGATGTACACGCTCGGCGGCGGCATCAACGAGGAGCAGGGCTGGGGCCGTGCCGAAGAAACCTTCCGGGTCAAGGAGGAGTTGGCGGCGTACGGGGTCGGGCCCGAGTGGTTCGGGCTGGGCGACCGCGACTTCGCCACCCACATCGTCCGTACGCAGATGCTCGGCGCCGGCTACCCGCTCAGCGCGGTGACCGAGGCGCTGTGCGCGCGGTGGAAGCCGGGTGTGCGGCTGCTGCCGATGTCCGACGACCGGGTGGAGACCCATGTCGCCGTGGACGTCGACGGCGAGCGCAAGGCCATCCACTTCCAGGAGTACTGGGTACGGCTGCGCGCCTCGGTGGACGCGCACGCGGTGGTGCCGGTCGGCGCCGAGCGGGCCAAGCCCGCGCCGGGCGTGCTGGACGCCATCGCCCAGGCCGACGTGGTGCTCTTCCCGCCGTCCAACCCGGTGGTGAGCGTCGGCACGATCCTGGCGGTGCCGGGCATCCGGGAGGCGATCGCGGACGCCGGGGTGCCGGTGGTCGGGCTGTCGCCGATCGTCGGGGACGCGCCGGTGCGCGGCATGGCGGACAAGGTTCTCGCCGCGGTCGGCGTCGAGTCGACGGCGGCCGCGGTGGCCACACACTACGGCTCCGGGCTGCTGGACGGCTGGCTCGTCGACACGGTGGACGCGGGCGCGGTGCCCGAGGTCGAGGAGGCGGGCATCCGCTGCCGGGCCGTGCCGCTGATGATGACGGACCTGGACGCGACCACCGCGATGGCCCGCGAAGCGCTGGCACTGGCCGAGGAGGTCCGCGCGTGACCGCCCCGGGGCCCGCACCGGCCGCGGCGTACCGGGTGTGGGCACTGCCCGGCATCCCCGAGGTGCGGGACGGCGACGACCTCTCCAAGATCATCGCGGCCGCGGCGACCGCCGACGGGCTGCCCGGACTGGCCGACGGCGACGTGCTGCTGGTGACCTCGAAGATCGTCAGCAAGGCCGAGGGCCGGATCATGGAGGCCACCGACCGCGAGGCGGCCATCGACCGGGAGACCGTACGGGTCGTGGCGCGCCGCGGCACGCTGCGCATCGTCGAGAACCGGCAGGGCCTGGTCATGGCGGCGGCGGGTGTCGACGCCTCCAACACCCCGGCCGGGACCGTGCTGTTGCTGCCCGAGGACCCGGACGCCTCGGCCCGCGCCATCCGGGACGGGCTGCGGGAGGCGCTGGGCGTACGGGTCGGTGTCGTCGTCAGCGACACCTTCGGGCGGCCGTGGCGCAGCGGGCTGACCGATGTCGCGATCGGCGCGGCCGGGGTGCGGGTGCTGGACGACCTGCGCGGCGGCGTGGACGCGTACGGCAATCCGCTCAGCGCGACGATCGTCGCCACCGCCGACGAACTGGCCGCGGCGGGCGACCTGGTCAAGGGCAAGGCGGCCGGGCTGCCGGTGGCGGTGGTCCGCGGGCTGCCCCACCTGGTGCGCGACGGCGGCCCGGACGCGGACGGCGACGGCCCGGCCGACCCGGGCGCCCGGGAGCTGGTGCGCGGCGCCGCGAGCGACATGTTCCGGCTGGGCACCTCCGAGGCCGTACGGGAAGCGGTGACGCTGCGGCGTACGGTCCGCGAGTTCACCGACGCCCCGGTGGACCCCGGCGCGGTGCGGCGCGCGGTCGCCGCGGCGGTCACCGCGCCCGCGCCGCACCACACCACGCCCTGGCGGTTCGTCCTGCTGGAGTCGGCGGCCGCGCGCACCGGGCTGCTGGACGCGATGCGCGACGCGTGGATCGCCGACCTGCGCGGGGACGGCTTCAGCGAGGAGTCGATCGCCAGGCGGGTGCGCCGCGGCGAGGTGCTGCGCAACGCGCCGTACCTGGTCGTGCCGTGCCTGGTCATGGACGGCTCGCACCGGTATCCGGACGCGCGGCGCAACGCCGCCGAGCGGGAGATGTTCGTCGTCGCGGGCGGCGCGGGCATCCAGAACTTCCTGGTCGCGCTGGCCGGGGAGCGGCTGGGGTCGGCGTGGGTGTCCTCGACGATGTTCTGCCGCGACGTCGTACGGGAGGTGCTGGACCTGCCGGCGGAGTGGGACCCGATGGGCGCGGTGGCCGTGGGCCACGCGGCGGCGCCGCCCCGGCCGCGGCCGCCGCGCCCGGAGGACGACTTCGTGGTGGTGCGCTGAGCCCGGCGCCGTACCCGTCGGGGCGCCGCCCGGCCGTCGCTAGAGCCGGGCGATGTCCCCGACGGGGAAGCGCGGGGCGCGGCGCGGCAGGGTCCGGCCCGACAGCAGGATGAAGCGGGTGGCGCGGTGCCGCTGGCCCTCGTAGGGGGCGAGCAGGTCGAGCATCTGCTCGTCGGTGCCGTCGCGCCGCCCGGTCAGCGCGTAACCGACGATGCGCGGCAGGTGCAGATCGCCGACGGTGACCGCGTCCGGCGCGCCGTTGGACCGCTGCAACGCCTCGGCGGCCGTCCACGGGCCGATGCCCGGCACGAGCTGGAGCCGGTGCAGCGCGTCCGGCAGGCCCATGGCCGCGGCCTCCTCCAGGCGGCTGGCGACGCGTACGGCGCGCAGGATCGTGGCCGAGCGCTTGTGGTCGACGCCCGCGCGGTGCCACTCCCAGGAGGGGATCATGGCCCAGCCGCGCGGGTCGGGCATCACGCGCAGCCGGTCCCAGGGGCCGGGCGCTCTCTCGCCGTGCCGTTGGAGGAGCAGGCGCCAGGCGCGGTATGCCTCGTCGGCGGTGACCTTCTGCTCCAGGACCGAGGGGATCAGCGACTCCAGGACCAGGCCGGTGCGGGCGAGCCGTACGCCGGGGTGGCGGCGGTACGCCTCGTGGACGAGGCGGTGCCGCGGCGTGAAGGCCGCCGGGTCGTCGTCCGCGCCCAGCAGGGCGGGCAGCCCGTCGAGCAGCCAGTCGGCGCCCGGCCCCCACGCCTCGGCCTCGACCTCTCCGGTGCCGGGCCGGGCCCGTACGCACAGGGTGGCCGGGCCCCGCGGGGTGCGGCTGGCGCGCCGGACGGCACCGTCCGCCACCCAGAACGCCGGGTCGCCGGGGCCACGGCCGAGCACACCGAGGGTGCGGTGCAGGTCGTAGGGGCCGGGCGGGACCCAGGTGCGGCGGAGGGGGGCGGACATCCGGCCAGGGTAAGTGATGGGGGGGTGATACGGGGGTGTATGGGGGTGCTGCCGTGGGGCGCGGGGGTCGTTCGGGAGCCCGCGTCCGTCTGCCGGCGCCCGGCCTCCGGTGCGCCGGTCGGAGACCGTCTCCCGGCGTGTGATCCGCCGGCCGATGGGCCCCGGCCCACCGGCCGGAGCGGGCGCCCCACCCCCGCCCTACTGGTCGGAGGAGAAGCGGACCGCCGCCTCGGGGATCTCGGCGCCGCACCACACCCGTATACCGTCGAGCAGCTCGTTGTCGGCGCCGATGTGCGCGCCGTCGCCGATGACCGCGCCTTCCAGGACCGTACGGGCGCCGATGCGCGCCCCGGCGCCGATCAGGGAGTCGCGGACGCGGGCGCCCGGCTCGACGACGGCGCCTTCCAGGACGGTGCTGCCGTCGACGCGCGCGCCCGCGCCGACCCGGGCCCGGGCGCCGACGGCCGAACCGCCGGTGATCTTGGCGTCCGGTGCGACGTCGGCGGTGTCCATGACCAGGCGGTCCCCGCAGCGGCCGGGGACCGCCGGGGACGGCGCGCGGCCCAGCACCAGGTCGGCGGAGCCGCGTACGAAGGCATGCGGGGTGCCCAGGTCGAGCCAGTAGGTGGAGTCGACCATGCCCTGGAGGTGGGCGCCGCTGTCCAGCAGGCCGGGGAAGGTCTCGCGTTCGACGGAGACCGGGCGGCCGGTGGGGATGGTGTCGATGACGGAGCGGTTGAAGACGTAGGCGCCCGCGTTGATCTGGTCGGTGACGATCTCCTCGGGCGTCTGCGGCTTCTCCAGGAAGGCGGTGACCCGGCCGGTGGCGTCGGTGGGCACCAGGCCGAACGCGCGCGGGTCGGCGACCTTGGTCAGGTGCAGGGAGACGTCGGCGCCGGTGGTGCGGTGGGTGTCCACCAGGGCCGCGATGTCCAGGCCGGTGAGGATGTCACCGTTGAAGATCAGGACCGGGTCGCCGGGTGCCGAGTGCAGGCGGGAGGCGACGTTGCGGATGGCGCCGCCGGTGCCCAGCGGCTCGTCCTCGGTGACGTACTCCAGGTGCAGTCCGAGCGTGGAGCCGTCGCCGAAGTACGGCTCGAAGACCTCGGCGAGGTAGGACGTGGCCAGCACGATGTGTTCCACACCCGCGGCGCGGGCCCGCGCCAACTGGTGGGTGAGGAAGGGGACGCCGGCGGCCGGAACCATCGGCTTGGGCGTGTGCACCGTCAGCGGGCGCAGCCGGGTGCCCTTGCCGCCGACCAGGAGGATCGCTTCAGTCACCTTGTCTTCTCTGCTTCCTGCTGGGGTCGGCCGGTCGGCGGACCAGTGTAGGCAGATCCTTTCGAACGGACTTTCAGCGGCCCTGGAGACGCGCCGCGGCACTGCGTGCGGTGCCGAGCTTGCTGTAGAGACGGTCGCCCGGGCACTCGGTGTTGAATCCGTCCCGGTGGCCCGAGATGGCGTGCAGCTTAGCCCGGGTGCCCTTCTTGAACAGGTTGCCGCCGCCGGAAACTAGGGAAGTTGTGGCTCGCGGGTTGACCCCGTACAGCCCGAGTTTCCACGCCGTCAGCTTGGCCACGGCGGAAACGGCCGAGGCTGGCGGATTTGCATTCTCGAACGTCCCGAGAACGGCGATGCCCATGCTGTCGTGGTTGAAGCCGCGGGTGTGCGCGCCCATCACCGGCTTGGCGACGCCGCCCGCGCGGCCTTCGTAGATGGTGCCGCACTTGTCGATGAGGAAGTTGTAGCCCATGTCGCGCCAGCCGCTGCTCTTGACGTGGAAGCGGTAGATGCCGCGCAGCACCGAAGGGGCCTGCCGGCACGTGTAGTTGTTGCCGGTGGCGCTGTGGTGGACGAAGGCCGCGCGGACGCTCCTGGTGTACGCGAACTGCCGTTCGCGCAGCTTCTCGTCGGCGCCCCAGCCGGCCCGGGTGACGATGGCCGGGCGCGGGCCGACGTAGGAGCGGGGGGAGGTGGGGCGGGAGGTGTCGGTGGGGCGCGGGGTGGGTTCGTCGTCGTAGTCGTCGCCGGTGGCGGCGGGCCTGCCCAGCGCCGGGATACGGAAGACGCCGAGCAGCGAGTCGAGGGCGGAGCCGACGGTGCCGGTGTTGCGGGGCGGTTTCGGACGGCCTTCCCCGGCGGGCTGCCCGCCGGCCCGTGCCGCCCGTACCGGGGCGGTGTCCTGGCCGGGGTCGACGAGTTCCAGGTGCATCCCGGCGGGCAGCGTCCGGCGCGCGGCCGTCCGGCCGCCGGCCTCGCGCTCCGGAACGACGCGCAGGTCGACGGCGTCGGAGGCGCCGACCCACAGGGGCGCAGTGCTGCCCCGTACGGAGCCGCCCCGGCGCTCGGCGGAGTGCGGGTCGGGCGCGTCGTCGTCGTGCGCCCGGATGCCCTGCCAGTCGGACCAGGCGGTGCTGCCGACGGGGCGGGTACGGACCTGGACGTCGCCGTGCAGGGCGGCCGCCGGGTCATCCCAGACGACGCCGACCAGCGAGAACGGGGCGACGCCGCGGGCGGACAGGCCCTGGGCGCCGGATGCCGCGCTCCGGTCCGAGGCGTCCAGGGGGCGCAGGGGCAGGGAGCGGGTGCTGCCGGGGATGCCGGCGGGGACGGCCGGTGCGGACCGCCCCGCCTGTTCCGCCCGCCCCGACTGTCCGGCCTGGGCGGGCAGGGCGAGCGGGAGGGCGAGGGCGGCGGTGCACGTCACGGCGATCGAGGTAGCAAGAATGGCACGCATGCGGAAATCGTGTACGAATAGGGCATAACATGCCATTCATGAACTGACGGCGCGTCGGCCCGGCGGCCCCGTCCGCGCCCGCCGTCCGGCTGACCGGCGGCCGCCGCCGCGCGTACCCTGACGCCGATGAACACCACCGATCGCACCCCCGCCGACCTGCTGCGTTCCGCGCTCGCCGCGGACCCGGCCCGCCCGCTGGTGACCTTCTACGACGACGCCACGGGCGAGCGCGTGGAACTGTCCGTCGCCACCTTCGCCAATTGGGTGGCGAAGACCGCCAACTACCTCCAGGGGGACCTCGCCGCCGAGCCCGGCGACCGCCTGGCGCTGCTGCTGCCCGCGCACTGGCAGACCGCGGTCTGGCTGCTGGCCTGCTCCTCGGTCGGCGTCGTCGCGGACGTCGGCGGTGACCCCGCCGCCGCCGACACCGTCGTGAGCGGCCCGGACACCCTGGAGGAGGCCCGCGCCTGCCCGGGCGAGCGGGTGGCGCTGGCGCTGCGCCCGCTGGGCGGCCGCTTCCCGCAGCCGCCGCAGGGCTTCGCGGACTACGCGGTCGAGGTGCCGAGCCAGGGCGACCGGTTCGCGCCGTACACGCCGGTCGCCCCGCAGGACCCGGCGCTCGCCGTGGACGGCCGGGAGCTGACCGGCGCCGAGGTGGTGGCGGCGGCGCTGGCCGACGCCGCGGAGCGCGGGCTGTCCGAGGGGTCCCGGCTGCTGTCCGGTCTGCCGTACGACGGCTGGGCGGGCCTGTCCGCCGGACTGCTCGCCCCGCTGGCCGCGGGCGGCTCGGTCGTCCTGTGCCGGAACCTGGACCGGCTGGACGCGGACGGCCTGAACCGGCGCGAGGAGAGCGAGCGGGTCACCCACCGCGCGGTCTGAGAGCGGGGCGCGGTGCCCGGCCGGGCACCACGCCTTGTCCCCCGTCCGGCGGACGCCCGGGGCTCCGCGGGGGGCCGGTACGCCCCGGGCAGGCCATGATCTTGGGGTACGGACGCCCTTGCGGGCCCGCCCGGCCGCCCGCCGGACGGTGGCCCGCGCGGGCGGGACGCCGACTCCGGAGGGATGGGGACGCACACGTGAGCGACAGCCCGGAGAACCCTCCCGGCCGGCCGGACCCGCGCGGCCCGCAGGACCCCGCGGAGGGGGTGGGCGCGCGCACCGCCCCGCTCGCGGCCCCGCCGCTGGACCTCTCGGCGGAGAGCGGCGCGACGGCCACCGGCCCGCGGCCCCGGCGGCGGTGGGTGCGCTGGTCCGCCCTCGGGCTCTCCGGGCTGGTGCTGGCCGCGGCCGGTACGGGCTGGCTGCTCTACAACAAGCTGGACGGCAACATCCGTACCGACCCCGACACCCGCAACGAGCTGGAGAAGTACGAGGCGGAGCGGCCCAGATCGGAGCCCGGCGGCGCGGAGAACGTCCTGCTGATCGGCTCCGACCGGCGCTCCGGGGACAACGGCGGCAAGTACGGCGAGGACAACGGCACCCAGCGTTCGGACACCACGATCCTGCTGCACGCGGCGGCGGACCGCGGCAGCGCGACGGCGGTCAGCATCCCGCGCGATCTGATGGTGCACATTCCCGGTTGCAAGCGTTCCGACGGAAAGCAGTCGGTGCCGCAATTCATCCAGTTCAACTGGGCGTTCGAGTTCGCAGGCGCGGCCTGCACGATCCGGACGGTCGAGAAATTGACCGGCATTCGCATCGACCACCACATGATCGTGGATTTCGCCGGTTTCAAGAAAATGGTGGACGCGGTGGACGGCGTGGATGTGTGCCTCGAACGGCCCGTGAAGGACGACGAGGCGCATCTGCGGCTGCCGGCCGGGTGGCAGACGCTGCGCGGGGAGGAGGCGCTCGGTTACGTACGGGCCCGCAAGAGCCTCGGCGACGGCAGCGACACCCAGCGCATGGAGCGTCAGCAGCAGTTCCTGGCGGCGCTGGTGAACAAGGTCAAGAGCAACGGCGTCCTGCTGCACCCCGGCCGGCTCTACCCGCTGCTGGACGCCGCGACGAGTTCCCTGACCACCGACGAGGATCTGGCGTCGCTGCGGGGTCTGTACGAATGGGTCCGCGGTATGCGCAGCATTCCGACCGACAAAGTGCAGTTTCTGACCGTTCCGCGCCAGGAGTACCGCTACAACACCGACCGCGACGAACTCGTCCAGCCGGACGCCGAGCAGCTCTTCCGGCAGTTGGGCAAGGACCGCCCGGTGACCGTGCGGCCCACCTCCGCGCCCACCACGCCGGCCCCCGCGGCGTCCGCGGTGCCGGGCCGGGCGGGGAGCACGGCGGGCACGTCGAAATCCCCCGGCCCGGCATCAGGACCGCGTAAAAATTCCGCGGGCGACGCGACGAACGGAGCCCCCGCCCCGTCCGCGACGCCCACGTTCCGCGGCACCACCGCGGAACGCGGGATCTGCCGCTGAAAGCCCGGCAAAAACCCGTCCGGCCGCTCGAAAGCCGCCGAAAAGATGGGATGAATTGCCCAGTTGTAGGGGAGTGGAATGTGTCACGGGCGTCGCTCGACGCTGAACTGGGCGGATAGTGTGAGCGATCCGGTCCGCACCGACCAGGCTGACCGCGCAATGCACAACCGACCGACCGAGCGCCTTGAGGGGGAGGCGCCGCGTGGCACCGACGGAGGACACAAGGCACCGTGGACGCGCAAGGCCGTGGGCGAGGGGACAACATCGATCCCGCCGATCAGTGGGTGTTCGACCCGAACACCGGCACCTATGAGTTGCGGCTCGACCCTGGCGACGCCCCGGCGGCGAAGCCTGCCGACCGCAGGGTTCCGGCGCCCGGACGCGGCCGTGGCACGCCACGGCCCGAGGGCGGTCCCGCACCCGGCAGCCGTACGGGGCAAAACGGTTCTGGAGGCGGCGGGCGCGGTCAGGACGGCGACACCCGTGAGCTGCCGGCCCAGCGCGACCGGCGCGCCGGGAACCGCCCCGCCCCGCCCGGCGGCAGCGCGCCGAGCCGCCGTAAGCCCAAGCCGAAGAAGTCCACGAAGAAGAAGGCGCTCTACTGGACGTCCGGCGCGCTCGGCTTCGTCCTCGTCGCGGGCTGCGGTGGCGCGTTCTACCTGTACCAGCAACTGAACGGGAACATCTCCAAGGTCGACGTCGGCAAGGAGAACCCGGCGGTCAAGGACGGCCCGGTCAACATCCTCGTCATCGGCACGGACGCCCGCTCCGGCAAGGGCAACCAGGGCTACGGCGACACGGGCAGCGTGGGGCACGCGGACACCACGATCCTGATGCACGTCTCCGAGGACCGCTCCAACGCGACGGCCCTGAGCATCCCCCGCGACATGATCACCGACATTCCGGACTGCCCCACCAAGAAGGACGGGGCGACCAGGACGATCCCGGGTGAGCGCAAGGTCCGCTTCAACACGAGCCTGGGCCAGGAGGACCGCGACCCCGGCTGCACCTGGCGCACCGTGGAGAAGATGACCGGCCTGTCGATAGACCACTTCATGATGGCCGACTTCAACGCCGTCAAGGAGCTGTCGGAGGCGGTGGACGGCGTCGAGGTGTGCGCCGCCAAGCCCATCGACGACCCCAAGTCCCACCTGCACCTGCCGGCGGGCAAGAGCGTCGTCAAGGGCGAGCAGGCGCTGGCCTTCGTCCGTACCCGGCACTCCGTCGGCACCGGCAGCGACCTGAGCCGCATCCAGTTGCAGCAGCAGTTCCTCGGCTCGATGATCCGCAAGATGAAGTCCGGCGACACCCTCACCAGCGTGCCCAAGCTCTACGACCTGGCCCAGGCCGCCACCAAGGCGCTGACCGTGGACACCGGGATCGGCAGCGCGGGCAAGCTCGTGGACCTCGCCAAGGACCTCAGCCGGGTCGACATCAAAAACATCACATTCGCCACAGTGCCCGTCCTGGACAACCCGAAGGACCCTGCGACCGTCGTAATGGACGAGGCGAAGGCCGGACCGCTGTTCCAGATGATCCGCGCCGACCACTCGCTGTCCAAGACGAAGGAGAAGAAGGGCAAGGGCACGTCGGACGAGAAGAAGGTTCCCCAGGCGCCGGCCGACAAGGTCCGGGTCGATGTCAGCAACGGCGGCGGGCCGATCGGTGCCGCCCAGGAGACGGTGGACTGGCTGCAGAACAGCAAGGCCGCGAAGCTGTCGACGAACGCCGGCAACGCCCCGACGAAGCTGGCCGCGACCCGGCTGGAGTACGCGCCGAACCAGGCCGACCAGGCAGCCACCCTGGCCGCCTGGATGGGCCTGCCCAAGGGTGCGCTGAAGAAGACCACCGCGGACGCGGGCCCCAAGGTCCCGATGAAGCTGATCCTGGGCAAGGACTTCGAGGAACCGGGCAAGTCGATCGAGGCGCCGGCGAAAACGCCGGACGGCGTGCAGAACGTCAACGCCGACGACAAGAACGTCTGCGCCAAGTAGCCGGACGGCCGGGCTCCCCGGCCGGTCCGCGACTGCACGGGGCAGCCGGAAAGACCAAGCGAGCCCCGGCCGCCGTGACCGGCGCCGACTGACGGGGGAGAAACCCAATGCGGCACAGCAGTGCGCGTGGAGACGGGCCACGCCGGCGCCGGCCCGACGCCAAGGACCTGGGCTGGGACGACAGCCTGTACAAAAACGGGCAGAACGGGACGGCGGGCCCCGGCGGTGAGCCGACGGCGGACCGGGGCGGCGCGACCGCCCAGGGCGTCCCGACCGGCCCGGGCGTCCCGACCGGCCCGGGCGCCCCGACCGGCCCGGGCGCCCCGGGCCCGTCCGATGCCCCGGACGCTCCCGGCGGCACCGGCACCGGTACCGGCACGCCGTCGGCGGGCGGCGGCACGGCCGTCCCGCCGCTGATCACCGGCGGTGTGTCAGGGCCGCCCGTGATCACCGGCGGCGTCGCGGGACCGCCCCCGAGCGGCGGCACCCCCGCCGGCCGGACCCCCGCGCCGGCCGTCACGGGCACGCCGGTCACCGGGTCACCGGGCTCCGGTACGGCCGGCGCCGGTTCACCCGGCTCCGGTACGGCCGTCTCCGGCCCACCCGCCCCCGGTATGCCCGGCACCGGCACACCCGTTCCCGGCACACCCTCCCCTGTTACGTCCGCCCCCGGCACATCCGCAGCCCCCGCCGCCGGTACCGCCACCGCCGTCAAGGACGCGGCGGAGCCCGGCGCCGCCCCGGCCGACGGCTCCGCGCCCGGCGCCTCCGGCGGCCCGGCCGAGAGCGCCGAGCCCGAGGCCAAGGGCGCCCGCCGCGCCCGTAAACCGCGCAGCAAGGCCCGGCGCGTCCTGCGCTGGAGCGCGATAACCCTGGCCGTACTGATAGTCGGCACGGCCGGAGCCGGTTACTGGTACTACGAGCACCTCAACAGCAATCTCCGCAAGGACGCCCTGGATCTGGGCTCCGGCGGTCTGGAGAAACCCGAGCCGAACGCCTTCGGGCAGACGCCGCTGAACATCCTGCTGCTCGGCTCGGACGGCCGCAACAGCGAGAAGAACATCGAACTGGGCGGCGCCCGCCAGGACGCGGACCGCAAGCCGCTGGCCGACGTGCAGATGCTGCTGCACGTCTCCGCCGACCGCAGCAGCATGTCGGTCATCTCGATCCCGCGCGACACCCGCGTACCGATCCCCGAGTGCAAGGACCCGGACGACGGCAAGGTCTACCCGCAGACCACCGCGGCCATCAACACCTCGCTCCAGCACGGCGGCCCCGGCTGCACCGTCGCCACCTGGAAGGAGCTGACCGGCATCTACATCGACCACTTCATGATGGTCGACTTCGCCGGCGTGGTGGACATGGCGGACGCGATCGGCGGTGTCCCCGTGTGTGTGGACAAGAACATCTACTCGCACGACAAGAAGGGCCACGGCAGCGGCCTGAAGCTCACCGCGGGCACCCACTCGGTCAAGGGCGTGCAGGCCCTCCAGTGGCTGCGCACCCGCTACGGCTTCGAGGACAACACCGACATCGGCCGGGCCAAGGCCCAGCACATGTACATGAACTCGATGGTCCGCGAGCTGAAGGCGGGCACCAAGCTCACCGACCCGATGAAGCTGCGCGACCTGGCCGAGGCCGCCACCAAGGCGCTGACGGTGGACGAGGGCCTGGGCAGCGTCAAGAAGCTGTTCGACCTGGGCGGCGACCTCCAGCGGGTGCCGACCGAGCGGATCACGATGGTCACCATGCCGTGGCAGTACGCGGCGGGCGGCGAGTACGTCGTACCCAAGCCGGGCGACGCCGAGCGGACCTTCTCCCTCGTCCGCAACGACACCGCGCTGGACGGCAAGGACAAGAAGAAGAAACCCGCGCCCGACCCGCAGCCGACGACGGCCAGGAACAAGCTGGACGTCATCGTCCAGAACGGCACCAACAGCACGGTTCAGGGCCCGGTCTCCGGGCGCGCGAACGTGCTCCAGAACCACCTCGTCTCCCTCGGCTACAGCGCGGCCGTCACGGACACCCGCCTCACCACCCAGGCCGACACCACGATCACCTACCCGGCCAAGGAGGGGCGCGGCGACGCCCTCGCCCTCGCGAAGGCGCTCGGCCTGTCCAAGGACGTGGTCAAGGAGTCGCGTTCGGCCACCCGGATGCGGCTGGTGATCGGCAACGACTGGCGCAGGGGCACCTCGTTCCCGAAGCCGCCGGCCGGCAAGGAGGAGGCCGGCAAGGCGCCGGACAGCGCCGACGCCCTCAACGGCGAGGACAAGAAGGCCTGCATGAAGGTGAACCCCGCCTACACCTTCTGACCGGTCCGCTCCTGGGCGCGGCCGGGCGGCACCGCCGGGCCCGGCGGCAGGGTGCAGTGCGCGCCGAGCGGGCCCGCCGGCGCGACGGCGTACGCGGTGGTCCGCACCTCGTCGTCGACCCGCCGGTGCAGGGGCGCGGCGTAGGGCGAGGCGGGCGCGAGGGTGTCCAGCAGGGCGTGGGCGCGCTGGTGCACGTCCGCGAGGAAACGCTGGTACGGCACGAGCACGTCCGGGTCGAACATCATGGCGGCCAGCCGGCGGCGGTCGGCGGCCGAGTCGGCGGCCCGGCCGAGGAGTTCCACCGCCTGTTCCCTGGCCGCGCCGGTGGCCGAGTGCAGCAGGTGGACCAGGAGATAGGTGGCGGTGCGGTTGCCGAGGTCCTCGTTGTGTCCCGAGCGCAGGTCGTCCTCGTCGTTGCGGAACTGCGCGAGCAGCCCGACGGCCTGCCCGAACTCCCCCCAGGCGGCGGCCCGCGGGTCGTCGGCGCCGTCCGCGCCGAGCGCGAGGCGGGCCGCCATCGTGGCGGCCATGGCGTAGACCGAGCCGCTCTTGTGCCGGTAGACCGTCAGGACCTCCTCGGGGCTCGTCCCGGTCGGCGAGCCGAGGATGTCACCGACCTGCCCGTCGCAGGCGGCGGTCCAGCCGTCGAGAAAGTCCGCGGTCAGCCGCTCGCGCAGGGGCCCGGGCACCGGCAGGGCGGCCAGGGCGCGCAGCGGCAGGGCGTAGCCGCATTCCAGGGCCGCCGTCATGACGGCGGCCGGGTCGCCGCCGTACAGCCGGGGGCCGACGTCGCCGTCCGACACGTCGTCGAAGGTGTTGGCGGCCCGCCACCACAGGGCGTGCACCCCGGCCACCGGGACGGCCGGTTCGAGGGTGCCCTCGACGGCGCCGTGCACGAGGAGCGGCAGGGCGCATTCGAGGGGGGTCCGCCGGCCGTGGGTGACGAGCCGTTCGAGGGTGGGCCGCAGATACGCGTACCGGGGCCGGTAGTCGTCGAGGAGCCCGGCGAGGTACTGCCGTACCTGCGGGAAGACCTCGGTGAGCCGGGCTTCGGGGCTCGGCCGCACGGTGGCGGACCGGGGGTGAGGGGACAAGCGTGTCTCCGTACGGTCAGGGGGGATCGGTCCGGTCTCACATCGGGACGTCCCGCGGTGCCGTGGCACCCCGGGCGTCCTGCGGCCGGCCCGCGGGCGCGGCCTCCGGGGGCAGGCCGCGGGCGAGGACGGCGGCGGCCGCCGATGTCGTGGTCAGTGCGGTCGTGGTGACCGCGAAGGCGGCGACGACGTCGGCCGTGGCGCGCACCTGGGCGAAGAAGAGGAAGCCGAAGACGCACACGCCGAGGGCGGCGCCGAGCTGCTGGGCCGTGGAGACCACACCGGACGCCGCGCCGGCGACCGGCCCGGGCACGGTGCGCAGGGTCAGGGACAGGGCCGGGGTGACGCACAGGCCCAGCGCGCCGCCGGCGGCGCTGACCGCGCCGAGCAGGTGGCGGGGATCGTCGCCGAGGGCGCTCACGGCGCAGCCCGCGTACCCGGCCGTCGCGGCGAGGGAGGCCAGGACCAGCAGCCGGGCCTCCGCGCCGCGGGCGAGCCGCGGCGCGATCAGTGATCCGGCGGCGAAGGCGACCGCGGCCGGCACCATGCCCGCGCCCGTGGCCAGCGGGCTCCAGCGCAGCCCCTTCTGCAGCAGCAGGCCGAGCATCAGGACGAACGCGGCGAGCCCGCAGTTGATCAGGACGATCAGGGCGATGCCGCGGCGGAAGCCGGCGAGCCGCAGCAGCCGCGGCGGTACGAGTGGTGAGCCGCCCCGGGCGTCCAGCGCGCGTTCGTGGCGCAGGAAGCAGCCCGCGACCGGAACGGAGGCGGCCAGGCAGGCCGGTCCCCACCACACCATGCCGCCCGCGCCGCCCGCCACCAGCGGGACGGTGAACAGTCCGAGGGCGGCGGCCGCGAGGCCCACGCCGGGCAGGTCGGCGCGGACCGGCCCGTCGCGTACGGGCGGGCGCCCGCCCGCCGCCCATGGCAGGAGCGTGAGCGCCAGGGCGCCCACCGGTACGTTGACGAGGAAGACGGCGCGCCAGTCGAGGCCGAGGACGTCCGCCGACAGCAGCCAGCCGCCGAGCAGTTGCCCGCCGATCGCGCCGAGCCCCATCACCGCGCCGATCGCGGCGTACGCCCTGCGCCGCGCCGCGCCGGTGAACAGGGTCTGCGCCGCGCGGTAGACCTGGGGCACCATCAGTGCCGTGCCGGCGCCCTGGACCAGGCGGGCCACGACCAGGACGCCGGTGGTGGGCGCCGCTCCGCAGGCGGCCGAGGCGCCGGTGAAGACGGCCATGCCGAGGCCGAAGACCCGCAGGGAGCCGAGCGCGTCCCCCAGCCGGCCGCCGACGGCCAGGCCGAGGGCGTAGACCAACTGGTATCCGGCGAGGAGCAGTTGCTGCTGGCCGCCGTCCGCGCCCAGGTCCCGTTCCAGCGCGGGCATCGCCACGACCACGATGAAGACATCGAGGTTGGCGAGGAACGTGCCGCACAGCAGGACAACCAGCGCCGCCCAGGGACGCACGGGGGCACCTCCAGCCGATCGCCGAGCACGGTACGTGATGATCGAGGCACGTATCGTAACCATGGCGACGCGTCCGTGCCCAGCCCACGTCTGTCGCTGCGACGGAAGGGGCAGTTGGTGCGGGAGTTGATGCGGGAGGGGCACCGATACGCGTCGGCGCCCGTACCTCCGGAGGTGTCCGGTTCCGCGGTACGGGCGCCGACGCGTCAGCCGGGTGTGCGGGCCGGCGGTGCGCTCACTCGGCCGCGGCGGGCTGCCGCGGTGCCGTCACCGCCGGGCGGCGGCTGGCGATGACCTTCTTGGCCAGCGACCGCGGACTGGTCAGGAAGCCCCAGCCCCATGACATGTGCATGGTCGCCAGGGCGACCGGGATCTGCACGCGGGCCTTCGGCGGCAGCCCCTTGCCCGCCGGGACCGAGCCCGCCGTGATGGCGGCCAGGTAGCCGGCCGGGACGACGAAACCCCACGGCGTGACGAAGGCGCCGACCACGGCGCCCGCCGCGATGGCACACACGGCGGTCGGCGGCGCCAGGTACCGCAGATTGATCGAACCGGAGTGGTAGCGGGCCACGACGTGGCGCCAGCGCCCGTAGTCCTTGTACTGCTTGGCGAGCGCGCGGATGCTGGGCCGCGGCCGGTACTGCACCTTCAGCTCCGGCGAGAACCAGACCTGGCCGCCCGCCTCGCGGATGCGGAAGTTCAGCTCCCAGTCCTGGGCGCGGATGAACTCCTCGTTGTAGCCGCCCTGCTGCTCCAGCGCCGCACGCCGGAAGACACCCAGGTAGACCGTATCGGCCGGGCCCGCGTCGCCGCCCGTGTGGAAGGCCGCGTTGCCCACGCCGATCCTGGAGGTCATCGCGGCGGCCACCGCGTCCTCCCAGGCGTTCTCACCCTCGGCGTGCATGATGCCGCCGACGTTCTGCGCGCCGGTCTCCTCCAGGAGGCGCACCGCGGTCGCGATGTAGTTCGGCGAGAGCATGCCGTGGCCGTCGACGCGTACCACGACCGGGTGGCGGGACGCCTTGATCGCCGCGTTCAGGGCAGCCGGGGTGCGGCCGGTGGGGTTGGGCACGGTCAGCACCCGGGCGCGGTCGTTCGCGGCGTTCTCGGCGACCAGCTCGGCGGCGATCTCGTCGGTTCGGTCCGTCGAGGGCCCGAGCGCGATCACCACTTCCATCTCACCGGCGTACTCCTGTTCCAGGATGTGCTGGACCGAGCTGCGCAGATGACGTTCCTCGTTGAGCACCGGCATGATCACGGAGACGGCCGGGAGCTGCTGCGGTGGCGTGGCGTTCATCGCGGTCACGTTACCGCGTATGGGGGACGGGGGCCGACGGCAGCCGGGTGGCCCTGGGGGCGGCGCCCGGCGTGTGGTGCTTTACAGCCGATCATATGGGCCTACGGTGACCCGGCCCGCTCCTTCCCGTTGTGTCCGGTCCGTCCGCGCCCCCGCCGTCCCCGTCCCCGCACTCCGTCCGCCCGACCCCGCCGCGGAGGTGTCCCCCATGACCGCACCGCACCGCTCGCCCCGCCCGCCCGCCCGTCACCGGCGACCGGGCGGGCGGCCCCGCTGGGGCCTGCGCATCACCGCGGGCGCCTCGCTGCTGCTACTGGCCGCGGGCGGTATCGGGCACGCCATGGTCACCGGGGTCGAGGACGGCATCGCCCGCGTGGACGCCTTCAAGGGCATGGGCAACCGGCCGGACAACAGCGGCGGTGACGGCATGAACTTCCTGGTCGTCGGCACGGACGGCCGCAACAAGCTCTCCGCGGCGGAGAAACGCAGGTACCACCTGGGCGGCGAGCCGTGCCACTGCACCGACACGATCATGATGGTCCACCTGTCCGCCGACCGGAACCGCGCCAGCGTGGTCAGCCTGCCGCGTGACTCGTACGCGCAGACGCCCCCGCACACCGACGCGACCACCGGCCGGAAGCACCACGGCCACCCCGTCAAGCTGAACGCGGCGTACGCCGAGGGCGGGCCCAACCTGACCATCCGGACCGTCGAGCGGATGACCGGCGTGCACATCGACCACTACCTGGAGGTCGACTTCACCAGCTTCATGAAGACGGTGGACGCGGTCGGCGGCGTGAACATCTGCACCACGCGCCCCCTGAAGGACAGCCACAGCGGTCTGAACCTGCCCGCCGGGCGCTCCCGCCTCAACGGCGGCCAGGCGCTGCAATACGTCCGCGCCCGGCACCTGGACAGCGCCTCCGACCTCGGGCGGATGCAACGCCAGCAGCGCTTCCTCGCCGCACTCATGCACAAGATCACCAGCTCCGGCGCACTGCTCCACCCGGGCCAGCTCAAGGAGATCACCGACGCGCTGCTGGAGTCCGTACGGGCCGACGAGGGCTTCGGCGCGGACGAGATGGTCGATCTCGGCCAGGCCCTGCGCGGCTTCAACCCGTCGTCGTCCGAGTTCGCCTCCGTACCACTGGGCGACATCGACTTCCAGGTGCCCAACGTGGGCTCGACCGTGATGTGGAACGAGAACCGGGCGAAGCAGCTCTTCCAGGCCCTGCGCGAGGACCGGCCGCTGGCCGTACGGCGGCCCGGCCGGCAGCGCGCGACGGTCGTGGACGTACCGCCCGCCACGATCCGGGTGCAGGTCGACAACGGCGCGGGCCGCACGGGGCTGGGCCGCGCGGTGGACAGGTCACTGCGCGCCACCGGCTTCGACACCACCGGCACCCCGGGCAACGCCCCCACCCGCACCCGGCGGACCGTGATCGCCTACGACCCGCGCTGGGACCGCTCGGTCCGCTCCCTCGCCGCCGCCCTGCCCGGCGCGGCCCTGCGCCAGGTCCCCGGCCAGGGCGCGGTGCTGCGCGTCACCGTCGGCAAGGACTTCAAGGCGGTCCACCGGGTGCGCTCCGACGACCCGACCCAGCCGACGGCCGCCGGCGACTTCGGAACACTGACCGGCGACGAGGCAGCGTGCCCGTGATCATCGGGGTCGGCGGCAAACGCTGTTGAGCCTGCCGGTTGCCCCAGGCCCCCGGAGACCATCGGGGACCTCCGGGTGCCGCCGGGCACTCCAGGCGGGGCCGGGACCCTTGCTCGTCTTGCTCGTCTTGCTCGTCTTGCTCGTCGCACGCGCCGGAGGCGGCCGGCGGAGGCGATGTTCACGCTCCCCGGACGAGTGCGCCCGCGCACCACTCGGCCACTCCCACGAGGGATCGGCAGCCTCCCGGTTGACGGACAACATGGCCGTAGGCGCACAAGCCGCGCCTACGTCGCCACAGAGGAGGAACCATGCAGGACAACCAGGAAGTGACCGAGTACGAAGCACCCGAGATCGCGGAGGCCGGCTCGTTCAACGACGTCACGCTCGGCCCCCACGGGGGGCTCGACGACTTCTGGTCCGGCGGATACGACCACGCATGGTGATTCCCGCCGCTTTGACGGGCCCCGTCGGCCCGGGCTGAGCGTCCTCCCTCCGCACAGCGCCCCCGCTCCGGCCATGTGCCGAAGCGGGGGCGTGTTGTCGTTTCCGAACGCGCGCCGGACCCGCCGGCTTGTGGTCGGCGGGCCCAACAGTTGCGCACCCTCGGGAAGCTGCCCCGCTCACCTCCGAAAACGGACGCCGTCCGCACAGCAGCGAGATGCCCACCGGGGCCGAACAGCCGCCCGTGGATTCCCCGCTTCGCCCCCGTCCCGGACACCACCCGCACGCCCCCTCGCCTCACCGCCGCCGACGCCCGCCTCGGCCACCCCGCAACGACCCCGTTCGACCGCGTCCTCGCCCCGGCCACCGGAGAACACGCCCACACCGTCACCTGCGGCGGAACACACAACCTGTGGACAACCGTCGAAACCGCCTGGCAGCGGCGGAACGCCCCTGGCCGCCCCGCACAAGATCAGTTCGGCTGTGCCTGCGCACCGAACGGCCGGCACTGCGCATGGCACATCCCGGCGGTCACCGCCGGGAACCGAAAAGCAGGTGACTACGCGCCGTCCTCCGCGCCGCCCTGCTCCCGCAGTTCCATAATCGCCCGCCGCCGCGCCAGACGATGCGTGCGGCGGATCTGCGCCTCCTGGAACCGCCGCTTGTCGCGGTCGGTCTCCGGGACGACCGGCGGCACGGAACGGGGCTTGCCGTCCTCGTCCACCGCCGCGAAGACCAGGTACGCCGAACCGACCTGTGTCGCAGGCGTGGACTCATTCCAACGCTCGGCCATGACCCGGACACCAATCTCCATGGACGTCCGCCCGGTCCAGTTGCACTGTGCGTGCACATGCACAAGATCGCCGACACGCACAGGCGACAGGAACGCCATCTCATCCATGGAAGCCGTGACCGCCGGCCCCCCGGAGTGCCGCCCCGCGACCGCGCCCGCCGCGTCATCGACGAGTTTCATGATCACGCCACCGTGCACCGTGCCGAGCAGGTTGGTGTCGCCTGCCGTCATGATGTGCGACAGCGTCGTACGGGAGACGGAGGTGGGCTTGCCCGGAAGGTCGTCCTCCGGGCCGGTGGTGACGAGATCGGTCATGCGCCCACTGTATGCGCGGGGCGCGCGTACCTTCCCTCGCGCCCATCCCGCACCACTCTCACCCCCTCACGCTCCGGACACCCCCCGTCACCACCGCCCCGCCCTCTCCCCCGGCCAGCGCGGTCCTCGCCGGAATAATCACCTCCGTCCGTATTACGCAAGCGACGCCCCGCGTCACTTTGCATCAGCTCTGCAACAGCGACGGCCCGATCTCGTACCTGCCCTGTATGGGGGAGCCATTCGACAGGCAGACTTCCTCCATGAACGAGTGGCCTGGGTCCGACAACAGAGACCGGTACGGACGTGGCAGCGGCGCCGAGCCGGAGGGCGCGCGCCCCATGCCGCACGTACGGCGCGGCGGGCCCGGTGGTCCCGGCGGCCCCGCTCCCGGGCCGGGGCAGCAGCCGCCCGAGCCGCCGCTGCCGCCGCACCTCTCGCCGCGCCGCCCCTCGGTCCCCCACCAGAGCCAGGGCCAGGACCCGTACGGCAACAGCCACGACGACGGCTACAACACCGGCCAGGTCTACGGCGGGGGCCGCGGCGGAGGCGGCGGACGGGGCGGCGCCCAGCGGCCCGCCCCCAACTGGGGCCGCCGCATCAAATGGACCGTCCTGACGGTGGTCGCCGTGCTCCTGGTCACCTCGGTCGCCACGTACTTCTGGGCCGACGGCAAGCTGCGCCGCGAGGTCGACCTGAGCAAGGTCATCGACCGGCCGGAGGAAGGCGACGGCACCAACTACCTGATCGTCGGCTCCGACAGCCGCGAGGGCATGTCCGACGAGGACAAGAAGAAGCTGCACACCGGCTCCGCCGAGGGCAAGCGCACGGACTCGATGATGATCCTGCACGACGGCGGCAACGGCCCGACGCTGATCTCCCTGCCGCGCGACTCGGACGTGGAGATCCCCTCGTTCGTCGGCTCCAAGACCGGCAAGAAGTACGCGGCCAGGGGCCGCCACACCAAGCTGAACGCGGCGTACGCCGAGGACGGCCCGGAGCTGCTGGTGCGCACCGTCGAGCACAACACCGGCCTGCGCATCGACCACTACGTCGAGATCGGCTTCGCGGGCTTCGCGGGCATCGTGGACGCGATCGGCGGCGTGGAGATGGACATCCCGAAGGCCTTCAAGGACAAGAAGTCCGGCGCCGACTTCCAGGCCGGCAAGCAGACCCTCAACGGCGAGCAGGCCCTGGCCTTCGTCCGGACCCGCTACGCCTTCGCGGGCAGCGACCTGGACCGCACGAAGAACCAGCAGAAGTTCCTCGCCGCACTCGCCAACCAGACGGCCACCCCCGGCACGATCATCAACCCGTTCAAGCTCTACCCGACGATGAGCGCGGGCCTGGGCACCGTGATCGTCGACAAGGACATGGGCCTGTTCGACCTGGGCCAGATGTTCTTCGCCATGAAGGGCGTCACGGGCGGCGACGGCAAGTCGATGAACATGCCCATCGCCGGCACCACCGGCGGCAACCTCCGCTGGGACAAACCCAAGGTCGCCAAACTCGTCGAACAACTCAAGAACGACGAGCCGGTCACGGTGAGTGGGAACGAGTAATCCGCACGGTACGGTGCGAAAGCCCCCGCCCCGGGGCTTTCGCACGTCGATGGCGTCACGGCAGATTCCGCGCGGCACGATCCGCCGCACCTGACGCGTGCCCTCGTAAATCTGCATGCTTTTCGGTGATCGACTTTCTGATCTGCACAGATGCTCTCTTCGCCGAACGCTCCTCCAGCTTTTCCCGAGATCACCGGCCAAGGCGGAGACACCACCGCTGGGCAGTGATCCCGGTCGGTGGCGGGGTCGATGCCAACGAACTCCCCGGCCATGGCCGGCTCCCTGTTCCAGGTGCTTGCACGAGCTTCACCGGGCAGCGGAGACAACGTCAATAGCTCACCGGCCGAGCAAATCGGCGTGCAATTCGGTGCAAGTTTGTGGAGCCCTGCACTCGCCGCGTTCTACGGTCATCACATCGCCCCCGGAAGCGATCGGGCGCGGGCGGGCGGCGACATGGCCACCGTGTCCGACTGCAACGTCTTCCCGCGGCGGCGCCCCGACGGCCACCGACGGATTGCACGACGGCCCGGGACCGGTCCCCTGCGGCACCTCAGTGTTCGACAGGAAGGAGCGGGCGAGAAGCGAGAATGGGCAAGAAGAACGAGGACGACTGGGATCCGTACGCCAACCAGGATCAGGCGTCCGATCCCGGCACCCGCGTCTCTCAGAACGGGGACGTGCACAGCAGCGTGGCCGACGACGAGGACCGCGAAGGGAGGTAACGCGTGATCCACGGCGAGAACCTGGCGAAAGACCTGCGGCGTGATCACGGTTTCGTTCATGTCGGACGTACCAGGGACGGTGACGCCGTGGTCATGCGCAAGGGCGAGAAGTGGACCGTGGTCCCCCTTCGCTGGCTCACCGAAGAGGCCGTGGTCACCATCAAGGCCCAGGCCGGAGTCAGTCCCGTGTGAGTCGTCCCAGCCGGCGAACGAACGCCCCCGCCGGTCGCGACAGGGGCGTTCGAGCACGTGGGCGGCCGCGTCAAGGAGATTCGCGCGTACAGGAGCAAGGCTCCGGGAGCACCCCGGACCGGCCCGGCGGACCGGAAGCCGAGGACCGCTCCAGTACCACCGGATGGGGCCGCTGACCTGTGGTAACCCCGCTACGGAAGGTTCCTGGCCATCACGATCCGCTGCACCTGATTGGTCCCCTCGTAGATCTGGGTGATCTTGGCGTCGCGCATCATGCGTTCCAGGGGGTAGTCGCGGGTGTAGCCGTAGCCGCCGAGGAGTTGGACGGCGTCGGTGGTGATTTCCATGGCGGCGTCGGAGGCGTAGCACTTGGCGGCGGCGCCGAAGAAGGTGAGGTCCTCGGGCTTGCCGCCGGCGGAGATGCGCTCGGACTTGGCGGCCGCGGCGTAGGTGAGCTGGCGGGCGGCCTCCAGCTTCATGGCCATGTCGGCGAGCATGAACTGCACGCCCTGGAAGTCGCCGATCGGCTTGCCGAACTGCTTGCGCTCCTGGACGTAGCCCTTGGCGTAGTCCAGGGCGCCCTGGGCGATGCCGAGGGCCTGGGCCGCGATGGTGATGCGGGTGTGGTCCAGCGTCTTCATCGCGGTCGCGAAGCCGGTGCCCTCGGCGCCGATCATGCGGTCGGCGGGGATGCGGACGTTGTCGAGGTAGACCTCGCGGGTCGGCGAGCCCTTGATGCCGAGCTTCTTCTCCGGGGCGCCGAAGGAGACGCCCTCGTCGTCCTTCTCGACGACGAAGGCGGAGATGCCCTTGGAGCGCTTCTCCGGGTCGGTGACGGCCATCACCGTGTAGTACTCGCTGACGCCGGCGTTGGTGATCCAGCGCTTGACGCCGTTGAGGACGTAGTGGTCGCCGTCGCGTACCGCCTTGGTCTTCATGCCGGCCGCGTCGGAGCCCGCGTCCGGCTCGCTCAGGCAGTAGGAGAACATCGCGTCGCCCTTGGCGAGCGGGCCCAGGTACGTCTTCTTCAGCTCCTCGGAGCCGGAGAGGATCACGGGGAGGGAGCCGAGCTTGTTGACGGCGGGGATCAGCGAGGAGGAGGCGCAGACGCGGGCGACCTCCTCGATGACGATGACGGTGGCCAGCGCGTCGGCGCCGGCGCCGCCGTACGCCTCCGGTACGTGGACGGCGTGCAGGTCGTTGAGGGTCAGCGCGTCCCGGGCCTCCTGCGGGAAGCGGGCCTGTTCGTCCACCTCGGCGGCGAACGGGGCGATCTTCGCCTCGGCGAGCGAGCGCACCGACTCGCGGAGCATGTCGTGCTCCTCGGACGTCCGGTACAGATCGAAATCAGCGGTTCCCGCCAACGTTTCTCACTCCCCTGAGAGCTGGTGCAGTGCTAACTACCGTTAAGTAACCCGAATTCTAGGGGCCCTGCGCCGGGCGGGGTACGTGAGTTAGCCGACAGCACCCGTAAGGTCCCGGCCACCGGGCCCGGGCCGCCGGACACCGGCCCGACTATGCTCAGGCAGCGCACTCCTCCCCGTATGCACCTGGAGCACCCATGGCCCTGAAGATCACCGTGATCGGCACCGGCTACCTCGGCGCGACGCATGCCGCGGCCATGGCGGAGCTGGGGTTCGAGGTCATGGGGCTGGACATCGACCCGGCGAAGATCGCGATGCTGGAGCGGGGCGAGACCCCGATGTTCGAGCCCGGCCTGGAGGAGCTGCTGCGGGCGCACGTCGCGGGCTTCGAGGGCGCCAGCGGCCGGCTGCGCTTCACCACCTCCTGGGAGGAGCTGGCCGACTTCGGCGATGTGCACTTCGTGTGTGTGAACACGCCGCAGAAGCACGGCGAGTACGCCTGTGACATGTCGTACGTCGAGTCGGCCGTCGAGTCGCTGGCCCCGCTGCTGCGGCGCCCGGCGCTGGTGGTCGGCAAGTCGACGGTCCCGGTGGGCAGCGCGGCGCGGCTGGCGAAGCGGCTCGCGGAGCTGGCGCCGGCCGGTGCGGACGTGGAGCTGGCCTGGAACCCGGAGTTCCTGCGCGAGGGCTTCGCCGTGCAGGACACCCTGCACCCGGACCGGATCGTGATCGGTGTGGAAGGCGGCCGGGCCGAGGAGGTGCTGCGGGAGGTGTACGCGAAGCCGATGGCCGAGGGCTCGCCGTTCGTGGTGGCCGACTTCCCCACCGCCGAGCTGGTCAAGACGTCCGCCAACTCCTTCCTGGCCACGAAGATCTCGTTCATCAACGCCATGGCGGAGGTGTGCGAGGCGGCCGGCGGCGACGTGGTGAAGCTGGCGGAGGCGATCGGCCACGACGAGCGGATCGGCAAGAAGTTCCTGCGCGCCGGTATCGGCTTCGGCGGCGGCTGTCTGCCCAAGGACATCCGGGCGTTCATGGCGCGCGCCGGTGAGCTGGGCGCCGACCAGGCATTGACGTTCCTGCGCGAGGTGGACTCGATCAACATGCGGCGCCGCGGCCACATGGTCGAGCTGACCCGGGAGGCGGTCGGCGGCTCCTTCCTGGGCACCCGGGTCGCCGTCCTCGGCGCCACTTTCAAGCCGGATTCGGACGACGTACGGGACTCCCCCGCGCTCAACGTCGCCGGGCAGATCCACCTCCAGGGCGGCCAGGTGACGGTGTACGACCCGAAGGGCATGGAGAACGCGCGGCGCGTGTTCCCGACGCTGGGGTACGCGGACTCGGCGCCGGAGGCGGTGCGCGGCGCCGATGTGGTGCTGCACCTGACCGAGTGGCGGGAGTTCCGGGAGCTGGACCCGGCCGCGCTGGCCGAGGTGGTGGCCACGCCGCGCATCCTGGACGGGCGCAACGCGCTCGACCCGGAGCTGTGGCGCAAGGCGGGCTGGACGTACCGGGCACTGGGCCGTCCGCAGGCCTGACGGGCGGGGAACTTCCCAGGACGAACGACGAGGGCCGGACTCCCCGGGGAGTCCGGCCCTCGTGGCGTCGCGGCGGGTGCTGCCCCTCCGCCAGGGCGGTGCGCGCCCCCGGCCGTGTCAGCCGTCGAGCTGTTCGATCGTCGCGATGGACGGTCCGCGCCCGGCCCGCAGCGTGCGCGCCACGTCCTCCGCGCCACGCAGCGTGCGGACGGCGTTCTGCCAGGTCAGCTTGGCCAGGTCGGCCGTGGACCACTTCCGGTCCAGGAGTTCGGCGATCAGGTTCGGGTAGCCGGAGACGTCGGCGAGGTCGGCGGGCGTGAAGGCGGTGCCGTCGAAGTCGCCGCCGATGCCGAGGTGGTCGATGCCGGCGGCCTCGCGCATGTGGTCGAGGTGGTCGGCGACGGTGGCGGCGGTGGCGAGCGGGCGCGGGTTCGCCGCCTCGAAGGCGCGGTGTACGGCCATGCCCTCGGCGGTGGTGTCCAGGTGGTGGAAGCCGTGCGCGCGCATGTTCTCGTCGGCCCGCAGCGTCCAGTCGCCGGCCTCGGGCAGGATGAACTTCGGTACGAAGGTGACCATCGCGATGCCGCCGTTGGCGGGCAGCCGCTCCAGCACGTCGTCCGGGATGTTGCGCGGGTGGTCGCAGACCGCGCGGGCGGAGGAGTGCGAGAAGACGACCGGCGCGGCGCTGGTGTCCAGCGCGTCCCGCATGGTGTCGGCGGAGACGTGCGAGAGGTCGACGAGCATCCCGAGGCGGTTCATCTCGCGGACGACCTCGCGGCCGAAGGCGGTGAGGCCGTGCGCGCGCGGCTCGTCGGTGGCCGAGTCCGCCCAGGCGATGTTGTCGTTGTGGGTGAGCGTCATGTAGCGCACGCCCAGCGCGTACAGCGCGCGCAGGGTGGCCAGCGAGTTGTTGATGGAGTGGCCGCCCTCGGCGCCCATCAGGGAGGCGATCCGGCCGTCGGCGCGGGCCGCTTCCATGTCGTCGGCGGTGTACGCCAGGCGCAGGTCGCCGGGGTGGCGGTCGGCGAGCCGGCGCACCACGTCGATCTGTTCGAAGGTGGCGCTGACGGCCCGGTCGCCGGTGTAGTCGGTCCGTACGTACACCGACCAGAACTGCGCGCCGACGCCGCCGGCCCGCAGCCGGGGGATGTCGGTGTGCAGGTGGCCGGTCTGGTCGCCGGCGATGTCACGCCGGTCGAGGTCGTAGCGGACCTGCTCGCGCAGGGCCCAGGGCAGGTCGTTGTGGCCGTCGACGACGGGGTGCTCGGCGAGCAGCGCGCGGGCCGCCGCCAGGGACGCGCTCACCTGCCGTTCCCGAAGCCGAAGCCGGCCGGGGAGGCGACCTTGTTGCGCAGCCGCTTGCCCTTCTCGGTGGCCTGCTCGTTCAGGTGCTGCTGGAACTCGCGCATCCGGGCCAGCAGGTCGGGGTCGTGCGCGGCGAGCATCCGGGCGGCGAGCAGTCCGGCGTTGCGGGCGCCGCCGACCGAGACGGTGGCGACCGGCACGCCGGCCGGCATCTGCACGATGGACAGCAGGGAGTCCATGCCGTCCAGGTACTTCAGCGGTACGGGCACGCCGATGACCGGCAGCGGGGTGACCGAGGCGAGCATCCCCGGCAGGTGGGCCGCTCCCCCGGCGCCCGCGATGATCGCTTTCAGGCCGCGGCCGGCGGCCTCCTCGCCGTACGCGATCATCTCGTGCGGCATCCGGTGCGCGGAGACGACGTCGACCTCGTAGGGGACCTCGAACTCGTCGAGGGCCTTGGCGGCGGCCTCCATGACGGGCCAGTCGGAGTCGGAGCCCATGACGATGCCGATCACGGGGGCGCCCTCGGAGGGGCGCGCCGGAGGTCCCCCGGCACGGAGTGTGGGGGAGCTCGATGAGGGGTGGTGGCCGGGCGACGGGTGGGTCATTCGGTGATGGTTCCTCGCAGATAACCGGCGGCGTGCGCGGCGCGCTCGCGCACGTCGGCCAGGTCGTCGCCGTAGGTGTTGACGTGTCCGACCTTGCGGCCGGGCTTCACGTCCTTTCCGTACATATGGATCTTCAACTGCGGGTCCCGTGCCATGCAATGGAGGTACGCGGAATACATGTCCGGATAGTCGCCGCCGAGGACGTTGGCCATCACGGTCCACTGCGCGCGCGGGCGGGGGTCGCCGAGCGGGAGGTCGAGGACGGCCCGCAGGTGGTTGGCGAACTGCGAGGTGACCGCGCCGTCCTGGGTCCAGTGGCCGGAGTTGTGCGGGCGCATGGCCAGCTCGTTGACGAGGATGCGGCCGTCGGCGGTCTCGAACAGCTCGACCGCGAGGTGGCCGATCACGCCGAGCTCGTGCGCGATGCGCAGCGCCAGCTCCTGGGCCTGGCCGGACAGCGCGCCGGAGAGACCGGGGGCGGGCGCGATCACCGTGTCGCAGACGCCGTCGACCTGGACGGACTCCACGACCGGGTACGCGACGGCCTGGCCGTGCGGCGAGCGGACGACGTTGGCGGCCAGTTCCCGTACGAAGGGGACCTTCTCCTCGGCGAGAACCGGCACCCCGGCGCGGAACGGCTCGGCGGCCTCCTTGGAGGATCGTACGACCCACACGCCCTTGCCGTCATAGCCGCCACGGACCGTCTTGAGGACCACGGCGAGCCCTCCGCCCCGCCCGTCGTCCGGCCACCGCACGGCATCGGGGCGCTGCGCGCCGCCCCCGCCGATCTCGGCCGCGAACCGCGCCACGTCCTCCGGGTCCGCGACGATGCGGTGCCGGGGGCAGGGTGCCCCGATCGCGTCGAGCTTCGCTCGCATCACCCCCTTGTCCTGGGCGTGCACGAGCGCGTCGGGGCCGGGCCGTACGGGGATGCCGTCGGCCTCCAGGGCCCTCAAATGCTCGGTGGGAACGTGCTCGTGATCGAAGGTGATCACATCACAGCCACGGGCGAAGGCGCGCAGCGTGTCCAGGTCGCGGTGGTCGCCGATGACGACCTCGCTGACCACCTGGGCCGCCGAGTCCTGCGGGGTGTCGCTGAGGAGCTTGAACTTGATGCCGAGGGGGATGCCCGCCTCGTGGGTCATACGGGCGAGCTGACCGCCGCCGACCATGCCGACTACCGGGAACGTCACGTCCCCAGGGTATCCGCCCGCCCACGCAGCTCCGTCACTCTCTTGGAGGAACCTACGAACCCAAGTGCGCCACTCTCCCCGTTCCGGCTCCCGGAGATCGGCCGGGGCGGTAGGCTCGCCGCCCGCACGGAGGGGACGGAACGCATGAACGACGGCCGGATACCCGGGCGCACCAGGACCGTGGGCATCGTCGTCGCGGCAGCCGCCCTGGCCGCCGCCGTCTACGCGGTGATCACACAGCTCACCGGCCCCGTCGTCTTCGACGAGGACGACCGGGAGATCACGGTCTCCGCCGGCACCCACTTCTCGATCCGCCTCAAGGACAACCCCTCCACCGGCTTCCGGTGGGTCCTGGCGGCACCGGAGCCGGACCCGGCCGTACTGCGGAAGACCGGCGGCCACTACGACGCCGACGAGCCGGTCCGCCCGGGCTCAGGGGGCATCCGCTACGTGGATTTCATGGCACGGGGCGCCGGACGTACCGAGGTGACTCTCAGATACTGCTTCCGCTGCGGCACCCCGCAGGCCGACGAGCAGGACGAGAACAGCCGGACCCGACGGTTCCGCGTGACCGTGGACTGACATATCCCGTACGCCCCTGCCGTCCCGGATGGCAGGCAGCACACAGGTCCCCTGGTTAGCATGAGCGTGCGGTTGCACGGGGACGGCCGCGCAGAAACGCCCACGAACGCCCACCACAGGAGCTGAACGATCACGATGAGTGAACGGAGCGCACTGCGGGCCCGACTGGACGCGCTGGCCCGCGAACTCATGAAGTTCGGCGCCGTCGGAGGGGCGGGAGTCCTCGTCAACTTCGCCGTCTTCAACCTCGTACGGCACCTGTCCGAGCTGCCCGTCGTCCGGGCCAGCGTCATCGCGACCGTCGTCGCCACCGGCACGAACTACCTCGGCTACCGCTACTTCACCTACCGGGACCGCGACAAGAACGGCCGGACCAAGGAGCTGACGCTCTTCCTGCTGTTCAGCGTCATCGGCCTGGTCATCGAGAACGGTGTCCTGTACGTGGCGACGTACGGGTTCGGCTGGGACACCTCGCTGCAGAGCAACGTCTTCAAGTTCCTCGGCATCGGCCTGGCCACGCTCTTCCGCTTCTGGTCCTACCGCACCTGGGTGTTCCGCGCGCTGCCCGCGCGGAAGGCCGTGGAGACCGCGGAGTCCTTCCTCGCGGAGGGCGCCCAGACGCCGCAGACGGCCCGCGCGGCCGCCGCCGACCGGCCCCGCGACTAGGGCGCGCTCCTGGCGGGCCACCGGCCGCCGGCTCACTCCGCGTGCGGCTCGGCCTCGCGGGCGAGGAAGAGGGCGAACACCGGCGGGCGCTGCTGGAGGAGTTCCAGCCGCCCGCCGTCCGCCTCCGCCAGGTCACGGGCCACGGCCAGGCCCAGCCCCGTCGAGTTCCGGCCACTGACCGTCCGCTCGAAGACCCGCGAACCGAGGTCCGGCGGTACGCCCCGGCCGGCGTCCGTGACCTCGACGACCGCCTGGTTGCCGGTGACCCGGGTGCGCAGCGCCACCGTCCCGTCCCCGTGCATCAGCGAGTTCTCGATCAGGGTGGCGAGGACCTGGGCCACCGCCCCGGGTGTGCCGACCGCCCGCAGCCCCTTCTTGCCGGAGCGCACGATGGCCCGGCCGGCGCTGCGGTAGGCCGGGCGCCACTCCTCGACCTGCTGCTTGACGACCTCGTCGAGGTCGAAGGCGACGGCGGAGCCGGAGCGCGGGTCGCGGGAGTTGGTCAGCAGCCGCTGGACGACGTCGGTGAGCCGTTCGACCTGGCCCAGCGCGATGCTGGCCTCCTCCTTCACCGTGTCCGGGTCGTCGGTGACGGTGATCTCCTCCAGCCGCATGGAGAGCGCGGTCAGCGGCGTGCGCAACTGGTGGGAGGCGTCGGCGGCGAGCCGCCGCTCGGCGGTGAGCATCCGGGCGATCCGCTCGGCGCTGGCGTCGAGCACGTCCGCGACCCGGTCCAGCTCCTGCACGCCGTAGCGGCGGTGGCGCGGGCGGGGGTCGCCGGAGCCGAGGCGCTCGGCGGTCTCCGCGAGATCGGTCAGCGGGGCGGTCAGCCGGCGGGCCTGCTGGACGGCGAGCACCACGGCGGCGAGGATCGCGAGGATTGCCACGGCCAGGATGACCAGCAGCGTCCGGCCGATCTCGGCGCTGACCGCGGAGCGCGGCTCCTGGACGGTGACGGTCTCGCCGCGGTCGCCGTGCTGGGTCGAGGCGATGACGTCGCCCGTCGGCCGGGAGCCGATCTCGATGCGCGCCCTGCCCGGCACCTTGATCTCGGCGTACCGCTTCGCGGTGATCTGTTCCGAGAGGATCTCGGGCGTCAGTTTCTCGCCGCTGCCCAGCCGGCTCTCGACGATGCCGACGAGCCGTACGGCCTCGGAGGCGACGCTGTCCTGCGCCCCCGACTGGATGGTGCGGGTCTCGACGATGACGAGCGAGACGCCGAAGACGGCGATCACGACGAGCACCACGGCGAGGGTGGAATTGATCAGACGGCGGCGCACGGTGTCCTCCGGGCGGGATGCGTTCGTTCTTCTACTTCTTCCCGCCCGGCGGCGGGCGCTCAGCTCTTTTCGAAGCGGAAGCCGACGCCGCGCACGGTGGCGATGTACCGCGGGTTGGCCGCGTCGTCGCCGAGCTTCTTGCGCAGCCAGGAGATGTGCATGTCCAGCGTCTTCGTGGACGACCACCACGTGGTGTCCCAGACCTCGCGCATGAGCTGGTCACGGGTGACGACCCGGCCCGCGTCCCGCACCAGCACCCGCAGCAGGTCGAACTCCTTCGCGGTGAGCTGGAGTTCGTCGTCGCCCATCCAGGCCCGGTGCGACTCGACGTCGATCCGTACGCCGTGGGTCGCGGGCGGCTGCTGCGGCTCGACGGACGAGCCGCGGCGCAGCAGGGCGCGGACGCGGGCGAGCAGTTCGGCGAGCCGGAAGGGCTTGGTGACGTAGTCGTCGGCACCGGCGTCCAGGCCGACGACGGTGTCGACCTCGTCGGCGCGGGCGGTGAGCACGAGGATGGGGAAGGAGTGGCCTTCGTTGCGCAGCCGGCGGGCCACCTCCAGGCCGTCCATGCCGGGCAGGCCCAGGTCGAGGACGACCAGGTCGATATTGCCCTGCAGACCGGCGTCGAGCGCCGTGGGGCCGTCCTCGCGCACCTCGACTTCGTAACCCTCGCGGCGCAGGGCGCGGGCGAGCGGCTCCGAGATGGACGCGTCATCCTCGGCGAGCAGTACACGGGTCATGGGCCGATGGTAGTCCGATGTCCGGCCTCCACGGGCGGCACCCGGTACGCCCGGAGGTGGCCGGAAAACGTCCCGCGGACGGCGGGCCGGCGGCGTGCTCGCGGCCGGCGGGTGATCACGGGGCACGGCGGACGCCGCAGGTGCGACCCCCGGTACGGTTCCCGGTTGATCATGTGACCGTTGTCTCAGTCGTCCCATCGGTACGGTCGCTGGACGTATGGTGTCCCAACGTCCGTAGCACAGCCTCGGGACCCATGACTCTCAAGAGACGTCATCGGTCCCTGTTGTGTGCGGGGCTGGTACCTCCAGTCTTGATACACAGTGAATGACCTGTCGACCGGGTCCACCGCGCGAAGCAGCACGGGGGCGTGGATCCCGGTGTCACGACTGTCCTGCCGATTCCTCTGCCAGTGGCGTCGGCCCCCAAGGACGTGGGGGCGGGCAACGTGACGCCGGTGCCGGTCAGCCGACCCGGGCGCGCTGCGGTCTCCCACGCGTCCCGAGCACACCTAGGAAGCACCATGGCGTCCAGCCTGACGAAGGACGCCGGCGCGCAGGGGAACCCTGCCAGCGACGGCAAAACCTTCTTCGGCCACCCCCGCGGACTGGCCACTCTCTTCATGACCGAGATGTGGGAGCGGTTCAGCTTCTACGGCATGAGGGCGCTCCTCGTCCTCTACCTCATCTCGGGCGGCGCCGACGCCAAGGTGGGCGAGCAGGGCGGTGGCCTGGCCATGACCGCCGCGACCGCTTCGGCGATCTACGCGGTCTACATGGCGATGGTCTACCTGCTCGCCATGCCCGGCGGCTGGTTCGGCGACCGGGTCTGGGGCCCGCGCAAGACCGTGGCCATCGGCGCGAGCGTCGTGATCGCCGGCCACCTCACGCTGGCCCTGCCCGGCGAGGGCCTGTTCTTCGTCGGCCTGGTGCTGGTGGCGCTGGGTTCGGGTCTGCTGAAGGCCAACATCTCCACGATGGTCGGCCAGCTCTACGACGGTCCGCAGGACCCGCGCCGGGACGCCGGTTTCACGATCTTCTACATCGGCATCAACCTCGGCGGCTTCATCGCCCCGCTGGTGGTCGGCACCATCGGCCAGAACATCAACTGGCACGTCGGCTTCGCCACCGCCGGTCTGGGTATGGCGCTGGGCCTGGCCGGCTTCCTGTTCGGCACCCGCAACCTGAACCCGCGCAGCGGCCAGGTACCGACCCCGCTCACGCGCGACGAGCGGATGAGCTGGCTGCGCAAGGGCCTGATCTGGGTCGTCATCGCGGCCGTCTTCTACGGCATCGTCGTGGCCACCGGGTCCTTCACGCTCAACTGGGCGCTGATCCCGATCAGCCTGCTCGGCATGATCATCCCGATCTCGGTCCTGGTGCGCATCAAGCGCGACAAGGAACTGACGCAGTCCGAGCAGACCAAGGTCAGCGGCTACATCTGGTTCTTCGTCGCCGCCGCGATCTTCTTCATGATCTTCGACCAGGCCGGTTCGACGCTGAACGTCTTCGCCGACAAGAACACCGCGGACTCGGTCTTCGGCCTGCACTTCCCGTCCACCTGGTTCCAGTCGGTGAACTCGGCCTGGGTCATGGCGCTCGCGCCGGTCTTCGCCGCGATCTGGACGGCCCTGGCCCGGCGCTCCAAGGAGCCCACCACGGTCGTGAAGTTCGCGATGTCGATGCTGCTCGTCGGCGCCTCGTACTTCGTGTTCATCGTGCCGATGCAGATGTCGTCCGACGGCGACAAGGTCACCCCGATGTGGCTGATCACCGTCTACATGATCCAGACCATGGGTGAGCTGTGCCTCTCCCCGGTCGGCCTGTCGGTGACCACCAAGATGGCCCCGCAGAAGTACGCCAGCCAGATGATGGGCGTGTGGTTCCTCGCCGTCACCACCGGTGACTGCGTGGTCAGCCTGATCTCCCTGGCCGGTGCCGACCTCAGCGGTGTGGGGGTGGTGGCGTCCGAAGCGACCCTGGCCGTGCTGGCCGGTGTCGCGATCTGGATGTCCCGCAAGAAGATCGAGGCGTCCATGGGTGACGTCCGCTGACGCGCTCGTGACGCGTCCCTGATACGCGGAGGGGCTCGGTGCCAGAGGGCACCGGGCCCCTTCTGCCTTGCGGGTACGCCGCTGTCCGGCGTTCGCGTACGGGTCCCGGCCCGTTACCCGGTGCGGGCCGGAACCCGCCTGCGGTACGGGCTCAGCGGTGCCGCAGCCGGCGGCCGGGCGCGAAGGTGAAGACGGCGCCGCCCAGCAGGACCACCGTGCCCGCGACCAGGGCCAGGGCCCGCAGGCCGCCGTGGTCGCCCGCGCCGGTCTCCGCGAGGCCGCCCGACGAACCGCCCGCGCTCGCCGGACCGGCCGAACCGCCGCCCGCCGTGGCCCCGCCGGCACCGCCGGACGCCGAGCCGCCGGACGAGCCGCCGCTGGTGCCGCCCTGCTGGGCCGTCGTGTCCAGGGCGAGGGAGACGCCCGGGTCCTTCTCCGGGGTGCAGGTCGTGGTCGTGCCCAGGGCGTTGACGGTGAGCACGCCCGGCGTCAGGGTCGCCTTGCCGGTGGCGCCCGGGGTGTAGGTGCCCTTCAGGTCGGGGATCGCGATCGGCTGCCCGGACTTGATCGGTTCCTTGTTCGCCGGGCCCTCGGTCCGGACGGTGCCCCGGTCGGCGCCGCCGACCCGCACCTCCATGGACGGCTTGACCGCACCGGCCGGGATGTCCGCCGGGCTGTCCATCACCGACTTCGCGAACGTCACCGTCAGGCCGTACCCGCCGCCCTTCTTGGTCGCGTCGATCCGCACTGGCGAGGTGGCCTTCCTGTCGCCGATGGGGGTCTTGCAGGCGTACGGGACCTGGACCTGCCTGCCCTCGTAGGAGGTGCCGTCGGGGTCGCCTCCGCCGCCGGAGGAGCCGGCCGTACCGCCGGTGCTGCCACCGGCACTGCCACCGGTCGAGCCACCGGTGCCGGAGCCGCCGGTACCGCCGGTGCTCGTACCACCGCTCGTACCGCCGCTCGCCGTGGAGCCGCCCGTGGTCCCGCCGGTGCCGCTGCCGCCGGTGTCACCGCCTCCCGTGCCACCGCCGGTGTCACCGCCGGCCGTGCCGCCACCGGTGGTGCCGCCGGTGGTGCCGCCGCCCTCCGTGACCTTGATCGTGGCGGCGGGCTTCACCTCCTCCTTCGGGCTGCACTTCGTGTCGGTGGAGATCGGCTTGTTGACGTTGATGTTGTAGAAGCCGGGCGCGAGGGTGACCTCGCCGGGCTTCTCCAGCTTCAAGGTGCCCTTCATGTCCGAGAGCTTCATCGGGCTGTTCCTGGGGATCGGCGGATTCTGCCGCGGCCCCTGGACACTCAGCTCGCCGCTCTGCGCGCCGGCCACCTTGATCTTGCCGCTGGGCTGCACGGTGTCCTTGTCCAGGTCGAGGATGTCGGGGTTCTTGGACGCGGCCTCGACCGTCCGCCACACCACCTCGACCTCGTCGCCGACCTTCGCCGTCGCGGGCGCGGTCACCTCGACCTTGGTGGTGCCCTGGATCGCGGGCAGACCCGAGATCGGCGGCGGTACGCACTCGGTCCGGTACGCCGTCTCCGCGGCCCCGGCCGGTCCGGCGGCCGCCAGAATGCCCGCACCCGCGAGCATCAGCGCGAATCCGCCCGCGCTCGCTCTCCTGCGTTGCCTCATCACGGGGAACCTTTCGACGTCGGCGGGTCGGTGGGTGGTGCTGTGGTGGCGGACGGTGCGGTGTCCGGGGTGAACCACGGCAGGGTGGCGGCGGCATCGCCGTCCGCGGGGGGCGGCTCCGGCTCGCCGGGCGCGGGGGCGCGCCCGCGGCCGGGGAGCCGTTCGGCCAGGCCGGAGAGCCGCCCGGTCCGGCCCGGGGCGCGGGCCTCGCGGTGGCGTCCGGCGACCGGTGTACGCGGTGGAGCGTGCGGGGCGGTCCTGCCCCGCCCTCGCGTACGGGCGGCTACCGGGCGCGGGCGGACGCGGTCGACAAGCGCCATGCCGACGCGGAAGACGGCGGCCGGCACGACGACGCACAGCAGGACCCAGAACAGCGTCACGCCCCAGGGCCGCCCCACGCCCCACGGCTGCTCGGCGAGTACCTTGCCGCCGTACTTCAGCGACACGAGGTGGTCGCCGTGCGCCCCGGCGGGCAGCTCCACCGGCAGTTCGATCCGCTGTTTCCGTCCGGCGGGCACGGTCCCCTGCCACTGCCGCTCCTCCCACTGCGGGGCGAAGACACCGTGCGAGGTGCCGACCTCGAAGACCGGGTCCTCGGCGGGGGTGGAGCCGACGTTGCCCACGGTGACCACGAGCCGCCGCCGCGGCGGCGCGCCGAACCAGGTCAGCAGGTTGTCGGAGCCCTCCAGGCGCGGCGGTGCCAGGACGCTCAGCCGCCCGCCCGCGTCCTGGCGCGGCAGCGGCGCGACCGGGTGCCCGGCCACCGTGAACGGGGCGTCGGCGGTGGCGGGCGCGCCGGTCACGGTGGCGGCGTGCACGACGCACGGGCAGGGCTTGGGCGGCTCGGCGACCGGGAGGTCCCTGTGGAAGGAGCCGTCCGGGCCGGTGGTCACGGCCCGGCCGGCACCGTTGGCGCAGGCGTTGGTGCCGCCGATCATGTTCTGCCCGCAGATGAGCAGGGTGAGCAGCGTCTTGGGCCGCCAGCCCCGGCCGGTCACGGTGAGGGTGCCGCCCTGGCCTGCCTCTCGGGCGGAGAGCTGGATACGGGGGTCCTGGGCGGATGGAGCGGCGGCCGGGGCGGCGGCCGAGCCCGGAGAGGCCGCCGAGGCCGGGGGCACGGTCACCGGCAGGAGGAAGAGGCAGAAGAGGGCGGAGAGCGCCAGGACCGTCGTCGCGGTCCCGCCGGACACGGCCGCGCCCCTGTGATGCCCGGGCTCCGCTCCGGCGCCCGCACCGGCACGCACGCCCGCGTATCCGCTGTGGCCCGCGCCCCCGCCTGCGGCTGCGTTCCCGCCGGCGCCCGCCCTCCCGCCCTCGGCCGCCGGCGCGGCGCGGCCCGCTCTCCCGCCGCCACGCGCGTGTCCGCCACCACTTACAGGACCATCGCCACTCACGCATCCGGCGCCGCTCACGTATCCGCCGCCACGTACGCGCCCGTCACCGCTCACGCACCCGGCGCCGCTCATGTATCCGTCCCCGCCCGGGAAGCCGCCGCGGGGGCCGGGTGCGCCGTTGTCTGCCTCCCTGTGCGTGCCCCTGGCCCCGGCCCGGGAGCCGCGCGCTCCTCCTGCCGCGGCTCCGGGGCCCGCCTCCGGCGCCGTATGCGCCACAGGGCCGCGCCCGTCAGCAGCCCCGCGGGCGGGAGCGCGGCGGCACCCCACGGCACCGCCGTGCAGGACGTTTCCGCCGTCCCGTGCGCGCCGCCCGCCGCCGTGACCGTCAGCCGTACGTCCACCGAGTCCAGCACGGGCGGATCGGGCCACGGCTCGGTCAGCGGCATCCGGCGGCCCGGCGGCAGCGTGCCGGGCAGGGGGCGCGCGGCGCGGCGCAGGACCGGGCCGAAAAGCCCGTCGGCGTCGACCGCGAGCCGTGGCCTGAGCGCGGTGTTTCCGCGGTTGACCAGCACGTACCGGATGACCGCCGCGCTCCCCCGGCGCTCCACCGCCACGTCCTCGACGCTCAGCGCGGCGAGCGCGGGCCCGGTCACCCGCAGATGCACCGGGACCGTGGCCGCCCGGCCGCCCCCTTCGGCGACGAGCGCGGCCGGATGGTCGCCCGGCGTCGCGTCCCCGGGGACGGTCACGGTGAAGGGCACGTCCGCCCGGGTACGCGGCGGCACCCGTATCTCCCTGCCCGCCGTGGAGATCCAGCCGCCGGCCCTGGTCGGCCCGCCGCGCAGCCGGAGCGTCACCGCACCGCCACCAGGGTTGGTGAGCGAGAGCCGGTCCTTCAGGACCGCGCCGGGCGCGCCTTCCAGGTAGAAGTACGGGCGGTCCCGGGCGCTCGGCCGGGTCCCGCCGCCGGGGGCGGGCGCGGCGGTCCACCGCCCGCCCTCCGGGCCCGGGGCGGGCGGGCCGGGGACGGGCCCGGCGTACGCCCCGGCCGGGCTCAGCAGCGCGGCGGCGGTCGCGAGGGCTGCGCCCGAGACCACCGAGCGGGTACGGGACGGCATCGGCGGCTCCTGGGCTGGTGCAGGTCCTGGTGCTCGTACTGGTACGCGTGCGCGGGCGGCCGGGGTCTAGGCGTGCTGCTGGTGGCGCCGCGTCAGCCAGAGGACGCCTGCCGCGCCGGCGAGGAGCACCGTGCCGCCGAGTGTCCCGAGGGCGACGGCGGAGTCGGCCGGGCCGGTCTGCGGCAGCTCTCCGCCGCCGGAGGTGCCCGTCGATCCCCCGGCGCCGCTGCCGGTGCCGCTGTCACCCGTACTGCCGGAACCACCCGTTCCGGTACTGCCCGTCCCGGAACTGCCCGTTCCGCCCGCGCTCTTGACGTCCAGGGTGAGCGACGGCTTCGGGTTGTTGGCGGGCGTGCAGGTGGTGGTCGTCCCGAGGGCCTTGATGGTGAGCGTGGAGGCGGTGAAGGTGACCTTGCCGCTCTGCTTGGGCGTATAGGTCCCGCTCAAGTCACTGATCTTTATGGGCGTGTTGGCGGGAACCGCCTTGTCGTTGGGCGGCCCCGACACGGGCACGGTGCCGCTCTCCGCGCCACCCAGCTTGATGAGCGCGCTCGGCTTCATGGCACCGGCGCCCAGTTCGACGGGGCTGGACGAGACGCCCTTCCGGAAGGACATCACGAGCTTGTACGCGCTTGCGCTGCGCGTGCTCCTGATGTCGATGGGCGAGACCGCGCCCTTGTTCCCGATCGGCGTCTTGCACTGGTAGTTGACGTCCACGACGTCGGCCCGGGCGTCCGGCGCGGCGAGCAGGACCGCGGACCCCGCCGTCAGCGCCACGGCCGCGGCCAGGCCGGCCGCGCGGCGGCGGGGGCGCGCGGCGTGCTGTTCGTAGAAGCGGGCCACCTTGAGTTCCCCTTCTCGCGGTTGAGCGCCGCCCGATGTTACTGACGGCACATCAGATCGGTGGCTCAAGGTACGCCGGGGACCTTGTCGAGGGAAGTCACAGAACAGGCCGGATCCGTACGGTGCGGGACGCCGGGGGAAGACAGGAAGAGCGGATGACGGGCAGGGGGAGGCCAAGGGGGCGCTTGAAGTGCAGGAGGGCGCCTTGAGGCACAGGGGGTGCGCATCCGCGTTCCGGACGCGGACGCGCCCGTACGGAAACAACAGGCCGCACCCCGACCGCGCGCCCCCGGCCGCTCACCCACGGCCACCGGGCCACGCCGGCCCGACGGCTTCGGTGGCGCCCCGCGCGCCGCGCCTCGCCGCCCCGGAGCGCGAAGGAGGGCCCCGCCCAGGGGGCCCTAAGAGGGAGCCGCCAGCTCCGCCCACACGGTCTTGCCCGTGCCGTCGGGGTTGCGTACGACACCCCAGTCCAGACACAGGCGCTGCACGATGAACATGCCGTGCCCGCCGGGCCGCCCCGCCCGGTGGGGGGTGCGGGGCGCGGGCGAGCCCGCGCCGAGGTCGGTCACTTCGAGGCGCAGCACCTTGGCGTTGCTGCGCAGCCGCAGTTCCTCGGGCCCCTCCGCGTGCAGGCAGGCGTTGGTGACCAGCTCGGAGACCACGAGCAGGACGTCCTCGGCGGCCGCCCGCTGGTCGGCACCGGCGGCCGGGAGCCAGCCCCAGTCGTGGAGGGCCTGCCGGGCGAAGTCACGGGCCCGCGCGACGGCTCCCTGCACACCCGCCAGGCGCAGCCTGCGGATCTGGCCGGCCGGGACGGCCGGGGAGGCGGAGGGAGCGCCGGCGTTGCCCGGCTCCGGGCCGAGGTCGCCCGGCGGGTACGGCCGGGTGGTGCTCATCAGCGCTTCACCTCACCGATTCGCCATTTCACGGATAGCGGTTACCTGACAGATTCAACAGATTCAGATGTCTCCTGCCCGACGGGACCGTGAGAACACCCACTTCTTGGGTACGGAAGTTGTGACGCGGGCAACGCATACGGGAGGAACCCCCCGTAGTGCACCACCTGCGCCGCCGCCGTCAGTCGGCGAGAGCCTTGTCGAGGGAGTCGTGCACGGTGAACACCGCGTCCGCGCCGGTGATCTCGAAGACTCGCGCCACCACCGGCTGCATTCCGGCCAGATGTACCCCGCCTCCCCCGGCCTCCGCCTTCAGGCGGGCGCCGAGCAGTACGTTCAAGCCGGTGGAGTCCATGAACTCCAGTTGCGAGCAGTCGACGACCAGTCGCGCGAAGCCGTCCGCGACGCACCCCTCAAGTGATTCCCGCAACAGGTCCGCGGTGTGGTGATCCAGCTCACCCGCTACGGTCACGATCGCGCTGGCACCCTGATGCCGGATCGCGACATTGAGCCGTCCCCGACTGGCACTGCCGACCGTCCCGCGGTCCATGCGCGTGCACCCCTCTTGCTGTCTCGGCGTCCGATTGCTTACGACTGCGCTGACCGAACACTACGCCTTCGATCCACAAGGCTGGTAGCCGAACAATACGTACTTCCCTGCAAACCAGGACAACACGCACTTGCCATCTTCCGGCAAACCCAGGTAGGCGTAGTAAGGACACATTCGAAACGGCCGGCTTTGGAGGCGCCGCACACCGCAGCTTCGCGTAGAGGCATCGGCAGCCATATGCCGAGAACGATGGAGGACAACATGTCACCCCGGCTCGACGAATTGCGCACCGAAGACACCACGGAGACCGCGTCGTCGACTCCCTTGTCAGAGACCACCCTCGCAGAGGCCGCTCTCACCGAGGCCGTCCTGTCCGAGGCCGCCCTGCCCGAACAGTCCCGAACGACTCATTCCCCGCAGATCACATCTGAACCGTCCGCATCGGATGCAATGGGAATCCCCGAGCTCGACGGGCTGCCCGAGATCCCCCCGTACGACCAGGTGGGGCCGGTGGACGCCCGGGCCCTGTCCAAGACCCTCTTCGAGCGCCTGGAGTCGCTGGAAGAAGGCACCCACGAATTCGCGTACGTCCGCAACACCCTGGTCGAACTCAACCTCGCGCTGGTGAAGTTCGCGGCCTCCCGGTTCCGCTCGCGCAGCGAGCCCATGGAGGACATCGTCCAGGTCGGCACCATCGGCCTGATCAAGGCGATCGACCGCTTCGAGCTGAGCCGCGGCGTGGAGTTCCCGACGTTCGCCATGCCGACCATCGTCGGCGAGATCAAGCGTTTCTTCCGGGACACGAGCTGGTCCGTACGGGTGCCCAGGCGCCTGCAGGAACTGCGCCTGGACCTGGCCAAGGCCGGTGACGAGCTGGCGCAGAAGCTGGACCGTTCCCCGACGGTCAGCGAGCTGGCCGAACGCCTCGGCATCACCAACGACGAGGTCGTCGAGGGCATGGCCGCGAGCAACGCCTACACGGCCAGCTCGCTGGACGCCCAGCCGGAGGAGGACGACAACGAGGGCGCGCTGGCCGACCGCATCGGCTACGAGGACCACGGCCTCGAAGGCATCGAGTACGTGGAGTCGCTCAAGCCGCTGATCGCCGAGCTGCCCCCGCGGGACCGCAAGATCCTCTCCCTGCGCTTCGTCGCCAACATGACGCAGTCGGAGATCGGCGAGGAGCTGAACATCTCCCAGATGCACGTCTCGCGCCTGCTGTCGCGCACGCTCGTACGGCTCCGCAAGGGGCTGATGGTCGAGGAGTGAGACCGGCGAACACTCCGCGGTCGCGGCCGGCCTGACGAGCCGGCACCCGCCCGCGCGGAGGAGGGCCCGCCCCGGATGCTCGGGACGGGCCCTCCTCTGCTGTGCGCGCGCCTACAGCGTCGTGACGATCTCCTCGCCCGGCAGGCCCGGGCCGTTCTCCTCCGTGAAGTCGACGGTGACCTTCACGTCGTCGCCCGGGGCGAAGTGCGAGCCGGGAGCCTGCGCCAGGTTCAGCTTCAGGGCACGGGTCCCGTAGTCGCAGGTGATCTCGCCGGCCGGGACGGCACCGGTGGCCGAGGAGACCGGGTCGGCCTTCTCGTCGGCCTTGGTGACCTTGCCGGTCAGCCCGAAGGTGTAGCCGGTGTCGCAGGAGTAGCCGAGGGCCACCGAGAGGTGCTGCCCGCTGAGCGTGACCTTGTCGATGGAGACCAGGTTCGCCTTCGCCGCGGCGGCCGGCGCCGTGGCCAGTGCGGCGCCGCCGAGGACGACGGCGGTGGCCGCGGCGCCCGCGAGGCGGGCCTTGAGGCGGGTCGACTTCATGAGGTTCCTTTCCCCCGCGCTGCCACCCCGGTCGTGCACCGGAGCGGGCCGCGGCGGAGCTGTCTCCGGCGGCGGTCGCTCCGACTGTGCGGGTGGCTGCGACAGTTGTTCGTATCGGGAACCGGACATTACGTGATCTTCGTCAGGACCGGTACCGGAATCCTCCGAAGCCGCCGCCGTTCAGACGCGTACGCCGCCGTTCAGCCCGTACGCCTCCGTCCGGACCCGTACGCCCCGGTGCCAGACCCCGGAGACCAGGGGTACGCCCGGGCGGTAGGCGAGGTGGACGTGCGAGGGGGCGTCCAGGAGGGTGAGGTCGGCGCGGGCGCCGGGGGCGAGGCGGCCGACGTCGGTGCGGCGCAGGGCCACGGCGCCGCCCGCGGTGGCGGACCAGACGGCTTCGTCAGGGGTCATCCTCATGTCCCGTACGGCCAGCGCGATGCAGAACGGCATCGAGCTGGTGAAGGACGAGCCCGGATTGCAGTCGGTGGACAGGGCGACGGTGGCGCCCGCGTCGAGCAGGGGGCGCGCGTCGGGCCACTGCGCGCGCGTGGAGAACTCGGCGCCGGGCAGCAGCGTGGCGACGGTCGAGCTGTTGGCCAGCGCGTCGATGTCGGCGGCGGTCAGGTGGGTGCAGTGGTCGGCGGAGGCGGCGTCGAGTTCGACGGCGACCTGGACGCCGGGCCCGTGGTGGAGCTGGTTGGCGTGCACGCGCGGGAGCAGGCCCCTGGCCTTGCCCGCGGTGAGGACGGCACGGGCCTGGTCCCCGTCGAAGGCGCCCTGTTCGCAGAAGACGTCGATCCAGCGGGCGTGCGGGGCGCAGGCGTCCAGCATCGGGCCGGTGACGAGGTCGACGTAGCCCGCGGGGTCGTCGGCGTAGTCGGGGGAGACGATGTGCGCGCCGAGGAAGGTGACCTCGTCGGTGTGGGCGGCGGCGATGCGCAGGGCGCGGGCCTCGTCCTCGACGGTCAGGCCGTAGCCGGACTTGGTCTCCAGGGTCGTGGTGCCCTGACGGAGCGCCTCGGCGAGGTACTTGGCGACGTTGGCGTGCAGTTCCTCGTCGGTGGCGGCGCGGGTGGCGGCGACGGTGGTGCGGATGCCGCCGGCCGAGTAGGGGCGGCCGGACATCCGGGCGTTGAACTCGGCGGTGCGGTCACCGCCGAAGACCAGGTGGGAGTGGGAGTCGACGAAGCCCGGGAGCGCCGCGCGGCCCCCGGCGTCGACGTGACTGTCAGTGGCGGGTGCTTTGCTTGTCGTACCGACCCAGGCGACGCGGTCGCCGTCGAAGACGACGGCCGCGTCCTGGATCAGACCGAGGGGGCCTTCGCCGAGGGAGGGATCGTTGGTGACCAGGCTTGCGATGTTGGTGATGGCGGTGGTGCGGCCGGCGGCGGCGCGCTCCGCGGCCGTGGCGGGGTGGTTCATCGTGGGGGTGCTCTCCTTCGGCCGCGGTGTCAGCCGTGTACGGCCGCGATGGCCTCGGCCAGCGCGGTGGGGACGTCGGGCACGAGCGCGTGGACTCCGTCGCGTACGACCTGCCGCCCGCCGACCACCGTGTGGCGCACGTCCGCTCCGGAGGCGGCGAATACGGCCGTCTCGGCGCCCAGCCGGGGCAGCGGCCCCGCGGTGCGTACGGAGTCCAGCGCGATCGTGGTGAGGTCGGCGAGCGCGCCGCGTTCGATGGTGCCCGCCTCGTCCCAGCCCAGCGCGGCGTGGCCGTCGGCGGTCGCGGCGCGCAGCAGGGCGGCGGCGGTCCAGTGGCCGCGGGTGCGGGTGCGCAGCCGTTCGTCCAGTTCCATCGCGCGGGCCTCTTCGAAGAGGTCGATGACGGCGTGACTGTCGCTGCCGAGCGACAGGGGGCTGCCGGCGGCCTGGAGCCGGCCGGCGGGGCCGATGCCGTCGGCGAGGTCGCGTTCGGTGGTGGGGCACATGCACACGCCGGTGGTGGCGGCGCCCAGCAGCCGGATGTCCTCGTCGGTGAGGTGGGTGGCGTGCACGGCGGTGGTGCGGCGGCCCAGGACGCCGTGCTCCGCGAGCAGTTCGGTGGGGGTGCGGCCGTGTGCCTCGCGGCAGGCGTCGTTCTCGGCGGTCTGCTCGGAGAGGTGGACGTGCAGCGGCGCCTGCCGCCGGTCGGCCCATTCCGCGACGGTGCCGAGCTGGTCGGCGGGCACGGCGCGTACGGAGTGCACGGCCGCGCCGATGCGGGCGTGCGGGCGGCCGTCCTTCAGGGCGGCGGCGCGCTCGGCCCAGGCGTCGGCCGTGCCGTCGGAGAAGCGGAGCTGGTGGTGGTTGGGCGCGGCGCCGAAGCCGGAGGAGAGGTAGGCGGTGTCCAGCAGGGTGATGCGGATGCCCGCCTCGTCGGCGGCGGCGATCAGGGCCTCGCCCATGGCATTGGGATCGGCGTAACGGGTGCCGCCGGGCCCGTGGTGGAGGTAGTGGAATTCGCCGACGCAGGTGATGCCGGTCAGCGCCATCTCCGCGTACACGGCCCGCGCGAGGGCGAAGTAGGAGTCGGGCGTGAGCTGCGAGGCGACCTGGTACATGACCTCGCGCCAGGTCCAGAAGGTCCCGGAGCCGACCTGGACGGTGCCGCGCAGGGCCCGGTGGAAGGCGTGCGAGTGGGCGTTGGCGAGGCCGGGGAGCGTCAGGCCGCGCAGCGGGACGGCCCCGGGCGGCGGAGCGGGGACTTCGGTCCGTACGGCGCTGATGCGGCCGTCGGCCGGGTATACGTCCACGGCCACGCCCGGCTCGACGTGCGTGCCGAGCCAGGCGTGTTCCAGCCAGTACGTCGTCGGGGCGGCCGGCCCCGGCCGGTCGCCGGGTCGCGGGGTCGGCTCGGCTTCCTGCGGCGTCACCTGCACGCCAGGCCCTCCAGTACGTCGGCGAGTGCGGTCACCCCGGCGACGCAGTCGTCCTCGGCCGCGTGTTCGGCGGGTGAGTGCGAGACGCCGGTGGGGTTGCGTACGAACAGCATGGCGGTGGGGACGGTGGCGGACAGAATACCCGCGTCGTGTCCGGCGCCGGTGCCCAGCACGGGCACCTCGCGGGCGCCACCCGGGCGGCGGTCCGCCGCATGGGTGAGGATCTTGGCCAGCTCGTCCCGCAGGGCGTGCCCGAACTCGACGACGGGGGTGAAGGATTCCCGGGTGACGCGGACGTCGACGCCGTCGCGCTCGCCGCGCTCGGCGGCCGCCCGCTCCACGGCGGCGACGACGGTGTCCAGCGTCTCCTGGTCGGCGGCGCGGGAGTCCAGCCAGCCGCGGACCAGCGACGGGATGGCGTTGACGCCGTTCGGCTCGACGCTGATCTTGCCGAAGGTGGCCAGCGCGCCGGCCGGTTCGGCGCTCTTGCGGGCGGCGAGCACGGTCGCGGCGTAGGTGAGCATCGGGTCGCGGCGGTCCGCCAGGCGGGTGGTGCCGGCGTGGTTGGCCTCGCCGTGGAAGTCGAACCGCCAGCGGCCGTGCGGCCAGATGGCGGAGGCGATGCCCACGGGGTCGCCGCTCAGGTCGAGGGCGCGGCCCTGTTCGACGTGGAGTTCGACGAACGCGCCGATGCGGGACAGCCGGTCGGGGTCCGGGCCGATGGCGTCCGGGTCGTGGCCGGCCCGCTCCATGGCCTGGGGCAGCGACACGCCGTCGCCGTCCCGCAACCGGTGGGCCGCTTCGACGGTGAGCTGCCCCGCGCTGAGCCGGGAGCCGACGCAGGCCAGGCCGAAGCGGGCGCCTTCCTCGTCGCCGAAGTTGACGATCGCCAGCGGCTTGACGGGCTCGGCACCCCGGCGGCGGAGCTCGTCGAGCGCGGCGAAGGAGGACACCACGCCGAGCGGGCCGTCGAAGGCGCCACCGTCGGGGACGGAGTCCAGGTGGGAGCCGGTGACGACGGCTTCGCCGGGCGCCACGTCCGCGGCGCGGGCGGCGCCGAGCCAGGCCCACTGGTTGCCGTTGCGGTCCTGCTCGTAGGAGAGTCCGCGGGCGCGGGCCTGGGCCTCGAACCAGGCCCGGCAGTCGGCGTCCGCGCCGGTCCAGGCGAAGCGGCGGTAGCCGCCGGTGGCGGTGTGGCGGCCGATGGGCGCGAGGTCGCGCCACATCGCGTGGAAGGACGGCGCGCCCTGCCCGGCGCCGGCACCGGCCGCACGCCGACCGGCCACGCCCGCACCGGTCGCACGCGGGCCGGTCGCACGCGGACTGCCCTGGCTCACCGGGCCCTCGGCGGGCCCGGCGCCGCCCGCCGGGCTCCCCGGTTTCCCGGTGCCGTCCGCCGCCGGGCCGTCGTACGGCGGGGTCACTCGCCCTCCCGCATCGGGATGCGTACGCCGCGCTCGGCCGCGACCTCGTCGGCGCGCTCGTACCCGGCGTCGACGTGCCGGATGACGCCCATGCCCGGGTCGTTGGTGAGCACTCGGCGGATCTTCTCGCCGGCCAGCGGCGTGCCGTCGGCGACCGTGACCTGTCCGGCGTGGATCGAGCGGCCCATGCCGACGCCGCCGCCGTGGTGCAGGGAGACCCACGAGGCGCCGGAGGCGACGTTGACCATGGCGTTGAGCAGCGGCCAGTCGGCGATGGCGTCGGAGCCGTCGAGCATCGCCTCGGTCTCCCGGTACGGGGACGCCACCGAGCCGCAGTCCAGGTGGTCGCGGCCGATGGCCAACGGCGCCTGGAGGGTGCCGTCGGCAACCATGTCGTTGAAGCGCTCGCCCGCCTTGTCCCGCTCGCCGTAGCCGAGCCAGCAGATCCGGGCCGGCAGGCCCTGGAAGTGCACCCGCTCGCCCGCCAGCTTGATCCACCGGGCGAGGGACTCGTTCTCCGGGAAGAGGTCCAGGATCGCCCGATCGGTGGCGGCGATGTCCTTGGGGTCGCCGGACAGCGCGGCCCAGCGGAACGGCCCCTTGCCCTCGGCGAACAGCGGCCGGATGTAGGCGGGCACGAAGCCGGGGAAGGCGAAGGCGCGCTTGTAGCCGGCCAGTTCGGCCTCGCCGCGGATGGAGTTGCCGTAGTCGAAGACCTCGGCCCCGGCGTCCAGGAAGCCGACCATGGCCTCCACGTGCCGGGCCATCGACTCCCGGGCCCGGCGGGTGAAGTCGGCGGGCCGGTCGGCCGCGTAGCCGGCCATGTCCGCGAAGTCGACGCCCACCGGGAGGTACGCCAGCGGGTCGTGGGCGGAGGTCTGGTCGGTGACGATGTCGATCGGCGCGCCGTCGGCGAGCATCTGCGGCAGCAGGTCCGCCGCGTTGCCGAGCAGGCCGATGGAGAGCGGTTTGCGCTGGTCACGGGCCTCGACGGCGAGCTGTAGGGCGTGCTGGAGGCTGTCGGCCCGCACGTCCAGGTAGCGGTGCTCGATGCGCCGCTCGATGGCGCGCGGGTCGCAGTCGATACAGATGGCGACGCCGTCGTTCATCGTGACGGCGAGCGGCTGGGCGCCGCCCATGCCGCCGAGTCCGGCGGTGAGGGTGATGGTACCGGCGAGCGAGCCGCCGAACTTCTTCGCGGCGACCGCGGCGAACGTCTCGTACGTGCCCTGCAGGATGCCCTGGGTGCCGATGTAGATCCAGGAACCGGCCGTCATCTGCCCGTACATGGTCAGGCCCAGGGCCTCCAGCCGCCGGAACTCCTCCCAGTTGGCCCAGTCGCCCACCAGGTTGGAGTTGGCGATCAGCACCCGCGGCGCCCACTCGTGCGTCTGCATGACGCCGACCGGCCGCCCGGACTGGACGAGCATCGTCTCGTCCTGCTTGAGCGTGGTCAGCGTGCGCACCATCGCGTCGAAGGAGCGCCAGTCGCGGGCGGCCTTGCCGGTGCCGCCGTAGACGACGAGCTGGTCGGGGTGCTCGGCGACCTCCGGGTCGAGGTTGTTCTGCAGCATGCGCAGCGCGGCTTCCTGCTGCCATCCCCGGGCGCTCAGTTCCGTACCGCGCGGTGCCCGCACGGGTCGCGGTCCTGACATGGGCCGTGCCTCCCTGACGTCGATGCGAGTGGATCGAGCGATGCGTGCGCAGGGCACGCAAGGCATGTGGGTGGAGCGTTGCCTATGGATCGAGCTATTCACATCTTGGGGCGTTGAATATGGCTAGTCAACAGGTCAGGGCGGGCCGCGCGCCGACCCGCCCCGCCCCTGCCCTACGACCACGGCCTCACCGGACCGTCTGGTCCCCGTCCGGTACGTCCCACACCGTGACCTTCGCGCGCAACTGCCCCAGGCCGTCCGCCACCGCCGCCGCCAGGCCCTCGGGGTCGGACTCCGTCGGAGAGGGCACGGTCTCGCCGTCCCCGTAGCTCTCCACCGCCTTGGTGAAGTAGCCGGGGAGCCAGGCCCCGACCGCGCCCCTGACCTCCACGGCGGTCACGTCCCGGCCGCCCACCCGGTCCCGCAGGGCGCCGAGGATGCGGTCGGAACGGTACTCCCCCGGCACCTGGAAGAGACTGGCGTGCGCGCCCACCAGGCCGCCGTCCGCGAGGCGCACCGTCACGGTCAGGCAACTGGTCACGCTCGGGTAGAGCAGCGTGCCGCCGGGGCCGGTTTCCCTGACCTGGCCCTCGGTGATCCGGACGGCCGAAGCCGCCCGGTCGGTGCCGGCCGCCGCGCTCCCCGCGCGCTCCGGGGACCGGTCCTGCGCCACCGCCGCCCCCGAACCGGCGTGCAGCGCCAGTACCGCGACCGGCACGGCCAGCCATCGCAGCCCCGTCAGCCCGCGCCGTCCGGCAGAGCCCGTGGCATGACCCCGGCCCGCTGTTTCCCTGGTGAACAATGCGCTCCGCTTTCTCTTCATCCGTACGCGACTCCCGCGCACCACCGCTCACCTTCGCAGCCGCACCACCGGAGCCCGCCCACCCGCCCCCTACAGCACGAACCCCCGCGGAAACGGATCGGTCGGGTCGAGGACGTACCGGGCCGTGCCGGTGATCCAGGCCCGCCCGGTCACCGTCGGCACGACCGCCGCCCGGCCGCCGACCCGTTCCGTGCCCACCAGCCGGCCCGTGAAGCGGGTGCCGATCAGGGACTCGTTGACGAAGGGCCGGTCGAGGGGGAGTGCGCCGCGCGCGTGGAGCTGGGCCATGCGGGCGCTGGTGCCGGTGCCGCAGGGTGAGCGGTCGAGCCAGCCGGGGTGGATGACCATGGCGTTGCGGGAGTCCGAACCGTCCGGCCCTGGGGTGCCGGGGGCGGTGAACTGTACGTGCCGGCAGCCGGAGATGGCCGGGTCGGCGGGGTGGACGGGCCGGTCGCGGTCGTCGACCGCGGCCATGACGGCCAGGCCGGCGGCGATGATCTCGTCCAGGTGGGAGGCGGCGAACGGGATGCCCAGCGCGGCGAGCGGGGTGATCGCGTAGAAGTTGCCGCCGTACGCCAGGTCGTAGCGGACCTCGCCGAAACCGGGCACCTTCACCACGGCGTCGAGTTCGTGCGCGTACGAGGGGACGTTGTGCAGGGTGACGTGCCGGGCGCGGCCGTCGCGCACCGCGACCCGGGCCGCCACCAGCCCGGCCGGGGTGTCCAGCCGTACGGTCGTGACGGGCTCGGTGACCTCCACCAGGCCCGTCTCGACCAGGACCGTCGCGACGCCGATCGTGCCGTGCCCGCACATCGGCAGGCATCCGGAGACCTCGATGTAGACGACGCCCCGGTCGGCGTCGGGCCGGGTCGGCGGTTGCAGAATCGCCCCGCTCATCGCGGGGTGCCCGCGCGGTTCGTTGACCAGCACTTGGCGGATGTGGTCGAGGTGTTCGACGAAGTACCGGCGGCGGTCGGCCATGGTCGCGCCGGGGATGGTGCCGACGCCGTCCGTGATGACGCGCGTCGGCATGCCCTCGGTGTGGGAGTCCACGGCGGTGAAGGTGTGCACGCTACGGGCGGCGAACGGAGTCCGCGCACCGCCCGCCCCCTCCGCCCCGCCCGTACCGTCGTCCGTCACCGCCCGGTCGCTTTCGCCCAGATCTCCAGCGCCTGGACGGCGCCGCGCATGTCCGCGTCCAGTTGCCGCCGGCGCTCGGGCAGGAGCGGGCCGCGCGGCGGCCGGCAGGGTCCGCCGTACCGGCCCACGAGATCCATCCCCCGCTTCACGGCCTGCACGAACTCGGTGCGCGAATCCCACCGGAACGCGGCGACCAGCGGTTCGTACAGCTCCCGCGCCTCGGCCACCCGCCCGGCCCGCGCCAGCTCGTACAGGCGTACGGACTCGGCGGGGAAGACGTTGGGGAAGCCGGCGAACCAGCCGGTGGCGCCCATCAGCAGCGCCTCCAGCACCAGGTCGTCGGCGCCCGCCACCACGTCCAGGCCGGGGGCCTGCTCCTTGATGTGCAGCACCCGGCGGATGTCCCCCGAGAACTCCTTGACGGCCACGATCCCGTCGATCGCGGCGACCTCGCGCAGTGTCTCCGGCGTCAGGTCGACCTTCGTGTCGAGCGGATTGTTGTAGACCATCACCGGCAGCCCGGCGGCGGCGACCTCCTCGAAGTGCCGGACGATCTCGCCGGTGTTGGCCCGGTAGAGGGTGGGCGGCAGGCACAGCACGCCGTCCGCGCCGTCCTCGGCCGCCAGCTCCGCCCAGTGCCGCGCCTGATGCGACCCGACACCGTGCACCCCCACGACGACCAGCGCGTCCCGCCCCACCGCCGCGACGGCCGTACGCGCCACCGCGCGCCGCTCGCCGTCCGTGAGCGAGGAGTACTCACCGAGCGACCCGTTCGGCCCGACCCCGTGACAGCCGCTGTCGACGAGCCAGCGGCAGTGCTCGGCATACCGGTCGAGGTCCGGCCGCAGCCCGGCGGGCGCGCTCCGGTCCTCGGCGTACGGGAGGGTGGTGGCGACGATGACACCGGTCAGGGGCGTACGGGAGGCGGCGGTGCGGGATGTGCGGGGCTGCGGCGTCGTGTGGTCCGTCATGACGGGTCCTCTCGGTACGGCGGGGTCGGGGCGGCGGGGCCGGGTGCGGCCAGGTCGGCGAGGCGGACCGGCTGGGCTATCGGGCGGCGGTCGGCCGTCTGCGGGTCGGGGAGGGCGTCCGGGCCGCGGAGACCGGCCGCGTTGCGGGCGCAGACACGGCCCTGGCAGGGGCCGAGGCCGACGCGGGTGGCGAGCTTGAACGTGCACATGCCGTCCGGCGGGAGACCACCCGCACTGTCCGCGACCTCCGTGCCCTCCGCGGCCTCCGCGACCTCCGTGCCCTCCGTGCCCTCCTCGTCCCGCTCCCCCGCCGCCGTACGCAGTGCGCTGTACGGGACCTCCTCGCAGCGGCAGACGAGGGTGTCCTGACCGAGCCAGGTGTGCCAGCCGTCGGGTACGGGGTGGGCGGCGGCGAGCAGCCGGGCGAAGCGGCGGCCGGCCAGGACCCGCCGCCGGGCGGCCGGGGCGCGCACCGCCGCGCCGGACACCGCGTCGCCCGTCCCGGCCGCCCAGCAGGCGGCCGCCACCCCCGCCACCTCGCCCTCCGCCGTGGCGAGTGCCGCGCCGCCGATGCCGGTGGGCTCGCCCGCCGCGTACACGCCGGGGACGGAAGTCTGCTGCCGGGCGCCGACCGCGACCCAGGTGTTGTCGCGCAGGGCGCAGCCCGCGGCGAGGGCGAGTTCCAGTTGCGGAGTGAAGCCGTAGCCGACGCAGACCGCGTCCACGTCCTCGATGCGGCGCTCGCTGCCGGGCCTGATCCGCCAGTCGGGCGTGAGACGGGCCACCGTCACCGCCTCGACGCGGTCTCGTCCGTGCGCGGCCACGACGGCCCGGCGGGTCCGGCAGGGGACGCGGTGCCGGGCCAGGCCGGCGGCGTACATGAGGAGTTCGGGCAGTTTGCGGTGTCCGTCGCGGAGCGCGGCCACGGGCGCGCGCAGCCAGGCGGCCGGCGAACCCGCCTCGTACACCCCGAGGACGCGCGCTCCCACGGTGAGCAGCGACGACGCGACCGGCAGCAGGAACGGCCCGGTTCCGCAGACCACCACGCGGCGGCCGACCGCCGTCCGCTGGCCCTTCGCCAGGGCCTGCGCCGCGCCCGCCGTGACGACGCCCGGCAGGTCCCAGCCCGGGAACGGCAGGGCCCGGTCGTACGCGCCGGTGCACAGGACGAGCGCGGCGGCGCGCAGCGTGTACGCCGTACGGCCGGGGGCGTCGGCGGGGCCCTGGAGTACATGCACGGTCCAGCCGCCGCCCGTGGGGACAGCCGGATCCGGCAGACCGGCTCCCGCAGCGAGGCCACCGTACGCGGCGCCCGCCCGGGCTGGTGTGTCCGACGGAAAACCATCGCCTGTACCGCCCACCCGGGCCGGTACTTCCGGCGAGGGGCCGTCACCTCTGCCGCCCGCCCGGACCGGTGCGTCCGACGAGAAGCCACTGCCCGTACCGCCCGCCCAGTCCTGCGCGCCCGGCGGGAAGCCACCGCCCGGTTCCAGCGCCCAGACCGTGCCGCCCGGCAGCCAGGTGATACGCGGGTGTTCCTGTACGGCGCGGACCGCCGCGCCCCGCGCCGGGCCGTCCGCCGCCTGCCGGTGGAACTGGCCGCCCGGCCGCTGCCCGTCGTCCACCAGCACCACCCGGGCCCCGGCCCCGGCCGCGGCCAGCGCCGCCGCCATGCCCGCCGGCCCGGCGCCCACGACGGCCACCGGCACCGTCACGTCGCGCGCCGCCATTCCCGAAAACCCGCTCGGCGGCGGCTCCGGCACCCGTACGCCCTCCTGCGTCTCGATGCGGTCGCCCGCCTCGACCACGCGCCGGCAGGCCCGTACGTCCGGTACGCCGTTGACGACCACCAGGCAGTCGTGGCAGACGCCGATCCCGCAGAAGACCCCGCGCGGGCGGCCGCCGCGGGTGGTCCGCCAGGAGGCGCGCCCGGCCTCCAGCAGCACCGAGGCGGCCGTCTGGCCGGTCCGGGCCCACCGTTCGGCGCCGTCCACCGTCACGCGGAGCACCGCGCCTCCTCCGCCAGTCCCGGCCGCGCCACCCGGTACGGCTCCGGGTCGGTGCGCGGCCGCTCGCCCGTGTAGAGCCGGGCGAGGAGTTCGCCGGTCGCCGGTGCCAGTCCGATGCCCGCGCCCTCGTGCCCGGTGGCGTGCCACAGGCCCGGCAGGCGCGGGTCCGGTCCGATGACCGGGAGGTGATCGGGGGTGTACGGGCGGAAGCCGCCGTACGCGCGGATCACCGGGACGTGGCCGAGCACCGGGAACAACGCCGTCGCCTTGCGGGCGAGTTCCCGCAGCACGGCGGCGCGGAACCGTTCCTCGAAACCGGCCCGCTCCCGGCTGGACCCGATGAGCACGGTGCCGCCCCGGGTGGCCTCGACGACCGCCGAGGTGCGCAGGTCGGCGGCGCCGCTGCCGACGGCCCCCACGTAGTCGGCGTCGTACACCTTGTGCCGGACCGTGCCCGGCGGCAGCGGCGCGGTGACCAGCACCAGGCCGCGGCGGGGCCGGACCGGCAGCGGCGCGCCCGCGTCCCGTGCGAACCGGCCCGCCCACGGCCCGCAGGCGTTGACGACCGCGCCGCACGGCAGTGTCCCGGCCGAGGTGCGCAGCGCCGTCACCCGCCCGTCCGCCCCGCGCTCGACGCCGAGCGCCCGCACGCCGGAGCGCAGCGTGCCGCCGCGGCGCCGTACGGCGCGGAGCAGGGCGGTGGCCGCGGCGACCGGCTGGAGCTGGGCGTCCTGCGGGTAGTGGACGGCGGCCCGGACGCCCGGCGTCAGGTGGGGTTCGTAGGCGGGTACGTCGTCCGGGCCGACCTCGTGGGCGGTGACCCCCGCGGCCCGCTGGGCGGCGGCGAAGCCGGTCAGGGCGCGTGCGCCCGCCTCGTCGAGGGCGACGACCAGGCCGCCCTTCGCCTCGTACTCGCACCGTTCGGCGAGCCCGCCGCCGGCGCCCGCCGCGCGTTCCTCGGCGTCCAGCGCCGCGAGCAGTTGCGGCCAGCGGGCCGAGGAGGCCAGGGCCAGGACCAGTTCGGGCCCCGGCGGCTTGTCGGAGACCAGGAGGTTGCCCTCGCCGTGGGCCGTCGTGCCGGAGGCGAGCGGCGCGCGGTCCAGGACGGTGACCCGTACGCCGCGCCGGGTGAGTGCCTCGGCGCAGGCCGCGCCGACGATGCCGCTGCCGACCACGATCACGTCGGGGTGCCGGGGCGGGGTCGCGCCGGGCGGCTGCCACCGGTCCGGCCGCCGCACCGCCTCGCTCGCCTGGACGTGCCGGTATCGCATGGACCCGCACCACCGTTCCGCGAAGGGACCCCTCGGGAGAGCGCCGTGACGTTATTGCCGCGTGCCGACGAGGTCAACACCGCCTGCGGGCGGGCCGGTCGATGGCGGCCACGGCGGGCAGGTGGTGGAGTGGTGTCATGAGCCCCGCGCCACCTCCGCCCTCGTCCTCCCCCACCTCTCCCACCTCTCCCGACTCCTCTCGCACCGGCTCCTCGTCCGCCGCTTCGGGCACGTCGGCCACGGAGGGGCCCGGCCTGCGGAACCGCGCCGTCGCGGCCGCCGTCGCCCAGGGGCTGGTCGGCGCCGCCGACCCCGTCGTGGGACTCCTGGACATCGCCGGAATCCGCCGGTCCGCCGCCGAACTGCGGGCCGCGTTCGAGGAGTTCACCGCGCCCGGCACACCGGTCCTGCACGCCTTCGCCGTCAAGGCCGCCGCCCTCGTCCCCGTGCTGCGCCTGCTCGCGCGGGAGGGGCTGGGGTGCGAGGTGGCCAGCCCCGGCGAGCTGGCGCTGGCCCGCGCGGCCGGGGTGCCGCCGGCCCGTACCGTGCTGGACTCGCCCGCCAAGACCCACGCCGAGCTGCGCGAGGCACTCGCCCTCGGTATCGCCGTCAACGCCGACAGCTTCGGCGAACTGGACCGCCTGGACGCCCTGACCGCCGCCGCGCCGACCGGCTCGCCGCTGGGTCTGCGCGTCAACCCGCAGCTCGGCGGCGGCAGCATCGACGCGATGAGCACCGCCACCGACACGTCGAAGTTCGGCGTGGCGCTGCGCGACGAGGGCGCCCGCGCACGGGTCGTACGGGCCTTCCTGGACCGCCCGTGGCTGACCCGCCTGCACACCCACGTCGGGTCCCAGGGGATGCCGCCGCCGCTGATGGCGGACGGGGTGCGCGTCCTGTACGAACTGGCCGAGGAGATCAACGGGAAGGCCGGCCGGGCCCAGGTCACCACCTTGGACATCGGCGGCGGCCTGCCGGTGAACTTCACGTCCGACGAGGTGACGCCGGCCCACCGCGAGTACGCCCGGCTGCTGCACCGCACCGTGCCGGGACTCTTCGACGGCCGCTACGGACTGGTCACCGAGTTCGGCCGCTCGCTGCTCGCCAAGCACGGCCTGGTGCTGGCCCGCGTCGAGTACGCCAAGTCCGCCGGCGGCCGGCGCATCGCGGTCGGCCACGCGGGCGCGCAGCTCGCCACCCGTACGGTCTTCGCGCCGGACTCCTGGCCGGTGCGGGTGGCCGCCTACGACGCGCGGGGCCACCCCAGGACCGGCGCGCCGGTCGCCCAGGACGTGGCCGGGCCCTGCTGCTTCGCGGGCGACCTGATCGCCCGGAACCGGCCGCTGCCGCTGCTGGAGCCGGGCGACCACATCGCCCTCCTGGACACCGGCGCCTACTACTTCTCCACCCACTTCGCGTACAACTCGCTCCCGCGGCCCGCGGTGCACGGCTACGCGCCGGGCCCGGACGGCACCCTGCGCTGGGCCACCGTGCGCGCCGCACAGCGGCTGGACGAACTGGTCGCCGAGAGCGGCGGCGCCCACGCGGACGCGCTCACCCAGCTCTAAAAATCATCCGGAGCGGGCATGCCGGGCTCATGCGGACCCCCTCCACGGACCCCACGGAACCGGCCGGCCCGAGCACCCCGCTGCGCCGCGCCATCGGCCCGAAACTGCTGGTCCTGCTGGTGGTCGGGGACATCCTCGGCACCGGTGTCTACGCCGTCACCGGCAAGGTCGCGGGCAAGGTCGGCGGTGCCCTGTGGCTGCCCTTCGTGATCGGCTTCGGCATCGCCGCGCTGACCGCCGCCTCGTACGTGGAGCTGGTCGGCAAGTACCCGAAGGCGGCGGGGGCCGCGCTCTACACCCAGAAGGCGTTCCGGGTGCCGTTCCTGACGTTCCTCGTCGCCTTCATGGTGATGTGTTCGGGCCTGTCCTCGGCGAGCGCCGCGGCCCGCGCCTTCAGCGGCGACTACCTGCGCACCTTCGCCGACCTGCCGCCGACCCTGGTGGCGGTGGTGTTCGTCCTCGCGCTGGCCGCGCTGAACCTGCGCGGCGTGGCGGAGTCGGTGCGGGCGAACGTGGTGCTGACGCTGATCGAGGTGACCGGGCTGCTGATCATCATCGGGCTGGGGGTGTACGCGGTCTGGACGGGCGGCGGGGAGCCGGCGCGGCTGGTCGAACTGGACACCGGCGGTACGGGCTTCGCGGTGCTCACCGGCGTGCTGGGCGCGACCGGGCTGGCCTTCTTCGCCTTCGTCGGGTTCGAGGACTCGGTGAACATGGCGGAGGAGACCCGGCACCCCGGCCGGGACTTCCCGCGCGCGATCTTCCTCGGGGTGGGGATCACCGGCGCCGTCTACGTCCTCGTGGCCCTGGTCTCGTCGCTGCTGGTCGACCACCGGCGGCTCCAGGGGTCGTCGGCGCCGCTGCTGGAGGTGGTGCACGCCGGCGGGGTGACGTTCCCGCCGACGGTGTTCGCGCTGATGGCGCTGTGCGCGGTCACCAACTCCGCGCTGATCAACATGATGATGGCCTCCCGGCTCTGCTACGGGATGGCCAACGAGCGGATCCTGCCGCGCGCCGTGGCCCGCGTCCTGCCGGGCCGCCGCACCCCCGTCGTCGGCATCGCCCTGACCACGGTGCTGGCCCTGGGCCTGGTGCTGACCGGCGAGATCGAGGGCCTCGGTGACACGACGGCCTTCCTGCTGCTGTGCGTCTTCACGGTCGTCAACGTGGCGGTGCTGGTGCTGCGCCGCGACCGGGTGCCGCACCGCCACTTCCGGGCGCCCACCGCCGTGCCGGTGCTCGGCGCCGCCGGGGCCCTGGTGCTGGCCGGTCCGCTCGCCGACCGGCCGGTGGAGGTGTACGTACGGGCCGCCGTGCTGGTGGTGATCGGCGTCGTCCTGTGGGGCGTCAACCAGCTCGTCCTGCGCGCCCGGGGCGAGTGACGGCCGCCCCGGCCACGTACCGGGGCCGCGCCCCCGGGCGGCCGCCCCCGGTTCAGGCCCCCGCGGCCCTCGCCTTCGGCCGGGCCGCCTTCGCCCCTCCCGGCCGCGCGTCCTTGGCCGCGACGCCGGTCGTCAGGTAGCCGCGTACGTCCCGGCCGGCGGGCCCGCCACGGACGGCCGCCTCCGTACGGACCCACAGCAGCGCGTCGTGCTCCCGCTCCCAGCGGCCCAGCCACAGCGCCTTGGCCCACAGCCCGAGCCCCGCCCCGGCCAGCAGCATCCCGCCGGCCGCCGGCAGCGCGAACGCGGAGCCGGCCGCCGCCACGAAGGCGAGCAGCAGCCACCAGCGGTGGGCCCGCCGCCAGACCCGCAGCGTCACGGCGCGGTCCTGGAGGATCACCGACTTCCCGGCCCGGGACGCCGCCTTCGCCAGGTGCGCGTACCGCTTACGGCGCACCGCGAAGACCCCGTACGCCGCGACGACGAACAGCGCCACCCCGGCGTACACCCCGATCCGCCGCCCGGTCAGCCCGGGCACCAGCAGCCCGGCCCCGGCGGCCAGCACGCCCGGCCACCACAGCCACCCGGCCGGCGCCCGTACCAGCACCGCCACCCGCGCCAGCGCAACAGCCCCGCGACCCACGACGACCTCCTCGCTCACGATCCGGCTCCGGATCCCCGTCACGGCGGCGGATGGTAGCCAGCCCGTCTGAGAATTCCGTGAAACCCCGGGGAGCGCCGGGGGTACGCCGGGGGCACGCCCGGCGGCTCACTCCACGAACAGGCCCCGCTCCGCCGCCTTCGCGTCGAACTCCTCCAGCCGCGCCTGCGCGTCCGGCAGCGCGTCGCACATCGCCTCCAGCAGGACACGGCCCAGCAGCATCGGCGCGCAGGCCGTGTCGAAGGCGAGGCCGGTGCCGACCGCGGCGGGCAGCAGCAGGTCGGTGTGGCGGGCGACCGGCGCGAAGGCGCTGTCCGCGACGGTGACGACGGTCAGGCCGGCGGCGCGCGCGTACTCCAGGGCGTCCACGACCTCGCGCGGGTGGCGCGGCAGCGCGAAGCACAGCAGGGTGCTCGCCCCCGCCCGCACCGCCGCGTCGAGGCGGTCGGTGAGCATCGTGCCGCCCTCGTCGAGCAGCCGGACGTCCGGGTGGACCTTGCGGGCGAAGTACGCGAAGCCGGCGGCCTGCGCGGTCGCGGCGCGCAGGCCGAGAACCGGCAGCGGCCGGGAGGCCGCGAAGAGCCGGCCCGCCCGGACCACCGGGCCCGGGTCGGCCAGGACCGCCGCGAGGTGCCGCAGATTGTCGATCTCGGCCTGCACGGCCTGCTGGTACTCGTTGTACGAGCCGGTGCCGCGCGCCGTCGCGGCGGGCGCGACCTCGCGCAGGTGCTTGCGCAGCGCCGGATAGCCGTCGAAGCCGAGCGCCACCGCGAAGCGGGTCACCGAGGGCTGGCTGACCCCGGCCAGCTCGGCGAGTTCGACGCTGGAGAGGAAGGGCACGTCGGCGGCCCGGCGCACCATGCAGTGCGCGATGCGCCGTTGGGTCGGGGTGAGGCGGTGCCCTTCGAAGAGTTTCTGGAGGCGCGCCGCCGTGCCGGTGGCGGCGCCGGGGCCGGGCGCGGGTGTCCCCTCCGCGCTCGCGTCCGCCGCCGTGCCGCCGCGGTCCTCGCCGCCGTCCCCGTTCATCGCTGCCTCCCGGCCGTGTTCGCGGCCGTGCTCCCGGCCTTCGTGTCGTCGCTGTCCGTACGGGGCGGCGTACCGCGCGGATCCCGTCCCGCCGCCCGACTGTACGTAATCGGAGCGCGCTCCCCGTCCCTTTCTTCCCGCCGCACGGCGCGGCCGGTCCGTGCGGTGGCCCTCGCGCTCACAGCGCGGCCAGCCCGTCCAGCAGGCCCTCCGCGACCGCCACGTCCTCCGTCAGCGGCCGGTCGGCCATCCGCGCGTCGAGCGCCCCGGCGGCGAGCGCGAAGGCGCGCGCGGCCGGTACGGCCGGCTCGGGCTCCAGCGAGCGCATCCGCAACGCCCGTACGGCGGCGACCAGTTCACACGCGAGCACCCGCCGGTACGTGACGCAGGCGCGCAGCGTCTGGCGGGCGCCGAGCGACGCGAAGCTGGCCTGTTCCTCGACGCCGCGGGAGAGGACCGCGTGCCCGAGGGACGCGGGCTGCGAGGCGGCCCGCAGCTCGCCGAGGGCGGCCCCGGCCGCGTATTCGAGGATCATCACGCCCGAGCTGGCCGGCGCCTGGTCCCCGAGGAACGGCCGCAGCCGGGTGAGGTCCGGCTCGGAGAGGGCGGCGAGGCGGGCGGTGGACAGCAGCGCGGTCTGGAGCACGGCGAGCCGGAAGCCGTCCAGGGCGAGGGCCGGGTGCGCGGCGTAGAAGTTGCCGTGGTGGTAGGCCGCCTGGTCCGCCACGCTGATGAGCGGATTCTCGGCCGCGGCGTTGACCTCGACGGCCAGCACCCGGTCGAGGGCGTCGGCGGCGTCCAGCGCGGGGCCGTGGATCTGCGGCACGCAGCGGAAGCCGTACGGGTCCTGGAGGCGGCCGAGCGACGGCGCGGGCCGGGCCGGGGCGCCGGTCAGCTCCCGCATCCGGGCGGCGACGGCGGCCGAGCCGGGGTGCGGGCGGGCCTGTACGACCGGTTCGGCGAACGGCTCGAAGGAGCCGCCGACCGCGAGCAGGGAGAGCGCGGCGACCGGCAGGGCCGCGGCCAGCAGGCGCCGCAGTCCGTCCAGGGCGAGCGCGGCCTGCCCGAGGGTGAGCGCGTTGCTGCTGATGAGGGCGAGCGCGTCGTTGCCGTCCAGGGCGAGGGGGCGGGGCGCCCGGCCGCCGCCCGGCGTCACCCAGGGGTGCTCCCCGGCGAGCGCCAGCCCGGTCTGCGCGAGCGCGGCCAGGTCCCCGGTGCCGACCGCCCCGTACTCGTTGACGACCGGGTACGCGCCGGTCTCCAGCGCCCGGACCAGCGCGGTGATCACCTCGGGCCGCAGCCCCGCACCGCCCGCCAGCAGTTGGTTGGCGCGCACGGCGAGCATGGCGCGCACCTCACGGGCCGGCAGCGGTTCGCCGATCGCCCCGGCGTGGCTGCGCAGCAGGCGCAGTCCGTGCGCGTCGTCGGCGGCCACGTCCTCGGTGCGGTTGGCGCCTACGCCGGTACTGCGCCCGTAGACCCGGCCGGTGGCGGCGAGGCGGCGGGCGGTCTGCCAGGACTCCTCGGCCGGTACGAGGTCCCCGGGGCGGAGAGCGGCGGGGCGGGCCGCGCCGTCCGCGAGGGCGGCGATCCCGGCCACGCCGAGTCCCCGCCCGTCGAGCACGACCGCCGCTCCGCGCGCCCTCACGCCCGTACCGCCGACCCCCGCTCGCTCAGCCTCGGCGCGCACAGCATCCGCTTGCGCCGGACGCGCCGCCCCTCGATCGCCGCGACGGCCAGGCGTGCCGCCTCCTCGGCGATGCCGGTGAGGCCCCAGTCCAGGGTCGTCAGGGGCGGGGTGAGCACCTGGGAGACGGGGTGGTCGTCGAAGCCGACCACCGACAGGTCCCGGCCGACCGTCAGTGCCGCCTCGGCGGCCGCCGCGTAGACGCCGTACGCGATCGAGTCGGAGAAGCAGAACACCGCCGTCGGGCCGGGCCCGCCCGCCCCGTCCGCGCGCAGCACCCGCCGCGCGACCGCCGTCGCCTCGCCCAGTTCCTGGGCGCACGGCAGCACTTCGGCGGCGATGCCGAGGCGGTCCGCCGCCTCCCGTACGTACACGTCGGCGGGGCGGTCCGGGGTGGAGGGCCCGGTCGGGGTGAGGACCGTGACCCGGCGGTGGCCCAGCCCGGTCAGGTACTCCAGTACGGCGTCGATGCCGGCGCGGTTGTCGAACAGCACCTCGCCCGCCGTACGGGCGCGGCGCAGCGAGTCGCCGATGGACACCACCGGCACCGCCTCGGCGATCTGCGCCCAGCCCGCCGCCGAGGGGTCGACCGGCGACACCAGCAGGCCGTCCACGCGCTGGTCCCGCAACTGTTTGGCCAGGGCGAGTTCGCGCTGCGGGTCGCCGCCGGCGTCGAGGATGAGGGCGTAGCGGTCGCCCGCGAGCAGCTCGCGCCCTATCGCCGCCATCAACTGCTGCTGCCACAGGTCCTGGAGGTCGCCGGCCAGCACGCCGACCATGCTCGTCCGGCCGCTGGCCAGGGCGCGGGCGATGGGGTCCGCCTCGTAGCCGAGATCGGCGGCGGCCTTGCGCACCCGTTCCTCGGTCTCCTTGGAGACGTGGGTGCCGCGCAGGGCGTAGGAGACGGCGGCGGTGGAGAGCCCGGTGGCCTCGGCCACCTCGCGGAGAGTGGGGCGCTTACGGGGCCTGGCCATGCCGGAAGCCTACCCAAGCTCCCGGTACGCACCGCGCGTTGGTGTGCGCCCCCAGCGCCGGGTGCGCGTGGGCGCCCCCGCCGTTCTCTTGACAGCCGTTTCGGTTAATCGCTTCACTTCAACGCATCACTGAAGCGGTTAACCTCCTCGACCACCGGGAGGATTCCCGTGCCCGCCGACGTCCACCAGCACCTGTGGCCGGCGCAGTTCACCGACCTGCTGCGCACCCGCCGCACCCCGCCCCGCCTCGACGGCTGGACGCTGCACCTGCCCGGCGAACCGCCGTACGCCGTCGACCCCGCCGACCACGACCCCGCCGCCCGCACCGAACTGGCCCGCGCCGACGGCCTCGACCGGGCCCTGATCTGCCTCTCCGGTCCCCTCGGCATCGAACACCTGCCGCCCGCCGAAGCCGTCCCGCTGCTCGACGCCTTCCACGAAGGCGCGCTCGCCCTGCCCGCGCCCTTCGGCGTCTGGGCCTCCCCCTGCCTGACCGCCCCCGACCCCGGCCGCGCCCCCGTCGTACACCTGCTGCGCCGCGGCTGCGCCGGTCTCCAGCTTCCCGCCACGGCCTTGCTCGACGCTGTCGGGTGGGCGCGCTGCGCACGGCTCATCGACGCCGCGGAAGACGCGGACCGGCCCCTGTTCGTCCACCCCGGCGCCGCGCCGCCGTCCCCGCCCGGCGGCCCTGCGTGGTGGCCCGCCCTGGTCCCGTACCTCCAGCAGTTGCACGCCGCCTGGTTCGCCTTCCGCGCCTTCGGCCGTCCCCGCCACCCGCGGCTGCGGGTCTGCTTCGCCGCCCTCGCGGGCCTCGCCCCGCTGCACGGCGAACGGCTGGCCGCGCGCGGCGGCCGGGACCGCGGGCGGGTCGATCCCGGCGTCTTCTACGACACCTCCTCCTACGGCACGCGCGCCGTGGACGCGGTCGTCCGCGCCGTCGGCATCGACGCCGTGGTGAGCGGCAGCGACCGCCCGTACGCCGTACCGGAGGTGCCCGACCTCGGCGCCGCCGCCGTGCACGCCCTGCGCACCGCCAACCCCGCCCGTCTCCTCGGCCCGGCGAAAGGAACCCGCCCGTGACCCCCGAGCCCCGTACGGCCCGCCGCGAACGCCCGCCCACGGCGCCCTCCGGCGTCCCCGGCCTCTTCGCCGCCCTCCCCGCCCGCAACCTCGGCAAGCGCGAGCTGCGCACGCTCGTCGACCGGCTGGCCGGGGCGCCCGGCCTGTGGCGCGGCGAGGTCGCCTTCTCCGACGCCGAGCGGCACTACGCCTCCCTGCACCGCGACACCTACGTCGACGTGTGGCTGCTGTGCTGGACCCGGCGGAACGACACCGGCTGGCACGACCACGACCTCTCGTCCGGCGCGGTACGGGTCGTCCAGGGCGTGCTGACCGAGTCCAACCCGCGCATCGGCGGCGCCCACCTGGCCACCGCCGTCCCCGCCGGCGCCTCGTTCTGCTTCGGCCCGGACCACATCCACCGCCTCACCGGCGCCACCGACGACGCGGTGTCCCTGCACGCCTATTCGCCGCCGCTGTGGCGGCTCGGGCAGTACGCCATCACGGAGGACGGGCTGATGCGCCGCCTCCCGGTGTCGTACGCGGACGAGCTGCGCCCCCTGGAGCCGACCGCCTGCCCGGGCCCCCGTGCCCCCGGTCCGGGGACCGGTGACGCCCGCGGCGGCTTTTCCGGTCCGGGGTATTGATTTCTACATTCACCCGCGTCAATCCTGCATGGGCTCATACATCCGAGGGGCGGAAGAGGGCGGCCGATGGCGGCAGTGGTGGAACAGCGCTCGATCGATGTCGTCCCGGACGACGAACGCCACGGCACACCCGTCAGCCAGTTCACCCTGTGGCTCGGCGCCAACCTCCAGATCACCGCCGTCGTCACCGGCGCCCTGGCCGTCATCTTCGGCGCCAACGCCTTCTGGTCCCTGACCGGCCTGCTGCTCGGCAACCTCCTCGGCGGCGCGGTCATGGCACTGCACTCCGCGCAGGGGCCGCGCCTCGGCCTGCCGCAGATGATCTCCTCGCGGGCCCAGTTCGGGGTGCGCGGCGCGGTGGTGCCGCTGGCGCTGGTCATCGTCATGTACATCGGCTTCTTCGCCGGCGGCACGGTGCTGGCCGGGCAGGCGGTCGGCGAGCTGACGCACCTGGGCGACACCCCGGGCATCGTCGTCTTCGCCGCGGTCACCGCCGTCGCCGCGACGGTCGGCTACCGGCTCATCCACCTGCTGGGCCGGGTCGCCAGTGTCGTCTGCGCGCTGGCCTTCCTCTACCTCGGTGCCCGTCTGCTGGAGCGCGCCGACCTGGCCGCACTGCTGCACGACCGGTCCTTCTCCCTCCCGCTCTTCCTCCTCGCCGTCTCGCTGTCCGCCTCCTGGCAGTTGGCCTTCGGCCCGTACGTCGCCGACTACTCCCGCTACCTCCCCCGGCACACCTCCACCCGCGCCACCTTCTGGTGGACACTGTCCGGCTCGGTCCTCGGCTCGCAGTGGTCGATGACCTTCGGCGCGCTCGCCGCCGCGGCGGCACCCGCCGCCTTCGTCGGCCACGAGGTCTCCTACGTCGTCTCCCTGGGCGGCACCGGACTGATGGCCTCGGCGCTGTACTTCGTCATCGCCCTCGGCAAACTGACCATCAACGTGCTGAACGCCTACGGCGGCTTCATGTCGCTGGTCACCGGCGTCAGCGGCTTCCGCGCCCGGAGCACCCTCACACCGCGCGCCCGGGCCGCCCACATCACCGGCATCATGCTCGCGGGCACCGCCGTCGCCCTGCTCGGCAAGGGCTCCTTCCTCACCTCGTTCAAGGACTTCCTACTGTTCCTGCTGACCTTCTTCACCCCGTGGTCGGCGATCAACCTGGTCGACTACTACCTGGTCTCCAAGGAGCGCTACGACATCCCGGCGCTCAGCGACCCGGCCGGCCGCTACGGCGCCTGGAACGGCCGGGCGCTGGCGGTGTACGCGGCCGGGGTGCTGGCCCAGTTCCCCTTCCTGGCCACCCACTTCTTCACCGGCCCGCTGGTGGCGCCGCTCGGCGGCGCCGACGTCTCCTGGCTCGTCGGCCTGGCCGTGCCCGCCGCCCTCTACTGGGCCGTCACCCGCCGTGACACCGGCCGCGTGCTGCCGGGAGACCCGGGCTCCACCCCCACGGATACGGGGGAGAGCCCTACCGCGCGGCCCGCTTCCCACCCGTAATCTCGGAGCATGGCTACCCACGACCCCGAGTTGCGCAAAGAGCTCGACGCGACCCTCCAGACCCGCAAGGAGCTGGGGCCGGAGTACGAGTCCGAGCTGGTCGAGACCTTCCTGGAGAAGCTCGACAGGAGCGTCGAACAACGGGTGCGCCGGCAGTCCGCCGAGCAGCAGATGCAGGTCGCGCGCGGCGCGCAGCCGCCCCGCTCGCGGCCGGCGCCCGGCAGCACCTACGGCGAGCGCTACGGCTTCGCCACCGTCTCCCTGGTCCTGGCGATCCCGCTGTCCGCGATCGGCGCGGCCCAGGCGGACCTGATCGGGCTGCTCGTGAGCTGGGCCGGGATCGTCGGCGTCAATGTGCTGCACACGTCCGGGCTGTTCAAGCGGACGCCCGGGGAGCGCGAGCGGGAGGCGGACGGGTGGCACTGAGCGGCCGGGCCGGCGGACCGCCGCCGGACCGGATGCGCGGGGACCGCCGCACCCCGGCCGGGGCCGGGGGCGGGACGACGGCGGTCCCCGCGGGGGACGCGGACCGGTTCAGGGCCGGCCGTCGCGTCCGGGCGATCTGCGGAAGGTCCGGGAGCCGCTCCGGAAGTCCGTATCGCCACCGTCACCACTGTGCCGGGCCCGTGTTAAGCCCGTGCTGCGGGCGCGTGACGCATACGTACACCTTGCGGTGTCCGCCCGTTTCCTGACGGTCACTTGACGCCGGCTGTCCTCGGCGCAGCGCACCGCACGTTCCGGGCCCCCCGACGCCCTTCCCTAGCCCTGCTTGGCCTCACGCGCCAGGAAGGCGAGCAGGTCCTGCCGGCTCACCACGCCCTTCGGCTTGCCCTCGACCAGCACGATCGCCGCGTCCGCCTTCTCCAGGACCGCCATCAGGTCGCCGACCGGCTCGCCCGAGCCGACCTGCGGCAGCGGCGGGCACATGTGCTTCTCCAGCGGGTCCGAGAGCGACGCGCGCTGCGCGAACAGCGCGTCCAGCAGCTCCCGCTCCACGACCGAGCCGACGACCTCCGCCGCCATCACGTCGGGGTGCCCGGCGCCCGGCTTGACGATCGGCATCTGCGAGACGCCGTACTCGCGCAGCACCTCGATGGCCTCGCCGACCGTCTCCTCCGGGTGCATGTGCACCAGCGAGGGCAGCGCGCCCTCCTTGTGCCGCAGCACGTCGCCGACGCGCGCCGCGGGACCGGCGTCCTCCAGGAAGCCGTAGTCCGCCATCCACTCGTCGTTGAAGATCTTGCTGAGGTAGCCGCGCCCGCTGTCCGGCAGCAGGACGACCACCACGTCGTCCGGGCCGAGCCGCTGGGCGACCTCCACACCCGCCACGACCGCCATGCCGCAGGAGCCGCCGACCAGCAGGCCCTCCTCCTTGGCCAGTCGCCGGGTCATCTGGAAGGCGTCCTTGTCCGAGACCGGCACGATCTCGTCCGCGACCGTACGGTCGTAGGCGCTCGGCCAGAAGTCCTCACCGACGCCCTCGATCAGGTACGGACGGCCCGAGCCACCGCTGTAGACCGAGCCCTCCGGGTCGGCGCCGATGACCTTGACCCGGCCCTCGCTGGCCTCCTTCAGGTACCGGCCGGTGCCGCTGATGGTGCCGCCGGTGCCGACGCCCGCGACGAAGTGAGTGATCTTTCCCTCGGTCTGTTCCCACAGCTCGGGACCGGTCGTCTCGTAGTGCGAACGGGGGTTGTTCGGGTTGCTGTACTGGTCCGGCTTCCAGGCGCCCGGCGTCTCGCGGACCAGCCGGTCCGAGACGTTGTAATACGAGTCCGGGTGCTCGGGGTCCACCGCCGTCGGGCAGACCACGACCTCGGCACCGTACGCCCGCAGCACGTTGATCTTGTCGGTGGACACCTTGTCCGGGCAGACGAAGATGCACTTGTAGCCCTTCTGCTGGGCCACGATCGCCAGGCCCACCCCGGTGTTTCCCGAGGTCGGCTCGACGATGGTGCCGCCGGGCCGGAGCTCACCGGACTTCTCGGCGGCCTCGATCATCCGTACGGCGATCCGGTCCTTCACCGACCCGCCCGGGTTGAAGTACTCGACCTTCACCAGGACGGTGGCCTGGATCCCCCGGGTGACATTCCTGAGCTTCACCAACGGGGTGTTGCCGACGAGCTCGATCATGGATTCGTAAAACTGCACGGTGGTCTCCGCTGTCGGGGGCGCGCTGTCCTGCGCCCATCCGACCAGCCTATTGCCCGCCCCCGTGGAGTCGCCGCGCGTTGCGCGGCCCGTCCGACGGGGCACCACCTTGGTGTGGCGCTTCTCGTCGCCGCCGCCACGACGTCCCGTCCCGGGGACCGCGACCCGCGCGCGGTACCGATTCCGCCACCGTCCCGACTCCATCCATCAGCCACTCCACACCACATTTCGCACGCACTGCACGGGGAGGTGCCCGGCCTATGCCGATGACGATGTCCAGGGCGAGGGTGGCACGGCGGATCGCCGCCGCCGCCGCGGTGGGCGGCGGCGGGATCGGTCTGCTCGGCGTGGCCGGTGTCGGCCTGCTGCTGACCGAGGTCCGCCTCGCCCGCCGCACGGTCGGCGGCGCCAGCGCCGTGCCGCCCAGCGCGGACGGCCGCTACGGTTCCGCCTTCGCCCACCGCACCGACCGGCCGCCGCTGCGCCTGGGCTTCCTCGGCGACTCCACGGCCGCCGGCCAGGGCGTCCACCGGCCGAGCCAGACACCGGGCGCGCTGCTCGCCTCCGGCCTCGCCGCCGTCGCGGAGCTGCCGGTCGACCTGCGCAACGTGGCGCTGCCCGGCGCCCGGTCCGACGACCTCGACCGGCAGGTGTCCCTCGTCCTGGCGGAGCCGGGGGGCGCGCCCGACGTCGCCGTCATCATGATCGGCGCCAACGACGTCACCCACCGGGTGCCGCCGGCCCGCTCGGTGCGTCTGCTGTCCGACGCGGTGCGCCGGCTGCGCGAGGCGGGCTGCGCCGTGGTCGTCGGCACCTGCCCCGACCTGGGCACCATCGAGCCGGTCTACCAGCCGCTGCGCTGGGTCGCGCGCCGCCTGTCCCGGCAGCTCGCCGCCGCGCAGACCATAGGGGTGGTGGCGCACGGCGCCCGTACGGTCTCGCTCGGCGACCTGTTGGGCCCCGAGTTCGAGGCGCACCCCCGCGAACTGTTCGGCCCCGACAACTACCACCCCTCCGCCGAGGGCTACGCCACCGCCGCGATGGCCGTACTGCCCACCCTCTGCGCCGCCCTCGGTCTGTGGCCCGAGGAGGAGCACCCGGAGCCGCACCGCCGCGAGGGCATCCTCCCGGTCGCCGAGGCCGCCGCCCAGGCCGCCGACGAGGGCGGCACCGAAGTCACCCCCACCCGCACCCCCTGGGCCCTCCTCAAGCACCGGCGACGGCGGCAGATCCCCACACCGGAGCCCACGGAGTCGGCGGTACGGACGTCCCACGGTGACGGGGTGGGCCGGTCCGGGCCCTGAGGGCGGGCGGGGCGAGAACGGCCCGTCCGGCCGTGCGGGCGCCCGCCGTCGGCGCGACGTGCCGCGGGCGTGCGACCGCCGTCCGACGACCGCCGGGCCCGCCGTGCCCCCGCCCTCGGCGGGCCCGGCGCGGCGCGGCGGTAAGCACTCGCTTAGAAAAGAGCCCGACATCACAACCCGCACCGCGTGACCTCCGCCCTACGGCCGGGTAACTTCCCCCACAGTCCTGCCCGCCCGCCAGTCACCCTCTGGAGCCGTCATGCCCGAAGCCGTGATCGTTTCCGCCGCCCGCTCCCCGATCGGCCGCGCCTTCAAGGGCTCCCTGAAGGACGTGCGCCCGGACGACCTGACCGCCGGGATCATCCAGGCCGCGCTGGCCAAGGTCCCCGCCCTGGACCCGAAGGACATCGACGACCTGATGCTCGGCTGCGGCCTGCCCGGCGGCGAGCAGGGCCACAACCTGGGCCGGATCGTCGCCGTACAGATGGGCCTGGACCACCTGCCCGGCTGTACGGTCACCCGCTACTGCTCCTCCTCCCTCCAGACGACCCGCATGGCGCTGCACGCCATCAAGGCGGGCGAGGGCGACGTCTTCATCTCGGCCGGCGTCGAGACCGTCTCGCGCTCCGTGAAGGGCACCTCGGACGGCCTGCCCGAGACCCACAACCCGCTCTTCGCCGACGCTGAGGCCCGTACCGCCGCCCGTGCCGAGCAGGAGGGCGCCGACTGGCACGACCCGCGCGAGGACGGCCTGCTGCCCGACCCGTACATCGCGATGGGGCAGACCGCCGAGAACCTCGCCCGCGCCAAGGGCATCACCCGCCAGGACATGGACGAGTTCGGCGTACGGTCCCAGAACCTCGCCGAGCAGGCGATCAAGAACGGCTTCTGGGAGCGCGAGATCACGCCGGTGACCACGCCGGACGGCACGGTCGTCGCCAAGGACGACGGCCCGCGCGCGGGCGTGACCCTCGAAGGCGTCCAGGGCCTCAAGCCGGTCTTCCGGCCCGACGGCCTGGTGACGGCCGGCAACTGCTGCCCGCTCAACGACGGCGCCGCCGCCCTCGTCGTCATGTCGGACACCAAGGCCCGTGAGCTGGGTCTGACCCCGCTCGCCCGGATCGTGTCCACCGGCGTCAGCGGCCTGTCGCCGGAGATCATGGGCTACGGCCCGGTCGAGGCGTCCAAGCAGGCCCTCCGGCGGGCCGGGCTGGGAATCTCCGACATCGACCTGGTCGAGATCAACGAGGCGTTCGCCGCCCAGGTGATCCCCTCGTACCGGGACCTCGGCATCGACCTGGACCGGCTCAACGTCAACGGCGGGGCGATCGCCGTCGGCCACCCCTTCGGCATGACCGGTGCCCGGATCACCACCACGCTGATCAACTCCCTCCAGTGGCACGACAAGCAGTTCGGCCTGGAGACGATGTGCGTGGGCGGCGGCCAGGGCATGGCCATGGTCATCGAGCGCCTGAGCTGACCGCGGCCGGAGCGCGGCGCCGTCCACGGCGGACGGCGCCCGCCCGGCGAGCGCGGACGGCCCGCCGTGGGGCGCGGGCGGGGCGGTATCGGCGACCGTACGTGTCCGTACGCCCCCCATCGGCGCCACACCCGCACCCTGCGTCCCAACTGACATACACACAGCGACCGTCGGTGAGCTGCGTCACCGGTTGACGAGATCGCGATCAAATCTCCCCCAGGATTGTGACCAAAGCCCGCACGGGACCACGTCCTCGCAGGTCAGAGCTGACTCACCCGAACGCACGAGGTCCAAGTTCCCGTCCGGTCGAGGACCTGAGGCACTGGGACCGGTCGCCGACGACCGGCAGCCTGATGTAGGAAGTCGGGGGACATTCTGCTAATGGGAGTACGTCAGTGAGCGCCATCACTCTTGCCCTGCTGCTGGCCGCGGCTGCCGCCGTGGCTCTGGGAGCGGCCGCCCTGCACACCGCCCACGCGCTGCGCCGCCAGGTCGCCGGGCTGCGCGCCGAGCTGCTCGCCGCGCACGCGAAGACCCGCGCCGAGGCGCGTGCGCAGTCCGCCGTCGCGAGCATCCCCGCCGCCCGCACCACCCCGGACACCGAGCACGCGCTCGCCGACATACGGGCCGCCGTCGCCGACGCGCTGGCCGAGGAGCGCGAGCGCGAACTCGCCGAGGCCCGGGCCTTCTGGGCCGCCCAGGAAGCCCGGGACGCCGCCGACGCCCCGTCCCTGATGGGCCCGCTGGACGGCGGCCTCGACCACCTCGACCCGCACGAGCGCCTCGACGACATCTGCTTCCTGCCCCGGCAGGCGGACTTCGCCGGGCTGGAGCCGCTGCTCGGCCCGGACGCGCCGCACACCGCCGACGGGCCGGGCGCCCTGGAGCCGGTGGACGCGCTGGAGAGCGAGGCCGCCGAGGAGGCCGAGTCCGCCGAGCTGGCCGCCGCGCGCCGCCGCCACCCCTCGCACCCGGACTTCACCCCGTCCCCGGCCGTCGGGGACCACGAGCGCACCGTCGGCCGCCTGGAGGAGCTGGCCCGCGACCGCACCCCGCTCGCGGACGTCCGCCCCGGCCCGCTCGGCACCCTGGACGTGTACGTCTTCACCGACGGCACCACGATCTGCATGACGCCCGGCCACCGCGAGACCGCCGAGCGCGTCGCCGCCGCCCTGCGCGAGGGCCGCACCCCCGTCCTGCTGGGCGGCTCCGGCATCTCCGGCGCCTTCGCCCTGACCTTCTCCTGGGGCCCCGCCACCACCGACAGCGTCTACATCCTCGCGGACCGCGTCATCGCGTCCCTGTGAGGATCCGGCCGGAAGCAGCCGCTCCCCGGGGGCCTCAGCAGCGCTCCGCGGCCCCCCGCACCAGCTCCACCGCCGCCGCCAGCTCACGCTCGTCGCCGGCCGAGCGCACCGCCTCCACCAAATCGTGCCCGGCCACCGCCACTTGGTCCCCCACCGCGAACATGCCCGCGTCCGGGAACTCCACCGGCTCCCGCCGCGGGTCCTCGACGCGCTGCGCCCGCACGGCCAACTCACGGGCCAGCGCGAGCGCTTCGGCCGCGGCACCGCGCGCCAGGGCGCTCTGCGGCAGCGCCCGCAGGCGGTCGGCGAGGGCGTCCACGGCGGTCTGCAAAGGCGTCACGTCAAGCACAGCCCGAGCTTATGCGCCACTCCCGGGTGGTTGCCAACACCCCAACGGTCAGGCACGGTGGGCTGAAGGACCAGCATCGAACGCGTCCGGAGGCGCCGATGTCTCAACTCTTCTCCGAAGAGACCCACCGGAACCTGCTTTCCCGCATCCCCCACTGCACCGGCCGTGAAGTCTCCGACTGGCTTCGCACGGTAGATGAAGGCCCCGCTCTCTTCCGCTTCGAGGAGAAGGTGAGCTGGCTCCGGGGCGAGCACAACCTCGCTTACGGACACGCCAAGGCGATCGTCCACGAGTACGACCTCAGGCGCGCCGCGCGCAAGCTGTAGCCGTGCCGCCGCAGAGAACGCCGAAGGGCCCGTGGGAACGTCCCACGGGCCCTTCGTCATGTCGGAGCCGGGCGTCGGCCGCCGCAGCGCCGGATCATCAGTCCCTGAGGATCGAGATCAGCCGCAGCAGCTCCATGTAGATCCACACCAGCGTCACGGTCAGGCCGAACGCGGCCAGCCACGACTCCTCGCGCGGAGCGCCGTACGCGATGCCGTCCTCGACCTGCTTGAAGTCCATGGCCAGGCACAGCGCGCCGAGCACGACGCCGACGACACCGAACAGGATGCCCATGCCACCGCTGCGGAAGCCGAGGCCGTCACCGCCGCCGAAGGCCATGAACAGCACGTTGACCAGCGACAGCAGCACGAAGCCGAGCAGCGCGATCATCAGATAGCGCGTGAAGCGGGCGGTGACCCGCACGATGCGGGTCTTGTAGGCGACGAGCATGGCGACGAAGACCGCCATCGTGCCCATCACCGCCTGCATGGGCGCGCCGGCCAGCTTCGGCACATCGTTGATCGCACCGCTGAGCGCACCGAGGAACAGGCCCTCGAACGCGGCATAGGTCAGGATCAGGGCCGGCGAGGGCTTGCGCTTGAAGGACTGGACGAACGCCAGCACCATCGCGATCAGCCCGGCGCCGACGGCGAAGCCGAGGCTCTTGGTCAGGAAGATCCACCCGACCGCCGCACCGGCGATCACGGTGCCCAGCGTCATGCCGGTGCGCAGCACGACGTCGTCCATCGTCATCCGGCGGGTCTGCGGCGCGTACTGCGGCGCCTGGGTGCCCTGCGCGGCGTCCTGGGCGTACGGGTTGCCGCCCTGGGCGTACGGGTTCGTTCCGGCGTAAGGGTTCGCTGCGGGGCCCCCGGCCTGCGGCGGCGCGTCGAAGCCCGCGTAGCCGTTGTTGTCGCGGCTGAACCCCCGTCGCGAGAAGACCGGGTTGCTGCTCCTCATCTCACTCCTCCATGGCCGCCCTGCGCGGCCTTCCCACAAGGGTAATGGCTTGGCAAAAGCACGTTCTAGTTCTTGAGCAGGATCTTCACCGCAACTTCGGGTGATCAATCCCGCACGGGGACGATTCCCCCGGTGGGTCACGTCCGTAGGACGTACGGGAGGCCGGGAAGGTGCCCGGACGCCGTTGAGGGACCGTACGCGGGCAGCGTGCGGTCCCTCAACGGGTTTCGGCGACCGGTGGCCGCCGCCGGCGGGTCACTCGTTGTTGACACCGTTCTGGGAGAGCAGCGGCAGCTTGTCGATGAGGTGCGACAGCGCCTGGTCCTGCTGGCTCTCGGTCGAGTTCTCGACACACTGCTGGTGCTGGTCGGAGGACAGGATGTCCTGCACACCGACGTTGACCAGGGCCACGATGTTCTGGACGTTGGTGATCGGGATACCGATGCACAGCTTGTTCAGCGAGTTGCCGATGAGCGTGGCGCTCGGGCTCATGTCGCCCTCGGTGCGGTTGTTGCCGAACGACTGGGCCGAGTGGTTGCCGTTGGCCGTCCCCGTGTCGCGGCCGTCGCCCACCGCCATGGCCTGCGGAGCCGCCGCCGCGGAGATACCGACCAGAGACGCGGCAACTGCCACGCCCGCCATCATCTTGTTCATCTCGAAACCCCTTCAGGAAATGAACTCCCATGACGAAGGGAGCCCTGTAAGCAACAACCGGTCACGGCCGGGAAAGTTGCGCATCATCACCCGAACAGATCGACATTCCAGTTCCCGGTCCGGTATCCCACTCTTCCGTGTGGCTTTCGGCAGCCCCGGCCGGAGACGATTCCCCGGTCCGCCGGACAGCGAAAGGGAAAGAATTTCCGCATGGCCGCCCCCACGGACGCGATGCGCGTGCAAGAGGAAATCATCGACGCGGTGCGCCGCGGCGACGACGCCGGCGTCGACACCCTGCTCGGCCGCTTTGCCCGGGTCGCCGATTTCGAGGCGCTGATGAGACTGCGCAGAGCATTGCTGGAGGCACCGGAGGAGACCGGCTGACACCGGCGCGCCCGTCGGCCCGGAAGAGGAAAGGGCCCGTACTGCCGGTCGGCAGTACGGGCCCTTTCCCGGTCACCTGGCGACGGCATCCATCACTGGTTGTTGGTGCCGTTGCCGGAGAGGATGGGAAGCTTGTCGATGAGGTGCGACAGCGGCCCGTCGCCCTGGACCTGGGACGAGTTCTCGACACACGTCTGGGTCTGGTCCGAGGACAGGATGTCCTGCACACCGATGTTGACCAGGGACACCAGGTTCTGCACGTCCTGGACCGGCAGCGCGATGCAGGGCTTGTTGAACGAGCCCTGGATGAGCGCGAACTGCGGGCTCATGTTCCCCTCGGTGGACATGTTGCCGTACACCTGGGCCGCGCCGTTGCCGTTGTACGTGCCGATCTTACGGGCGTCACCGACCGCCGACGCCTGTGGAGCGGCGGCGGCCGAGATACCTACGACAGAGGCAGCCGTGGCCAGTGTTGCCAGCGCCTTCTTGATCATGTGTGATCCTTCGCGTTTCGGGATGCTCTTTACCCGGGGCAGTTTGAACAACTCGGTGTGATGAGCTTGGTTGTGCCCCATCACTCAAATGATTTCGCGCGCAACCGAGCGGGAGACTGTGCCGCCGGTGACCGATCCGGCCGTCCGGTTATGACCGCGACGCCCCGGAAATCGGCCGCGTCCGGCAGCGAAACCGCGGGCCGGACGTTACTTTCCGGCCGGCTTGGCCACCTCGACGCCCCGCAGCCCCGGTGTCTTCTGGGTGACATCCCCGACGGTGTGCAGCAGCTTCTTCGTGGCGCGGGAATCCTGTAGATCGCCTGCGGTCTCCTCGACGGTCCTGACCACCGGGTCGAGTTGCCGGCCGTCGAGCTGCTTGTTCTGCAGGGCGTCCGCAAGGCCACCGTTCAGACTGAAACTCGGCACCTTCCCCGGAGTGCCGGCGAAAACGGGGGACGCCGCTCCCAGGGCCATGACGGAACCGGCCAGAAATGCGGCGGTCTTCGCGTACTTCACTTTCCGCTGTCCTTTCCTGAGCGGTGATGTCGACAGCCGCGGCCGAACGTGCCGCGCGACCTTCCCGGCATATCCCGGACCACCGCCATTTTGGTGTTCAACGACTCCGGCCCGAAAGAGAAACCCATCCGTTTCGCCACTTCCCGGCCCCCTCGAACGCGACCGGCCCCGGCACGCTTGGCTGGCGCGCCGGGGCCTTTCGCTCCATCTTCTGCTACCCGTCCGACGCGGTACGTCAGTCGTTGACGCAGGTGTTGCCGAACGCCGGGTTCAGCAGCCCGATGATGTCGATCGAGTTCCCGCAGAGGTTGACCGGGATGTGGATCGGAATCTGCAGGACGTTGCCCGAGAGGACGCCGGGGGAGTTCTGCGCGGCGCCCGAGGTACCCGCGTCGGCGAACGCCGGGGTAGCGGCCCCGGCCGCCATGAGCGTTCCAGCAGCGACTGCGGCAACCTTCGCGTACTTCACTTTCAGCCCTTTCCGCAGCGGAGTCTGAAACGGTCACGTCCTTCGTGCCGCACGGGCGTCCACAGGATTGCCCGTAACACCGCTACCAATATACGTAACGATTCGTCCGCGCCTACGAAACTCCCGCGAAGTCGATTTTCACGAGGAATCGCCCAGATGGTTCAGCGCGGCCCGAGATAGAAGAGTGGGGGTGCGGGAACTGCATGCGCTTTTTGTAAAGCGCAAAGGCCCGAGCCGTTCAGGAGGAGAGAACCGACGTCCCGGGCCTTTTACGGCAGTCCGGTTTAGCTGTTGTTGACGCCGTTCTCGGACAGCAGCGGGAGCTTGTCGATGATGTGCGACAGCGCCTGGTCGCCCTGCGACTCGGTCGAGTTCTCGACACACTGCTGGTTCTGGTCCGAGGACAGGATGTCCTGTACGCCGACATTGACCAGTGCCACGATGTTCTGCACGTTCGTGATCGGAATGCCGATGCACGGCTTGTTGAGCGTGCCTTGGATCAGGCTCAACTGCGGGGACATGTCGCCCTCGGTGTCGGAGTTGCCGAATGCCTGCCCCGCGCCGTTGCCGTTGGCGGTCGAGGTTCCGCGTCCGTCGCCGACCGCCATGGCCTGCGGCGCCGCCATGGCCGAAACGCCGACGATGGACGCGGCTACGGCCGTCGTGGCCAGGAACTTCTTGATCACGATTCACCCTTCTCGAAGCGGAGTGCCCGTTTCCGGAGCGTCCTGGACAACTCGCGTCCGCCAGTTCAGTTTCGCCGGTTCACCCGAATGCCACGAAACCGTAGACACATATCACCGCATCGCCGGGCCCCGGCGGTGTGCACACGACCGGGAACTCGCGGCGCACCGCCGCCGGTCCTGAATCGCGAAAATGAGCGAAACCCCCGCCGGCTCCGCCCACCGTGCCTTTCCCCGGGTCGGCTGTCATAATCCCGCCGCACAGAGAAAGGCCCCGCGATGCGCGGGGCCTTTCCTGGTCTCAGCGGTTCGGCGGCCCGAGGTGCCGTCCGTCCCGCGGAAGCCGGCTCACTGCTCGACGTTGCCGATCGCCAGGCCGACCTTGGTGACGTTCTTCTTGTACTTGAACTTGTACGTGTCGTTGTCGTTGTACGTGTACGCCTTGTTGTCGTTGTACTCGTTGTGCTCCTTGTGCACCCGGTCACAGTGGAACTTGCCGTACTTGGCACCGCAGTTGTTGCCGGCGCTCAGGCGCGGCGCGTCGTCCCAGGACGCGGCGGAGGCCATGCCCGAGAGCGGGACGACAGCAAGGGCGGCGATGGCGACCGCGCCGGCGGTACGACCGATGAACTTGCGCATGCTTTCTCTCCTCGTGCGCAGAAATGTGACACGGGATGTCTACCGCGGCCACATCCGGTCGAACACGCACTGCCATGTGATATATCTGTTCGGGTCCGAAGTGCGACCATTTGCAGCACCAGCGTTTCCCCCGTGGAAATGCTTGCGCTATCCACGGCTCCGCGCATTCGCACGGTGCGCCGAATGCGGGCCGGGCCCGCCGCGGAGCGCGGTGCCCGCCGGCCGTCCCGCGCGGCGGGACACCCCGCGCCGGCGTGAGCGGGCGCGGGGAAGGGCGCGCCGCCCGGCACACTGGACGGGAGCGGGGACGCGCCCCGGGAGTCCGGCCGTGTCCGGGCGCACACGTGGAGGAGCGATGTCCCAAGGCAGGCGGCACCTGACGATCACCACGGTCGTCGACGCCGAGGAGTGTGCGGTGCTCCGGGTGGCCGGGGAACTGGACGTGCACGCGGAGCGGCAGTTCCTGGACGAGTCCGGGGCCGTGATCGCGGCCGGGCACCGGTTCCTGGTGCTGGACCTGACCGCGCTGCGGTTCTGCGACTCCCGCGGGCTGAACTGTCTGCTCGCCCTGGAGTGGCTGTGCCGGCGCATGAACGGACGGCTGCTGCTCGCCTCCCTGGGCGTCCGCGTCCTGCACGTCCTCCTGGTGACCCGGGCCGTGGACGCGCTGGCGTGCTTCCCGACCGTCGGGCACGCGCTGGCCGCCGTCCCCGAGGAGGTCCGCCCGGCCTGGCCGCCCGGCGGGACGGCGCCCGCCGACGGCGACGGCGGGCGGGGCGTCGATGCCGAGGACAGCGGTGACGACGGCGTCAAGACACGTGACGCGGACGCCTAGCGGTCCTACGATCGGGAACGGCCGCGGCGGGGCAGCCGGGGCCGGACCGCTCCAAGGGCGCCCGACGGCAGCCCGCGGGCATCGCGAGCCCTGATCGCCGGGCGGGCGAACCGCCGGTACCGGCGGTCAAGTGCTGTGCCCGGAGCCGGACTTGAACCGGCACGGCCCGAAGGCCAGCGAGGTTTAAGCTCGCCGTGTCTGCATTCCACCATCCGGGCCTGGGATCCCCCATGCCGCCTCAAAGGGGGCAGCACGAGCCTAGCCCGCAGTACCGGCCGAACAGGGGGCCGTCTTCCCGAGGTTGTCTTATTTTATTGGCAACTGAGGGGTCATCAGCGGTTGGTACGGGCCTTCGGCACATGCCCGCGGCCCAACCCCGCCGCTCCGGCGCCTGCCGTGGGCCGGGTCCGGATTGACGGAAACTCGATGCCGTGCGTGCGCCCCCGCGAGCGCCCTTCCGCCCCCGCGCGCCTCAGGGTCTGCCTCATACCCAGGGATGACCGCCCGGGCCCGCGCTACCTCCCAGGGCTTCCCCAGGACCGGCTCAGGGGCTGACGTTGCCGTACCGGCGGCTGCCCCACGATGGAACGGGCCGCCTCCCACCGGCCCCGACGGTCCCGACGTTCGACAGGAGTCCCTCCCCGTGACCACCCCCCACACCGGCGTTCCGACCGCCACCCGCGCCACGGTGGCCGCCCGCGCCACGGATCTCACCAAGGTCTACGGACAGGGCGAGACCCAGGTGGTCGCGCTGGACCAGGTGTCCGTCGAGTTCCGGCAGGCCGAGTTCACCGCGATCATGGGCCCCTCGGGGTCCGGCAAGTCCACCCTCATGCACTGCATGGCCGGGCTGGACGCGATATCCCGCGGCTCGGCCCTGATCGGGGACACCGAGCTGACCGGCCTGAAGGACAAGAAGCTCACCCAGCTCCGCCGCGACAAGATCGGCTTCATCTTCCAGGCGTTCAACCTGC
>NZ_JBIRFL010000026.1:0-99793 GCF_044327445.1 Streptomyces sp. NPDC018045
CGGCTGCCGGACTACATGGTGCCGTCGGCGACGGTCGTCCTGGACGAGCTGCCGCTGACCGCCAACGGCAAGGTCGACCGGGCCGCCCTGCCCGCACCCGACCACCCGTCGGGCTACGGCGGACGCGGCCCCAGCTCACCCGTCGAGGAGATCCTCTGCTCCCTGTTCGCCGAAGTCCTGGGCGTGGCCCGGGTCGGCGCCGAGGAAGGGTTCTTCGACCTCGGCGGCGACTCGCTGCTGGCGACCCGCCTGGCCGGCCGCGTCCAGGCCGTCCTCGGCAAGGACCTCGACGTGCGGGCCCTCTTCGAGGCGCCGTCCCCGGCCGCCCTGGCCACACGGCTGACGGACACCGGCGACCGGGACGGACCGGCCGCCGGGCCGCGCCCCGACGTCATACCGCTCACCCCCGGCCAGCGGTCCATGCTCTCCGGCGAGAGCAGGTACAACATCCCGCTGACGGTCCGCCTCCGCGGCCCGCTGCGCACGGACGCACTCGAAGCGGCCTGGCACGACGTGGTGACCCGGCACGAAGCCCTGCGCACCCGCTTCCCGGACACCGGCGGACAGGAGGTCACCGCCCCCGGCCGGGCGCCGCTGACCGCCGTCCCCGTCACCGAGGACGAACTGCCGGAGGCGATGGAGGCGGCCCGTGCCCGCTCCTTCGACCTGGCCACCGGGCCGCCGAGCAGAGCGACCCTCTTCACCCTCGCGCCCGACCACCACGTGCTCCAGATCGCGGTGCACCACATCGCCGCGGACGGCTGGTCGACCGGGCTGATCGCCCGCGACCTGTCCACGGCGTACGCCGCGCGGGCGGCGGGCGGCGCACCCCGGTGGGCACCGCTGCCCGTCCAGTACGCGGACTTCGCCATACGCCTGCACGAGCGGACAGCGCGGCTGGACGAGCCGGACAGCCCGTTCGCACGCCGCCTCGCGTACTGGACCGGCGTCCTCGCCGACCTGCCGGACCAGCCCCTGCTCCGCTGGGACCGGACACCACCGGCGCACCCCACCGGCCTGGGCGGCCAGGTCACCTTCGCGGTCGACGAGGCCACGCACCGGGCGCTGCTGGAGACCGCGCGGCGGGAGCGGGCCACCCTGTTCATGGTGCTGCGGGCGGCCATCGCCGCCCTGTGGGCGCGGCGGGGCGCGGAGAACGTACCGATGGGCACGGTCTCCGCCGGCCGGGCCGACCACGCGGCGAGCGACGTCGTCGGCCTCTTCGCCGACCACCTGGTGCTCCGCGCGGACGCGGGCGGGAACCCGACCTTCGCCGAACTCGTACGCCGGGTCCGCACCGCCGACCTCGCCGCCTACGCCCACCAGGACCTGCCGTCCCAACTCGTCGAGGAACGCCTGGGACACCGGCCGTTCCAGATGATCGCCGGCATGGAGAACCTGCCCGAAGCGCCCTGGGACCTGCCGGGGCTGACGGCGGAGCCGCTGCAGCCCGCCCACCGCAACCGGGGCGCGGCCCGCAGCGAACTGGCCGTCACCCTGCGGGAACTGCGGACCCCGGGAAGCGGCCCGGCCGGCGTCGAAGGCGTCGTCCGGTACAGCGCCGACGTGTACGAGCGGCGGACCGTCGAAGCCCTCGCCGCCCAGCTCACCGGCGTACTGCGGCAGGTCGCCGCGGAACCCGCGGTCAGGACCGGCCGGCTCCGGCTCGACCCGCCGGACGCCGCGCCGGTGGAAGACGCCCGCCACCCGAACGGGAGCGGCACGACATGACCCGACACCCCGCGACAACGGCCACTCCCACGGGGCGGCGAGAACAGGAAGGTGCCCGGATGTCCGGCGATCTGGCGATCCACGCCGACGGCCTGCGCAAGAGTTACCCAGGGCCGGGCGGCGGCGAGGTGGAGGCCGTCGGCGGCCTCGGACTGAGCGTGACGAAAGGGGAGTTCTTCGGATTGCTCGGGCCCAACGGCGCCGGCAAGTCCACCACCATCGGGATGCTGACGACGATGATCCGGCCCACCGCGGGCCGCGCCCAGGTCTGCGGCCTGGACGTGGCCGCCGACGCGGTGGCGGTCAAGCGGCGCATCGGCGTGGTGGCGCAGGACAACACGCTCGACATCGAGCTGACCGTGGCGGAGAACCTGGAGTTCCGCGGGCGGTACTTCGGCCTCGGCCGCCGGGCCGCCCGGGCCAGGTCCGAGGCGCTGCTCGGCCTCTTCGGGCTGACCGACCGCGCCCGGGCACGGGTATTCGAACTCTCCGGCGGGCAGCTCAAGCGCGTCATGATCGCGCGGGCCCTGGTCCACAGCCCGCAGGTGCTCTTCCTGGACGAACCGACGGCCGGGCTCGACCCGCAGTCCCGCATCCACCTCTGGGACATCCTGCGCGGACTCCAGGCCGAAGGGCAGACGATCCTGCTCACCACGCACTACATGGAAGAGGCCGAGACACTGTGCGACCGCCTCGCGGTGATCGACCACGGCCGGGTCCTGGCCTGCGACAGCGTCAAGGCGCTGCGTGAGTCGATCGGCGCGGAGACCGTCGTCACCATCGTGTACGAGGGCGGCACCTTCGACCTCGACGCAGTCCGCGCGATGGCGCGCGCCGACCGCGTGGAGGCCGTGGACGGACAGGTACGGGTCTTCGCCCAGGACCCCGACGGCGTGCTCAGCGACCTGGTGGCGCTGGCCGCCAAGGCCGGGCTCACCGTCGTCGACGCGTCCCGGATCAGCCCCAGCCTGGAGACCGTGTTCTTGACCCTCACCGGACGGGAGTTCCGCGAATGACCACCACCGTGCTGACCGAGGCGCCGGCCGCCAAGAGCCGCGCCCTGCGCACCTTCGTGGCCATGATGGCGCGCGACGCCAGAGTGCTGCGGCGCAACTTCGTGATGAGCGCCGTGCGCATCGTCATCCAGCCGCTGCTGTTCGTCTTCGTCTTCGCCTACGTACTGCCGAAGGTCGGGGGTGGCGGAGCCGGGCCCGGGGGAGAGGCCTTTTCGACGATCATGGTGCCGGGGCTGGTGGGTTCGTCCATGGTCCTACAGGCGATGGCGGCTGTGACGTTCCCGCTGGTCATGGAGTTGTCCGGGCCCGGCGCCATCGAGGACCGGGCGCTCGCGCCGGTGCCGGTCCGGGTGCTGGGGCTACAGAAGATCCTCTCCGCCGTCGTCGAGGGCCTCGTCGCCGGCCTCCTGGTCTTCCCCGTCGTCCTGCTGGTGCACGCCCAGGGCCACGGACCCGCCGTTGAGGTCGCCAACTGGCCGATGCTGATGTTCGTCCTGCTGGCGGGCGCGGTGCTGGCCTCGTCGATCGGCATGTATCTGGCCACCCGCATCGACCCGCGCCAGATCCAGGTCCTCTTCACGCTGGTGATGTTCCCGGCGATGATGCTCGGCTGCGTCTACTTCCCGTGGACGGCGCTGGAGAGCACCCCCTGGCTGCAGTACGCCGTGCTCCTCAATCCGATGGTCTACATGAACGAGGGCCTGCGCGCCGCCCTCACCCCCCAGATCGGACACCTGCCCACCTGGGCCTTCCTGCTGGCGCTCCTCGTGGGCGCGGCGGGCTTCGTGTGGCTCGCCATGCGCTCGTTCGCCCGCCGTGTCATGCGGTAGCGGACCCCGGTGCCGGAAGACCTGCCCCTATCGATGCGACGACTGAAAGGAAGACACCATGTCCACATCCCGTGAAAACCAGGGACCCGAGATCCGGATTCCCGCTCCGCCCCGGCCGGCCGCACCCGAGCCCGTCGCGCCCACCCCGCCCCCGGCTCCGGCCGTGCCGCGGCCGGCCCGTCCCGAGTCGGCGACCGAGGAACCGCCGCCGTTCGCGGCCCCGGCGGCTCCCGCGGCGCCCGCGCCTCCGGTCCCGCCGGAGATCCAGCACCCGTAGCCGGTACGGGCAGGGCGCGGCGGGCAGGCCGTCGCCGCCGTCGCCCGCCGTGCCGAATGGGATACCCCGATCCGGGCACCCGGCTGGGCATGGGACTGCTCACGCGCATGGAAAAGACGGTGGAGCACTGGGAGAGCGCGCTGGTCGACAAGGTGCTCGGCAACGATCCGGTCGAACTCTGCGACGACCTGCGACGTGAATGCGACAGCCACGCCGTGGTGTGCGGCAGGCGCCGCGTCCTCGTCCCCAACGCCTACAAGGTGGAACTCGCCGCCGCGGTCCACGAGCAGCTCGGCGGGCGCGGCGGACAGATCGGCCGGGAACTGACCGACGTCCTGGCCCGGCACGCCGCCGAGCACGACTACGAATGGGCCGGTCCGCTCACCGTCCACGTGACCGGCGTCGACGAGCCCCTCGACGGGCGCTACCGCATCACCAGCCAGGCCATGCCCAACATACCGGCGGACGCGTTCAGCGAGACGCCGCCGGAGGCGCCGGGACAGGCGGCGCCTCCTCCCTGAGGCACCCTCATGAATCGCTGCTGTTTGCCCTGCTTGCCCGAGTTGTAGATATCAGTGGTAAATGCCCCCATATATCCCGTCTGTTGGTCTGTATTGCGCCACTGATGGCACGACCTGCGTCGACTGTTTTTGATCTGTGAGGAATGAGCGGTGTGGATCTGGGAACCCGCTCCCTCACATCGTCGTCGACGCAGGAAAGGGCGAGTCATGACAACGGCAGCAGTGCAGACTGTGGAGCTCGGGCAGACGGCCGGTACGGACCGGTCGGCCGGCGAGTCACGGGACGTTGCCGAGGGACTGCCGTGGGTCGAGGACGCGGGGAAGATCGCTCCCAAGGACGCGCGTGAGATGTCGAAGCTGTTCTTCGAGCGGCTCTGCCACCTTGAAGAAGGCACACACGAGTACCAGTACGCGCGCAACACGCTCATCGAGATGAACCTGTCCCTGGTGCGGTTCGCCGCCAGCAGGTTCCGCAACCGCGGCAGCGGCGAGATGGAGGACATCATCCAGGTCGGCACGATCGGTCTGATCAAGGCGATCGACCGGTTCGACCTGTCGCGCGAGGTGGAGTTCACCTCTTTCGCGGTGCCGTACATCGTCGGCGAGATCAAGCGCTTCTTCCGCGACACGAGCTGGGCGGTGCACGTCCCGCGCCGGCTCCAGGAGCTGCGCGTGGAGATCGCCAAGGCCAAGGAGCAGCTCGCCGGCGCCCTCGACCGCGACCCCACGGTCAAGGACCTGGCCACCCATCTGAAGATCACCGAGGAGGAGGTCCTCGACGGCCTCGTCGCCGCCAACGGCTACGCCGCCGGCTCCCTGGACTCGCCCAACGAGCAGTCCGAGGACGGTCCGGCGAGCGGCAAGGCCCGCACGGTGGCCGACACCATGGGTGAGACCGACCCCGCCATCGAGACGGTCGAGAACCTGCACGCCCTCGCCCCGCTGATCCAGGAACTGGACGAGCGGGAACGCCGGATCATCGAGATGCGGTTCGGCCGCGAGATGACCCAGTCCAAGATAGGCGAGGCGCTCGGCATCTCGCAGATGCATGTGTCCCGGCTCCTGGCCCGCACCCTCGGCAAGCTCCGTACCGGCCTGTGCGTCGAAACCTGATGCCTTCGCCCGTAAGGACACCCCTACGGCCGGACATGGACGGAAGGGCTGGTCGAGGACGCGACGAACGCGGTCCCGGCCGCCGGTGCCGGTCCGGTGCGCACAGATGGCTGACGACTGAGCGCGGCTGCGTGCGCGCGGTGGTGTATACGCTCCCGAGATCCCTCCCGGCCGTTGGCGGGAGGGATCTCGCGCAGGTCGGCGGGGCTCCGCTCAGAGCCGTACCAGCATCTTGCCGATGTTGCGGCCGTCCATCATGCCGAGGAAGGCGTCCACCGCGCGGTCGATGCCGTCCTCGACGGTCTCCCGGAAGGTGAGCTGCCCGTCGGCCAGCCACCGGGCCGCCGCGCGTTCGAACCGCGGGCGCAGACCGGCGTGGTCACCGACCTCGAAGCCGCGCAGGGTGAGGCGCTTCTTGACCAGTTCGGTCATGTTGCGCGGTCCCTGTGGCGCCGTGGTCGCGTTGTACGTGGAGATGGCCCCGCACAGCGCCGCCCGGCCGTCGCGGTTCAGCAGGTCGATGGCGGCCTCCAGGTGCTCGCCCCCGACGTTGTCGAAGTAGACGTCGATGCCCTTCGGCGCGATGCGCGCGAGCTGACCGCGTACATCGCCGTCCTTGTAGTCGAAGGCGGCGGTGAACCCGAGCGTGTCCGTCAGGTACGCCACCTTCCGGGGCGACCCGGCGCTGCCGTACACCGCCTCGGCGCCGAGCAGCCGCGCGATCTGGCCGGCCAGGCTGCCCACCGCGCCGGCCGCGCCGGAGACGAACACGGTGTCGCCCGCCCGCAGTCCGGCGATCTCGGTGAGGCCGACATACGCGCTGAGCCCCGGCATGCCGAGTACGCCGAGGTACGCGGAGTCCGGTACGTCCGCGATCCGCTCGCGCCGCGTGAAGTGCGAGGCGGGCGCGACGGCGGCCGTGCGCCAGCCGAGATCGCTGAGCACCAGGTCCCCCGGGGCGAGAGCGGCCGACCGCGACTCCACCACCTCGCCCACGGCGCCGCCGCCCATCGGCCGGTCGAGTGGGTGGGCCAGGGAGCCGGAGTGCTCCGTGCCCATCAGGGCCCGCATGTACGGGTCCACCGACAGGAACCGGTTGCGCACCAGCACCTCCCCCTCGGCGAGCGGCGGCAACTCCCGCTCCACCAGCCGGAAGTCACCGGGCGCCGGACGCCCTGCAGGCCGTGCGACGAGCCGCCATTCCCGCGCCGTGTTCGGCATGTGCCAATCCCCTCGTGAGCCGTCTACGCCTCCGGGCGTCGTGCGGGGCGCCCGTGACGGGGTCAGCGCAGGGCGGCGGGCCGGCATTCCCGGCGGGCGTCCCGGGGAGGCTGCCGCGGCGGTGCGCGGAGAGGCGCGGCAGTGGGCGAAGGGGGTGCGGCAAGCGCCGGTCCCAGGTCTCAGCCGGCCACGGGCTGTGGCGCGCCCCGCCCGGCGCCTTCCTTCAGTACGAGGGTGAGCAGGCCGGGGAAGCGCCGGTCCAGCTCCTGCGCGCGCAGTGAGTTGACCCGGCGGGTGCCTTCGTCCCGCTGACTGATCACGCCCGCCTCGCGCAGCACCCGCAGGTGCCGGCTGAGCGCGGACTTGGCGATGGGCAAATCGAAGGTTCCGCAGGGCACCGCGGACTCGGTGGCGAGCTTGAGGACGATGCTCAGCCGGACCGGGTCGGTGAGCGCGCTCATCACGGCGAACAGGTCGAAGTCCCGCTCGTCGGGGTGGAGCAGGGGGGAGGACGTACGGCTGGCCATGGCCTCAGTATCCCCCACCGGCCCCATCCGTGACCGCCCCGGACGCATGTTCGCTTTTACGTGAACATGGGCTACGGTCGTGATCACCGCTCGGCCCCGAGCGCACCACCGTGTGACCGGTGAAAGGACTCCGCCATGCCCGCGCACCCTCCCTCCGCCGCCCCGATCGGCGTCGGCATCATCGGCCTCAGCGCCTCGGGCGGCTGGGCCGCCCGCGCCCACCTGCCCGCACTTGCCGCCGTACCGGGCTTCGAACTTCGCGCCCTGGCCGCCGGCACCCCGGAATCCACGCGGGCCGCGGGGGAGAAGTACGGCGTTCCGCCGGCCCTCGGCGGCGCCGGGGAACTCGTACGGCGCGACGAGGTCGACCTGGTGGTCGTCGCCGTGAAGGTCCCGCACCACCGCGAACTGGTTCTGGCCGCCCTCGAAGCCGGGAAGATGGTGCTCAGCGAATGGCCGCTGGGCAACGGCCTCGCGGAGACCGAGGAACTGGCCGCCGTCGCCGAGGCCAAGGGTGTCCGCACCTTCGTCGGGCTCCAGGCCCGGTCCGCGCCGCCCGTCCGGTACGTACGGGATCTGATCGCCGACGGGTACGTGGGAGAGGTGCTGTCCACCAGCGTCATCGCCTCGGGCCGCCGCTGGGGCGCGCGGTTCGAGCCGGGCGGTGCCTACCTCCTCGACCGGGGCAACGGCGGCTCCCTGCTCACCATCCCCTTCGGCCACACCATCGACGCCGTGACCATGGCCCTCGGCGAGTTCACCGACCTCGGCGCCGTCATGGCGACCCGCCGCCCGAAGGTCCACAACGACGTGACCGGTGAGCCGGCACGGATGGACGTACCGGACCAGATCGCCGTCAGCGGTGCACTCGAAGGCGGCGCGGTGGCCTCGGTCCACTTCCGCGGCGGCCTGTCCCGCGCCACCAACTTCCACTGGGAGATCAACGGGACCGCCGGGGACCTGCTGGTCACCGGCGACTCGGGCCATCTGCAGTTCGGCCGGGTCACCGTGCACGGCGCGCGGGGCGAGGACGCGACGCTCGCGGAACTGCCGGTTCCCGGCGCGTACGACGCGGCGCTGCCCGCGCTCACCGGCCGCGCCGCGGAGGATGCGTACACCGTGGCCCACGCCTACGAGCAGATCCGGGCCGACCTCGCGGCCGGCACCCACCACGCCCCGGACTTCGCCCACGCCGTACGCCGCCACCGCCTGCTCGACCGCATCGAGCGCGCCGCCGGGTTCTGAGCCGGCGGCGGCTCCGGGGCCGCCGGACCGCGGGCCGGTACGGCCCGGGCTGTCCGCGTCAGCGGCTCTCCAGCCTCCACCACTGGCCCGGGCGGTCCCGGTCCTCCCACTGCTGGACGTTGGCCCCCGGCTCCGTACTGTCGTCGGCGACCTCCAGCAGCAGTCCGCTGGCGTAGTTGGTCAGCGTGAACGTGCCGGGCGCGGCCACGTCCTGCTCCAGCAGCCATTCCTGCGCGCCGTAGTTGTTCGCCTTCCACTGCTGCACGTTGGCGCCGTTCTCGGTGGAGGCGCCGGTGACGTCCAGGCGTTTGCCGCTGCCCACGTTGGTGAGGTGACGCAGCCCGCTGCCGGGGTGGACCTCGGTGACCCGCCACCGCTGGGCCGGTGAACCGTCCTCCGCGCCCTGCCGCACGTTCGCCCCGCTGCCCGTGCGGCCGCCCTCGACCTCCAGCAGCAGGCCGCTGCCCACATTGCGCAGCACATACGCTCCCTCGCCGACCGCCGCAAGACCCTCGGCACCCCTCACGTGAGCCCCATTTCCGTTGCCGCGGCCCATCACCGCTGGATCGTTCAAGTGTACGAATGCGGGGGTGTCTGGCGTGGTCACCGCGCCGGGAGCTCACACGGGAGACGGGCCGGAGCATGATCATCGGGGCTGCGGAGGGCGCCGCTCGAAAATGGTCATGGTGTAGCCGCTGCGTTGACTGGCCCGGAGCCAATATACTCGGCATGGCTTCGGACGCCCGTCCCGCCGCGGGCGGGCTCCGGTCGAGGCTGCCTGGGTCGGGTGATGCGGGGGATCGCCCGACTCGGGTCCAGCCACTGCCCGGCCGCTCCTCCCGGCCCGCGTCAGCGGGCGGTGGGGGGAAGGGAGGAGCGGCGGGCGGAACGGCGCCGGGACAGGGGGGCTTGGCGCCGTTCCCCATCCCCGCTCCGGTGCGCGGAGCGCCGGCCCGGATGTCGGCCGGATCACGTGGAAACGCCGGACGGCCCGTGCGGGACCCGGAGCGGACACGGCTCCGCCGGCACGGTCTTGGAAGCCGTTGCTCAGGCCATGAGCCTGCCCGTCACGCACGCCGCGCCCTCAAGGCGCAGGAGTTGTTCCTTGCGGTGGAGGCCGCCCGCGTAGCCGGTGAGGGTGCCGTCGGCGCCGATCACCCGATGGCAGGGGCGGACGATCAGCAGCGGGTTCCGGCCGATGGCGGTGCCGACCGCGCGGACCGCGGCGCGCGGGGCGCCGATGCGGGTGGCGATTTCGCCGTAGGTGGCCGTCTCGCCGTACGGGACGGCCTCCAGGGCCTGCCAGACGCGCTGCTGGAAGGGGGTGCCGCCGGGCACGTACTCGATGTCGAAGCGGGTGCGGTCGCCCTCGAAGTAGGCGGTGAGCTGCGCGGCGATCTCCGTGAACGCCGCGGGGTCGTGGGTCCACGTCCCGTCGACCGTGGCGCCGCCCTTCTGGCCCGGTACGGACAGGGAGGCCAGCGCGGTGCCGCCCGGCGCGGTGGCGGACGGCTCACCCACCAGCAGCAGGTCGCCCAGCGGGCCGGCGAGTGTCGTGTGGACCGTCGTGGCCGTCATCGTCCGGCCCCTTTCTCTGTGCTCTCGTGCCGTTCACCGGCCCGTCCGTCACCTCCACCGTGCCGCCGCGGGGGCGCGACGGCTGGCGGGATTCGGACGTCGCATTCCCGCCGGTGGCGGCCGCGCCGAGATGGGGAAGCGGTCCGGCGGCGGAGGCGCCCGGGGCGGACGGACGCGGTGGGCGCTGCCGGGCGCCGGCCGCCCGTCAGGCGGGCACCGCAGCGTATCGCGGTCCGGACGGTGCCTGCCCGCGCCCGTGGCCCGTCCCCCTTTCCGCCGCTCGTGGGCGCCATGACCAGCCCTCTTCGTGGGAAGGATGACCATGATGGACCCCGGCCGGCCGTGCGGCGGTGTGGCGGGGGAGCCGGGGTGTGACCGGGCCGAGGACCGGTCGAGGGGCTCCGGCGCACCCGTTACGATCGGGCGGCATCGTGGCCGTCGCCGGGAGGAAGAGATGGGCTTGTTCCGCCGTGGACCGAAGCGGGACCCGCGCGAAGCCCCGCGTGACGGGGAGTTCGCGTTCTTCTCGGAGCGGGAGGGCGGCGTCTTCCGGTCACACGTCCGGCAGGCGTTCGCCGAACGCGGCCTGGAGGTCACGGTGTACGCGGGGGTGGTCGCCGACTCCGGCGGCCGGCAGTTCGGCCTGGGCAATCTCGCCGCGGTCTGCCACCGCGACCGGCGCGGCGAGCGGGTGTGGCCCGCGACCATCCGCGACCACGTCGGCAAGGTGCTGCGCACCATGGACGGTCCGCAACCGATGGAGACCCTGTCGGAGGACGAGATCCGGGCCCGGCTGTTCCCGCGGGTGGTCGCCGAGGAGACGCTGCCGCCCGCGGACTCCTTCCGGTACGGGCACGCGCCCGCCCCCGGCCTGCGCGAGGTCCTCGCGCTGGATCTGCCCGAGGCCGTGCAGATGCTCAGCGAGGACTCGCTGGCGGACCTCGGCGAGGTGCCCGAGCTGCGCATCAGGGCGCTGAACAATCTGCGCGCGCTGCCGGTCGAGGGGCACGAGACGGTACGGCGCGGTGACGGCTCGGCCTTTGAGGTGGTGCTGGGCGACTCGTTCTTCACCGCGAGCCGGGTGCTGGTCCTGGCGGACCTGGTCGAGCGGGTCATGGGGACGCCGCTGACCGGAGACGGCGCGCTGGTCGCGCTGCCCTTCCGCCACCAGCTCGCCTTCCACCCCATCCACGACGCGCAGGTCGTCCCGGCGCTCCAGGCCATGGCGCAGTTCGCCGCGGCGGGCCACGAGGACGCGGCGGGGGCGATCAGCCCCAACGTGTACTGGTGGCGGCAGGGCACGATGACGCGGCTGAGCGAGCCGGACGGGGACGGGCTGCGGGTGGTCGTGGACATCGACTTCCAGGACATGCTGGAGCGGCTGGTGCAGGACGAGGCGTGAGCACGGCGGGCGGGCGCCTGTGCCGGGTGACGAAAACTTTTCGTAAAGTCCGCTTCGGTGGGGAACCCCTACCCCGGTTCGATCGTTCAATGGGGTGAGGCCCCGCGTCATCCCCCGTGCGCGGGGCCTCACCATGTCCATGGGCGCCGCTCGGCAGGAGTCCCGGCCTCAGTCGCCGAGCCCCGCCCGCTCCTCCTCGGTGAACAGCCGCGAGCGGATCAGGAAGCGCACCCCCTCGGGAGCTTCGAGGGAGAAGCCCCCGCCGCGTCCCGGTACGACGTCCACCGTCAGATGTGTGTGCCGCCAGCGGGCGAACTGATCCGCCGCCATCCAGAAGTCCACGGCCTCCGCGACGCCCGGCACGGACAGCCGGCCCAGCAGCACGTCCGCCGCGCCCGTACGGAACTCGCCCGCCGGGTAGCACATCGGAGAGCTGCCGTCGCAGCACCCGCCCGACTGGTGGAACATCAACGGCCCGTGAGCCGCCCGGAGCCGCCGGATCAGCTCCTCGGCCGCCGGGGTCAGGGCGATGCGTTCGGTACGGTGCTCCGCCCCGGCGCTCATGGCGTCCACCAAAACGGTCCCGGGATCTCGCCCGCGCAGCGGTTCATGTGCCACTCCTTCGCCGTTCGTCCGGATCAGGTGCGGTGCGCCCGCGGGGGCCCGCCGCGGAGGCGGCCGGCGCTGCCGTGCGACGCTGTGCGCAGTGTAGTCAGTGGACGGAGAGGCCCCCGTCCACGAAGAGCGCCTGCCCGGTGACGTACGATGAGGCGCGGCTCGCGAGGAAGACCGCGGCACCCGCGAAGTCCTCGGCGAGCCCGTTGCGCCCGACCATGGTGCGGGCGGCCAGCGCCGCCACCGTCTCGGGGTCGGACGACAGCCGGGCGTTGAGCGGCGTCATGACGAAGCCCGGCACGAGCGTGTTGCAGGTGACGCCGTACGGCGACCACGCCTCGGCCTGGGAACGGGCCAGCGACTCCAACGCCCCCTTGGACACGCCGTACGCGCCGCTGCGGACGAACGCCCGGTGCGCCTGCTGCGACGTGATGTGGATGATCCGCCCGAAGCCCCGCTCGGCCATGCCGGGGCCGAAGCGCTGCCCCAGGAGGTAGGGCGCCTCCAGGTTGACCGCCATCGTGGTGTCCCACACCTCGTCGTCCAGTGCGTTCATGGGCGGCCGCAGGTTGACCCCGGCGCAGTTGACGAGGATGTCGGGCTCGCCGAACACGCCGGCCGCCCGGTCGGCCGCCGCGCGCACGGCCGTACGCGTACCGAGGTCGGCGCTCACCCACGCCGCCCGGCAGCCGTCGGCCGTCAACTCCTCGACCGTGGCCGTGAGGTGGGCCTCCTTGCGCGCCACGACCACGACGCTCGCGCCGGAGCGGGCCAGGGCCCCGCTGATGGAGCGTCCGATGCCGGAACTGCCGCCGGTCACCACGGCGACCAGCCCGTCCAGCGAGAACAGTTCGGAGAGGTAGGTGTGCGGTGTCATCACCGCACCTTAGACGGGCATGGGCACCCGGGCGCCGCGGGGGCCGAACCGGGGGTTCCGGCGCCCCCGGAGCCTTGTCCCCGGCGGTGCGGAATCGGCCGTCGGGGGTGCCGAACCGGCCGTTCTCGGCCGCCACGCGCACACTGCCGCGCGACCGCCGTGGTGACCGCCTCGGTCCGGCCGAGCGCGGTGGCCACCCCGGGGCCGGGCGTGAACACGTCCCGGCCGGTACTGTCGTGGCCTCCTCGCCGACGAGGTCCCGGCCCCGTACCGCACCGTCGCGGGTCGGGCGCCGACACCGCGTACCGGGCCGGCCCGCGCAGCGCGGCCCGCTGCCGGGCCTGCGCGGGGGCCTCGTCACCCTCACAAGGTCGGCCACATAGCGGGCCGGACCGCATACGGCCGATTCCGGGCTCACGGTGGCAGCGGCGTTCTCCGCACCACGGGCGCCCTGGCCGCGTCGTACGGGCATCCTCTGGTCGAGCGTGGCGCGCTCGGCGGGCTCCAGGGCGGTGGCGCGGAGGAAGTCGGCGACTTCGCCCGGCATGTCGAGGGTGACCGGCAGCCCGGGGACCGGGACGTCCTCAGGTCGGCGAGGGTGTGCAGGTAGTGGATGATGTCGTAGTCACCGATCAGGGTCTGGGCGAGCTCGCTGAACGCGGCCGCCACTACTTCCTCGCGCTCCGTTCCCGGCATCGGGTGCTCAGTCATCGCCGCACCCCTCGGCCCCGGCGTGCGGTGAAGCGGCCAGGCGAAGGAGCGACGGAACTCGCCCCCGGCAGGTGCATGGGCCCGACATGATGACTTCCCGGTGCTACAGGTGACAGGCGGTCGCACAGGGCCGCGGTGCGTCCCCGCCGGTGGGGCCCGCGCCACGTCCTCCTCACACGGTCCCACCCGAACACCGGCACCCGCATCACGCTGCCGGTGCAAGCATCCACGGAGCTTGTCTCCACGCCTACCCCTCTCCCTGACCCCCAACCAGCCCCGGACAAGACCATCGGGCTGCCCCTGCCCAGCAGTCACCCGCCACCCCCGCACACGCCGGGTCGCCCGAGCCGCGCCCGGCCCCCGCGGCCGCCCCGCATCGTCGCGACCGGGCGTCGCTGCCCGGCGGAAGATTTCTCTGCGCGCCCGCGCGCGTGTCTCACGCGTGCACCATCGTACGTACTGCGGGACGGCGGCCAGGACCACCTGGCGGGACGGCGGGCAGGACCACCGCCGACGGCCCCCGGGCGGTATTGATCTTCCCCTCGTGCCGCCTCCCCCCCCGGCGGGCCGCGACGGGGATACGCTGGCCGCAGCGGGCACCGGGGCCGCACACCGGCAGCCCGTGGTCGGAAGCGAGGAGCCGCACGGTGGACGCAGCACAGCAGAGCGCGGCCTGGGCCCGCATCGCCGCGGCGGCCCGCCAGGACCTGTCGGACGTGTCCCTGGCCACCGCGGGCCTCGCCTGCGCGGAGGACCTCGATGCCGACAGCCTCGGCGTCGTCGTGATCACCACCGGGCGGATCCGGACCGTCGCCCTGGCCACCGACGAGCGCAGCGCGCGCCTGGAGAACACCCAGTTGGTCAGCGGCGAGGGCCCGTGCACCGAGGCCTACCTCGATACCGCCCTGATCCAGGTCCCCGACCTGGGCAAGTGCCCCGAACGCTGGCCGGCCTTCGCCGAGACCGCCGCGGCACTGGGCATCCGCTCCGTGACCGCCATCGCCTTGGAGGTCGGGCCGGTGCGGATCGGCGCCATCGACCTCTACCACACCACCCCCACCACCCTCGGCCCCGCGGCACGGGCCCGCCTGGAGGCCTACGCCCGCATCCTGGCCGCCCTGACCCTGGACGCCCACCCCCACCTCGTCAGCACCACGGGCGCGCCCGTCGCCCCCGGCCCGCCCGGCTTCCCGCCGGCCGTCCACCAGGCCGCCGGGGCCCTCGCGGTTCAGCAGCATCTGAGCACCGAGGCCGCCCTGGTCCGCCTGCGGGCCCACGCCTACCGCCACGATGAGCCCCTGCTCGACGTCGCCCACCGGGTCCTGGACGGCCGCCTGCTCCTCGAACGCGACCACGACCCGCCCTGACCGGCCCGCCCGTACCGGACCGGACGCCCGGAGCCGGGCCGGGCGGTGACGGGCCGGGCGGTGACGGGCCGCGTCCCGGACGCGGCTCCCCGCGCTGCCGTCTTTCCCGAGGCCGGGTGTGATGCGGTCACGACACGGCGTTTGCGCCTCCGGACCGCCCGGCCCTGTCCGCAGACCATCGGCTTGCGTCCATGGATGGTGCGGTTTCGCCCGGGTGTTGTACGGCGGCGGGCTCGTGTCCCTGTCCCGGCTGTCCCGGCAGGCGCGGGGGTGCGGGCACCACGGGCAGCAGTCCCTCGTCGATGACTTCCTGTGCCACGGAGGTCAGGCGCCGGTGGTGGTGGCGGGCGTAGCGGCGCATGGTCTCGAACGCGAGGTCCGTGGTGGTGTTCAGCCGGTGCTTCAGGGCGCCCTTGGCCTGCTCGATGACGATGCGGCTGTGCAGGGCGGTGCGCAACTGCGTGTTGACGGTGCGGTGTTCGGCAAGGGTCCGGGCGTTGACCAGGCCGAGTGCGGCGGCGTCCGCCAGCGCCTGGGCCAGGCGTACATCGGCCTCGGGGACCGGGGCGGAGGCGGTACGCAGCAACAGCAGGGCCCCCAGGGGCTGATGGCGCAGCCGCAGGGGCAGGGCGCTGGCGAAGCGGTATCCGGCGCGGTGCGCGCAGGAGGCGAAGGCGGGCCACCGGTCGGCGCCGGCGCTCAGATCGACCGGGCTGAGCGCGGCGGCGGTGCGATGGCACTCCAGGGCGGGGCCGTCGCGCTGGGCGACGGCGAGCAGCTCGGTCAGGACGGGGCCGGGGTCGCAGGGGGCGACCGGGTGCAGCGGCTCGCCGGGCAGGGCCAGGAACACGGCGGCGGAGCGGACCTCCAGCAGCTCGGCGCAGCGCACACACAGTTGCTGGAGGAAGGCGATGACATCGAAGTCGTCCACGAGGGTGTTGGCCAGTTCGATGAAGGTCTCGGTCACGAGCTGTTCGCGGTCCATGGTTTCGCTTCCTCTGCGCGGCGAAAAGCGAGCGGTTGTCGCCGGGGCGAGTCGGGGCGGACGGCGGCCGGGCGTCCCGTGGTCAGCGGTCGGGCAGCCGCAGGCGTCTGGCCAGTACGTCGCGGGCGACCTCGGCGATCGGCCGGCTGGTGGCGTAGGCGTGCCCACGCAGCCGGGCCAGCGCGGTGGGCAGCGAGACCCGCAGTTGGGCGCTGAGCATGCCGGTGGCCTGGTGGACTTCCGCCCGGTGCAGGTCCATCGTCTCGATCGCCGGGCCGAACGTCTCCGGATTTCGCTGGGCACCCGTCAGCAGGAACACCGCCAGGACGTCGCTCACCGCCAGGGCGTCGTCGAGCGCCCGTGCGGGCAACGACCCCGCAGTGGACCGGTGGCAGACCAGGGCGCCGATCCGCGCCGCCCCCAGACACAGCGGGAAAGCGAAGACGGCGCGTACGCCCAGCGCCAGGGCCTCCGTGACGAAGACGGGCCAGCGCGTCGCGAGGGCGCGCTCCAGGTCGGGCAGCAGCAGCAGGCTGCCGTCGCGGGCGGCGTCCAGGGCCGGTCCCTGACCGAGCGTGTACTGCACATCGTCCAGACGGGTACCGGTCTCGGTGCTCGACCACAGCAGCTCGGAGCCGTCCAGGCGGAAGGTGACCGCGGCGCCGTCCACCGCCAGCAAGGCGGCCAGGTGCCCGCACCACCGGTGGGAGGGCCCCGCCCCGCCCGGCTGCAACTCCTTGACCAACCCCGTCAGCGTGTTCTCAGCCATCGCGGTCTTCCTTCTGACCTGGCGTGCCGATGCCGGCGACCTGCTTGCACGGGCATTACCAGCATTGTGCCCCCGCGTCGCCGTGCCGGCCCGTCCTTCACCACATTGCCGCAGCGGAACCCGGCGTCCCTGAAGGTCGGCGACCACCCGGGCCGAGAGGCCGCCGCGCCACGTCCCGGGGCTCCCGGCCCACCCGCGAAGGAGTGATCATGCGCAGGGCGCCGGGCCGCGGGTGTCCGGTGGTCACGATCGCGCACCCGCGACGCGAGGCGCCGCCGGGCGCCTCGCGGACGGGAGCGGCCAACGATGCCCGGAGCTGCCGAGGGCGGGGCCTGCGCGACGTACGCATGTCCGCGACCGTACGGCACGTCCGCGACCGCCTCCGGCGACGTTCAGGGAGCGTCGTTCTCCTGCTCGTGGTGAATGTTCCCGTCCTCGTCCATGCGGGGGTGGATCTGGCACGGGGCCTGGCTGTTGGTGTCGGACGGGCGTGGCCCTTCGGGCCCGTCGGGGCCCCAGCGCAGCAGCCGGCGGACCCGGCAGATCCGGTGAACGCTGCCGTGGACCTCGACCTGGTTGACGTGCTCGGAGCGGAGCCGGTCGGCGGCCCGGGCGTACTCGGCCAGCTCTCCGGCCGCGGGGTCGGTGCCCTCGGCGGCCACCGTACGGGCGTCGATGTCCCTGCCGTCGATGTCGTGGGGAATGAGACCCCGCAGGCGCGGCTGGAGCCATGTGAGGGCGAAGTCCAGCGATCTGCGGGCGCCGTGCGCACTGGCGTGCAGGCCCCCGCCGGTCTGCCATCCGGGACCGCTCTTCTCCACGATCCTGAAGGTCGTGGGCAGCAGCATGACGTCGGGATGCGTCTCCAGGGCCCGGTGGGAGTCGCCACGCACGTCTTCGGGGAACCGGGACCCGGTGTAGGCCAGGCTGCGCAGCGCCAGCCGCTCCGCGGCCTGGGCCGGTGTGACCGGCGCGTCCGGGTCCAGGTCCAGGTCGTCGTCGAACGACTCCCGGGCGCCGCGGCCCCAGTCGGGCACGGCCGGCTCGGGGTCGGTCGGGCGGGGCTGCTCGATGCCGTCCGGCCCCATGCCCGCGTACTCCTCGGCACGCACGATCCGGTAGCGGGTCCCGAGCACGGTGAGGTCGTCGACGCATTCGGTCTCCAGCCGGGCGACCGCCGCCAGCAGGGCACGCCGTTCCTCCCGGTCCCGGGCCTCGTCCTTGGCCCGGTACCACAGCAAGGAGTTGAGGCTGTCCCGGGCCTGCTGGGGGCAGCCTGCCTCCACCGCGCTCACCACCCGCCACCGCGGTGCCTGCCCGGTGTCCTGTGCGGCCACCCCGAACAGCGGGCCGCGCACCAGTATCGTCGTGGTGTCCAGTGCGGCGTCGAGCGCGTCGGCCTCCATGACCGCCTCCACCGGATCCTCCGGATGCCGCACCGCGATCGGCCGCATCCGGCCCCGACTCACATTCTCATGGCCCATGCCCTCATCCTGCCGACCACGGCAGGTGCTCGACATGGTTTTCCTGATTCCTCACCACCGTTCCGCGATGCGTGCTTCTGGCCGCCCGCGGTCCCGGCCGCGGTGTGGGCGGACATGCGATGCCCGGCGCCGCGGGGAGCCGGGCGCCGAGGTACGCGACGGGGCGGGGCGGGTGGCGGAGCGTGACGGGCGGGCGGTGCCGCCGGGCCGCTCACCGTCCGCATAGCGGTAATGGAGACCGAAGAAGGCCAATGGAGGCCGCGTGAGCGGTCGTTTTCCAGGGCGAATATGCCCATCGTGCTCAGGATGTTCCAGGGAGAAGTCCGCTTTTGCCGGGCGGGTCGAAGTGGTGGCCGCCGGAGTGAAAGTGCCCCGGGCCGACGGGCGTGGACCGGCGGTCGATCCGGGGCCGCCGCAGGTCCCTTCGGTGGTGTGCGCCGGAGGGCGCGGAGCGCGCCGGTACGGGGTTTGTGCGGTACCGCCGCGCAGGGTGAACGAAAGGTTCCGGCGTCTTTCCGGAATCGGTTGTGAGCTGCCGTCTTCATGACGGTCATTGGGCGCTGTTGCTCGGGTTTTCCGGTACCGGAGCTGATCCTTCAGCACGCCCCGGGAGCGAAGCGGAGTGCGGTGTATGCTCGGAGCGTGACGTGGATCACAAAGGGATTGACGGGCTCAGGGCCGCCAGCCAAGATCTGCGGACCAGTGGGGTCGTGAGACGAACGCCGCGCACAACGACTGGAGTTGTCGATGGGGGAGCGGACCGCAGGCCGGTTGACGGAACGACCCGTGGATCACCACGCCTCGTTCCCCGCGGGGCCTGACCCGTCCGGCGGTGTACTGCCGGGCCTGACCGCGCTCGGCCGTCCGGCGGCAGCGGGTCGCATCGCTGCCGTGGCGGCGCCATCGGGGCTTTCCGGGCGGCGGGCGCTCACCGCCGCGTCGAGCTAGCCGCCACCCGGGTGCGGTCCGGCACAGGGGATTTCCTTGTGGCCGGCCGCCGTCGGGCGCGACATCGGCTGTCGTGGCTCTGCTGTGTCAGGTAAATGCCGAACGGGGGACGGTTCCGCATGAGGAATTCGAGAAAAACACGAGCCGCCGGCGCTTGTCGCGCGCCCGATGGCGGCAGGAGGTCACCGGCCGACGGGACGCGTCCCGGGCCGGCTTCCGGCAGGCGCGTACCGCGCGTCCTGTCCGGTGACCGGGTGCGGGTGTCGAACGGGCCTTCGCGCCCGGGCCGGATTCCGGTGCCCGCCCGTCAGGCGTCACCCGCTGTCGGCGCGGGGCGCCCTGGGGGCCGCGGGGCCCTGAGATACCGCATGTGACGCTCTTCCGCCGCGCGGGTGCCGCTCGGCCACCGCGGCCCGGTGGGCATCGCCGCGCCGCGGCTGTCCGCCGCTGACCGGCGTCGCGCACTTCCTCTCCGTCGGCGCATGTCGCGCCGGCCTCATGACGGCGCAGTGGTACGGGCCCGTGAGCCGGGCCCCCGGCCGGTGCCGGACCGCCGCCTGCCGCCGTGCCTTTCCCGACCTTCATCTCCGCACGCTTCCGGCTGCGCCGGACGTGCTGCGCTCCGGCGTGGTCATGCGCCGGCAGCGCCTCTTCATTCCTCTCCTCACGGTCCGCTCGATCTGTACAGCGAGGTCATGTTTTGATGGATGCATGTCAGAGTGGTGAATGTGCCGGCCGGCACCCGGGCACCGACCGGGCACCCCGTCCGGTGACGGGTGACCTGCTGATCTGCGCGCGGTGCTTCGACGGGTTCCGGCGCCACCTGAAGTCGCTGCCCGCGCTCTACCGGCAGTGCGAGAACATGCTGGCGGCTGCGCCCCAGGAAGGGCAGAAGGTCTCCGGCACCCGGTCCTTCGGGATCAAACTCAACGCGGTCGCGGTGGAAGCCCGGGACACCCTGCGGGCCCGGCTGCTGGCCTGGTGCGACCTGGTCGCCGCCGAACGCGTCCCGGACCCGGCGGACGGCGGCGCCCCGCCGGAACGCACCGTCGAGGCCATGACCTCCTTCCTGCTGCGGCACGCGGCGTGGCTGTGCGGCCACCCGGCGGCCGGCGACGTGGTGACCGAGATCGCCGAGACCGCGGCCACCGCGACCCGCGCCGCCTATCCGCAGCAGACCCGCCGGTTCCGGGTCGGCCCCTGTGTCGAGGTCAGTTGCGGCGGCTCACTGGTCGCCGTGATCCGCGCCGACGAACAGCTCCTGCCGAGCGAGGTCCGCTGCGACGTGGACACCCAGCACGTCTGGCCCGCGCACCAATGGCGCGAGCTGGAACGGCAGGTGACCCGACAGAGCCAGTCCGGGCTGCGCTGGCTCACCGCCAAGGAGGTCTCGCAGTTGTGGCGGCTGTCCATCAGCAACGTCTACCGGCTCGCCTCCGAGAACAGTTGGCGCCGCCGGACGAGCGGCCGCCGGGTCTACTACTTCAAGGCCGATGTGCTCGCGTCCGTCGGCTGAGAGGCGGGGTGCGGACACCGGCCGCCGGGCCGGACCACCGCCGGCCGCCCGCGACGGGCGCACCGGCTCTCCCCGGGCGGAACACGCCACGACCCTCGGTGAAGGGAAGCGAGCGCACCATGAACGACCGTACGACACGGAAGACGCCCATATCGCTGGTGGACGCCTTTCGCGCGACAACTGCCGCCCATCCGCTGCGGACCGCGGTGAAATGCGCCGGGCGGAGCCTGACCTATGCGGACCTCGACCGGGAATCCTCCCGGCTCGCGGCGCACATACGGAAGACGGCGCCATCCCCGGGCCAGCCGGTCGCCATTCTGCTCGACCGGTCCGTCGAGATGGTGGTGGCGGCCGTCGCCGTACTGAAAGCGGGAGCTTCCTATCTTCCGCTGGACCCGGCGTCCCCGCCGGCGAGAAATGCCTACATCGTCGAAGAAGCCGCTCCGGCCGCCGTGGTGACATCACCACGGCCGGCCGCCGGCCTGCCGCCGGGAATCGACCGCATTCTGGTGGAGGAATGCCTGCGGGACGACGGGCCGGACGCCGATCCCGAGTCCGAGCCGATACCGGCCGAACAGCGCGCCTACGTCATTTTCACCTCCGGCACGACGGGCCGCCCCAAAGGAGTGGAGGTCTCGCACGCGAATCTGCTGCGGCTGTTCTCCGCGACCGAGAACATTTTCGGTTTCACCGCCGACGACGTGTGGACGGTCTTCCATTCCTTCGCCTTCGACTTCTCGGTCTGGGAGATCTGGGGCGCGCTTCTGTACGGCGGCTGCGCCGTGCTCGTCCCCGGCGACGTCGCCAAGGACCCGGCCGCCTTCCGCCACCTCCTCGAACGCGAGCGGGTGACCGTCCTCAACCAGACACCCTCGGCGTTCCGGCAGCTCGCGGCCGAGGACGCGCGCCATGCCGGGCGTCTCCCGCTGCGCCACGTCGTCTTCGGCGGCGAGGCCCTGAACCACGCCGACCTCGCGGGGTGGACGGACAAGTACGGCGACGCCACGCCGTCCCTGGTCAACATGTACGGCATCACCGAGACCACCGTGCACGCGTCCTACCACCGAATACGCCGGCCGGAGGCGACCGCGGGACCCAGCGTGATCGGGCGGCCGCTGCCCGACCTCGACCTGCTCCTGGTGGACGCGGACCTCGGCCCCGTGGCCCCGGGGGAGGCGGGCGAGATCGTCGTGACCGGCCCCGGCGTCAGCCTCGGCTACCTCGGGCGCCCGGAGCTGACCGCCGAGCGCTTCGTGACCCTGCCCGGCCGGGACGGGCGCCCCGTCCGGGGCTACCGGTCGGGTGACCTGGCCCGCCGGCGCGCCGACGGGCTCCTGGAGTTCCTGGGCCGGGCCGACAGTCAGGTGAAGATCCGCGGGTTCCGCATCGAACTGGGCGAGGTGGAGGCCGCTCTGGCGCGCCACCCCGGCGTGCGCCAGGCCGTGGCCACCGTACGGGAGGCCCGGGACGGCACACCGAGGCTGCTCGGGTACGTGGTCCCCGCACCCGGAACCGCACCGGACCCCGGCGCGGTCCGCGCGCACGCCGCCCGCGAACTGCCGTCCTACATGGTGCCCGCGGCGATCGGCACGCTGGACGCGCTGCCGCTCACCGGCAACGGCAAGCTGGACCGGGCCGCGCTCCCGGACGTCACCGCGACCGGCCGGTCGGTCGTCGCGCCCCGCACCGCCGAGGAGACGGTGCTGTGCGCGCTCTTCGCCGAAATGCTGGAGCGCGAACCGGTCGGCGTCCACGACGACTTCTTCGAGCTGGGCGGCCATTCGCTCCTCGCCACCGGGCTCCTCCTCCGCATCCGGGCTGCCTTCGGGGAACCCCGCCACCGGAAGCTGCCGCTGTCCCGGATCTACCGCACCCCGACCGTCGCGGGACTCGCCCGGTGGCTCGGCCAGGAGAGCCCGCCCGGTACGCCCGCTCCGCCACCGGAAGCGGAGCCGGCCGGCCTGCTCGGCCCTCAGCAGGCCGACATGCTCGTCCGGCACGTCTTCGACCCCGACGGGCTCACCGAGCACTGCACGATGGGCTGGCGGGTCGACGGCGAGCTGGACATCGCGGCGCTGCGCCGCGCCGTCGGGCACCTGCACCGGCGGCACGAGTCGTTGCGGACCTCCTACCGGCTGGAGGAGGAGCCGGTCGCCGAGCCGGCCGACGTGGCGCCGCCCGAGGTGACGGTACGGACGGCACCGACGGCCGGGCGCGCCCGCACCGTCCTGCGTGACGTCCTCGGGCAGCCGTTCCGCCTGGAGGCAGCGGAGATCTGGCGGGCCGCCGTGGTCACGGTCGAGGGGAGCGCGTCCCATCTGCTCGGCGTCGCCGCGCACCACATCGCCGTCGACGGCTGGTCCGAGTCGATCATGGCGAGGGAGCTGGCCGCCGCCTACGCCGCGGAACGGGCCGGCCGCGCCCCCGCGCTCCCGCCGGCCCCCACCCTGGAGCAGGTGGCCCGGGCCCGCCGCGCCCACCTGGACGGCGTGGAGGTGACGGCGCAGCAGGACCACTGGCGGGCGGAGCTGGCGGGCATACCCCAACTGGTGTACCCACAGGCGCCCGACGGGCTCGGGTCCCGGGGCCACCCGCGGGTGCTGGAGGTGCCGCTGCCCCCGGGGGCGCTCGATCAGGTCGCGCGCTGTGCGCAGGCCTACGGAACGACCCCGTACGCCGTCCTCCTGACGGCCTACGGCAGGGCGGTGGCCGAGGTGGCGGGCCAACCGGACTTCGGTGTCGGCACCCCGATCGCCCTGCGCGGCGACAGCGTGCTGGACACGGCGGTGAGCTGCCTGATCGACGTGCTGTGCATGCGGCTGCGGTTCGCCGCGGGAGCGACCGACGCCGAGGACCTGGCCGCGGTCTCCGCGACCGTACGCGGCGCCTTCGCCGCCCAGGACGTGCCCTTCGGCGACGTCGTACGGCTGCTGAACCCGCCCCGCGACGAGCGGCCGCCGCTGTTCCAGACGATGTTCGCACTGCAGAACCACGCGCCCGCGCCGCTGGATCTCCCGGGGGCCCGCAGCGCGTTCTTCCGCCCCGCGCCCTTCGGGATCCCCGTCGAACTCGTCGCGGAGCTGCGCCCGTACCGCGCGGACGGGCCGCATCTGGTGGTCAGCCACCGGCCCGACCGGGTCCCGGCCGCGTTCGCCACCGCGCTCGGCGCGTGCTTCCCCGGCCGGCTGGCGCGGCTGACGGCGCTCTGACACGAGGCCGCCGTCCCGGGCCCGGCTGCGGCGTCCGGGGCGGCGGAGTCCGTACGGAAGAAAACTCTTGACACGGGCGTCACCCGGCTAAGAATATGTATCTCACAGTGGCCAAAGTGTCTGGTCAATCTGGTCGCGGCGGTAGAACCGGCCCCGAGTGTCCTCGCCGGCCCGTCGCCATTCTCCTTCTTTCTCCTCCCGGCGCGCGTGCGCCGCGTATCCCGGCCCGTCGACCGTGCGAACGGTCACCGGGCCGGTGTGCGTAACCGCCCCTCGTGAACGAAGGGCACTGCCGCGCCCGTACCGAGAAGCCGTCCTGGTGGGCGGGCGCAATCCGGCGACAGAATGGGTGGCCCAGTGCAAGACGCCTATGGTGAGCAGGAATTCGGCTGCGACGTCGCCATTGTCGGCATGGCCGGACGTTTTCCCGGCGCTCCCGACCTCGACCGGTTCTGGCGCAACCTGTGCGACGGCAAGGAATCCGTCAGCTTCTTCGACGACGCCGAACTGGCCGCCGCGGGGGTCTCCCGGGAGGAATTCTCCCGGCCCGACTACGTCAAGGCCGGCGCCCGTACGGAGGGCATCGATCTCTTCGACGCCGAGTTCTTCGGATATACGCCGCGGGAAGCCACGATCATGGACCCGCAGCACCGCGTCTTCCTGGAAACGGTGTGGGAGGCCCTGGAGCACGCCGGATACCGCCCGGGCGGTGTCGAGGGCGGCGTCGGCGTCTTCGGCGGCGCGGGCACCAGCGCCTATCTCCCGCAGGTGTTCGCGAACCTGGAAGGCGGCGCCGCCATCGGCGCCTCCAACGTCGGCATCGGCAACGAACTGGGCTTCCTGACCACCCGCGTGTCCTACAAGCTCGACCTCCGGGGTCCGAGCGTGCCGGTGCACACGGCGTGCTCCAGTTCCCTGGTCGCGGTCCACCTGGCGTGCCAGAGCCTGCTCAACCACGAATGCGGCGCGGCGATCGCGGGCGGGGTGGCCTTCAAGGTGCCGCCCCTGCGGGGCTACCGCTATCAGGAGAGCGGCATCATGTCGCCGGACGGCCACTGCCGGCCGTTCGACGCGGCCGGCGAGGGCACGGTCTTCAACAACGGTGTGGGCGCCGTCGTCCTGAAGCGGCTCGCCGACGCGCTGGCCGCGCACGACACCATCCACGCCGTCATCAAGGGCACCGCCGTCAACAACGACGGTTCCGGCAAGGCGAGTTTCACCGCGCCGGGCGTCGCCGGCCAGTCCGCCGTGGTGCTGGAGGCGCTGGGCGTGGCGGACGTGGCCGCCGACAGCATCAGCTACGTGGAGGCGCACGGCAGCGGCACGAAGATCGGCGACTCCATCGAGGTCGAGGCGCTGACCAGGGCCTTCAGGCAGAGCACCGACCGTACCAACTACTGCGCCCTCGGCTCGGTCAAGTCCAACCTCGGCCACCTCGACGCCGCCGCGGGCATCGCCGGACTGCTCAAGACCGCCCTCGCCCTGCGCCACGGCACGCTGCCACCCACGGTGCACTACACCGAGCCCAACGCCGACATCGACTTCGCGCGGACCCCGTTTCGCGTCCAGGGCGAGCTGACCCCCTGGGAGCGGCCGGACGGGCCGCGCCGCGCCGGCGTCAGCGCCTTCGGCTTCGGCGGCACCAACGCCCACGTCGTCCTGGAGGAGGCCCCCGTCCCGGGCGCCCCGGCCCCGGCCCGCCCGTCCCAGGTGCTCGTCCTGTCCGCGCGTACCCCGCAGGCACTGGACCGGGTCACCGACCGGCTCGCGGCGCACCTGCGCGACGACCGGCGGCCGCTCGCCGACACCGCCTTCACGCTCGCCCTGGGCCGCGCGGAGTTCCGCCACCGCCGTACCGTCGTCGCCCCGACCGCCGCGGACGCCGCCGCGGCGCTCCTGGCCCGCGACCCGGCGCTGGTCTCGACCGGCGAGGCCGCCGCCGCCCCGCCGTCCGTCGCGATGCTCTTCACCGGCCAGGGCTCCCAGTACGCCGCCATGGCCGACGAACTGTACGCGGGGGAGCCGGTGTTCCGGGCCGCCGTGGACCGCTGTGCCGCCGTGCTGACGGCGGAACTCGACCGCGACGTGCGCGACCTGCTGGTCCACGGCGCCGGGGACGAGGAGGCCGAACGGCTGCTGGCCCGCACCGAGTACGCCCAGCCCGCCCTGTTCACCCTCGAATACGCGCTGGCGCGGCTGTGGAACGCCTGGGGCATCACCCCGGGCGCCATGATCGGGCACAGCCTCGGTGAGTACGTGGCCGCCTGCCTGGCCGGCGTCTTCACCCTCGACGACGCGCTGCGCCTGGTGAGCCTGCGCGGCCGCCTGATGCAGCGGCAGGCGCCCGGCGCCATGCTGAGCGTCGTCGCCGACCGGGCCACCGCCGAGGCCCTGCTGACCGACGGCCTGTCCCTGGCGGCGCACAACGGCCCGGCCGACTGCGTCGTCGCGGGCACCGCAGAGGCGGTCGCGCGGTACGCGGACGCCGCGGCGCGCCAGGGCATCGCGGCCCGGCCCGTACCGACGACCCACGCCTTCCACTCGGCGCTGATGCGGCCGGTGGTGGAACCGTTCACCGAGGCCGTGGCGGCGGTGCCGCGCGGCGAGCCCACGCTGCCGTACGTCTCGAACGTCACCGGCACCTGGATCACCGCCGAACAGGCCACCGACCCCGCCTACTGGGGGCGGCACCTCCTCTCCCCCGTCGCGTTCGCCGACGGCATCGCGACCGTCGCCCAGGAACCCGACGTGGCCTTCCTCGAAGTCGGCCCCGGCCAGACCCTGCGCAGCCTGGTCACCCGCTGCCTCCCCGACGGCGACCCGCGCACCGTCGCCGCCTCGCTGCCGCACCCGCGCTCCGGCCGCGGCAAACTGGCGTCGGCGCAGCGCGCGCTGGGCCTGCTGTGGCAGGCGGGCGTCACCCCCGACTGGGCCGCCTACCACAGCAACGAGACCCCCCGCCGGGTGCCGCTGCCGACCTACCCCTTCGAGCGCAAGCGCTACTGGCTCGAAGCCGCGCCCGCGTCCCCGGCCGCGCGGCCGGCCGCCCCCGGGCCGCACCCGCTCCTCGACGAGTTGCTGGTCCAGACGGTGGACGAGGTGGTCTTCCGCACCGAGTTCGACCTCGAACGGCACTGGGTGCTCAGCGAGCACAAGATGCTGTCCGAGGCCATCGTGCCGGGGACGACGTACCTGGAGATGGCGCGCGCGGCGGGCTCGGTGCTCCTCGGCGCACCGGTGACGGCCGTCACCGGGACGGAGTTCCAGGTCCCGCTGCTGGTCACGGCGGACCGGCCGCGGACCGCGCACACCATCGTGCGCCAGGCCGCCGGCGGCGCGGAGTTCAAGGTGGTCAGCCACGACCCGGCCGCCCCCGCGGGGCAGCAGTGGACCCTGCACGTACGCGGCAGCCTCACCGCCGACGCCCAGCCCGCCCGGCCGCCCGAGGACGTGGCACGGCTCCTGTCCCGCTGCGGCCTCAAGAGCGTGGACGCCGCCGCGCTCCAGGCCGCCCACCACGTGATGGACTTCGGCAGCCGCTGGCAGGGCAGCCTGCGCACGGTGGACGTCGGTGTCCGCTGTGCCGCCGGGCGGTTGGAGCTGCCCGCCGCGTACGCGGCCGAGACCGGCACCTACCCGCTGCACCCGGCGCTGCTCGACCAGGCGACCGGGTTCCACCAGTGGGCGATGTTCGACGGCGAGCAGGACGGTGAACAGGGCGGTGAACAGGGCGGGGACGGTACCGGTGGCGGTACCGGCGCCGGTTTCTACCTGCCGCTGGCCTACGACCGGCTGGTCGTCCACGCCCCGCTCCCCGCCCGCTGCCTGAGCTTCGTCCGGCCCACCGACGGGTTCCGGCAGAGCGCGGAGATCCGCAAGACCGATGTCCTGGTCTGCGCCATGGACGGCACCGTGGTCCTGGAGATCGAGGGCTTCACCGCGAAGCGGGTCAACAGCCCGCGGCACACCCTCCGGAACGCGCGCGCCGCGGCCGTTCACCACACCCTGGCCTGGGTCCCCGCCGCACCCGGCGGGGACCGCCCGCGCGAGGTCCGGCAGGCACTGGTGGTCGGTACGCAGTCGGCGCTGCGCGACACGACGGCGGCGCGGCTGCGGGACGCGGGCGTACAGGTCGGGACGGCCGCGCCGGACACCGACTGGACCGGCCACGCACTGCCGGCGGACATCGTGTACGTCGCGGAGGGCACCGGGGGCGGCACCTACGACCTGCCCGCCCAGCAACGGCTGCTGGACAGCGGCGTCATGGGCCTGCTGCGCCTGGCGCGGGAGCTGGGGCAGCGGGGCGCCGACGCCCGGCGGATCACGGTGGTCGCGCCGTACGTCAACAGCGTCACCGGTGACGAGCCGTATCTCGTCCCCGCCCACTCGGCGCTGTTCGGACTCGCCAAGGTCATCGGCCAGGAGCACCACCAGATCCGCTGCCGGTGCGTGGACGTGGCCGACGACGTGCCGCCGCAGACGCTGGTGGCGGAAATCCTCTCCGGCGATCCCCTCGGGCAGGTCGCCCTGCGCGCGCAGCGCCGCTACGCGGCCGAACTCGTAGCGGCGGAACTCCTCGCGGCGGAGCCGGACACCACGGAGCCGGACACCACGGAAATGGACGACGCGCCGGCCGAGGACGGCGTCCATCTCATCACCGGCGGCCTCGGCGGCCTCGGCCTGGAGATCGCCCGGTCCGTCGGCGCCCGGCGGCCCGGCGCCAGGATCGCCCTGGTCGGCCGCCGGGCGGTGCCGCCCCGCGACCAGTGGCCCGCGATCCTGCGGGACGGCCCGGACCGGCAGGCCGCACAGGTCCGGGTGCTCCAGGAGCTGGCCGAACGGGGCGCACACGTCGTCTGCCACCAGGGCGATGTCGCGGACGCCGCCGACATGGCGCGCGTCGTCGCCGCCGTACGCGACGACCTCGGCCGGATCACCCGGGTGGTTCACGCGGCGGGCACGGCCGGGGACGGCTTCCTGCTGCGCAAGCCGGACGAGGTCTTCGCCGCGACCCTCGCGCCCAAGGTCACCGGCGCGCTGGTGCTGGACACCGTCACCGCCGACGACCCGCCGGAGATGATCCTGTTCAGCTCGACCACCGCGCTGTTCGGCGCGGCGGGGCAGAGCGACTACACGGCGGCCAACCTCCACCTCGACGGGTTCGCGGCCTGGCGGGCCCGGCGCGGCCCGCGCACGGTCACCGTCAACTGGACCGACTGGCTCGGCACCGGCATGGCCGCCGACCACGGGGTCCGGCAGGACCAGGGGTTCTTCCGCTCCGTAGGGATCGAGGACGGCATCGCGAGCTACGAGGCGATCACCCGGTCACCGCACACCCAGGTGATCGTCGGCGAGATCAACTACGCCATGCTGGGAACGCTGGACCCCGAAGCGCTGCGCGCCCGGATGGCGACCGCGCCGCTGCTCCTGAGCGACCCGATCCGGCGGACCGTGGCCGCGCGGTCGGCCGCGGCCGGCGGTACGCGGTCCGCCGGGCCGGCGACGCCCACCGCCGTCACCCTGCTCGGCCGCCCCGGTGACGACTACACCGACCTCGAACGCGACCTGGGGCGCCTGTGGGCGGCCGAGTTCGGCCTCGACGAGATCGATGTGTCCGCCGGTCTCTTCGACCTCGGCGGGGACTCCCTGCTCGCCCTGCGCCTGGCCAACAGCCTCCAGCAGGCCCTCGGCGTCAAACTGACCATCGCCGACCTGTTCGCCCACCCGACCGTCGCCGACCTCGCGGCCCACCTGGCGCCGGAGCAGGGCGCCCCCGGCGGGCCCGCGCACGACGACGCCGGCGCGCCCTCGGCCCCGGGCCCCGCCCAGGAGGGGGACCGGCAGCAAGGCCCCGACGCCGACGCGGGCTTCGAGCTGTGGAACGCCCAGCAGGGTCTGTGGCTCCAGCACCAGCTCGGCGAGGGACGCGCCGAACTGAACCTGCCGGTGTGGCAGTACGTCCACGAGGAGGTCGACGTCCCGGCCTTCCGTACGGCCATCGCCTTCCTCACCGAACGGCACCAGGCCCTGCGGCTGGCCTTCGAGGACACCGAGCACGGCCCGCGCCAGAAGGTGCTGCGCGATCACGTCCCCGAGGTGCCGCTGATCGACCTCACGGAGGCCGCCGACCCGGCCGGCGAGGCGGAACGCCTCATCCACCGGGACAACGCGACCCCGTTCGACGACCTGGGCACCCCGCCGGTCCGGGTCCGGATCTACCGGCTGGCCGCCGCCCACCACTGCGTCCACCTGACCGTCCACCACATCGTCGCGGACGGCACCAGCATGGGCATCCTGCTGCGGGAACTGCTCACCACCTACCAGGCGGTCGTGGCGGGCGAGGAACCACCGCTGACGCCGCTGCCGGTGACCTTCGAAGGGTTCGTACGCGACCGGCGGGAGTGGCTGGCCGGGCCGGAGAGCGCGGCGATGCGTGACTACTGGCTCGGCGAACTGCGCGCCCCGCTGCCCACGCTGCACGTGGGCGACCACGACGGGCCCACCGAGGACGTCGTCAACGAGACGCTGGACTTCGCGACCGGAGCGGACCTCGCCGCGGGGCTGGGGCGGCTGGCCAAGGAGCTGGACGTCACGCTCCACGTCCTGCTGCTCAGCGCCTTCGCGGCCGCGCTGCGCGATGTGGGCGGGGACGACGACATCGTGGTCTGCGTGCCGTTCTCCGGCCGGGACACCAAGGAACTGGAAGGCATGGTCGGCACGTTCGTCAACCCGCTCTCGGTGCGCCTGACGATGTCCGGCGCCGACACCTTCGGTGACCTGGTCCGCCGGGCCCAGCGCAAGAGCGTCGGCTCCTACGCACACAGCCGCTACCCCTTCGCACGGCTGGTGGAGCAGGTCGGCGCCGCGGCGCGGACCGGCCGGAACCCGGTCTTCTCCTGCGCGTTCCAGTTCACGGACTTCCTGCCCCCGGCGTACCAGACCTCGCAGCTCGACATCTGCCTGTACGGCAAGCCGGGCGACGACGGGCTCGCGCTGCGCTTCAACTACAACTCCCGCCGCCTCACCAGGAGCGAGGTGCTGGACATTCAGGCGGGGTTCCTCGCCGTACTGCGAACAGCACTGGAGGACGCGTCCGTGACCCTCTCCGGCCTGGCCGAACCCCTGCGCGCGGCGCGGCGCGAACGCCGGTCCGCCCCGTCCAGGGGCCGCCGGCTGGGCAGCCTGCGGCAGCGCGCGACGGACCGGGCCGCCCGGTGAACGCGCTGCTCAGGCCACTCGCGGTCCGCCCGCACGCCGACATCCGGCTGTTCTGCTTCCCGTACGCCGGGGGCGGGCTCTCGGCCTTCCGGGGGTGGGCCGACGGGCTGCCGGAGACCGTCGAGCCGTGGGCGGTCCAGCTCCCCGGCCGCGAGGACCGCACCACGGCGGCGCCGCTCGACCGGATGAGCCAGGTGCTCAACGCCCTCGTCCCGGCGGTGATTCCTTGCCTGGACCGGCCGTTCGCCTTCTTCGGGCACAGCATGGGCGCCCTGATCGCCTGGGAGCTGGCGCGGGCGCTGCAACGGCTGGAGGCCGGCGCACCACGGCGGCTGTTCGTCTCCGGATGCGTGCCGCCGCAGACCAGGACCGTCCCCGACCCGCCGCTGCACACCCGCCCCGACGCGGACCTGATCCGTACGCTGCGGGACTGGCACGCCACCCCGGAGGCCGTCCTGGCGGACCCGGAACTGATGGCGCTGCTGCTGCCCGCGATCCGGGCCGACCTGGCCGTCGTGGAGAACCACCGGTACGCCGCGTCGACCGCGCTGACCTGCCCGGTCACCGCCTTCGGCGGCACCGGGGACGGCCCGGCCGACGGGGCGCCGCTGGAGCGCTGGGGCGAGCTGACGACCGGCGGCTTCGACCTGCGGATGTTCCCCGGCGACCACTTCTTCGTGCACGCGGCACGCCCCGCCGTCCTGGCGGAGATCGCCGGACGGATCGCCGCCGCGCACCGCGCCGTCTGACGGCACCACCGCCGGGACCTCCGGCACGCACCCGGCGCACCGCCGCCACGGCTCCCCGCCGAGCCGCGCGGCACCGCCTTCCGGGCTCCTGGCAACGACGAGGGAATGGGTGGAACGACATGACTGAGCAGGCCGCGACCGGGCCGGCGGACGACAGGCCGCCCCTGTCCGTGGCGGAGGCCGTCTCGGCGGTGTGGGCTGCCGTGCTGCGCACCGAGATCCCCGGCCCGGACGCCAACTTCTTCGCCCTCGGCGGCAATTCGCTCCAGGGTGCCCGCGTGATCAGCAGGCTCCGTGCGGAGCTGGGGCTGCACATTCCGCTCAGTGTCCTGTTCGAGAGCCGGACGGCCGGTGCGCTGGCCGCCTCGATCGAGGAGCTGCGGGCGTCGGCGCCGGCCGCCGCGCCGCGGGCCCGGGCGGCCATCGAGCCGCTCGACCGCCCGGCGGGGCAGGAGTTCCAGGCGCCCACCTCCTTCGCCCAGCAGCGCATGTGGGTGGAGGAGCACATCCACGGGCCCGGCTCCCGCTACAACGTCCCCGCGGCGGTGGAGATCGAGGGGCCCCTCGACGTCGAGGCGCTGCGGTCGGCGGTCGGGGCGCTGGTCGAGCGGCACGAGGTGTTCCGTACGGTCATCCGTGCCGTCGACGGGGTGCCCCAGCAGATCGTCCTGCCCACCGCCGACCTGCCGCTGACCGTCGTCGACCTGCGGTCCGAACCGGAGGAGCAGCGCGAGCAGGTGATGGCCGACCGGCTGCCGGCGGCCGCCCGACGGCCGTTCGACGTGGAGCGCGGCCCGCTGTTCCGGGTGGAGCTGTACCGGCTGGACGAGCAGTGGCACGTCCTGCTCGTCAATCAGCACCACATCATCACCGACGTCCATTCCTTCGAACGGGCCGTCGCCGAACTGCTGGAGCTGTACGCGCGGGCCGGGAGCGGCGCGGGCGGGCCGGGCGAGCGGCCCGCCGTCCAGTACGCGGACTTCGCCGCCTGGCAGCGGCGCACCGTCGGGGACGCCGCTCTCGACGAACAACTGGCGTACTGGAAGGAGCAGTTGCGCGGGCCGCTGCCCGTGCTGGACCTGCCCACCGACCTGCCGGCGCGCGACGAGCCGGCCGGACGCGGCGCCTCGGTGGCCGTCGAGCTGCCCCGGGCCGTCGCCCGCCGGCTGCGGGAGCTGTCCCAGGAGCACGACGCCACCCCGTTCATGACCGTCCTCGCCCTGATCGACGTGCTGCTGCACCGCTACAGCGGCCAGACGGACATCGTCGTCGGCACCCCGAGCGCCAACCGGGACCTGCCGGAGCTGGAGAACATGCTCGGCTGCTTCCTGAACACCCTGGCGGTCCGCAGCGACCTGTCCGGCGACCCGACGTTCGCCGAACTGCTCGGGGCCGTACGGGACACCACGCTGGCCGCCTTCGCCCATCAGGACGTGCCGTACGAGCGGGTCGTCAACGCGGTCTGCGCTGACCGGTCGCGGAGCCCGTTCCGGGTGATGCTGGCCTTCCAGCGCGAGGTGCCGATGCCCCGGCTGCCGGGCCTGGCGATCGAGAGCGTCGACCTGGACGTGCAGGCGGTCAAGTTCGACCTGGTGTTCGCGGTCACGGAGACCGAGACCAGTTACCGGATCGCCCTGGAGTACCACACCGGCCTGTTCGTGGAGGACAAGGCGTGGCGCATCCTGGAGCACCTGCGCGTGCTGGCCGCCGACGCGGTGGCCGCCCCCGGCAAGCGGCTGTCGCGGCTCACCCTCCTCCCGGACGACGAACGCCGGCAGATCGAGAGCTGGTCGGCGGCGCGCTGCGGCCCGTACCCCGCCGACCGCTTCCTGCACCGCCTCTTCGAGGAGCAGGCGCGCCGGACACCCGGGGCGGACGCCGTGGAGTGCGCTGCCGAACGGGTCAGCTACGGTGAACTGGACCGCCGCGCCCATGCGCTGGCGACGGAGCTGGCCGCGCGGGGCGTCGGCCCGGACCACCTCGTGGGCCTGTGCGCGGAGCCGTCGGTGGACCTGATCGTCGGCATCCTCGGCATTCTGAAGGCCGGTGCCGCGTACGTCCCCCTCGACCCGGTCGCCCCGGCCGGGCGGCTGGCGTACGTCGTCGCCGACAGCGGCATGAAGATCCTGGTCACGAGCACCGCGCTGCGGGGCCGGCTGCCGGCCGCGGTCGTCGAGGGCGTGGACGTCGTGTGCGCCGCGCAGGAGGGCGCGGCCGACGACACCGCCGCCCCCGGCTCCGCGCTCGACCCGGCGCAGCTCGTCTACCTGATGTACACCTCGGGCACCACCGGCAACCCGAAGGGCGTCGGGCTGCCGCACTCCGCGGTCACCCCGTGGATCCAGTGGGCGCAGGACACCCGGCCGATCGGCCCGGGCACCCGGGTCGCGCACAACCTCTTCTACCACTTCGACTGGTCCGTGGAGCAGATGTTCCACGCGCTGACCGCCGGCGCATGCCTGGTCATGCTGCCCGGTGAGGTACGCGCCGACCCCGAGGCCACCGCCCGGTTCCTCAACGACCGGACCATCCACCTGCTCTACCTGACACCCACCCAGATGCGCGGCATCGCGGACGCGGGCATCGCCCTGCCGACGCTGCGCCACGTCTCCATGGGCGGCGAGAACCTCGACGCCGACCTCGTGGCCCGCACCCGCAAGGTGGTCTCCGAGCACTGCGAGATCTGGAACGAGTACGGGCCGACCGAGACCGCGGGCGCGGCCCTCGTCGGCCGGATGCGCGACGAGCCGCCGGAGCGCACCTCCATGCCGCTGGGCGAGCTGATCGCCAACGCCTCCTGCGCCGTCGTCGACCGGTGGGGCAACCCCCAGCCGATCGGCATCCCGGGAGAGCTGTGGATCGGCGGGGACGGCGTCGCCCGCGGCTACCGCAACCGGCCCGCCCTGACCGCCGAGAAGTTCGTCCCGGACCCGGCCCGCCCGGGTCACCGCCGCTACCGTACGGGCGACCTGGTGCGCCGGCTGCCCAACGGCGAGCTGGAGTTCCTGGGCCGGGTCGACAGCCAGGTCAAGATCCGCGGCGTACGCGTCGAGCTGGAGGAGATCGAGGCCGTCCTGCGCGGCCACCCGGGCGTGGCCGACGCCGTGGTGGTGCTCGAACCCGATCAGCGGCTGATCGGCTACCTCGTACCGGCCCCGGGGGGCGACCGCGACGAGGCCGCGGTACGCGCGCACGTGGCGCCGGAACTGCCCCTCGTGATGCGGCCCGCCTGCTACGTGTGGCTCGACGCCCTGCCCGCCTCGCCGACCGGCAAGATCGACCGGGGGCGGCTGCCCCGGCCGTCGGCCGCGCCCGTCCCCGAGACCGTCGCGCTGCCGCCGCGTACCGCGATGGAACGCACGGTCGCGGCGGCCTGGGCGGACGTGCTGCGCCTGGACGTCGTCAACGTACGGGCCAACTTCTTCGAGAGCGGCGGCGACTCGTTCTCCCTGCTCGCGGTCGTCGGCAGACTGCGGGAGGAACTGCATCTCGACATCCCGGTCCGCGCCGTCGTCGACACGCCGACGATCGAGGGCCTGGCCACTCACATCGAGTCGCTGCGCTGGGCCCTGGGCCGTCAGCAGAGCGCCGTCGACACCACCGGCGAGCGCGAACAGGGCGAACTGTGACGGCACCGGCGCGGCAACCGGACGGCAGCGTGGTGGACCTGCTGCTCGCGCTGCGGGCCGACGGCATCGCCCTGTGGGCGGACCGCGGCCGGCTGCGCTTCGACGCCCCGGCGGGCGCCATGACGGCCGCGCTACGTGCCGAACTGGGCGCGCGCAAGGCGGAGATCGTCGCCTTCCTGGCCGAGGCCGACCTCGCCGAGCGCACCAGCGTACGGATCACCGTGCCGGACGGGACCCGGCTGGCCGCCGACATCTTCCGCCCCAAGCGCGACGGCACCGTGACCGCCGAACCGCTGCCGGCCGTGTGGTGCCACGAGCGCTACCGGCGGGCCCAGGCCGTGAACGGCGGCGTCCTGACGAAACTGGACGCGCAGCCCTGGCTGAAGGAGCTGCTGCGCAACGGGTACGTCGTCGCCGTGGTCGACGCGCGCGGCAGCGGCGCCTCGGAGGGCACCCGGCGCGTCGAGTTCAGCGCGGCGGAGTCCGCCGACGCTTACGCGGTGACCGAATGGCTGGCCGCACAGCCCTGGTGCACCGGCCGCGTCGGCATGTACGGACTGTCGTACTCGGGCATCAACCAGCTCCTCGCGGCCGGCACCGCACCGCCCCACCTGAGGGCGATCGTCCCGCAGATGGCGATGTTCGACCTGTACGCGTTCCTGCGGCCGGGCGGTGTCTTCCGGGACGACTTCGCCCGCAACTGGAGCGAGCTGGTGCGGCGCCTCGACACCGAGGCGGGCGCGGACGGCGCCGGTTCGGAGGACGGCGCGGAGGACGGCTTCCTCGCCGCGCACCGGTCCAACGCGGACGTCTTCCACCAGGCGGCGACGCTGGAGTTCCGGGACAGCACGGACCCGGTGACCGGCCTGGCACCGTACGAGGACGTCAACCCGGCCGCCGTGCGCGCGGCGGTCAGCGCCTCCGGCGTCCCCGTCTGCCACCTCGGCGGCTGGCACGACATCTGGGCCCGGGACACCACCCTGTGGTTCCGCAACCTGACCAACCCGCAGCGGATGGTCATCGGCCCGTGGAGCCACAACAACTGGACCAACGCGGACCTGGCCCGCGAGCATCTGCGCTGGTACGACCACTGGCTCAAGGGCATCGACAACGGCGTCACGGACGAGCCGCCGGTCCGCTACTACACCATGGGCGCCACCGCGCGCACCGGTTGGCACCCGGCCGAGCGGTGGCCGCCCCCGCAGACCCGCCCCACCGCGTTCCACTTCGGCGCCGGGCCCACCGGCACCATCGCCTCGGTCAACGACGGGCGGCTGGCCGGGCCCGGGGAGCCCGCCGCGACCGACGACACCGCGGACGCCTACCGGATCGACTACACCACCACCTCGGGCACGACGACCCGGTGGGCCGACGGTTACGCCAACGGCTTCCACTACGACCTGACGCCCAACGACCGCAAGGCGCTCACCTACACCTCGCCGGCCCTGCCCCGCGACCTGGAGGTCACCGGCCACCCCGTCGTCCACCTGTGGGTGACCGCCTCCCACCCGGACGCCGCGTTCTTCGTCCACCTGAGCGAGGTGGACGACGCGGGCCGCTCGCACTACGTCACCGAGGCCGCGGTCCGCGCCTCCCACCGGGCCCTCGGCGACGCGCCGTTCGACACCATGGGCCTGCCGTACCACCGCGGCACCCGGGACGCGGTCGCACCCCTGCCCGGCGTGCCGGCGGAACTCGTCGCCGACCTGCACCCGACGTCGTACGCCTTCGCCGCCGGACGGCGCCTGCGCATCAGCGTCACGTGCTGCGACCGGGACAACGCGCACGTCGAGGAGATCACTCCCGCACCCGTGGTGCGGATCCACCGCGGGCCCCGGTACCCGTCCCGCGTGGTGCTGCCGGTGCTGCCCTGACCACCACCGCGATTCCGCCGGTCATCTCCCGAAGGGGAACGCCATGCCAGCCCAGCCGTACCGCGTGATCGCGGTGGAGTTCGCCCGGGAGACCACACCGCGATCGTTCGCCCCCCTGCTCCCGCCCGCCGTACGGGACGGTTGCCTGCGTATCGACCCGCTCGACCACCCGGACATCGGCAAGGCCGTCCGGACGATCGGTGAACAGGCCGACCACTGGGCTCTCCAGGCGGACACCGGCGGACAGCCGGCCGTGGTGCTGGGCTACTGCTCCGGCTCCGGCCTCGCCTCCGAACTCGCCGCCCGTCTCGGCCCGGACACCGTGCTGGTCCTGGCCGACCCGGTCTTCCCGACCCCCGCCGAGACCCAGGGCCTGCTGGCCGAGATGGCCACCGGCATGGACGAGGACCTCGACCCGGCGGACGTGCCCGGCATCCTGGGCCGCGACCCGGACGACACCCTGGCCGTGGTCCGTACCTTCCTGCGCTCCCTCGTCGAGCGCTGCGCCCCCGACCTGCCCGAGGACATCTTCGAGACGCTCACCGCACATCAGCGGGCCTGGATGAGCTACACCCTGGCGGCGGGCGCGCACGGTCGCACGCTGCCCAGGCGGCCGGATCACGTCCTGCTCAGCGCGGCGGCCGAGTGGGACGGTGCCGCGCCGGGCCGGGCCCACCGCTTCCCCGCCGATGCCGTGGGCCTGTTCTCCCACGCCGGGGCCGCCGCGGTCCTCGCCGGCGTCCTCGCCCCGTAGCACCCGCCCATCCCCAGGACCCGCTCCTTCGTGGCCCCGCGCACCGTACGGGCGCGCGGCCTGCCCCCGACCCCCAGAGGCGACACCACATGGACCTCACGTGTCCCTACCGACGGGACACCGGACTGCTGCCGGTGGACCCGTGCATGGACTACCTCGCCCTCCGGGACGCCGAGCCCGTCCGGCGCGAGGACGACCTGGGCGTCTGGGTCGTCACCGGCGCCGCCGAGGTCACCGCCCTGCTGCGCAGTCCGGCGCTCTCCGCGGCCTGGCCACAGCACGGCAGGACCCGGCTGCACGACGAACGGGACGGCGCCGACGGCGCGCCGCGCACCGCCGGCATCGTCCGCCGCTGGTTCATGTTCCAGGACGAGCCGCGCCACCAACTGCTGCGCGGCCTGATCACCCCGCTGTTCGCCACCCGGCGGCTCGCCGCGCTCCAGGCGTTCGTCGAGGAGACCGTCGACCACCTGCTGGCCGACGTCACCGACGAGGTCGACGTGATGGCCGGCCTGGCGGTGCCGCTGGCCGGCCGCGTGGTGTGCCGGCTGCTCGGCGTCGGGGAGGAGGTGGCGCCCCGGCTCGCCGGATGGGCGCTGGACATAGCGGCACTGCTCGTCGCCGACTACCTGCCCGAGGTGGTGGAGCGGGGCACCGGCGCGCTGGCGGAGATCGAAGAGGTCGTGGCGGCGGCGCTGAAGACGCCCGGCGTACCCGAGGGAACCGTGCTGGAGGTCCTGTCCCGCGCCCACGAAGCGGGCCGGATCGAGTACGAGGACATCGCCGCCACGGCCAGCCTGCTGGTCTTCGCCGGGTTCGACACCACCTCGACCTTCATCGGCAAGGCCGTCCGCGCCCTCCTGCACACCGGACAGTGGAGCACGGCCACCACCCGGGACATCGCCGCGACCGTCGAGGAACTGCTGCGCTTCGACACCTCCGTCCAGCAGGTCGCCCGCGTCGCGGTGGCCCCCGTGGAGGCCGCCGGACAGCGGATCGAGCCGGGCGACCTGGTCCTGCTCATGCTCGGCGTCGCCAACCGCGACCCCCGCGTCCACCGGGACCCGGACGTCCTGGACCCCGGGCGCCGCACCGGCCGGCACCTGACCTTCGGATACGGGACGCACTACTGCCTGGGCTCCGGCCTCGCCCGCATCGAGGCGGGCGCCGCGCTCGGCGGGCTCGCCCGGCGGTGGAGCCACGTCGAGCCGGCCGGACCGCCGGTGCTGCGCCCGCACCACGGCGTGACCGTACTGGAACACCTCAGGCTGCGCGTACGCCGCTGACCGGCCCCGGACCGTGGGCCCCCGAAAGAGCCGTCGAACAGGAGTGGTTGTGACCGCGAAGACCGCACAGGGCACCGTGCCGCAACTGGTCGAGGACCGGGTGGCCCGCGGCCCCGGCACGGTGGCCGTCATCGTCGGGGACCCGTCCGGCGGCTCCGTACGGGTCACCTACCGCGAACTGTGGGACGCCGCGGGCACCGTCGCGGCCCGGCTGACGGCGCTGCCCGGCTTCGCCCCCGGCGCGCTCGTCGCCACCGCCTTCCCACGCGGTGTCCAGAACATCGCCGCCCAGTTGGGCGCCTGGCGGGCGGGGGCCGCCTACCTGCCGCTGGACGTGACCCAGCCGCGGGCACGGCGGGAGACGATCCTCCATGACGCCCGGCCCCTCGCCGTGCTCTCGCCCGACGGCGACGCGCCGGACGCCGTCACGGCGGACCTCACCGGCGAGACGGTGGATGCGGAGGCCGGGGACGGTACCGCGTACGTCATCTACACCTCCGGCTCGACCGGCACCCCCAAGGGCGTCGAGGTCGGCCACGCCGCCCTGGGCAACCTGGTCCGCTGGCACACCCGTACCTACGGGACCGGGCCCGGTGTACGGGTCGGCGCCTTCGCGGGACTCGGCTTCGACGCCTCGGCGTGGGAGGTGTGGTCGGCCCTCGCCGGCGGCGCCACCCTCGTCCTGCCCGACGGCCTGGCCACCACCGACACCGAAGCGCTGGGCCGCTTCATGGACCGGTGGTCCGTCCGCCAGTGCTTCCTGAGCACCCCGCTGGCGGAGCGGATGTTCGCGGCCCCCCGGCCGCCCCGCACCCTGCGGATCCTCACCACCGGTGGCGACCGCCTGCGCGTCCGCCCGCCGGCCGATTTCCCGGCCGCCGTCTTCAACCACTACGGGCCCACCGAGGCGACCGTGGTGACCACGGCGGGCGGCGACCTGCGGCAGCGCCCGGACGCCCCGGAGAACGGCGGGGCACCGACCATCGGGCGGCCCGTCCCGGGCGCCGAGGTCCGACTGGTCGCGGAGGACGGCACGGTCGTCACCGCACCGGGCGTCCCCGGCGAACTGCTCATCGGGGGCGAGGTGCTGGCTTTCGGGTACCGGCACGACGCGGCCCTCACCCGCAAGCTGTTCGTCCACCGGCCGGACGGCGGCCGGTGGTACAGCTCCGGGGACATCTGCCGCTGGACCGCCGACGGCGAGCTGGAGTTCGCCGGGCGCCGCGACGGGCAGCTCAGCCTGCGCGGCCACCGCGTCGAGCCCGCCGAGGTCGAGCGGGCCGCCCTCCGCGTCACCGGTGTGGACCAGGCGGCGGTGGTGCTGCGCCCCGACGAGGACGGGGGCGAACTCTGGGGCTTCCACGCGGGCACCGCGAGCGAGAGCGAACTGCGCGACGCGCTCGCCGAGGCCCTGCCGGAATACCTGCGCCCGGCCGTGCTGCGCCGGCTGGAGGCCCTGCCGCTGAACGCCAACGGCAAGCTCGACCGGGCCGCCCTACAGGCCCTGCTGCCCCCGGCCCCCGCACCCGGCGGCGAGCCGGACGGCGGCCCGGCGGGGGACTCCGTCACCGACCGGGTCGCGGAGATCTGGCGGGAGGTGCTGGGCCGCACCCCGGCCCCCGCCGACAACTTCTTCCAGATAGGCGGGCACTCCCTGAAGGCCGCACGCGTCCTCGCCACGACCCGGAAGGCGTTCGGCATCACCCTGCCGTTCGAGGTGATGTTCGCCAGCCCGGTCTTCGCTGACTTCGCCGAACGGGTGGCGGAGCAGGTACGGGCCGAGGGGGAGTGACGGATGGAGACGGTCTGGGACCTGGTGCGCGCACAGGCGGAACGCACCCCGCTCGCACCGGCCGCGGTCGGCGAACGCCTCCACACCTACCGGGACATCGCCCGGCAGGCAGGTGAACTGGCCGCCCTGATCCGGCGGACGGTACGGCCGGGAGCACTGCTCGCCCTGGAGACGCCGAGCCCGGTGAACGGGGCGATCGCCCTGCTGGCAGGCGCGCAGACCGCCTGCGCGCTCCTCCCGGTCAACCTCGACGCCCCGCCCGCACACCGTGCCCGCGTCCTCGCGGACGCCCGGCCCGCGGCACTGCTCCGCGCACCGCGGGAAGGCGCCTTCACGGTGGCCGAGCACCTCCCGACCACCGAGCGCACCGGACCCGCGCCGGACGGGGACGAGGGCCGCGCCCTGCACGAGGTCGCCTACGTCATGTACACCTCGGGCTCCACGGGCCGGCCGAAGGGCGTCATGGTCCCGCACGACTCCCTCGCCTCCCGCATCCGCGCCCTGGCCCGCACCCCCGGGCTGCGGGAGGGGGAGACGATGCTCGCCATGACGGCGCTGTCCTTCGACATCTCGCTCGCCGAGATGCTGGTGCCGCTGGCCGTCGGGGCCCGGTTCGTCGCGGTGCCCGGCGAGGCCCGCACGGACCCCGAGGTCTTCGCGGAGTTCACCGCCCGGCACACCCCGGACGTCATCCAGGCCACCCCCAGCTTCTGGCGGCTGCTGCTCGCCGCCGGCGGCCCGCCGCCCGGACGCCGCCCCCGCGTCTGGTGCGGCGGCGAGGCGCTCACCCCCAGCCTCGCCGCCGCCCTGCTCGACCACGGCAGCGAGCTGTGGAACCTCTATGGGCCGACCGAGGCCACCATCTGGGCCACCGCGGCCCGCATCACCGCGCCGGACGCCGTCCACCTGGGCGACCCGCTGCCGGGCAGCGGCGTCTTCCTGGAGGACGACGAGGTCCACCTCTACGGCGACGGCCTCGCCTCGGGCTACCTGGGCCGGCCGGACCTCACCGCCGAGCGCTTCGCCGTACGGCGGACCCCGCACGGACCGGCGCGCACGTACCGGACCGGGGACCGCGCCCGCCGCACGGCCGACGGGACCCTGGAGTACCTGGGGCGCGTCGACGGCCAGATCAAGCTGCGCGGCCACCGCATCGAGCTGGGTGAGGTGGAGTCGGTCCTGGAGGAGTACCCCGCGGTGACCGAGGCGGTGGCGCTGGTCCACCACGCGGACCGGGCCGAACGCGCCCGCATCGCCGCGTACGTGGTCGCCCCCGAGGACGTGACGGCCGCTTCGGTCGCCGCCTGGATCCGTACCCGGCTGCCCGCGAGCCACTGCCCGAGCAAGATCCACGTGGTGCGGTCCCTGCCCCGGAACACCTCCGGGAAGGTGGACCGCGCTTCTCTGGCCGACGCCGGCCGGTAAGGAACGCGCGCCATGAACGATGCCACCCCCGCCCGCCGGGCCGCCGTCCTGCGGGCCTGGCGGGACACCCTGAAGGCCGACGCCGCCTCCGACGACGAGGACTTCTTCGCGGCCGGCGGGAACTCGATCCTGGTCGTCGCGTTCCAGCGCCGGCTGTCCGAAGCGCTCGGCCACCGCGTCACCCTGCGGCAGATCCACGACCACCCCACGGTCGGCGGACTGCTCGGTCTCACCGCCCCGCCGTCGTCCGGGACGGCATCGGCGGCCCCGGACGACGGCGGGGCGCCGGGCCTGACGCTCTACTGCCTTCCGTACGCGGGCGCCTCGGCCCGCATCTACGAGCCGTGGGCCGCCAAGCTGCCGCCCACGGTGACGGTACGGCCGCTGGAACTGCCCGGCCGGGGAGCCCGCTGGACCGACCCGCCGGCCCGCGAACTCGGCGCCCTGCTGACGGACTTGGCCGGCGCCATGGACGAGGCCCGGCAGGCGCCCTACGCCGTCTTCGGGCACAGCTTCGGCGGCATCCTCGCCTACGAACTCACCCGACACCTGCTCGCCCACGGCTTCCCCGCGCCGCGCCGCCTGCTGGTCTCCGCCTGCCTGGCGCCCCACGATGCCACCCCCGCCGAGACCAACCACGACCTGCCGGACGCCGAACTCACCGCACGCCTGCGCGCGCTGCGCGGCACCCCCGAAGAGCTGCTGTCCAACCCCGAGCTGATGGAGCTCTACCTCCCGGTCATCCGGGCCGACTACACGATCCTGGACCACTACCGGGCCCCCGCCGCCGACCCGCTGGACTGCCCCGTCTCCGTCTTCTGCGGCGCCGACGACCGGGAGGCCGACCGGGCCGCGGCCGACGCCTGGACGAAGTACACCCACGCCGCCGTGACCGTCGAGGAGATCGACGGCGACCACTTCTTCCTCCGCGACCACGAGGACGCGTTCCTGGCGCGACTGGCCGCCCACCTCGTCACCGGGCCGTGACCCACGCCCTCGCACCGCACCGCCGCGGACCGTACCGACAGGGAAGGAACCCCTGATGATCAGTCAGCTCACGCCCGCGCAGCGGAGCGCCTGGAGCACCTTCCGGGAGTTCGCCGACCGGGTGGTGGCGCCCCGGGCCCAGGCCGTCGACGCGGACCAGGCGATGCCGCGCGACCTCGTCAAGGACCTCGCCCGCGAGGGCCGGCTCTCCGCGCTGCTGCCCGCCGAGGCCGGCGGCTCGGACCTGGACACGGTGAGCTACGGCCTGCTGGCCGAAGAGCTGGGCCGCACCTGCTCCAACGTCCGCAACTTCGTGGCCTGCGCCGACATGGTCTCCCACGCCCTCTGGCGGTGGGGCACCGCCGAACAGCGGGACACCTGGCTCAAACCCCTCGCCGAGGGGGACGCCGTCGCCTCCTTCGCGCTGACCGAGCCGGACGTCGGCAGCGACGCCAAGAGCGTGCGGACCGTGGCCCGCCCCGACGGCTCCGGCTTCGTCCTCAGTGGCCACAAGAAGTGGATCAGCTTCGCGGACCTCGCCGACGTCTTCCTGGTCTTCGCGCAGTACGAGGGCCGGCACACCGCCTTCCTCGTCGAACGGGACACCCCCGGCCTGCGGACCGAGCCGCTGCGGGGCCTGCTGGGGCTGCGCGGCTCGTCCCTCGCCGAGATCGTCCTCGACGACTGCCGGCTGCCGGCCGGCGCCATGGTGGGGCGGCCCGGTGCCGGGCTGGCCTTCGTCGCGTCCACCGCGCTCGACATCGGCCGCTACAGCACGGCCTGGGGCTGCGTCGGCCTCGCCCAGGCGTGCCTGGAGACGGCCTCGCGGTACGCCCGGGACCGCGCGCAGTACGGCTCACCGCTCATCGACCACCAGTTGGTGCAGCGGATGCTCGCCGACATGGTCGCCGGGTCGCGCGCGGCCCGCCTGCTGTGCCACGAGGCCGGCACCGGCAAGGAACAAGGCGACCCGGACGCGGTGAACCAGACCCTGCTGGCCAAGTACTTCGCCTCGGTCACCGCGAACCGGGTGGCGTCCGACGCCGTACAGATCCTCGGCGCGCACGGCGTCGGGCCGGACGCCCCGGCCGGCCGGCTGTACCGGGACGCCAAGGTCATGGAGATCATCGAGGGCACCACCCAGTTGCACCAGTCGATGCTCGGCCGCTGGAGCAGCAGCATCCGTCACCCGGCGGCCACGGCCCCGCGCACGGACTGAAACCGGCGGGCAGGCCGATCACCGAAGGCCTCCGTCACCCGCGGTCCCCACCACCCGTGGACCCCATCATCCGCGGACACCCCGTCACCGCGTGACTCCCCACGATCCCGAGGCAGTCTCCATGACGCTATCCCCAGCACCGGCCGGTCCGGTGCCTCTCTCGTCCGCCCAGCAGCAGGCGTGGCTGATCAGCCGCTCGGCGCCGGAGGCCCCCCTCGCGCACGTGCCCGTGGCGGCCCGGCTGCGCGGCGCACTGGACCCGCACGCCCTCGCGGCCGCCCTGCGTGCCGCGGCCGCCGCACAGCCGTCGCTCGGTGAGCGCTTCAGGGCCGTCGACGGCGTACCGGTGCGCACCCCCGGCCCGGTGGGTGAACTGCCGCTCGCCGAACACGACGTGAGCGCACTCGACACGGACGCGCGTGCCTCCCGCACCGACGAGCTGGTGGCCACGGCGGTCCGTACCCCCTTCGACCCGGCGGCCGGGCCCCTCGCGCGCGCCTGCCTCGTCCGGTGCGCCGCCGACGACCATCTGCTGGTGGTCGTGGTCCACCGGCTGGTGGGCGACGCCACGTCCGCCGGGGACCTGCTGCGGGACACGGCCGCGGCGTACCGTGCGGCATCCGCCGGGATCGCGGGCACTGTCACCGGCACCCGGCCCCGGCCCGCCAGGGTGGCGGAGCAAGCCCCGAAGCCCCCGGAGCCCGAGGCGGACCTGCCGCCCGTCCCCGAACTCCCGCTCGACCGTGCGCGGCCCGCCCGGCGCGACTTCGCCGCCGGAGCGCTCCCCTTCGAGCTGCCCGCCGCAGCCGTCACCGCCCTGCGGAACCTGGGCGCCTCCCGCGGCGCCGGGCTCCCCGCCGTCCTGCTCGCGCTCCAGATGGCACTGCTGCACCGCTACAGCGGGCAGCCGGACATCGTCGTCACCACCCCGGCCCCGGCGCGCGCGACCGACGGCCGGGAAACGATCACGCCCGTACGGGTCACGGTCGCCGGTACGCAGACGCTCCGCGAACTGGCGGGAAACGTACAGCGCGCCCTGGACGGCGCGGGCGGCCGGCACGCCGGGGAGCCGGGGGAGCGGCCGGTGCCCCTCCTGGCCGTCCTCGGCCGGCCCGGCTTCGCGTTCCACACCGCACCGCCGTCCGACGGATTCGGCACGGTCACGGCCGCGTACCCGCTCGTCCACAACGGTGCCGCCCACGGTGACCTGGAGCTGCGCTGCACGGAGGACGGCGGCCGGGTGACCGGTCACCTGGTGTACGCCGAGGACGTGTTCGACCGCGCCACGGCCCGCCGCGTCCTGGCGCACTACACGACGCTCGCCGACGGCGCGGCGCGGGAGCCCGGCCGGACACTGGGGGAGCTGCCGCTGCTCACCGCCGAGGAGGAGCGCACGGTCACCGAGCTGAACGGCGTGGCGGCCGCCGTCCCCGACGCGGCCTTCCACCAGCTCTTCGAGGCGCAGGCCGGAAAGACCCCGGACGCCGTCGCGGTGCGTTCACCGGAGGCGTCCTTGACGTACGGCGAACTCAACCACCGGGCCAACCAACTCGCCGACCTGCTGCGGGAGGCGGGCACCGGGCCCGAGGTGACCGTCGGCATCTGCATGGACCGCTGCGTGCAACTGGTGGTGGCGGCACTCGGCGTGCTCAAGGCGGGCGGCGCGTACGTACCGGTCGACCCCCGGGACCCCGCCGAACGGCGGGCGGGCATCCTCGACGACGCAGCGGTCCGCGTCGTCATCGCCCGGGACCCGGCGGCGGTCACCGGCTACGACGTCATCGCCCTCGACGCCGCCTGGTCGGCCCTGGAGGGCAGGCCCGGCCACGACGTACCCGCCCCGCCGGGAGCGCTGGACCACGCCGCGTACCTCCTCTACACCTCGGGATCGACGGGCCGGCCCAAAGGGGTCGTCGTAGAGAACCGGCAGCTCGTCGCCTACACGTACGCGGTCATCGACCGGCTCGGCATCGACGCGCCGATGAACTTCGCCATGGTCCAGCCGCTCACCGTGGACTCCAGCGTGACGGCGCTGGTCCCGCCGCTGTGCACCGGCGGCGAGGTGCACCTGCTGCCCCACGGGACGGCCCTGGACGCCGGAAAGCTGGCCGACTGGGCACAGCGGCACCGCGTCGACTGCCTGAAGATCGCCCCGTCCCACCTGCGCGCCCTCCAGGCGTCCCCCCGCTTCACCGAACTGCTGCCCCGCCGCGTCCTCGTCGTCGGCGGCGAGGCGTCCGACTGGCGCTGGCTGAGCGACCTGCAACGCCTGGCGCCACACTGCCGGGTCTTCAACCACTACGGCCCCACCGAGACGACGGTGGGCGTGCTGACCCTCACGGTCGCCGACCACCTGGACGCGGCCTGGGACACCGCGCCGATCGGCGTCCCGCTGCCCGGCACCCAGGCGTACGTCGTCGACGCGGACCTGCGGCCCGTACCGTCCGGCGTGCCCGGCGAACTGCTCATCGGCGGCGGACTCCTGGCCCGCGGCTACCACCGCAGGGACGACCTCACCACCGCCGCCTTCGTCCCGGACACCCTCGGCGGCCGGCCCGGCGCCCGGCTGTACCGGACGGGCGACTTCGTGCGCCGCCTCCCCGACGGCACCCTCGCCTTCCTCGGGCGCCGGGACGACCAGATCAAGGTACGGGGCTTCCGCGTCGCCCTGGGGGAGATCGAGGCCGCGCTGACCGGTCACACCGGGGTACGGGACGCGGTGGCGGTCATCCGGGAGGACACGCCGGGGGACCGGCGGGTCGTGGCGTACGTCGCGCCGCACGCCCCCGCCGGATTCGCCGCCGACGACCTCGCGCGCCACCTGCGCGAACGGCTCTCCCCGCACATGATCCCCCAGGCCACGGTGGTCCTGGACACGCTGCCGCTCACCCCGCACGGCAAGGTCGACCGAGGGGCACTGCCCGCCCCGGCCGCCACCGCCCCCGGCCGGGACGCATCCGCCGCGCTGCCGCGCAACGAGCTGGAACGCCGTATCGCCGGTGTGTGGCAGGACCTGCTGCCGGCCGGGGACATCGGCGTCGAGGACCACTTCTTCGACATCGGCGGGCACTCCCTGCTCCTGGTCGAACTCCAGCACCGGCTCCAGGCGGTGGCGGGCCGCGAGATCGACCTGCTCGACCTGTTCGAGCACACCTCCGTACGGGCCCAGGCCGCCTACCTCTCGCGGCGCCCCGACCGGCCCGCGCCCACCGCCCACCGGGCCCGGACCGTCCAGCACAACGCGCTGATGAAGCGCCGCCAACAGCAGTTGCGAGCGAAGCGAGGCCGTGATGACTGAGCCGTCCCCCGAGGAGCCCGACACGTTCGAGGAGAGCCTCGACATCGCCGTCGTGGGCATGGCCGGGCGCTTCCCCAAGGCCCGTACGGTCGAGGAGTTCTGGACCCACCTGAAGGCGGGGACCTGTGCCGTCACCCGCTTCGACCGGGAGGAACTGGCCGCCCGCGGCGTCCCCGCCGAGACGCTCGACGACCCGGGCTTCGTCCCGGCCGGCTACCTCCTGGAGGACGCCGACACCTTCGACGCGGCCTTCTTCGGCTACTCACCGCGCGAGGCCGAGCTGATGGACCCGCAGCACCGGGTGCTGCTCGAATGCGCCTGGGCCGCGCTGGAGAGCGCCGGGCACGACCCCGCGCGCGACGACGGCCTGACCGGCGTCTACACGGGCGCCGGGAACAACACGTACCTGCTCTTCAACATCGCCGCCAACCGCGCGGCGGTCGACGTGATGGGCGGCAATCAGGTCGTCATCGGCAACCGCCCCGACTTCCTCAGCACCCGCGTCGCCTACAAACTCGGCCTCAACGGCCCCGCCCTCACCGTCCAGACGGCCTGCTCCACCTCCCTGGTCGCCGTCGCCCAGGCCTGCCAGGCCCTGCTGTCGTATCAGTGCGACACGGCGCTCGCCGGCGGCGTCGCCATCGATGTGACGCGCCGCGACGGCTACCACTACCGCGAGGACGGGATCTTCGCGCCCGACGGACTCTGCCGGGCGTTCGACGCCCGCGCCCAGGGCACCGTCGGCGGCGACGGCGTCGGCATGGTGGTGCTCAAGCGCCTCCAGGACGCGGTCGCCGACGGTGACCACATCCACGCCGTCATCAAGGGCAGCGCCGTCAACAACGACGGCGCGGGACGGGCCGGATTCAGCGCGCCCGGCGCCGCGTCCCAGGCGGACGTCATCACCACCGCGCTCGCCAACGCCGCCGTCGAACCGGACACCGTCCGCTACGTGGAGGCGCACGGCACCGCCACCGCCCTGGGCGACCCCATCGAGGTCTCCGCGCTCACCGCCGCCTACGCCGGCGTGCCGCGCGGCCACTGCGCCCTCGGCTCCGTGAAGACCAACATCGGGCACCTCGACTCGGCGGCGGGCGTGGCCGGGCTGATCAAGACGGTGCTGATCGTCGAGCACGGAGACATCCCGCCGTCACTCCACTTCGAGGAGCCCAACCCGCGGCTCAACCTGGCCGACGGGCCGTTCCACGTCCCCACGGAACTGCGGCCCTGGCCCGCGGGGGACGGGCCGCGCCGGGCCGCGGTCAGCTCGTTCGGCCTCGGCGGCACCAACGCCCACCTCATCCTCGAACAGGCCCCGGCGCGCCCCCGCGCCCCGCGGCCCGAGACGCCCGCCGAACAGCTCCTGGTGCTCTCCGCGAAGAGCCCCGAAGCCCTCGAAGCGGCCACCGGACAGCTCCACGACCATCTGCGCGCCCACCCGGAACTGCCGCTGGAGGACGTCGCGTTCACCCTCCAGCAGGGGCGCAAGGCGTTCCCGTACCGGCGGACGCTGGTGTGCGGGAGCACCGAGGACGCGCTGAACGCCCTCGGCGACCCGGACGGCGGCCGGCTGCTCACCGCCGAGACCCGGGTCGCGCACCGGCCGGTGGCCTTCCTGTTCACCGGCTTCGGCGCGCAGCACCCCGGCATGGCCGCCGGCGCGTACGCCGGCGAACCGGTCTTCCGGGACGCCCTGGACCACTGTGCCGACCTCCTGCTGCCGCTGCTCGGCGAGGACATCCGCCCCCACCTGACCGAAGCCGTCAAGAACCCCGGCGGGACCACCGGCAGCGGCCTGGACCTGCGCCGGATGCTGCTCCAGCCGGAGCGCAGCGAGCACCCCCTCGACCAGCCGCGGCTGGGCTACGCCGCGGTGTTCGCCGTCGAGTACGCCCTGACCCGGCTGTGGGCCTCCTGGGGCGTCGAACCGGAGGCGATGATCGGGCACAGCCTCGGTGAGTACGTGGCCGCGTGCGTGGCCGGGGTCTTCTCGCTGCCGGACGCCCTGCGCCTGGTCGTCGAGCGCGCCCGGCTCATCGAGGAACAGGGCGAGGGCGCCATGCTCGCGGTGCCGCTGTCCGAGGCCGAGGCGGCCCGCCACACGGACACCGAGGTGTGTGTGTCCGCCGTCAACGGCCCGCAGAGCTGTGTGCTGTCCGGCACCACCGCGGCCGTCGAACGGGTCGCGGCCGGCCTGCTGGCGGCCGGTATCGCCTCCCGCCGGCTGACCACCCGCTTCGCCTTCCACTCGCCGATGATGGACCCGGTGGTCGAGCCGTACGCCGCCCTCGTCCGCGAGGTCCGCCTGAACCCGCCCGCGGTGCCGTTCGTCTCCAACGTCACCGGCACCTGGATCACCGACGAGCAGGCCACGGACCCCGCGTACTGGGCCCGGCACCTGCGCAGCCCGGTGCGCTTCTCGGACGGCCTCGGCACCCTGTGGGCCGTGCCGGACATCGCCGTCGTGGAGGTCGGCCCCGGCCGGACCCTGGCCACCGACGCCCTGCGGCACCCGGCCGCCGGGACCGTCACCGACCGGGTCGTGGTCGCCTCCCTGCCGGGCGCCTTCGACGGGCAGACCGACCGCGCGGCCCTCCTCGCCGCGGCGGGCCGCCTGTGGCTGGCGGGCCGCGAGACCCCGTTCCCGCCGCACACCGGCGCCCGGCGCGTCCCGCTGCCCACGTACCCCTTCGAGCGCCGCACGTACTGGCTGGAACCCGCAGCCGCGCCGCTGACCACGGACGCGGCGCCAGGCCGACGGCCGGAGCTGTCCCGCTGGTTCTACGCGCCGTCCTGGCAGCAGGCCGGCCCGGCCCCCGCGGCCTCCCCGGCGGAACTGGCCGCCCACCACTGGCTGGTGTTCACCGATGAACACGGCGTCGGCCGGGGCCTCGCCGCCCGGCTCGAAAGCTGCGGCGCCACCGTGCGGACGGTGTCCATGGGCAGCGCCTGGGACCGCAAGACGGAGCACGACTACGTCCTGGACCCGGCCCGGCCGGAGCACTACGGCCGGCTGGCCGAGGCGCTGCGCGAGAGCGGCCCGCTGCCCGACCGCGTACTGCACTGCTGGAGCGTCGGCGCCGACGCGGGCCGCCCGCCCGCACCCGAGGACGTACGGGCCCTGCTCCACCGCGGCTTCGACAGCCTCGTGCACTGGGCCCGGGCCACCGAGACCGAGCTGATGAGCCGGCCCCAGCGCTGGGACGTGATCTCCAGCGAGGTCCACGCGGTCACCGGCGACGAGCCGCTGTGCCCGCCCAAGGCGGCCGTCCAGGGGGCCTGCAAGGTGCTCCCGCAGGAGTTCCCCGCACTCGACTGCGTCCACCTCGACCTGCGCCTCGACGGCGAGGAGCCGGGGCCCGGCACGATCGACCGCCTCCTGGAGGATCTGTCCCGGGCCCCCGGGGACCGCACCGTCGCCCTGCGCGGCCGGCACCGCTGGACCCCCACCTACGTGCCCGCCGAACCCCCGCGCCGCGACGGCACCGCCGTCAAGGCGGACGGCGTGTACCTGATCACCGGCGGCCTCGGCAAGATCGGCCTGCTGATGGCCCGGGTCATCGCCGAACAGGACCCGGTACGCCTGGTCCTGCTCGGCCGCACCGGACTGCCGGACCGCGACGCCTGGGACGATCCGCGACTGCCCGCAGCGGTACGGGAGCGGATCGGCGCCGTGCGCGCGCTGGAGGACCTGGGCAGCCAGGTCATGGTCGTCGCCGCCGACGTGTCCGACCTGGACCGGATGCGCGAGGTCAAGGACACCGTCGTCCAGGCGTACGGGCGGATAGACGGCCTCCTGCACTGCGCCGGCACCACCGGCCCCGGCGCGCACCGTGTCGTCGCCGACCTGGGTGAGCAGGAGAGCGACTGGCACTTCGCCCCCAAGCTGTACGGCACCTACGTCCTCGACGAGGTACTGGCCGGCCAGCAACTGGACTTCGCCGTCCTGTGCTCCTCGGTCGCCGCGCTCCTCGGCGGCCTCGGCTTCACCGCGTACGCCGCCGCCAACGCCGTCCTCGACGCGTTCGCCCAGCGGCACCACGGCCCCGGCCGGCCGTGGACCAGCGTCAACTGGGAAGCCTGGCGCTTCGGGCCGCAGACACCGGACGGCATCGGCGCCGCCGTCCAGGAACTCGCCCTCACCCCCGACGAGGGCCGCCGGGTGACCCGGGCACTGCTGGAGAGCGTCCCGCAGCCCCAGACCATCCTGTCCACCGGCGACCTGATCCGCCGCCGGGACCAGTGGGCCGCGCCCGCCGCGGACACCCCGGCACCGGCCCGCCGCCACGAGCGGCCCACCCTGCGCAACCCCTACGTCGCGCCCGGCACCGACACCGAACGGCTGGTCGCGGAGGTCTGGCAGGAACTGCTGGGCGTGGCGGACGTCGGCGTGCACGACAACTTCTTCGAACTGGGCGGCAGTTCCCTGCTGGGGCTCCAGGTCGTGCACCGCCTGCGGCAGGAACTGGCCCTCGCCGTCCCGCTGACCATCGTCTACGAAGGCCCCACCGTCCACGCGCTGGGGCGGCTCGTCGACGACCTGCGGTCCGCCCGGTAGCGGCACCGGCCGACCCGGCCCCTTTCCCCTTCCCACCCACTCGATCCCCCGAAGGCGGTAGTGCGTGAACGTGCGGACAGTAGGCGTGATCGGCGCCGGAACCATCGGCCGCGGCGTGGCCCAGGCCCTCGCCCAGGCCGAGTTCGACGTGATCCTGGTCGACATCGCGGAGAGCCAGCTCGCGAGCGCCCGCGAACAGATGGAACGCGACCTGCGGATGCAGGGCCTGTTCCGCGGCGGGCAGCCGAAGGAGGACCCCGGCACCGTCCTCGGCCGCGTCGCCTGCGGCACGGACCTGGAGGCACTGCGCGACGCCGACTTCGTCGTGGAGAACGTCACCGAGAACTGGGACGTCAAGCGCGCGGTGTACGAGCGTATCGACACCGTCTGCCGCCCCGGCGTGGTGTTCGGCGTCAACACCTCGGCCGTACCCGTCACCCGGGTGGCGTCGGTCACCGGCCGTCCGGCCGAGGTGCTGGGGATGCACTTCATGAACCCGGTGCCGCTCATGGACACCGTCGAGGTCGTCCAGGGCCACTTCACCTCCGCCGCGACCCTGGAGGCGGGGCTCGGACTGCTGAGGGACCTGCGCAAGGAAGGCATCGTCGTCCAGGACGCCCCCGGCTTCGTCACCAACCGGGTCCTGATGCTGACCATCAACGAGGCGATCTTCTGCGTACAGGACCAGGTCGCGACGGCCGAGCAGGTCGACCGGATGTTCAAGGGCTGCTTCGGACACAAGATGGGGCCGCTGGAGACCGGGGACCTCATCGGCCTCGACACGATCCTGAACTCCATCACGGTCATGTACGAGAGCTTCAAGGACAGCAAGTACCGGCCCGCGCCGCTCCTCCAGAAGATGGTCGACGCCGGACTGCTCGGCCGGAAGACCTCCCGCGGCTTCTACACCTACTGAACGCACCTTCCACCCCAAGGAGAGCACCATGACGTACGACGACGTGCGGGACCGGGTCAAGGAGTTCCTGGCACCGCAGCTCGGCGGCCACGAACTGGCCGACGAGGACGACATCTTCGCCCTCGGGCTCGTCAACTCCCTCTTCGCGATGCAGCTCGCCCTCTTCGTCGAGCGGGAGTTCTCGCTGCGGCTCGGGCCCGAGGACATGGAGTTCGACAACTTCCGCTCGGTCAAGGGGATCGCCGACCTGGTCACCGCGAAGACCGCGGCGGCCGCCTGAGCGGCCGCCCGCGCGGCGCGGCGGGCGTCCGGCCCGCCGCACGGCCGCCCCGCACCAGCGCCACCGGCGCGCCCCCTTCGCCCCGTCATCCCGTCCGGCCAGGAGTGAGCCACCCATGACACACGCGTACCCCCCGGCCGGGCCGCCGGCCGCCGCCGACGGCACCGGGCCCTGCCGGACCCGTATCGACCTGCACACCCCGGTACCGGACGGTCTCGCGTCCGAGATCGAGCGGCGCCTGTACTTCGTCTCACCGGAGATCAGCGGATTCGAGCTGGTCACCGAGGGCGGCGAGGTACGGGGCGTGACCCTGCTGTCGCAGCGGCCACTGGCGCGGGCCGCCGTGGCCGACAAGGTCAACCGGCTGGTGGACGCCGACGTACGCAAACAGTGGCCGACCGCGCCCAAGTCGGTGTGGACCTCACCGCACCGGCGCACCGTCGAGGACGGCGGCACCTTCGCCCGGCTCGCGGAGACCGGCGCGGTCAGCGCGGTCGGCGAGGGCCAGGTGGCCCTCGGGGAGCCCCTGCTGTCCCTCCTCGCCTACTTCGACCGGGCCGTCAAGGGCCTGCTCGCGCGGCACTTCACCGCGGCCGAGTACCGCTATCCGACGCTCATCAGCACCCGCGCCCTGGAGACGGCCGGCTACTTCGCCTCCTTCCCGCACCACCTGATGTTCGTGACCCGGCTGCACAACGACATCGACGTGTACGAGGAGTTCCGGGCCGCGTACGGCGGCAAGGGGATCGACGCCGCCGTCCTCGCCTCGTGCCGGAACGTGGACTACTGCCTGCCGCCCACGATGTGCTACCACACCTTCCACCAGTACAGCGGCCGGAACCTGGAGGCCGGCCGGGTGCACGTGGTCACCTCCCGGGGCAAGTCCTTCCGCTACGAGGCGGCCTACGCCACGACCCTGGAACGCCTCTGGGACTTCACCATCCGGGAGATCGTCTTCTTCGGCCCGCGCGACGCCGTGCTCGCCGCCCGCGAGACGTTCATGCGCACCGTCTTCGACTACGCCACGGACCTCGGCCTGAGCGGCTTCTGCGAAGTGGGCAACGACCCGTTCTTCTGCGCCGCCGACACCTCCGAGCGGATCTGGTCGCAGCGGCTGATGGAGCTGAAGTACGAGCTGCGGCTCGACGTCGCCCCGGACCGGAGCATCGCCGTCGGCTCCTTCAACTTCCACGACGACCTGTTCGGCCGCGGCTTCGGCATCGACCAGGGCGACGACGGGCCGGTCCGCAGCGCCTGCGTCGGCTTCGGCCTGGAGCGCCTGGTGTACGCCTTCCTGTGCCAGTTCGGTGCGGACCCCGACGGCTGGCCCGACGCCGTACGCGCCGGGACCGCGGGCGGGGGCGGAGCCTGACATGGCCGGCACCGCCGACGCCCTTCTGCCGCTGTCCCGGGCGCAGCTCGGCATCTGGTTCGCGGACCAGGCCGGCGCCAAGGGCGGCCGCTACCAGATCGCGGAGTACTTCGACATCGCCGGACCGGTCGACCCCGACGCCTTCCGGGCGGCCTGGACGCGCGCCTGGACGGAGACCGACGCGCTGCGCGTCCGGGTGACCGACACCCCGGCCGGACCACGGCAGTCGGTACGCCGGGGCCCCGCGCCACGGGTGGACCACCTCGACCTCGCGGCCGACGAGCGGGCCGCCGGGACCGCGCTGGCGTGGATGCGCCAGGACCTGGCCCGGCCGCTGGACGTCACCCGCGAACCGGCCTGCACGGTCTGCCTGTTCCGGATCGCCCCGGACCGGTACTTCTGGTACCAGCGCGCCCACCACCTGGCCATCGACGGGTTCGGCGCCGCCCTGTTCGCGCAGCGCGTCGCCGACCTGTACGGCCGGCCGGCCGACGGGCCCGAGGCGGCGCCGTTCGCGCCGCTGACCGCCCTCCTGGCGGACGAGGAGGCGTACCGTGAGTCCGCCGCCTTCGCGGCGGACCGGGACCACTGGACACGGAAGCTGGCCGACCGCCCGGCGCCCGTGTCGCTCTCCCGCCTGCCCCGGGACGCCGGGGCGCCCGTTCTGCGCCACGCCGGGCAGGTCCCGGCCGGCCCGGCCGAGCGGCTGCGCGCCGCCCTGGGCCGCTCCGTCGCACCGGCCGTCGTGGCCGCCGTCGCCGCCTGCCTGCACCACGCCACCGGCGCCGACGACGTCCTCCTGTCGCTCCCCGTCACCGCGCGCCGGGGCGCGCTCGCCCGCGCCACCCCGGGCATGCTGTCGAACGTCGTCCCGGTCCGGCTGGCCGTGCGCCCCGCCACCACCTGGGCGGAGCTGACACGGCAGGCCGCCGAGGAGATCAAGCGGGCGCTGCCGCACCAGCGGTACCGCTCCGAGGACCTCCACCGCGACCTCGGGTACGCCGTCGGCGAGCAGGGCGCCACCGGCCCCCTGGTGAACGTCATGACCTTCCCGTACGCCTTCCGCTTCGGCGGCCACGCCGTCACCGCGCACAACCTCTCCAACGGACCGGTCGACGACCTCGCCGTCGGGGTCTGCGGCCGCCAGGACGGCGCGGGGCTGAGCCTCGACGTCGACGGCAGCGCCGCGCGGTACGACGCCGAGGACCTGGCGCACGTCCAGCGGACGCTGCGGGCCCTGCTGGAGACGGCCGCGGACGAGCCGCACGCGGCCATCGGCCCGGCCCCGCGCTCCGCCCGCCGGTGGCCCCGCACCACCCCCGTGGGGCCGGTACGTGCCGTCCCGGCCGAGCAGCCGCGGCAGCCGGTGCCGGAAACCTCCGGCGAGACCGGCCAGGACGCCCTGGCCGCGATGCTCACCCTGTTCCGGGACGTCCTCGGGACACCCGACGCGGGCCCGGACGACGCCTTCTTCGACCTCGGCGGCGACAGCATCACCGCCATCCAGCTCGTCGCCCGCGCCCGCGAGTCCGGCTGGGCGATCACCCTGAAGCAGGTCTTCGCCCACGAGACACCGGCCGGTCTGGCACGGGTCGCCGAGCCCGCGCCACCCGAGGAGACCGACCCGCACGGCACACCCGGCCATGACACCGTCACCGGGCCCGTCAGCACGGCCCCGGTCATGGAGTGGCTGTGCGAACTGGGCGGCCCGGTGGACACCTACCACCAGTCGGTCCTCGTCCGCGCCCCGGTCGGCCTCACCGAGGACGGCCTGCGTGCGGCGCTCGGCGCGCTGGTGGACCACCACGACATGCTGCGGGCCCGGCTGGTGGACGACGGCGGGCGGTGGCACCTCGACATCGCTCCCGCGGGCAGCGTCGAGACGGCCGCGCTCGTCGAGCACGTCACCGGCCCGCCGGCCGACCCCACCACGCTCGCCGCCCGCGCCGCCGCCCACCTCCCCCAGACGGCCGCCCGCCTCGACCCGTGGTCCGGCGCCATGCTCCGGGCCTGCTGGTTCGACGCGGGCCGCGACCGGCCCGGCGTACTGCTGCTGGTGGTGCACCACCTGGCGGTGGACGGCGCCTCCTGGCACACCCTGCTGCGGGACCTCGCCCTCGCCCGGCAGGCCCACGACGCCGGCGCGGCCCCCGAACTGCCGCCGGTCGGCACCTCGTTCGGGCGGTGGAGCAGCCTGCTGCGCGAGGAGGCCGGACACCCGGACCGCCTCGCGGAACTGCCCCACTGGAAGGACGTGCTGAGCACGGACGACCCGCCGCTGGGCGCGCGCCCGCTCGACCCGGCGACCGACACCGCGGGCACCAGCCGCCGCCGGTACCAGGTGCTGGACCACACCCGCAGCGCCCCGCTGCTCACCGACGCGCCCGCCGCGGTCCACGGCACCGTCCCCGACGTGCTGCTCACCGCGCTGGCCCGCGCGGTCGTCCGGTGGCGCCGCGAGCGCGGCATCCCGGCGGGCGACGACGTACTCGTGGACGTGGAGGGACACGGCCGCGAGACGGACGGCCGGCCGGCCGACCTGTCCCGTACGGTCGGCTGGTTCACCAGCATCCACCCCGTACGGCTGACCGCCGCCACGGGCGCGGCGGACGTCGCGGTCATGCACGTCAAGGAACAGCTCCGGGCCGTCCCCGGAGACGGCCTCGGACACGGCCTGCTGCGCCACCTGAACCCGACGGCCGGACCGGAACTGGCGGCCCTCGCCCGGCCGCAGATCCTCTTCAACTACCTGGGACGCCTGCCCGGCCGCGGCGACGCGGACTGGACCCTGCTGCCCGGCGTCGACGCGCTCCGCGACGGGCGCGACCCGCGCACCCCGGCCGGCCACGGGCTGACGCTCGACGTGCTCGTACGGGACGGGGCCGCGGGCCCCGAGATCCAGGCCGCCTGGAGCGCCCCCGCCGGGTGGCTCGCGGCGGCGGACCTGGACCGCGTCGCCGAGCTGTGGGACGAGGCGCTGGCCGACATCGCGGCCCGCGCCGGCGGCCGGGCCGTCAGCCGCCACACGCCCTCCGACCTCACCCTGACCGGACTGAGCCAGGCCGAGGTCGACGAACTGGAAGCCGAACTGGAGGGGTGGGACTAGCCACATGCGGATGTCCAGACTGGAAGACGTCCTTCCGCTCACCCCGCTCCAGTCGGGGCTCTACTTCCACGCGCTGCTCGCGGGCGACGCGACGGACGTCTACACCGCGCAGCTCACCCTGGACCTGACCGGGCCCCTGGACCCGGCGCTGCTCCACCGGGCCTGCTCCGCCGTCGTCCAGCGTCACGCGCCGCTGCGCGCCGGCTTCCGGACGCGCGCCGACGGCGACCCCCTCCAGTTCGTCGTACGGAACGCCACCCTGCCCTGGGCCGAGTCCGACCTGCGCGGCGTCGCCCCGGAGCGGCGCGCCGCGCACCGGGACCGGCTGGCCGCCGCGGAGCGCCGTACACCCTTCGACCTGGCGCGCCCGCCGCTGCTGCGCTGCCGGCTGCTGCGCACCGGCGCGGCGGCCTGGACGCTGGTGCTGACCAACCACCACCTGGTGCTCGACGGCTGGTCCTTCCCCACCCTGGTCGAGGAGATCTTCCGCGCGTACGCCCAGGGCGGCAGCACCGCCGGGCTGCCCGGACCGCCCGCGTACCGCTCGTACCTGCGGTGGCTGGCCGGCCAGGACCGCGAGGCGGCCGCCGCGGCCTGGCGGGAATCGCTCGCGGGCCTGGAGCGGCCCGCCCTGGTGGCCGGCGCCGGGCACCCCGGCACCCGGCCGGAACTGCCCCACCTGGTCACCTCGGCGCTCCCCGAACCGGCTACCGCGGCGCTGACCGAGACCGCCCGGCGCTGCCACGTCACCCTGAACACCGTCGTCCAGGGGGCCTGGGCGGTTCTGCTCGGCTGGCTGACCGGCAGCCAGGACGTGGTACTGGGCACCGTCGTCTCCGGGCGCCCGCCGGAGCTGCCCGGCGTGCAGTCCATGGTCGGCCTGCTCACCAACACCCTGCCGGTACGGGTCCGGCTGCGCCCGGACGAGCCGGTGGCCGCGTACCTCGGGCGGCTGCGCGACGAACAGGAACGGCTGCTGCCGCACCACCACTTCGGCCTGCCCGAGATCCACCGGCTGGCCGGGCTGCCCGTCCTCTTCGACACGGTCACCGCGTTCGAGAACTACCCGGTGGACGCCGCCGCCGGTGACGAACTGGCACCCGGCCTGCGCCTGGCCGCCGCCGACATCCGGGACGCGACCCACTACCCGCTCGGCCTCACCGTCGTACCGGGCGCCGCGCTCCAGGTACGGATCGGCGCCCAGCCCGGTGTGCTGCGGCCCGACGAGGCCCGGACGTGGGCCGACCGCCTGGTGCGGCTGCTGGCCATGGTCGCCGACGGGCGGGAGCGCACGGTCCGCGACCTGCTGCCGCTGCTCCCGGCGGAACGGGCGGCCCTCCTGGCGGAGGGGCACGGGCCCGAACATCCCGTCCCGGACGGCACGGTCGCGGACCGTTTCGAGGAGCGGGTGCGCCGTACCCCCGACGCCGTCGCGCTGGTCGCCGGCGGCGACGAGCTGACGTACCGGGAGCTGAACGCCCGGGCCAACCGGCTCGCCCGCCGGCTCGCCGCCGAGGGCGCGGGCCGCGGGGACCGCGTCGCCCTGATGCTGCCCCGCACCGCGGACCTGCCGGTCGCCCTGTTCGCCGTGCTCAAGTGCGGCGCCGCCTACCTGCCGGTCGATCCGGAACACCCCTCGGAGCGGGTGACGTTCCTGCTCCGGGACGCCAGGCCCGCCGTCGTCGTCACCACCGAGGACATGCTGCACACCGTCGGCGCGGGCCCGGCCGTCGTCCTCGCCGCCACCGGCCGCGCCGACGGCTTCGCCACCGCCACCGAGGGCCTGTCCGACGCGGACCTGACGGCGGACGACCGCCCCGCCCCGGCCCGCCCCGGCGACCCCGCGACGCTCATCTACACCTCGGGCTCCAGCGGGCACCCCAAGGGCGTGACCGGCAGCCACCGCGCCCTGCTCAACCGCCTCGCCTGGTACGCGGACGCCTTCCCGTACCGGCCGGCCGAAACGGTCGTCGCCAAGACCACCCTGAGCTTCGTCGACGGCACCACCGAACTGCTGGGCGCCTTCCTCGGCGGAGCCCGCGTCGCGCTGGCCGACGGGGCGACCGCACGGAGCGCCACCGCCCTCGCCGCCTTCATCGAGGACGCGGGGGACTCCCGCGTCACCGTCGTCCCCAGCCTGCTCAAGGCCCTGCTGGACGAGGCCGCCGACCGGGACCTGACGTCCTGCCGGCTCTGGGTGTCCAGCGGCGAAGCCCTCGCACCGGACCTCGCCGCCCGGTTCGCCGCCACCCTGCCCGGCTCCCGCCTGGTCAACTTCTACGGCGCGTCCGAGGCCGGCGGCGACAGCTTCGCCGCCGACTGCGACGGCCCGGACGTCCTCCTCGGCCACCCGATCCGCAACACCCGTGCCTATGTGCTCGACCCCTGGCTGCGCCCCGTGCCCACCGGTACCGTCGGCGAGCTGTTCCTGGCCGGGCCCGGCCTCGCGGACGGGTACGCGGACCGGCCGGCCCTCACCGCGGAACGCTTTTTGGCCTGCCCGTTCGGCCCGCCGGGCGACCGGATGTACCGTACGGGCGACCTGGTGCGCCGCCGCCCGGACGGGCAGGCGGAATTCCACGGCCGCGCCGACGGACAGATCAAGATCCGCGGCTTCCGCATCGAACCCGGCGAGGTCGAGACGGCGCTCGCCGGCCACCCGTCGGTGGGCCGCGCGGTGGCCGTCGCCCGCACCGACGAGCGCGGCGACCGGCGGCTGATCGGATACGTCGTGCCCGCCGGGGCCGGCCCGGCGCCGGACAGCGCGGAATTGCGCCGCCACGTCCGCGACCGGCTGCCGGACCACCTGGTCCCCGCCCTGGTCGTCGTGCTGCCCGCCTTCCCGACGACCACCAGCGGCAAGATCGACCGCCGGGCCCTGCCCGACCCCGACTTCCGCGCCGCCTCCGCCGGCCGCGCACCGCGCACCGAACGGGAAGAGGCCGTTTGCAAGATCTTCGCCCAGGTACTCGGCCTGGACCGGGTCACGGCCGACGACTCCTTCTTCGACCTCGGCGGCCACTCCCTGCTCGCCACCCGCCTGATCAGCCGCCTGCGCGCCGAACTGGGCGTGGAGGTCCCGCTCAGGACCGTTTTCGAGGCGCCCACGGCGGCCCTGCTCACCGAGCGGCTGGAGAGCCGGGAGGACACCGTACGGCCGCCGCTGCGGCCCGTGGACCGGCCCGACGTGATCCCGCTCGCCCCCGTACAGCGGCGGCTGTGGTTCCAGAGCCGGCTGCACGGCCCCAACGGGAACTACACCATGCCGATGGCGCTGCGGCTGCGCGGCCGCCTGGACCGCGCGGCGCTGGAACGGGCCCTGAACGACGTGGTGGCCCGGCACGAGAGCCTGCGCACCGCCTTTCCCGACTGGGACGGCATCCCGCAGCAGATCGTGCTCGACCCGGACGAAGCCCCGGTGAGCCTGCCGGCCGACACCGTCACCGAGGAGGACCTGCGGCGCGAGCTGACCGCCGAGGCCGCCCACCCGTTCGACCTGACGGCCGAGACGCCCGTACGCGCACGGCTGTTCCGGCTCACCGGGCAGGACCACGTCCTGTCGCTGGTGCTCCACCACATCGTGTGCGACGGCTGGTCGCTCACCCCGCTGGCACGGGACATCGCGCTCGCCTACACGGCCCGCTCCCAGGGCATCCGGCCCGCCTGGCCCGATCTGCCCGTGCAGTACACCGACTACACGCTCTGGCACCACGCGCTGCTCGGAACACCGGACGCGCCGGACTCCGCGCTGAGCCGCCAGACCGCGTTCTGGCAGCGGGAACTGGCCGGTCTGCCCGACCGGCTGACGCTCTGCCCGGCGGCCCCGCGCCCGGAGGCGCCCTCGCGCCGGGCGGGCCGGACCACCGCGCGCGTGGCGCCCGAGGTCCAGTCGGCGCTGCACACCCTGGCGCGCGAGACCGGGACCAGCCTGTTCATGGTCTGCCAGGCGGCCCTGGCCGCCCTCCTCACCGAGCGCGGAGCGGGCACCGACCTCCCCATCGGGACGCCGGTCGCCGGACGGACCGACGAAGCCCTCGACGACCTCGTGGGCTTCTTCGTCAACACCCTGGTCCTGCGCACCAGGACCGACGGCGCGCCGGCCTTCCGCGACCTGCTCGACCGCGTCCGCGCCACCGACCTGGCCGCCTACGCCCACCAGGACGTACCGTTCGACCACCTCGTGCAGGTGCTCAACCCGGCCCGCTCGGCCACCCGGCACCCGCTCTTCCAGGTCATGCTCGCCTTCCAGAACAACCCGGTGCCCGACCTGCACCTCCCGCACCTGACGGTACGGCCGGAGCCGGCGGCGGAGGAACCGCTGCGCTTCGACCTCCGCTTCGAACTGGTGGAACGCCACACACCGCGGCGCACGGCCGACGGCATCGACGTCCACCTCACCTACGCCCGCGACCTGTACCCGCCGGACACCGCCCAGGACCTGGCCACCGGCTACACGTCCCTGCTGGCGGCCGTCGCGGCGGACCCCGGCCGGCGCGTCGGCGCGGCCGCCCGCGCCACCTGACCCCGGCCCCGACGCCCGCGACCGCCGGCCGGCGCGCCCGACCACCCGCCCGTCCCCGCAGCAGAAAGAACGCCCATGGCCACGTTGTCGCTCGTCTGTGTCCCCTTCGCGGGAGCCGGTGCCGCCTTCTTCCGCTCCTGGCGCGCACCCGCCGCACCCGACATCGACCTGGTCCCGGTGCGGCTGCCCGGACGGGAGCGGCTGATCGAGGAGGAGCCGCTGCGCAGCATCCCCGACGTGGTGCGCAGGGTCCTGCCCGAGGTGCTGGAGAGCACCGCGGGCACCCCGGTGGCCCTGTTCGGGCACAGCAGCGGCGGTGCCCTCGCCCACGCCCTGGCGCACGCGATGGCGGCCCGTACCGGCACCGAGGTGGTGCGCCTCTTCGTCAGCGGGGCGCACGGCCCCGGCTCCCGGCGGGCGCGGCGCGCCACCGGCCTGCCCGACGAGCAGTTCCTGGAGCGCGTCCAGGAGTTCGCCGGAGCCCGCCACCCGGCCCTGGACAACCCGCAGATGCGCGAGCTGATCCTGCCCACACTCCGCGCCGACGTGGAGATGTACGAGGACTACCACCCGGACCCGGACACCGTCCTGCCGGTGCCCGTCACCGCCCTGCGGGGGCGGGACGACGACTGCGTCAGCGCCGCCGAGGCCCAGGAGTGGTCGAAGACCACCGGCCTCGGTTTCGAGTACGTCGAGCTGCCCGGCGGTCACATGTACCTGAACGACGCGGTGCCCGACCTGCTGCGGGTCATCCGCGCGTCGACGGCCGACGCGCCGGTCCGCGGGAGCGGGGACGGCCGGCACCGGTCCTTCGACGGCCGGGAGGACGCGTGAGCCCCGCGCCCGCCCTGGGAGGAGAACCGTTCGACTGGGGGCTGGGCGACCCGGAGGCGCCCGCGGAGCCCGGCGTCTGCGACCTCCCGCTGCCGCCCGGCACCCCGACGGAGGCCGCCGGATGGTTCGCGGCGGCGAGCGCGGTGCTGGCCCGCTACGACACCCACGGCCTGCGCCGCGTCGTTCCGCTGTCCCCGGCGGACGGGGCTCGGGTGACGTACGAGCCGGTCGCCGGAACCGATACACTCCAAGAGCTGATGAGACGTCACCACCCGTGCGAGAGCGCTGGGTTCGGGCTCCTGTCTCCGTCCGGGAGTGACGCGTACGCCCTGACCGTCACCCTCGCCGACGGCCCCGACGACGCGCCGCTGCTACGGATCACCCACGACCCGAGGCACGTGTGCGCGGACCTCGCGCGGCAGTGGGGCCGCCACGTCGCCCACGTCCACCGGCAGGTGCTCGACGCGCCGGACCGCACGGTCGACGACGCCGAGTTGCTCGACGCCGCCGAAGAGGCGCGGACGGTCGCCCTCGGGTACGCGGAACCACCGCGGACGACCCTCACCGGGACCGTCACCGACGCGTTCGACGCAATGGCGGAGCGCGTCCCCGCGGCCGTCGCCCTCTCCGACGAGACCGTACGCCTGACCTACGGCGAACTACGCGCCGCCGCCGACCGGTTCGCCCACGGCCTCCGCGCCCTGGGCGTCCGGCGCGGCACCCGGGTCGGCGTCTGCCTGGAGCGCAGCGCCACCCTGGTGGTCGCCCTGCTCGGCGTGCTGCGGGCCGGCGGGACCTACGTACCGATGGACCCGGACCACCCCGACGACCGGCTCGCGTACACCGTCGACGACGCGGACCTGGCGGTCGTCGTCACCGCGCGCGCGGACTTCCCCGCGCGCCGCGGGACGCGCCGCCTGACGCCGGAAGACGTCGACGCGCGGGGCGCGGCCGGCGCCGTCCCCGTGCCCGTCCCCGGACGCGTGACGGCGGCCGACACCGCCTACATCATCTACACCTCCGGCTCGACGGGCCGGCCCAAAGGCGTCATGGTGCCGCACCGCAACGTCTGCGCACTCGTCGACGCCACCTGCGACACCTACCGGCTCGGCACCGCCGACACCTGGACGTTCTTCCACTCCAGCGCCTTCGACTTCTCCGTCTGGGAGATCTGGGGCTGTCTGCTCACCGGCGGACACCTGGTCGTCGTCCCGTACTGGGACTCACGCGACCCCCGCCGGTTCCTCGCGCTGCTCGCCGCGCGCCGGGTCACGGTCCTCAGCCAGACCCCGTCCGCCTTCGCGCAGCTCGCCGAGGCCGACCGCCGCGAACCGGCCGGCCTGGCCGTGCGCCTGGTGGTGTTCGGCGGCGAGCCGCTCGACACGCGGCTCCTGCTGCCCTGGTACGAGCGCCACCCGGCCGAGACCTGCCGGACGGTCAACATGTTCGGCATCACGGAGACCACCGTGCACGTCACCGCGCAGACCCTGACGCCCGCCCTGGCGCGCCGGGGGACCCGCGCGGTCGGCAGGCCGCTGCCCGGCTGGTACGTCCGCGTGACCGACGGCCGCGGCCGGACCCTGCCCCCGGGCGTCGCGGGGGAGATCCTGGTGGGCGGCGCGGGCGTCGCCGACGGGTACCTGAACCGCGCGGACCTGACCGCCCGGCGCTTCCACGCCGACCCGCACGGCGGCGGCCGGGTCTACCGCAGCGGCGACCTCGGCAGGCTGCGCCCCGACGGCACACTCGAACACCTCGGCCGGCTGGACGGCCAGGTCAAGATCCGGGGCTTCCGCGTCGAACCGGACGAGATCCGGTCGGTGCTGCGCGAGCAGCCGGGCGTCCGGGCCGCCGCCGTGGCGGTCCGGCGGACGGGCGGGGAGGGGAACCGCTCGCAGCGGCTGGACGCCTATGTCGTCCTCGACGGCGGCCACATCGACGCGGTACGGGCCGGGGCGGCGCGGCTGCTGCCCGGCCACATGATGCCCGCCACCTTCACCGCGCTGCCGGAGCTGCCGCTGACCCCCAACGGCAAGCTGGACGTGGCGGCCCTGCCCGATCCCGCCGCCCGGCCCGCCGTGGACGCGGAAGCCCGGGACGGCGGAGCCCGGGACGCGGACACCCCGAGGGGCACCCCGCTCATGGAGCGCATCAGGACGGTGTGGCAGGACACGCTCGGCCTGCCCGTCGGCCTGGACGACGACTTCTACGAGCTGGGCGGCGACTCCCTCCAGGCCGTACGCATCGTCGAGACGATCAGGGACGACGGCGTGCCGGACATCTCCCTGCGCCGGCTGCTGAGCCGGCCGACGGTCAGGGAGCTGACGGAGTCGCTGGAGGAGGCGGTGAGCGGACCGGCCGGCTGAGCGTGAGCCGCGGCGTGACCGGCGGCACGGAAACGGAAAAGGGCCCGCCCGGCCGAGTGGAGGACACTCGGCCGGGCGGGCCCTTTTCGTGTGGCCGATCCCGGCGGGTTCAGGCGGGTGGGCCGACCGCCGCCCCCTCCGCCAGCCGGGCCGCCAGCGCCGGACCGATCTCGGACAGCGGCCCCGGCCCCGTCATGCCGCCGTGCGTGCACGCCACCGGGCGCACCCGCAGCCGCCCGGTCAGATACGGCGCCCAGTCCGTCTCGCCCGGCGCGCCGGGCTCCCGGCCGAGCGTGGCGGTGAACAGGTCCATGTCCCCGTCGAAGACCATCGGCTTGAACCCGTCCGCGAGGCCGGTGTTCTCCCGGAACGCCCGTGCCATGGCGGTCACCTGCGCCTCGTCGAGGCCGGCGAGGGCGGTATCGTCGCGTACCGCCGCCGCGAACCCGGCGTACCCCGGAAGCCGCACGGCACCGCCGTACCCGGGCTCCGGGTGGCCCAACGAGCGCAGCAGCTCCCCGAACCCGTCGCCCGCGCCGGTCCGGTGCGGGTGGGGCGTGGCACGGTCGTGCAGCGGGTAGGCGTCCAGCAGGGCGAGCAGCGCGACCTGTTCCCCGGCCTCCTGGAGCCGAGTGGCCATCGCGTGGGCGACCAGACCACCGAAGGACCATCCGAGCAGGTGGTACGGCCCGGCCGGCTGGACGGAACGGATCCGCCGGAGGTAGCGTCCGGCCATCTCCTCCACGCTCGCGGCCGCCGCGCCGCCGGTCAGCCGCTCGTCCTGGAGGGCGTACACGGGCTGCCGGTCGTCCAGGTGGCGCAGCAGCCCCGCGTAGACCCAGCCGGCCCCGGCCCCGGGGTGCACGCAGAACAGGGGCGGACGGTCGCCGCCCGGCCGCAGCGGCAGCAGTCCGGCCAGCGGGTCGCCGCCGTCCGTGCCGTGCGCGAGCTGCCGGGCGAAGGCCGCCACGGTGGGCGCTTCCAGCAGACTGCGCAGGTTCACCTCGGCGCCGAACACCGGGCGGACCCGGCCGATCAGCGTGATCGCGAGCAGCGAGTGCCCGCCGAGACGGAAGAAGTCGTCGTGGACACCGACCTCCGGCACGCCGAGCACCTCGGCGAACAGCGCGCAGAGCACCTCCTCGACCGCGGTACGGGGAGCGTCCCCGGCGGTGGCGGGCCGGGCCGCGTGCGGCCGGGGAGCCGGGAGCGCCGCACGGTCCAGCTTCCCGTTGGGGGAGAGCGGGAACGCGTCCAGGACGACGAACGACGACGGCACCATGGGCGCGGGCAGGCGTTCGAGCGCGCTCCGCCGTACCTCGGCGGCGTACCGTTCCGGATCGGACCACGGCGGCCCGGGGAGCACCGGCGCCGACGCCGTGCCGTGCGTCGGGGCGCCACCGGTCACCGCCGTTCCGTACCCGGCCCTGGTCACCGCCGTCCCGCCGCCACGGGTGGCATAGAGCGTGACCAGCCCCGTGCCGGCCAGCTCGGCCTGCGTGTCGACCGTGACGGAGAAGCCCCGGCTCTCCAGCCGCTCCGTGATCCAGCCGACCCGGCCGGCCACGTCGTGCGCCTCGATCACCAGTTGGCGGACCAGCGGCCAGTGCGCGTCGTCGAGCCCGCGCAGGACCGCCGCCTCACTCTTCTCCGCGTCGATCTTCAACAGGTCGACGCGGTCCACGCCGGTCTCCCGGATCACGTCCGAGAGGGTGCGCAGCGCGCAGGTGACCTCGGTGTGCCGCAGCCGTTCGGCGAGCAGCGCGTCGAGGTCGGCTGCCGCACCGGGCGCGGGCCGGGCGGCCGCCGGGGCGGTGTTGCGGACGAACGCCTCCAGCACGCCGCGCTCCTGCGCCACGTCCCCGAAGCGGCCCGACATGATCGACAGGTGCGGGTAGTACGTGAACTCGGCGGTGCCCGCCGCCTCGGCGAGCCCGCACGGGAACAGCCGGGCGTCGACACCGTGGATGCGGGTGTTCAGCTCCAGCAGCCGGAACAGGTGCGGGACCGGCTCGAAGGCGTACACCACACTGCCGGGGCAGGACCGGGCGAGCGCGATCGAGGACAGCCCGATGTGTGCCCCCACATCGAAGATCACCGCCCCGTCCGGCAGGCCGATGCCGTGGCGCAGATACTCGCGGCCCTCGAAGATCTCCCGGTACAGGAAGTCGGTCTCCGCCGGGTTGGGGGAGGCGACGACCATGCCGTTCGGCAGGGTGTGCCGCTCCCGCGCGGTGAGTTCCCCGTCGGCCTCCATCCGGCACACGGTGCGCAGCGGCGCCGCGCTGTCGGCGTCCGGGACGAGGTAGCCGACGAGACGGGTCCCGCCGGTCCCGTCGGGAGCGGCCGTCACCAGCGCGTCGGCGACCGCCGGATGCGCCGTCAGCGCGGCCTCCACCTCGGCCGGTTCGATCCGTACGCCACCGACCTTCACCTGGTGGTCGGTCCGGCCCGCGTACTCGACGGCCCCGTCGTGCCGCAGTACGGCCAGGTCCCCGGTGCGGTACATACGGGAGCCGGGCGGACCGTACGGGTCGGCGACGAAACGCCCGGTGGTGAGCCCGGGGCGGCCCACATACCCACGGGCCAACTGCACGCCGGACAGGTACAGTTCGCCGGTCGTTCCCGGGGCGGCCGGCCGCAGGTCCGCGTCCAGCACGTACAGCGCGGTGTTCCAGACCGGCCGGCCGATCGGCACGGGCCCGGGCCCGTCGTCCGGGCGGCACCGCCAGAAGGACACGTCCACCGCGGCCTCGGTGGGGCCGTAGAGATTGTGCAGCTCGGTACCGCCGAGCACGCCGAAGAACCGCTCCCGCAGCTCCCCGGAGAGCGCCTCGCCGCTGGAGAAGACCCGGCGCAGGGAGGTGCAGCGGGCCGCGGCGGGTTCGGCGGTGAACAGCCGCAGCACCGACGGCACGAAGTGGACGGTGGTGATGCGCTGCCGCCGGATCACCTCGGCCAGGTACCGCACGTCCCGGTGCCCGTCGGGTTCGGCCACCACCAGGCACGCGCCGACGCACAGCGGCCAGAAGAACTCCCACACCGACACGTCGAAGCCGGCCGGCGTCTTCTGCAGCACCCGGTCGCCGGCGGTCAGCGGGTACGCGGCCTGCATCCAGGCCAGCCGGTTGACGATGGCGCGGTGCGGCACCGCGACGCCCTTGGGGCGCCCGGTCGAGCCGGACGTGTAGATGACGTAGGCGGGGTTCAGCGGGTGCGGGCGGGGGAGCGGGGGGCGGGCGGCGGTGGGGCCCGTACCATCCGTGCGCTGTGTGCCGTCCGCGTCGTCCGCACCGTGCGCGTCGTCGTCCGTGGGCGCGTGCAGGAGCCGTTCGATGTCGGCGGCCGTCAGCACCAGCAGCGGCCGCGCGTCCTCGGTCATCGACCGGACCCGCTCGGCCGGCTGCCCCGGATCGACGGGCAGGTACGCCGCACCCGCCCGCTGCACGGCGTGCAGGGCGATCACCAGCCCGGCCGACCGGGGCGCCGACACCGCGACGACCGTCTCCGGGCCCGCGCCCCGCGCGGCCAGCGCCCTGGCCAGCCGCTCCACCCGGGCGTCCAGTTCCGCGTAGGTCAGCCCGGCGCCGTCCGCGCCGACGAGCGCGAGCGCGCCGGGGGTCCGCGCGGCCTGCGCGGAGAACAGGCCCGGCAGGGTGTCGGCGCCCGCGGCGCCGCCGACGGCGCGCGTCTCCCCGCGCAGCCCGTACGACGTGTCCTCGACGGGTCCACTCGCCACGGTCTCACTCCTCACGATGTCGGTTCACGGTGGCGGACGGGCCGCTTCCCGGCTGCTGCTTCACGGGCGGCGAACGCCGTCGCGTACCGGCGCGGACGGCTCCGCGGACGTGTCGCCGGGCGGCCGGACCGGCAGGTCGTAGCGCCGGCGGATGCTGGTGCCGGTGCGGCTGAGGTCCGCGCCGTACACGTGCAGCGAGACGGCGGTGCCGTCGGCGGCGTTGCGGACCTCGTGGATGTCGCCCGGCGGGGCGACGAAGGCCACGGTGCCCGGCCCGTTCGTGCTGCGGCCCGCGGGCACCAGGCACCGGCCCGTGCCGTCGTCCGCGAGGCGGTACCGCCGTTCCTCCTCGACGCCGCGGTACGTCCCCGTCACACACCAGGCGACGTGGTCGTGGACGCAGGTCCGCTGGCCGGGCAGCCACACGAGCGCGACGACCGAGAACGTGCCGTCCGGTTCCGCGTGCAGGAGGTGCTGCCGGTAGTCCAGCGGATCGGCCGCGCACTGGGCCGCCGTCAGCAGGCCGGGGCGGCCCAGATGCGCGGCCAGCGCGTCCGCGACGCGCCGTCCGGCCTCTGCGGGGGCGCCTCCGCCGGGTGCGCGCAGGGCCGTACGGATGTCCGTGACGAGCCGGGCCAGGCGCGGTGTGAGCGGGGGAGCGGGCATGCTGGACACCTCTTCGGACAACGGGACGCGCACGGTGACGCGTACGCACGGGTGTACGGAGTACGCGTGGATACGGCGGTACGCGCGGATACGGCGGTACGGAGCGGGAGGCGCCGGTGGCGGGCCCGCGCCTCAGGGCTGTCGGCGCGCCCGGGACCGGGCCATCCGGCTCTGCTGGTGCTGCCGGCGCGAACTGGCGCGGCTCTTCACCTCGTCGAGCGACTGCCGGGTGTCCTCGGCGGGAGCGGCGGCCGCTCCGTCGACCAGGGCCGCCAGGCGCGCGACGGTCAGCGCCTCGTAGAGCCGCGCGACCGTCAGCGTGGCGCCCAGCGCCTTGTTGACCGTCGCGACGAGCTGGATGGCGACCAGCGAACTGCCGCCGAGGTCGAAGAAGCTGTCGTCGACACCGACCCGGTCGATGCCGAGCAGTTCCTGCCACGCCGCGCACAACTGCCGCTCCGTGGCGCTGCGGGGCGCCGCGTACGCACTCGCCACCTCGGGGCGCGGATGGACCGGCCGGGGCGCGCCCAGCCCCGCCACCCGCTCGTCGCTCTCCGGGGCCCCGGCCGTGAGCGTGAACGCGCTGTCGATCAGGGTGCGCGCGTCCACGGGGGTGACGATGAGCTGCGGCTCCTCGGACGAGGACAGGGCGCGCTCCAGGGCGAGCAGCGCGTCGGCGGGGGCCATGCCGCGCTCCGCCAGGTCCTTGCCGCGCGCGTCCGCGAGCGCGTCACCGAGGTCGGTCGCGGCCGCCATGCCGACGTCCCGCCACGGCCCCCAGTCCACCGTGACCACCCGGTGCGCGGGCGCGTCCGGCCCCGTACGGGCGTGCGCGTACGCGTCGAGGAAGCTGTTGGCGGCGACGTAGTCCACCAGCCCGAAGTCCCCCACGTTGGCGGCGTTGGAGCCGAACAGGGCGAGGAAGTCGAGCCGCTGCCCGCGCAGGGCGCGTTCGAGGTTGAGCGTCCCGGCGACCTTCGGTCCCAGGACGGCGGCGGCCTCGTCGGGGGTCTTGAGCTGGATGAGTCCGCCGCCGGCCAGGCCCGCCGCGTGGAACACGCCGTCGACCCTGCCCCACCTGGCCAGCACCTCACCGACCGCTTCCGCGGTCCGGGTCCGGTCGCAGACGTTCGCCTGCACCGTCAGCACCTCGGCGCCCTGTTCCACCATGCCGTGCAGCGCGCGGACGACGTCGCCGGTCCGGTCGCCGGCCGGCCGGCCGAGCCACCGGTCCCACTCCCTCCGGGGCGGTACGGGCGTCCGCGCGACCAGCGCCAGCTTCCGGCCGGGCCGGGCCAGGTGGGCGGCGAGCGCCAGCCCGAGCCCGCCGGTGCCACCGGTGATCAGGTACACCCCGTCGGCACGCAGCACCGAAGCCCCGGCCGCCGGAGCCGGCAGCGGCGCCGGGGGGTAGGTGCGGACCCAGCGGTGCGCGCCCCGGTAGGCGACGTCGGCGTGCTCCGGCGGCACCGCGAACTCGCGGACGAGCTGGTCGACCAGACGCTCCGAGGGCGGCCCGTCGAGCAGGACGTCGACACTGCGGCAGGCCAGCGCGGGGTGTTCGCGCGGCGTCACCCGGCACGGACCGAGCACGGTGGCCTTGAGCGGCATCAGCGGTTCGGTGCCGGTGACGTCGTGCAGGCCGTTGCCGACCGCCCAGATCCGGCAGCCCGGCCGGTCCGGCAGGCCGTTGAACGCCTGCGTGAGCAGCAGCAGACTCTCGAACCCCAGGCGCAGCACCCCGGTGTCGGCCGCGGACCGGTGCGCCGCGCTCGCCTCGGTGACGGTCCAGCAGTGGGCGATGTGCGTGGGCGGACGGCCGTCCCCGCCCGCGGTCCGCAGCAGGCGCGCGTAGTGGTCCGCGTCCCCGGGGCCGATCGTGAACCGGCCGTCTTCCTCCTGCACCCAGCCGCTGCCCGCGGCGACCGTCGCCGTCTCGGCGCCGTCCCGCCGCAGCCGTGCGGCCAGCGCCGTGCCGAGCCCGGTCGCGTCGGTGAACACCAGCCACCGTTCTCCGGAGCGGTCCCGTGGGGCGGGCGGCAGGGGCGCGCGTTCCCAGGACGGCACCTGGAACCAGTCGGCGAGGTCCGTACGCCGGGTGGACGGCCGGGCGGCGGGCAGACCGCCGGTCCCGCGCTCCAGCCAGTACCGCTGCCGCTGGAACGGGTACGAGGGCAGCGCCACCCGACGCCGGCGCTCGTTCCCGTACACACCGGCCCAGTCCGGCTCGCGCCCGGCCAGCCAGAGCTGCCCCAGCGCCCGCCGGACCGCCTCGGCCGGGTGGCGGGCGTCGCGGCGGTGCGGCAGCGAGGACGTGATCAGGTGGGAGGCACCGCCGGTGACGATGCGCCGGGCCAGGCTGCTCAGCGTCTGGCCGGGGCCGACCTCCAGGAGCACCAGGTCCGGGTCGGCGGCCAGGGTGTCCACCCCGGCGACGAACTCCACGGGCGCCAGGACGTGCCGACCCCAGTACTCGGGGTCTTGCGCCTGCTCGTCCGTGATCCAGGTCCCGGTCACGTTCGAGACGAACCGGACGCCGGGGGCCTGGCGGGGCACCGCCGCGACGGCGGCGGTGAACTCGGCCGCCATCGGCCGCATCAGCGCCGAGTGGAATGCGTGCGAGGTGGCGACGGGCTGGGTGACGACACCGCGCGCGGCCAACCGCTCGGCGAACGCCGCCACCGCGTCCGCCGGCCCCGACACCACGCAGTCCTTCGGCCCGTTGTGCGCGGCCAGGGCGACGCCGTCGGGCAGCAGCGGAACGACCGTCGCCCGGTCGGCCACCACGCTCACCATCGACCCCGTACGCTGCGCCTGCATCAGCTTCCCGCGCAGCGCCACCAGCCGCAGCGCGTCCTCCACGGCGAACACGCCCGCCAGACACGCGGCGACCAGCTCGCCGAGACTGTGCCCGAGCAGCGCGGCCGGAGTGATGCCCCACGACTCCCACAACTGGGCCAGCGCGTATTCGACGACGAACAGCGCGGGCTGCGCCGCCTCGGTCCGCTGGAGCGCGGCGACCGCCTCCGGATCGTCTCCGTCGCCGAACATCAGCCCGACCACGTCCACCCCGGTGCCGCCGGCCGCCAGCACCCCGGCACACCGGTCCACGGCCCGGCGGAACACCGGCTCCTCGGCGTACAGCTCCCGCGCCATGCCCGGATACTGGCCGCCCTGCCCACTGAGCAGGAACGCGACGCCCGGCGAGCCGCCGGCGCAGTGCGCGGTGGCGACCCGCGCGGGGTCCCGCGCCTCCAGGGCCGCGGCCGCGGCCGTGCCGTCCGGGCCCGTCACCACCCGCCGGTACGGGAAGCGGTTGCGGCCCACGGCCGAGGTGTACGCGGCGTCCGCGAAGCTCACGTCGCCCGCCCGCAGCCGTGCGGCCGTCCGCTCGCTCAGCTCCTCTAGCGCCTCCGGGGACCGCGCGGACAGCAACAGCACCTGAGAGGAACGCCCGCGAGCGTCGCCCGGCGCGGCGGCCGGCGCTTCCTGGAGCACCACATGGGCGTTGGTGCCGCCGAACCCGAAGGCACTGACCCCCGCGCGCCGGGGCGCCGCCGACCGGGGCCAGGCGGCCGCCTCCCGTTGCACGGCGAACGGCCCGCCGGTGAAGTCGATGTCCGGATTGCGGGACGAGAAATTCACGGTGGGCGGCAGGGTCTCGTGCCACAGCGCCAGCACCGTCTTGATCAGACCGGCTATGCCCGCCGCCGCGTCCAAGTGGCCGATGTTGCCCTTGAGGGAGCCCAGGGCCACCGAACCCGGCGCGACCCCCTCGTACGCCGTCGCCAGGGCCCGCAGCTCCACCGGGTCACCGAGCGCCGTGCCGGTGCCGTGCGCCTCGACGTAGCCGACGGAGCCCGCCGGCACCCCGCCGTCCCGCAGCGCCGCGCCGATCACCCGCGCCTGGCCCGCCACGGTCGGCGCGGTGAACCCGGCCTTGACCGCGCCGTCGTTGTTCACCGCCGATCCCTTGATCACGGCGTACACCGTGTCCCCGGCCGCCAGGGCGTCGTCGAGGCGCTTGAGGACCACCGCGCCCGCGCCGCTGCCGAACACCGTGCCCGCCGCGCGGGCGTCGAACGGCCGGCAGTGCCCGTCGGGGGAGAGGAACGACCCCTCCTGGTGCAGATAGCCCCGCTCCTGGTCCAGGTTGACGAACACCCCGCCGGACAGCGCCATGTCGCACTCCCGCGCGCGCAGCGCACGGCACGCGAGGTGCACCGCGACCAGCGACGTGGAACACGCGGTACGCAGCGAGACCGCCGGGCCGCGCAGGTCGAGCTTGTAGGCGACCCGGGTGGCGAGGAAACCCAGCTCGTTGCCGAGCAGCACCTGCGTACCGCCGGCGCTCTCCACCACCTCGGGGTGCGTGTGGATGTTGGCCAGATAGTTGTTGGTGCCCGCGCCCGCGAACACGCCGATGTCACCCGTGACGTGCTCCGGCCCGTAGCCGGAATGCTCCAGCGCTTCCCAGGCCGTCTCCAGGAAGACCCGGTGCTGCGGGTCCATCAGTTCCGCCTCGCGCGGCGTGTAGCCGAAGAATTCCGCGTCGAAGAGTTCGAGGTCGGCCATACGGGAACCGGCCCGCACGAAATTCGGCCGCGCGACATCCTCGGGCGTCGCGCCCGCCGCCAGCACCTGCTCCTCGGTGAAGAACGAGACCGCTTCCACCCCGTCCCGCACCTGCGCCCAGAATTCCCGCAGATTCCGCGCACCGGGAAAGCGGCCGGCCATTCCGACGACGGCGATGTCCCGTTCCCCGCTCATACGCTCTCACCCGCCGCGATCCGGCTGCGCCCGGTCAGGTTGACGAGCACCGTCGCGTCCTTCCCGATCCGTCCCGCCGCCGCCTCCGCGCGCACCGCCGCGACGGTCGCCGCCGACGCGTAACACACGTCGAGGCCCTCCAGCTCGACCAGCATCCGCCGCGCCTCGACCAGCTCGGCGCGGGACGCCGAGACGATCGCACCGCCGGTCTCCGAGGCGATGCGGTGCAGGTACGGGTAGTACGGCGCGCCGTCACCGAGCAGGATGGCCGTGGCCAGCCCGGTGGGGTGGTCGATCCGGTCGGCCTCGGTCAGCTCGGTACGGCCCTCGCGCCAGCCCTTCGCGGCCGGGGCGCAGGTCTCCTCCTGGACCATGAGGAACCGCGGCATCCGGTCGATCCGGCCGGTCTCCAGGTATTCCCGCATCCCTTTGTGCGCGGCCAGGAAACCCATACCGCTGCTGATCGCCTGCACGACGACGTCCGGGGTGCGGTCCATCGCGTCCAGGGCTTCGAGGTAGGCCAGCTTGAGCCCTTCGCGGCGGGCCCAGTTGAAGAAACCCGCGTCGAGGTGCAACCGGTTCTCCGTGGCGAATGCGCGGGCCGCGGCGGACGCGTCCACATACGTCCCCGGAACGACGGTCAGCGAAATCTGTTCGCTCTCCGTCATGGCGTGATTGCCGACGAATTCCGCGCCGCAGAAGAAATGCGCCCGCATCGCCGGGTCGCGCAGCACCGCGCGGGCGAGCGCCGTGGAGCTGTTGCCCGTACTGGAACCCACGAACTCCTTGACCCCGAACTGCCGCAGCACCGCCAGCACGACCGACGCCAGCCGGTCCTTGGTGGTGCCGGTCGGCTGCCGCGACTCGTCCTTGACCCACAGCCCCGGCACCCCGACCGCCGCACCGAGCCGCGGCGCCGGACGGCACGGCGTACGGACGGTCACCCGGCTGTCCAGGAACCCGGGGGAGGTGAGCGGCAGGAAGTCGAAGTAGACCCGCTCGGGGTCCTCGTGGTCGCGCGGGGCCGCGCCCGCGAGCGGGTAGCGGGGCTCCAGCGCCCCGGAACACCGCGGACATCGGTACACCAGCGCCGGTTCCAGCTCGGCAGAACAGCACACGCACACGAGCACGAACTTCGCGCCCGCGCCCTTCTCGTTCACGGCGGCCATAGGCACGGCAACGTCCCCTCGTGCAGCGGAAAGATTCGGTACCCGTACGGGGCGCCTCCCGGAGCCGGTCACCGGCCCGGACGGCGCCCCCGCGTGCGGTCAGTCCTCGCCGTTCCAGGACCGCCAGAGCGCCGCGTACGGGCCGTCCGCGGCGATCAGTTCGTCATGGGAGCCCAGCTCGACGATGCGGCCCGCCTCCATCACGGCGACCCGGTCGGCGTCGTGGGCGGTCTGCAGCCGGTGCGCGATGGCGATCACCGTACGGTCCGCGCGGACCGCGGCCATCGCCCGCTCGGCCTGCCGCGCGGTCGCCGGATCCAGCAGCGAGGTGGCTTCGTCGAGGATGAGCGTGTGCGGGTCGGCCAGCTCCACCCGGGCCAGGGTGAGCTGCTGGGCCTGCGCCGCGTCCAGGTGGACGCCGCCCGTGCCCAGGACGGTGTCCAGCCCGTCCGGCAGCGCGCGCGCCCAGTCGGCCTCGACCAGCGCGAGCGCCGCGAGCAGCGCGTCGTCGTCGGCGTCCGGCGCCGCCATCGTCAGGTTGTCCCGGAGCGTGCCCATGAACACATGGTGTTCCTGGGTGATCAGGACGACCCGGTTGCCCAGCTCGTCCGCCGCGGCCAGCTCCGCCACCGGCACCCCACCCACCAGGACCGACCCCGACTTCGGCGTGTCCACGCCGGACAGCAGCTTGCCGAGGGTGGACTTCCCGGCCCCCGAGGTGCCGACCAGGGCCAGCCGCTCGCCCGGACGTACCGTCAGGTCCACGTCGCGCAGCACGTCGTGGCGGCCCGAGGCGTAGGCGTAGTGCACCCCGCGCACCTCGATACGGTCGTCGGCCGGCTGCCGCACCCCGGTCGCCGGCTCGCCGGAGACCAGGCCGACCCCCTTGATGCGGGCCAGCGAGGCGCCACTGCGCTGCAACTGCTCCACCCAGTTCAGCGCGCGGTCGAGCGGGTCGACGAGCTGCCACATGTAGAGGCTGCCGGTCACGACCACGCCGAGACCGACCGTCCCGTTGAGGTACGCGACCCCTCCCACCAGCAGGATCAGCGCCGTGGGCAGCGAGTGCGCGAACTCGGTGACCGGGAACAGCACGGTACGCAGCGCCAGCGTGCGCCGGCCGGCCCGGTAGGTGGTGTCCACGGCCCGGTCCGCCTCCCGCACCCGGCGCTCGCGCAGCCGGAACGCCTCGATGGTGCGGGCACCCTGCGCGGTGGCGTTCAGCGCTTCCGCCACCCCGGCGGCGGACGCGCCCTCGGCGAGATAGGCGTCCCTGGCCCGCTTGAGGTACCAGCGGCTGACCGCCCCCACGACGGGCAGCCCCACCAGCGCGCACAGCCCCAGCAGCGGATGCAGCGCGAACACCGCGACAAAGATGAACAGCACCTGCACGGCCGCGATGAAGACGTCCGGCGCGGCGTTGCGCAGCGTGGCGGCGACCGTGCCGACGTCCGTGGACGCACGCGTCACCAGGTCACCGGTGCTGACCCGCTCGACGACCCGGGCCGGCAGGGCCAGCGTGCGGTCCACGACCTCCTCGCGCAGCCGGGCCAGCGCCCGTTCGCCGAACCGGTGCGAGAAGCAGCGGGCGTACCGCGTCAGCACGAGCTGCGCCAGCGCGCAGCCCAGCACGCCGAGCGCCAGGAGGTCGACCTGCGAGGGCGAGGCGTCGCCCGCCTCGACCCGGCTGACGATCCGGCCCAGCAGCCACGGCCCGGCCAGGCCCGCCAGCGACGCGAGGCAGGTCAGCGCGATGACCCGGACCATGGCCGGGCCGTCGGCCCTGAGCAGGTGCCCGGTGGCCCGGCGTACCTCGGCGGCGTCCGCGACCGGCAGCCGCCACTCTTCTCCCGTGCCGCTCATCGGCCGGCTCCTTCCCTGACCTCCGGCGCCCGGCCGGCCGGTGCACCGTCCTGGCCGCCGCGGAAGACCAGCGCGCGATAGCCGGGTTCGCGCGCGAGCAGTTCGCCGTGCGTGCCCTCGGCGGCGACCCGGCCGTCGACCAGGTGGCAGACCCGCGCCGCCCGGTCGAGCAGCAGCGGCGACGTGGTCACGACGAGCGTGGTACGGCCCTGCCGGGCGGCGTCGACCCGGGCCGCGACGGTGGCCTCGGTGTGCGCGTCCAGCGCCGAGGTGGGCTCGACGAGCAGCAGCACCTCGGGGTCGGCGAGCAGCGCCCGGACCAGCCGCAGCCGCTGCCGCTGGCCGCCCGAGACATTGCGCGCCTGGTTGTCCAGGCGCGCGTCGAGCCCCTCGGGCAGCGCTTCGACGATGTCGTCCGCGACGGCGGCCGTCACCGCCCGCCCGATGTCCGCGTCCGCGTGGTCCTCGCGTACGGAGACGGCGGAGCGCAGCGGACCGCCGAACAGGTAGGCGTCGTGGTCGGACAGCAGGATCCGGCGGCGCACCTCGTCGAGCGGCACGTCGGCCAGTCGTACGCCGCCCCAGGTGACCTCGGAGTCGGTGTACCGGCCCAGCCGCTCGACCACCGCGTACGCCGCGTCGGACCGGGCGCAGGCCAGTGCCGTCAGCCGGCCGGCGGGCAGCTCCAGCCCCGACTCGGGATCGTACAGACCGGCGGGCCCGGCGGGCGGCTCCACCAGCCCCTCGCGGTCCGCGAGGTCCGGCCGCATCGCCAGGATGCCGGCGACCCGCCGCGCGGAGACCAGCCCGCGCGGCAGGTCGTCGGCGCCCTCGATGAAGAACGAGACGGGCACCAGGAGCGCGGCGACGTACCCGTACACCGCCACCATCTCGCCGACCGTGATCGTGCCGTCGGCCGCCATCCGCGCGCTGATCCAGGTGACCGTGGCCAGGAACAGCACCGGCAGGCAGACGCCGAGCGCCTGCACCCAACTGGTCAGCGCGGCGACCCGGTAGCCGTGGGACAGCAGCGCCTGGGACCGCTCCCGGTAGCGCCGGGCGAACATCGGCTTGCCGCCGATGCCGTTGAGCACGCTCAGCCCGGTGACCATGTCACTCGCGCGGGCGGTCAGCGACGCCTGCTCCTCCCGGTACGTCCCCTCGGCACCGTGCAGCTTGCCCAGCAGCGGCCCGATGGTCACCGCCAGCAGCGGTACCCCGAGCAGCACCACCAGCGCCAGGACGGCGGAGATGCTGAACAGCAGCACCGCGGTCGCGGCGTACGCGATCACCGCGCCGACCCCGGGCCCCGTGATCGTCAGGGTCTGGGCGATCCGGCCGATGTCGCCCGCCTGCAGGTGGGTCAGCTCACCGGCCGACACCTTGCGCGGCAGCGCCGCCCCCAGCCGCGTCATCTGCCGTACGAGGACCTGCACCGTCCGGTACGCCGCGTCCACCCGGATCAGTGTCATGGTGCGGTGGCGCAGGATGCCCAGGGCCGCGATGGCCGCGCCGAGCACGAGGATCACCGCGACCCAGAGGACCAGCTCCCCGGTGTCCCGCCCCCGCAGGCCGTTGTCGATCGCCCGCGACATCAGGTACGGGGGCAGCATCAGCGCGCACATCCAGGCGCTGCCCCACAGCGCGCCCAGCAGCACCCGCTTGCGCTGCATCACGACCAGCCACCACAGGTACCGCAGCGGACTGCGGCAGTCGGGCGTCCCTGGATCGGTGTACGGCACCCGGTCCGGGAACGCGGGCAGGTCTGGTCCTTCGGGCATCTCGCCGTCCTCGCATACGAATGGATGCATCGGGTGGTCTTCGCGCGCTGCCGCCGTGGACGGCCGTGGCCGGCCCGCGTCAGGGCGCGGGCCGGCCACGGCAAGGGGCTGGGGGAGAGGAGCCGGTACGCACCGGCGGCAGAGGTGAGGGGCGCCGACAACGGTGGTCGGTCACGCCCGGACCGGTCACGGGCGTCCCTCTGGGCACACTGTTGCAGCGTCCAGCCATATTCTTAGGGCGCTCCGATCTTGTCAAGGGAGCGCACGGGACCAGGCACGCGCTCCCATGGGGGAGTTCACCTCCGAACCGGCGGACCACCGGCCGCGGCGGAGTGCGCGGGGTGCTCGCTGTACTGCGGTCCATCGTCGTGATCCTCGCTCGGCCCGGCCCGAAGCGGGACGCGCCCGGCACGCGCCCCGGATCATCATGGCCCGTCCCGCGCGCGAACCCCGGCCGCCGCGCGCCCGGCGGCGCCGGTGGCCTCGCGGAAACCGGCACTGAAGTCGTTGGCGGAGGGGAGTATTCATGTGGAGGGAGCGGCCCTCCGGCCGGGAGCTTTCATGCGCCGGAGCGGCCCCGGCCCTGAGTATCGCGACGCCGCGGAGGCCGACCATGCGTTCCTTGACCTTCGTGATCGGAACGGGACGAAGCGGCTCGACCGCTCTGTCACGCATCCTCAACGCCCACCCGGACATCCTGAGCCTCAACGAATTCATGGCCTCCGTCGGCGACGCCGCCTTCCCCGAGGAAAGGGTGACCGGTGCGGAGTTCTGGCAGTTCCTCTTCCGGCCCACCCCTCACTTCGACCGGATGCTCCGCAGCGGCCTGCCGATGCCGGAATTCCTCCACACCCGCCGGCCGGGACGGTACACGGCGACGACCGCCGGAATCCCCGCGCTCTCCCTGATGGTGCTGCCCCACCTCACCGACGATCCGGACGGGCTCCTCGACGAGCTCCACGCGGCGGTGGTCCGGTGGCCCCGGCGCACCGCCGCCGGGCACCACCGAGCGCTGTTCGGCCTGCTCTGCGCGCGGTTCGGACGGACCGCCGTCGTCGAGCGCTCCGGTTACTCGACCCGCTGGGCGCCAAAGCTACGGGCCGCCTTCCCGGACGCGAAGTTCGTACACATGTTCAGGGACGGGCCGGACTGCGCCCTGTCCATGAGCCGCCATTGCGGATACCGCACGATCTCCTTGCTGCGCGAGATCAAGGCACGCGCCGGCGTCGACAGTTTCGCCGACCTCACCGACCGGCATGTGCGCTCGCTCCCCGCGGACCTGTCACCGTTGCTGGACGAGAGCTTCGACCGGGCTCTCGTACTCGACCGGGACATCCCCCTGCGGACATTCGGGGCCCTGTGGTCCGAACTGGTCACCGAAGGCACCGCGTTCCTCGGCCAACTGCCCGCCGGCCGGCGCTCCACACTCGCCTACGAAGACCTCATCGACCGTCCCGCCGAAGAGCTGACCCGGCTGGCCGAGTTCGTCGGGGTCGAACCCCTCCCGCAGTGGCTGCTCACCGCGTCCGCGCTCCTCGACCCCGGCCGACGCGGCTCCGCCCGCAGGCTGCCGGCCCCCGCGTTCGACGAACTGAGCAAGAGCTGCGCCCCGGGCACCCGCGCCTTGGCGGACGGACCGGGCCGGTGACCATCGGGACCCGGGCCGGGACGGTACGGTCGCGCCGGGCCTCGCCGGGCCACGGGCTCCTGGATATCACCAGGCCACGGGCAGGGACTCCAGGCTGAACTGCCGGGTCTGCGAGGCCCGGAAGCGGACCTCGTCGGGTGGCACCGCGAGCCGCAGTCCGGGGAACCGGCGCAGCAGCGCCGGGTAGGCGGCGGCCATCTCCATCTTGACCAGCGGAGCGGCCACGCAGTGGTGGATGCCGTACCCGAAGGCCATGTGCGGCCCTGCCTCCCGGGTGATGTCGAAGCCGTCGGACGCACTCTCACCCTGCGCGCGGTTGACGGCGAACAGGGAGCAGGCCACCCGTTCGCCGGCCTTGATCACTCGGTCCCCGATGGTCACGTCCTCCAGGGCGGTCCGGGGCGTCACCGTGTGGATGACGGTGACGTAGCGCAGCAGCTCCTCCACGGCCCGGTCGATCAGCTCCGGCCGCTGCCGGAGCAGCGCGAGCTGGTCGGGGTGGTCCAGCAGCACCAGCGTGCCCAGCCCCAGCATGCTGGAGACCTGCAGGAACCCGTCGGACACGAAGGTCGCGCCGAGGCCCGCCAGCTCCTCGTCGCCGATGTCCGCGCCGTGCGCGCGCACCACCGCGCCGAACAGACCGTCGCCGGGATCGCGGCGCTGCCGGCTCGCGAGCTTGACCATGTACGCCCAGTACGCCTTCCCGATGGCCGTCTGCTGTTCCGGGGACCCGGCGTCGTTCTGGGAGATGTCCAGGTAACGCGCCAGTTCCGCCCGGTCGTCCCGGGGAATGCCCAGCAGCTCGCAGGTGATCAGCCCCGCCATGGGCCAGGCGAACTGCCGCATGAAGTCGGCCGGCTGCCCGACGCGCTCCATGGTGCCCAGGCACTCCGCCACGACCTCGTGGAGGCGGGGCTCCAGCCTGCGTGTCCGCCGCGCCGTGAACTCCGGCGCCACCATCTTCCGCAGGCGGGTGTGGTCGGGCGGGTCGCACGTCAGCAGGTTTCCCGGCAGGGTCGGGGTCCCGGTGCCGTCCTCGCCGGTGTCGGGCAGCGCGGAGCTGAACCGTTTCAGGTCGCCCAGCACCTGCCGTATCTCGGCCTCTCCGGTGGCGAGCCACTTCACCCGGCCGAAGGGCCCGAAGTCGATGTCGGCCTCCGTGAGCGGCGCCTCCTTCGTCTGCCGCCGCAGTTCGGGAACCGGGTCGAAGCGCTCCCGGCGGACGTGTACGGGTATTTCGTGGGGCTGGGTCATCCTGACATCCCTTCTCCGTCGTCAACTGCGGTGGCGGGAGGCGAACGCCGACGGTGACGGGTTGCGGGTGACCGCTCACTCAAGAAGAGCCGGCCCCAGGAAATGGGGTGACCGATGGCCGGCGCCGGGTCCGATTCCTCATGTCCGCCTTTTCCGTGCCCGCAGCGCGACGCATTCCATGGCATTGACGCAATTCCGCATCGGCTGATTTCCGCCGATCTGGTGATGCGCTGATTCGGGAATGCGGAGGTCCGGCGATTCGGGGATGCGGAGATCGGCGCTGCCAAGAATTAACGAACCGATTGTTCTCACTTTGCGGTCACCGATGTACCGGGTCAACCGCGTCCAGTTGGACGGGCCCGCGGCGAGGCGCCTGTCCAACCGGTCGTTTGCCCGCGTTGGACACCAAGGGCAGGAGGGATGGGCGCCTGCCGGGCGAACGGGAAGCGCGGTCCACCGGCAAGCGATCAGGCGATCAGGCGATCACGCGATCAGTGGGTCACGCGCTCACGCGAGGTCCCGTACGGCGGGCGGCAGGTCCGGCCGGTAGCCGGGGTCGGCGTGGGCGCGCCGGTTGCGCCGGGCACGCAGCCGCATCCCGCCCTCGACCAGGGCGCGTACGGGAGCGGAGGGGCGGCGGGCGCCGACGGCCCGGCGCAGCGGCTCGTCCAGGAGCGCGTCGGCGGCGGTACGGACGAACGGGCCGAGCGGGGCCGGGAAGAAGCGGCGGATCAGCATGCCGCGGGTGGCGGCCCACAACGTGGCGGACGCGGCGGTGGCCGCGAACTGCCGCCGCTCGAAGCGGTCGGTCCAGCCGGCGAACGCGTCCCAGGTCGCCGGGACCCCGGGGATGCCCATCCGGTCGGCCAGGCCACGGTAGAACGTGTGGGAGGCGGCCTTCTCCGCCGCGGTCGTGGCGCGCCACGCGTAGGTGTCGCACCAGCGCATCGGCGCGATGTCGAAGCAGGACAGGACGTAGCGGAAGGCGTCGTCGCCGATCTGCCACCGGGAGTGGATGCGCTGGAGGGCGGCCACCGTCTCGGCGCCTCGCGGACTGTCCAGTCCGGCGGCGAACAACTGGTGCATCATCAGCCCGGTGGTCTTGGCGCGCACCTCCGCCTGGCCGGTCATCTTCCCGGTGGCAACGAGAAGTTCGGCGATCTGCGGTACGGCGAACGTACGGTAGAAGCCGATGTTGAGCCCGAACGCCAGGTCCTCACTGAGGTCGTGCCGGACCAGCCGCCGGTAAACGGCTTCGGCTTCCGCCGGCGGCATGCCCACACCGCCGTCCGGGGAATCCGCCGCCGCGCAGTGAGCATCCGGTTCCACCCCGGCCCGGCCGCCCGCTCCGTCAGCCGACATCCCGCACACCTCTCGTCCGTCCCATCCTGCTCCTCCTTCTCAGCACGTCTCGGCCAGCACCCGGGTGACGAAAGGCCCCTGGAGGTGCCGGGCCACGAGGACGAGATGACGGCGCTCGTCGGCGGGGGCGACATCCGTCCCGGGCGGGTGCGCGCAGTGCCGTTCCGGGCGCTGCCGGGCCCGCAGCGCGCGAAGGCCGCCGGCGAACGCCGCCGCCGCGACCGCGGCCTCCTTCTCCTGCGGCGCCATGTCCGCGTACGCGTCCGCACACCGGCGGGCGGCCGCCACGACGTCCTCCGGGACCCACGGGCGCAGCGCGAGCTGCCCGTCGCGGATCTCCCGCGTACGGCGGGTCAGCCGCCACTCCAGGTCCCGCGCGGTCAGCCACTCCGCCCACGGGCGCTGCGGCGCGTCCAGCGCCAGCCGCCCGTCCACCTGCATGGCCGCCGCCCACAGGGGCCGCAGGGCACGGTAGTCGGCGCGCCGCTGACGCCAGGTGGCCGCGGCGGCGCCCGCCCAGCCCACGGCGAGGACCAGGCAGCCGGCACAGCCGGACAGCGGGCTGACGATGGACCCCACCGGGTCCAGGACGTGGGTGCCGGCCGCCGCGGCGCCGATGGCGACACATTTGGTGAGGCAGTAGCCGCCGATCAGCCCGCTGCCGACGGCCAGGCATCGCAGGCTCCGGCGCAGCAGCCGCTGCGCGGCCACGGCGGCCGCGTGTCTCCAGCAGGTACGTCCGAGCTGCCACAGCCCCCACGCGAACGCCGCCTGGTAGAGCAGCAGGAAGGCGAGGACCGACGGCTCCGCCGCGTACGTGGTGTCCAGGGGCAGCGAACTGTCCAGCCCCGGCGGGAAGCAGGCGAACAGCAGGATCATGGCCGCGATCACCGGCCCGTACACCCACCCCACCTTGCGCCGGACCGCCGTCCGCACCGCCGCGTACGGAACGGCCCACGCCGGCTCCCCGGCCCGCCGCCGCGACGGCGGCGCCCACAGCAGGACGAGTACGACGGCACCGGCGCCGAACAGCAGCCTCGCGACGTACACGATCAGCAGGCCCAGGAAGCTGACGCCGGACGCCCCGTTGACGACGGCCGCCACGGCGGGGGCCGAGCACAGGAAGGAGACCGCCGTGGCGGCCGAGGCCGCCGCCATGACCAGCAGCGCCGGGAACCGGTGCCGCCGCCAGGCACGCGACTTGAAGACGGCCAGCACCACCCACAGCGCGCCGATGGCCAGGTAGAGACAGGTGGCGACGAGGTCATACATGCCGGCTCCCGCGGTGCTCCAGCGAGCCGACCACCGACGGGCTCGCCGCCTCGTCGGGGGCCAGCGCGAGCTGCTGCCACAGCAGGGTGCCGAGGATCTCGGCCTGCTCCTCCGCCGGGTCGGCGTAGTGCGAACGGCCCAGGACCAGCCGGGCCACCTCAGGGTCCAGCGCGTCGAGTTCGGGGACGTGGGCGAGCAGGAGGTGGGCGATCTCGTGGCAGATGATGTGCGCCTGATGCGCCTCGCTGGTGTGCAAGGGGTAGTGGATCCGGTCCTCGGTCAGATGCTGCTCGAACCGGCCGGACTGCGCGGACCGCTCATCGAGCGTCGTCTCCCGCGCGACCAGCACGATCGGGCGCCCGCGCCGCTCCCCGAGGCGCTCGCACAACTCCTGCACGGTGGAGTACGGCGGCAGGCCGGCCTGCTCCAGCAGGGCCCGGCACTTGCGCCGGGCGCTACGTAACCCCACGAACGCGCTCTCCTGTCCTTCGGGCAACCGCCAGCGAACCGCACGCCCGACAGATGAAGGCGAGGCGCTCACAGGTCCCCTCCCGTCTCGGCGAACTCAACGGCATACCACAACCCACCGGCCACCCGCAGCCCCCGCCCGCCCCCGCCCGCCATCGCTCAGCCACGTACGGTCTCGTCGCCGCCCAGCCCGATGGCCTTGCGCAACTGCTCGATGACGGCCCGCACCGGCCCCCGCATGGCCGGCGGCAGCTCCGCGGCCCCCTCGGCGATCTGCCGCACCTCTTCGTCGTCGAGGAGCCCGGCGTCCGCCGCGCCCCCGGCGGAGCGGTGCGCGACCTGCTGCGGTGTGCCCGCACGGTGCGTCTCGATCATCCGCAGGTTGCGTTCGACGGACCGTACGGCGGGGTGGTCGGGCGGATTGAGGAAGTAGTCCGTGGACACCCCGAACAGCCGCGCCAGCCGCCCGGCGTTGACCAGGCTCGGCACGGACTGCCCCTTGCGGAGCTTGCCCACGTACTGGTTGGACAGGCCGGTGTGCCTGCCGATCTCGATGTCCGTGTACGGCCGCCCCTGGGCAGCCGGATAGATCACGTCGATCAGACGCCGCAGACGCTGCGCGAACAGCGCCGCGTCCGGCTCCCCGCACGGGGGCGACGGCGACGGCACATCCGGCTCGGGGGTGGACGACATGGCCGCATCCTAGCCCGCGCACCCGGACACCAGTACCCCTCAACACCCCAGCAAATAAACGGCAGTAGACGCCCCCGCAGAATGTTCACCCCGCTGACCTGCCCTTTCCGAACAGCCTCCGCCTATTGGTTGACACGGCCCACCGTTCTCCGCAAGATCGGACCCCAGACGAGCGGAACCACCCCGTCACCACCCCCGCTCGCCGCACGGCTTCTCACCCTCCGCGGGGGAGGGGGTGAAGCCGTGCCGTCGCGCGGCGGTCGTCCACCCGTGCCCCATGGTGTTTGCGTTCCCGCACCTGATGTCGACTTCATCCCTGTTGCATGCCGGATCAGTTGTCACTCGTGAGACGGAGGCTCTGCGGCCAGACGTCGACCGGCAACGGATCGGTGGCAAGGTCGGCCTGTCGGGTGCCGTGGGCATTGTCGTGTTCGGGACTGGCGGAGTGCGCCGTTCGCCGCCAGGATGCCCGCCGTATCGCTGAACGGGGGGCGGCATGGGATTTCTACGAGCGCGCGATCGCGTAAGGGTGCGAGGCGGAGCGGAAGACGGACCGTCCGTGCCGGTGCAGGCCGGGCCGGGGAGTGGCGGATCCCGTGCGGCGCGGGAGGATCCCGCGGAGTCCGAGGTGACGCGGCTCCTGTGCCAGGCGGTCTACGCCCGCCGAGACCGGGTGGACGACGTCAAGGCGTGGTGGCGCAAGGTTCGTCACAAGGAGGTGGCCCCGAAGAAGGCGCGTCGTAGCACACGGCGGCCCGTTTACCTGGAGGGCCGCGACGACTGCCCGCCTTTGGGGGAACCAGCGGCGCAGTGGGTCGTCGACCACGTGCTCCACGGGCCTCGGTTGCCTGTTCCGTCGTACGGGTTCGACCTGGTGCCAGTGGTGGCGCACAGCCTCCGTGCACGGAGACGGCGGTGGGCACGACGTGTGTGCATCCTCCTCCTGGGCGCATTCGTCGGATACGTCATGCCGTGGGCCACCGCAGTTTGGGGCGGTGCCGTGCTCGTTGCCCTGATCATGCGATGGGCCGCGTACCGGGCGGCGCGTAAAGGGAGGGCGAGCCGGCTGGCCCGGACTCCGCGCCTGGCGTACTTCGTGTTGTGTGTGCCCTGGGCTCTCGCGGTGGTGCCATTCGAATCCGCTGGTACCGGGGTGCTCGGGATGGGTTGGTCGCTGGTGCTGCTGCCGTTCGTTCTTCTTGTCACCACTGGGCTGGTGTGTGCGGGAGACCGGCTCCTGGCCCGGGCGACGCTCGCTGTACTGAGCCGGGACGACAGTCCTGTGGGCCGGATACCCTGGGTCGCTCCGAAGGCCGGTCGCCGGTTGGCCGGGATCGGGAAGGACCAGACGCGGCCGGAGCTGCCGTACGACGCGCCGGAGCGCTTTGTCGGAGCCGGACGAGAGGTCTGGGGCCCTGCACATATCGACATCCCGCTGAAGGCGAAAGAGCCGGGGAGGTCACCAGGGCGGCTGGGGCAGTCCGAGCTGCTGCACCGGATCGGTATGGACCTGAGCGAGCTGGGCCACGGGGCCCGAGAGATCACCGATCCGCTGCCCGGCTTCTCCATGGAGAAGGTGAACGGCCTACCGTCCGTCCTGTGGCTGCAAGGTGCCCGTGACGCGGAGCCGGAACCACCCGACCTGAGGGGACTCGGACGCAGTTCTTCCTCCAGTGTGCCGAACCGCCTGTATTTACGGGCGCAATGCATCAGTTGGAGCGGTCAAGTTGTGGTCAGCGTATTCGTTCATGCCGCCTTGGAGGCGCGCGAGTTGCGTCTGACCGTACGGCCGCACGTGAATACGCCGCTCTACAACGATTTGCGGGTGACGGTGGCACCTGCCGGGAAGAGAGGGCTGCGCCTGCTCGGTTGGCTGACGGTGCAGTCTCTCCTGGACTCGGTGGCAGGCCCGGTCACACTGTGGCGTCTGGCTGCCAGGCTCGGTGAGAAGACCGAAGCGCGGGTGGCGGAGAAGGACCCGGTGAGCCTGCGCGACCGATATTCGACCGAAGAGGTCGTGGACATGCACATGAGCGACGACGCCAAGCGGCATGTCGTGCTGATGCAGACCTGCGTGTTCCGGACTGTCGCCGTGTATCTCGACGAACTGGGCATCGACACCGCCGCATACGAGAGGCAGGTGGCCGCAGTCATCACCAACATTCAGGTTTTCGGTGACAACAACGCTCCCATCCAGAATGTCGCGGGCAGTGGCATCAGCGATGTGAGGCAGAAGAACACGGATCAGGGAGACAACTGATGGCATTGGGAAGGCGTCGTCCTGAGGAGCCGGGAAGTGGCTCGGGAATCAATATCGGCGGCAACAATGATGCGCCCTTGCAGAACGTCGTGGGACAGAACATCTCCCAGGTGTATCAATCAGCTTCGGTCCACGGCGCCGTCGACATCGAGTCGGTACGCGAACTCCTCGCCTCGTTCAGGACGGACATCGCGAGGAACGAAAACGATCTGTACAACGCGAGGACGCTCCGCGCCATGGCCGATGACATCGACTCCTCGCTGACGTCCCCCGATGAGCGATGCGGCGTACTGCGCCGCATCGCGCAAGACCTTCCGGCCCTGGTTGCGGGGACAGCGGTCCAGCAAGGAGGTGAAGCACTCGCCAACGCTCTTGCCGCGTTGACCGGTTGAAGCGCCTCACCGGCTGACCTGCGGACCCGATGGCCACTCCCGCGTACATGCCCGCATGGTTCCCACCACCCCATGGGCGTACCTCTGTTCGGCATGTGCAAGTGGACTGGCCAGCGGGCATATCTCCTGCGGAAGGTGCAGGAGAGGTCAAGGCCGGTCGGTAGTGCCCCTCGCGTGATCCGTGCTTGTCGATTCCGTTCGGTTGCCGACATCTGCCCGGGTGGGCCGGGCGGGGGTGGGCTGCCCACGGGGACCTCCCGCGCCGCGAGGCAGGAGGAGAGGGCGTATGCGCCTGGACCGCGATCGCAGGTGGCTGCTGTTCGCGCTGTTCTCAGGCGTTCCCATAGCGGTCGGTGACCTGGTCCTGGGCGCGGGGCACAGTCTGGCCGGACTGCTGCTGATCTGTACGCTGCTGGCCGCCACCCGGCTCGACGGCCCCCTTACCGGCTCCGTCGCCCTGTACGTGGTGGTGCTGGCCGCCGGTGTCGCGGTGTGGGAGGGCGGTCTCGGCGAACGGGACGTGCAGGTGCGCCTGGCCGTGCTCGCGCTGGGCGGCGCGTACGCCACCTGGAGTGCCGCGCAGCGTGTGTCGCACGAAGGTGAGCTGACCGAGACCTCGTCCGTCGCGCAGCGCGCCATCCTCCAGCCCACCTCCTTCCGGCTCGGTGGCGTGGCCGTGTGCGCGCGCTACCACTCCGCTTCGCCGCAGGCCCTGATCGGGGGCGACCTGTACGCCTTCGCGCACACGTCCGCCGGGCTGCGTCTGCTGATCGGGGACGTGCGGGGCAGCGGCCTGGAGGCCGTGCGGCTGTCGGCCGCCGCGATCGGTTTCTTCCGGGACAGCGCCTACACCCGCCCCGACCTGCCCGCCGTCCTGGACGCCACCGACCGGCGCCTGGCCGCCATGCTCGGTGCCGAGGACTTCGTCACCGCCCTGGCCGCCGAGTTCCGCACCACCGACCGGCCCGCCGCCACCCGCGTCAGGCTGGCCAACTGCGGCCACCACCCGCCCCTCCACCTGCCCGCCGACGCCCCGCCCCGCCTGCTCGCCCCGCCCGAACCGACCACCCCGCTGGGCCTGCACCCCATGCCGGTCGTCCAGGAAGCCGTCCTCGCCCCCGGTGACCGCATGCTGTTCTACACCGACGGCCTGGCCGAGGCCCGCAGCCCCCAGGGCGACATGGTCGATCTCGCCGGTCTGCGGTCCGCCTGCTCCCGGGCAGTGCTCGACGAGGCCGCCGACGCGGTCGAGGAGGCCCTGCTGCGCCACACGGACGGCGCCCTCGCCGACGACGTGGCGTTCATCCTGGTCGAGTCCTGTCCGGCGGTGCCCTCGCAGGACGTCCGGGGTGCGTCCGGCGCGCGGAGCCGGTCCGTCCCGGCGGCCGGCGCGGCGAGTGCTTCGCACGACCGCCTCCGTCCGTACCGCAAGGAGTAGCGCGGTACACGGGCCGAGGTAGGCAGGGCCGGGCTGGGCGTCTTGTCCGGTCTCGCTGATCGCTGAGGAGACGGTCCGGAGCGCCGACCGGGTGACCCGTGTCTCACCTGCGCGGTGGCGCTTGTCTATGCAACTCGTTGCATAGCAGGATCGGGGTATGGCGCTCGAACACGCGATCCTCGTCTCCTTGCTGGAGAAGCCGGGCTCCGGCTATGAGCTGGCCCGGCGGTTCGAGCGGTCCATCGGCTACTTCTGGACCGCCACTCACCAGCAGATCTACCGCGTCCTCAAACGGATGGAGACCGACGGCTGGGTCGATGTCCGCGAGGTGCCGCAGCAGGGGCGGCCGGACAAGAAGGAGTACTCCGTCGCCGCTCTCGGGCAGGACGCCCTCTCCTCGTGGCTGCACGAGCCGATCGAGCCCGAGAGCGTACGCCACGACCTCGCCGTCAAGATCCGCGGCGCGGCCTTCGACGACCCGGCCGCGCTGATCCGTGAGGTCGAACGGCACCATCAGGTGCACACCGACCGGCTCGCGCACTACCTGGCGGGGGAGCGGCGCGACTTCACCGGTCCCGAAGCGCCGGCCGTCCTCGACGCCGGACAGCAGCTCCAGCACGTCGTGCTGCGCGGCGGCATCGCGTACGAGCGGATGACGATCGCCTGGCTGGAGGACGTGCTCACCACGCTCCACGGCCTCGGGCCCGCGGGGTGAGCGCAAGCGGCGGAACGGGAGGGCCGGTTGCAGTCCGGCCCGTGCGCTCGGCCGTGCCGAGAACCGTGGCCTGGCGCCCGGTTCGGCCCGATGTATTCGGAATCGCCCGCCGCGCCCGTACCGCCTCTCCACCCCCGTAGCGCCCACATACCCCTCCCGTATCCACACCCCGACCACCCACCCGACCCCGAAAGGCGGACCCCATGGCCGACCCGCTGCTCTTCAACCCGCGTACCTACGACCCGGCGCACTTCGACCCGGAGACCCGCAGGCTGCTGCGTGCCACCGTCGACTGGTTCGAGGGCCGTGGCAAGCGTCGGCTGATCGAGGACTACCGCTCCCGCGCCTGGCTGGCCGACTTCCTCGCGTTCGCGGCCGAGGAGGGACTGTTCGCCACCTTCCTCACCCCGGCCGCGGCGGCCGGCGGTGCCGAGGACAAGCGCTGGGACACCGCCCGCATCGCCGCCCTCAACGAGATCTTCGGGTTCTACGGGCTCGACTACTGGTACGCGTGGCAGGTCACCATCCTCGGCCTCGGACCGGTCTGGCAGAGCGACAACGCCGCCGCCCGCGCCCGTGCGGCGGAACTCCTCGCGGAGGGTGAGGTGTTCGCCTTCGGCCTGTCCGAGAAGGCGCACGGCGCCGACATCTACCACACCGACATGCTCCTGGAACCCGACGGCAACGGCGGTTTCCTCGCCAGGGGCGCCAAGTACTACATCGGCAACGGCAACGCCGCCGGACTCGTCTCCGTCTTCGGCCGCCGCACCGACGTCGAGGGCCCCGACGGCTACGTCTTCTTCGCGGCCGACAGCCGCCACCCGGCGTACCACCTGGTGAAGAACGTCGTCGACTCCTCGAAGTACGTCAGCGAGTTCCGCCTCGACGCCTACCCGGTCGGCCCGGACGACATCCTGCACACCGGCCGCGCCGCCTTCGACGCCGCGCTGAACACCGTCAACGTCGGCAAGTTCAACCTCTGCACCGCCTCGATCGGCATCTGCGAGCACGCGATGTACGAGGCCGTCACCCACGCCGGCAACCGGATCCTCTACGGCCGCCCGGTCACCGCCTTCCCGCACGTGCGCCGCGAGCTGACCGACGCGTACGTACGCCTCGTCGGAATGAAGCTGTTCAGCGACCGTGCCGTCGACTACTTCCGCTCCGCCGGCCCCGACGACCGCCGTTACCTGCTCTTCAACCCGATGACGAAGATGAAGGTGACCACCGAGGGCGAGAAGGTCATCGACCTGATGTGGGACGTCATCGCCGCCAAGGGCTTCGAGAAGGACACCTACTTCGCGCAGGCCGCCACCGAGATCCGCGGCCTGCCGAAGCTGGAGGGCACCGTCCACGTCAACCTCGCGCTGATCCTCAAGTTCATGGGCAACCATCTGCTGAACCCGGCCGAGTACGCACCCGTACCGACCCGCCTCGACGCGGCCGACGACGCCTTCCTCTTCCGGCAGGGCCCGGCCCGCGGACTGGGGGCCGTCCGGTTCCACGACTGGCGCGCCGCCTACGACGCGTACGCCGAGCTGCCCAACGTCGCCCGCCTCCGGGAGCAGGCGGACGCCCTGTGCACGTTCGTCACCACCGCCGCCCCCGACGAGGAGCAGAGCCGCGACCTCGACCTGCTGCTCGCCGTCGGCCAGCTCTTCGCGCTGGTCGTGCACGGCCAGCTCATCCTCGAACAGGCCCGCCTGACGGACCTCGACACGGACGTCCTCGACGAGTTGTTCGCCGTCCTCGTCCGCGACTTCTCCGCGCACGCCGTCGAACTGCACGGCAAGGACTCGGCCACCGAGGCCCAGCAGGACTGGGCCCTGTCCGCGGTCCGCCGCCCGGTCGTCGACGAGGCCCGCTCCGCGCGGGTCTGGGAGCGCGTCGAAGCCCTTTCCGGGGCGTACGAGATGGCGCCGTAGCGGGACGCCCGGGCGGACGCGGGGTGATCAACGGGTGCAAGTGGGGACACGGGGCGCATTCAGGAACTGGCCCCTCCGGTGCGATTTCTGGACAGATGACTCTCGTGTCCCGCGTATCACGCTCCGGCACGCCATGCTCGGTGCAACCGGGCCAGCCGTACGGGCGCCCGCCGAGCAAGGGGGAAAACCATGACACTGAAGAAGCGCGCGAGATGCGCCGTGGCCATCGCCGTACCGCTCCTCCTGTCAGGTGCCACGCTCACCGTCACCGCGCCGTCCGCCGGCGCCGCGCCCTCCGGTGCGGACGCGTGTACCCACCCCGGCTGGTCGAACAAGTCCGGCGCCAAGGGCACCGCGCGCGACGCCACCGTCAAGATCCGCACCGGCCCCAACAAGGAGTGCGGTGTGGTCGCCACGGTGGGCACCGCCCGCGTGCTCTTCTACCACTGCTGGGTGAAGAACTCCGCGGGCAACAAGTGGACGCACGTACGGATCGACGGCCTCAACGTCAACGGCTGGGTCTACAACAAGAACCTCGACGACGGCGGTTCCGTCCACCCGGACAACAAGTGCTGATCTGACGCGTCACTGCGCACGACCTCAGGAGCGGGCCCACCGCCACCACGGGCCCGCTCCTGAGCGCTGATCGGGGGCGCGGGCCGGGGCCTTACGGGGTGCGCCGACTCGTGGGGGCGGGCTGGGGGCCCGATGATGCCGCTGCGGCGCGGCGAGCCGCGGCGCCGGACATCCGTACCGAGGACGAGGAGCGAGCCCCATGCGTGTCGCGATCAACGAGTTCATGAGTCTGGACGGTGTCGTGCAGGCGCCGGGCGGCCCCGAGGAGGACACCGACGGCGGGTTCGCGCACGGTGGCTGGTCGCAGGCGTTCTTCGATCCGGAGACCGTGGGCGGCGCCTTCGACGAGGCCCTGAGGAGCGCCGACGCCCTGCTGTTCGGGCGGCGCACCTGGCAGACGATGGCCGCGGCCTGGCCGGACAGAGGCGGCGAGCCGTTCGCCGACCGGATGAACTCCATCAGGAAGTACGTGGTCTCCGGCACGCTGAAGGACGACGAGCTGACCTGGGACAACACCGTCCGCATCCCGGGCGGCGAGGCGGTCGCCCGGGTCCGGGACCTGCGTGCCACCGAGGGCGGCGACCTGTTGGTCATGGGCAGCCCCACGCTCGCGCGCACGCTCCTGGCGGCGGGGCTGGCCGACGAACTCCGGCTGATGATCATGCCCGTACTGCTCGGCGGCGGAAAGACGATCTTCCCGGCGGACGGCGGGAAGCGCACCTTCGAACTGGTCTCCACGGTCACCAGTGGTGCGGGCGTTCACGTGTGCACCTATCGGGCGGCCGCGGAGCGGTAGGAGTGGTCATGCGCACGGCAGGCTGGTCGTGTGCACGGTGGGGGCGGTCATGCGTACGACGGGCTCGGGCCGGCGGCATCGCGCCTTCCGGTCCGGCCTCCGTATCGCCTCTCGAACCGGTGCACGGATTATTGGATGATCGGCCCGGGATGGCCGAGCGAACTGTGATGCCGAGCGGGCAACGACGATCGCTGGGTGATCAGTAGAAGTCTTTCGTGAAAGTTTCATTGATTCATGAACCTTCGGCTTCGTCTGCGCGTGTGGTGTCCGTAAGCTGCCAGCAGCCCCGCCGCAGACCCGGTCGTGCGGGCCGCGCCGTCCCCGAGGAGTTGGCCGCCATGAACACCCGGTGTCCCGAGCTGAGGGAGGGCTGCCGGGTGATCTGCCCGGTGGGCGAGATCGATCTGGCCACGGCACCGGCCTTCCGGGACCAGCTCAGAGGGAACGATGCTGCACTCCCGGCCCGCGTGGTCGCCGACCTGCGGCGGGTGACCTTCATCGACAGCAGCGGCCTCCAGGAACTCATGAAGGCCCAGGCGCGCTGCGAGGCGGTCGGCGGCTGGGTGCGCCTGGTCTACGACCACGAAGCCGTCGACCTGCTGCTCCGGCTGACCGGCTACGCGGAGCAGTTCCCCCGCTACGCCGGTGTCGAGGACGCCTGCCGTGACCGGCCCCAGGACTTCGGCGGCCGGTGATCCGGCGCCGGCGCGCCCCGTGTCCGGGATCAGGCGCCCGGACCGGCGCTCACCGGATGCGGCGGCGGCCAGGTGGGGCGATGGTGCACGGGCAGGCTGGCCAGCGCCCGGGTCACGGTGGGGAAGACGACCAGCACCTCCCTGCTGCCGGTGTGCTCCAGCATCCACAGCACGCGGCGCCCCACGCAGGCGAGCAGGAGGCGGCCGCGCCGGCGGCTGAGCAGCCAGTGCAGCCCGAGCAGGCAGTTCAGACCGCGGGAGTTGCAGTAGACCAGCGCCGAGCAGTCCATGACCACGTAGCGGTAACCGGCGTCGACATGGCCGCCCATCGTCGTACGGAAGAACTGCTCCCCGGCATGGTCGAGGGCTCCGCTGACGCGTACCACCGCGCACGCGTCGCAGTCGGCGACCATGTTGACCAGCAACCCGTCAGCGTGCGGCATCTCGCACCTCCGAGCGCGTTCGCACCAACACCCATGGGCCGGGCCGACCACGCTATCCGTACGCGGGCACGGGTACCAGGCGTGTCCGGACCGGAGGCGGCGACTTGCGCCACCCCTGAGAGAGGGCCCGCGGCCCGGATGCCGGGCGGCCGCGGTCCGGCATCCGGGCCCGCCAGGGGCCCCGTTAGCCGCCGTGCGGCCGGGTGGGGCCGTATGCGGCCCTCCGGCGGCGCACGGCGAGGCGGCGGGCGCCGCTGCCCGCCGAACGGCCGCTTCCCGCCGTCCCTTCCGGGCGCGCGGAGCCCGTACCGGCGGCGGGCAGCAAGGCGAACGGCCGGGACAGGGGCACCAGTTGCAGCACCCGGTACACGCAGCGCGGCGGCTGGCGCAGAAAGGTCTCCCCGCCGTGCGCGGCCACCAGGGCCCGTACCTCGCACAGCCACTGCAGCCCGCTGCAGTCGAAGAAGGTGACCTGACTCAGGTCCAGCACCACCGTGCGGACGGCCGGCGAGGACACCTGGGGCAGGGCGGGACCCAGCCGCCGGGCGAGCTCCAGATCCAGGTCGCCGTGGACCGACAGCAGCAGCGTCTCCCCCTCCCGCCGCGCGCGCCAGCACGGTCCGTCGCTCCTGAGGTACGAGCCGGTCGTCCGCCTGCGCGCCCCGCGGTCGTGCCGCCACCAGCGGGCGCCGGTACGGACGAGGCGGCGGGGAGCGCGGCGGCCACGGAAGCAGCGTGCGAGACCAGACACGGGCGTCTCCTCCGTCGGTGGACGAGTCCCGGCCCGTTGCGAGGTGGCCGGGCAGTCGTGGCCGAGCGCGTGGGCGGTCCGATGGTGTCCCGGGCGTTCACCGACCCGCCCGTCGGCCTCATCCGGTGTGATGCCCCCGATTCCGGGGGGACAAGCACGCGCCGGGGCAGCGTCCCACCGGAGACACACGGCACCCGGAGTGCGTGGCCGTCACTCGAACGGGGCATGGGTGGTACAGACCAGCCGCCGCGATCCGGCCACCGAGGCGCAACCCACGGGGGCCGGCTGGCCCTTGGGGGGAGTGAGCCGAACGTTGGGTACCCGCCGTCGCGCCCGCGTCCGGACGACGCGGGCCGAATACCTCTTGCCGCACGCCCACGAAACCGTCTTCTGGGCCCGCTGGCTGACCGCCGCTTTCCTCACCCGGGACGGGACCACCGGGACCTGCCCCGCCGACCCGGCGGACGCCTCGCTGGTCGTCACGGAACTGGTCGCCAACGTCACCCGCCACACCCGCAGTAGCTGCCGGCTGAGCCTGTGCGCCCAGGACGGCACCCTGACGGTCGAGGTGAGCGACGACTGCCCGGACCGGCCCCGGATCCACCCGGCCGGCGACGGCGACGAGAGCGGCCGCGGGCTGCTGATCGTGTACGCCCTCGCGCGCACCCTCGACGTCCTCGACGCCCCGACGGGCGGCAAGACGATCCGCGCCACCCTGGGCGCCGGGTGAGCGGCAGATGAGCATCGGCGGGTGGGCCGCCGACCGGTCCCGGTGCCGCCCCGCCCCGGCCCCGTCCCGCGGCCGGGGCCGGGGCGGCAGGGCGGCTCGGGTCGCTCGGACGCAGGAGGGGAACGGCTTTTCGGCCCGGTCGGCTCGCGATCACCGCCGGCTGAACGCGGATTCGCGACGAGCGGGACGAGAACACCCCACCCTCCGGCCCGTGAAGATCACCAGGGGTGCAGAATGACCGATGTGCCGATAACGAACACCCCGCAGAGGGCGACGGTCGATGACGCCCGACTGGTCAGCAGTACCCTGGCCCGCGCCTTCGACGACGATCCGATGATGCGTTGGTTCTTCCCCGAGGAGTCCACCCGCGAGACCGGGCTGGGCCGTTACTTCACCACCCTGTTCACCCGGCAGTACGCCCGCCACGGCGTGTGCGAACGCACCGACGCGGCGGCCGCCTTCTGGGTGCCGCCGGAGGGACAGGCGAAGGCCGTTCCCGACGCGGAGACCGTCGAGGAACTCCAGGAGATCCTCGGCGACCGGGCTTCACTGTTCCGCGACGCCGTCACGGCGGCGGCCGAGCACGCCCCCCAGGAGCCGCACTGGTACCTCGCGGTGCTCGGCGCCGACCCGGCCGCCCAGGGGCAGGGGCACGGGGCCGCGCTGCTGCGCTCCGGGCTGGCCCAGGCCGACGCGGCGGGCCTGCCCGTCTACCTGGAGTCCTCCAAGCCGGCCAACCTCCCGATCTACGAACACTTCGGCTTCGCCGTGCTCGGGGAGGCGCAACTGCCGGGCGGCGGCCCGGTGCTGTGGGCCATGCGGCGCGTTCCCCGTACTTCCTGACAACGCCTGAGCGCGTCGGGCGGGCTGCCGAAAGAGCCGAGGCCGCGTCGCGGGGTGAGTTGGGCAAACCCCCGCCCCCCCCCGCGACGGCGGCCCCGCCGCCGCACCGCCCGCTTCCGCCGTCCGTGACCCGGCATCGGGCGATTCGTTTGCAGGTCACCATGGCTGCTACCCGAGACTCCGCGCCCCCGCCCGTCGTCGTCATCGGTGCCGGGCCCAGCGGGCTGGCGACCGCCGCGATGCTGCGACGCGCTCGCGTCCCTGCCGTCGTCATCGACAGCGGCGCCCGGATCGGCGACAGTTGGCGCGGCCACTACGACCACCTGCGGCTGCACACCACCCGCGCCCTGTCCGGGCTGCCGGGCCTGGCCGTGCCCCGCGGATGCGGTACATGGGTGAGCCGCGACGACTGGGCCGACTACCTGGAGCGCTACGCCACCCACCACCGGCTCGACATCCGTACGCACACCACCGCCGAACACCTGCGGCCCGCACCGGCGTGCACGGCGGACACCCCGTACGCGCAGGCGGCGGCCCGCTGGTACGTGCGGACCGGCTCCGGCGAACACCCCGCCCGCGCGGTCGTCCTGGCGACCGGCCGCAACCGCGTCCCGTACGTACCCGACTGGCCCGGCCGCGCCACCTTCACCGGCCGCCTGCTGCACTCCCGGGAGTACCGCGGTGCCGAGTCCTGCACCGGCCGTACGGTGCTCGTCGTGGGCGCCGGGAACAGCGGTACCGAGATTGCCGTCGCCGTCGGCCGGGCCGGGGCGGCGCGCGTCTGGCTCTCCGTACGGACCCCGCCGAACATCGTCCCCCGGGGCAGCAGCCGCTGGCAGGCCCTCGGCCTCTGGGCGCACCGCCTCCCGCCCGCCTGGGGCGACCGGGCCGCCGGCCTCATGCGGCGGCTGTCCCTCCCGGACCTGTCCGCACACGGGCTGCCGGCCCCTGCCGAGGGCCTGTACTCCCGCTCCGCCCGGGACGGCGCCAGCCCCGTCCACGACCGGGGCATCGTCGCCGCCGTACGGGCCGGGCACGTCCGGCCGGTCGCCGCGGTGACCGGCCTCGACGGACCGCGGGTCGTACTGGCCGACGGTACGGAACTGACCCCGGACATCGTCGTCGCCGCCACCGGCTACCGCCCCGGCCTGGAGCCCCTGCTCGACCCCCTGCCCGTCCTCGGCGCCCGTGGGCACCCGCTCGTGTCCGGCGCGCGCACCAGCCCGGACGCGCCCGGCCTGTACTTCGCCGGGTACACCAACCCGCTCAGCGGCGCGCTGTACCAGGCCGCCGCCGACGCACGGCACATCGCCCGCGCCCTCAGAGGTCGTTTTCTCCCGTTGTTTCATCCCGTCATGCGTGTTTGATCCGGTGATGTCGGGTGGCGCCAGGAGATGGTGTTCTCGCCGGTGAGGCG
>NZ_JBIRFL010000027.1:0-93099 GCF_044327445.1 Streptomyces sp. NPDC018045
GGTGCGGCAGTTGCCGGACGGGTCGCTGGAGTATCAGGGCCGCAACGACGATCAGGTCAAGATCCGTGGCTTCCGCATCGAACTCGGCGAGATCGAGTCCGCCCTCGCGCGGCACGAAGCCGTGTCGCACAGCGTCGTCGTCCCCCGGGAATCCGGCGGCAGCCGCGCGCTGGTCGCCTACGTGTCCCCGACGGCGCGGTGGCTCGACGACGCCGCCCGGGAGCAGAACGCCGGGCTCCTCGACCAGTGGCAGCGTGTGTTCGAGGACCAGTACACCGGGTCCCTCGGGGCGGACACCGCGGACGACCTGAACCTGGCCGGCTGGGACAGCAGCTACACCGGCGAGCCCATCGCGGAGCGTGAGATGCGCGAATGGGTCGAGGGGACGGTCCGGCGCATCGAGGAGCTGCGGCCCCAGCGGCTCCTGGAGATCGGCTGCGGCACCGGACTGCTGCTCTTCCGCTACGCCCAGGACTGCGCGTCGGTCCACGCCCTCGACCTCTCGGCGTCGGCGCTCGGCGACGTCCGGCGGGGCGTGGCACGCCGAGGCTGGTCACACGTCACCCTGGAGCAGGGGGACGCCCTGTCCGTACGGCGCCTGGCGGAGGAATCCGGCGTCACCTTCGACACCGTGGTCGTCAACTCGGTCGCGCAGTACTTCCCGAACCGGCAGTACCTGGAAGACGTCATCGCGCAACTGCTGCCCCACGTCGAGGACGGCGGCCGCATCCTCATCGGCGACCTCAGGAACCTGGACCTGTACACGGCCCACCTCGGCGCGGTCGAGCGCGGCCGTACCGGTGGCCGCACCACCGCCGGAGCCATGGCCGCCCAACTGCGGTGGCACCGGCGGCAGGAGAACGAGCTGCTGCTCAGCCCGACGTACTGCGTGGGTCTGACCGAGCGCTTCCCCGAACTGGGCGCCGTCGATGTGCTGGCCAAGCGCGGGACGGGCGACAACGAGATGCTCGCCTACCGCTACGACATCGTCCTGACCAAGGGCGCCACGGCTCCCGCCGAGCCCTTCCCGTGGCTGGACATCCCCACCGCGGCGCAGTTGCGCACGCTCCTCGACAACGGCACTCCCGCCCGGTTCGGCGTCAGCGGTCTGGCCAACCCCCGCGTCGCCGACGACGTACGGCTCGCCGAAGGGCTGACGCGCTGGTCGCCCTCCCAGGAGATCGAGCCCCTGGTGGGCGGCGCCCGGCTGACCGCGCGGGCCGCCGAGGACGTGCGGGAGCTGGAAGCCGTCCTGCGCCACGCCGAAACGCTCGGCTACCGGGTGGCGCCCACCTGGTCGCAGGACCGGCCCGACACGCTGGACCTGGTCTTCGGCAAGGAAATACTGCCTCCCGTACGGGCGCGTGCCGCCTACCGCGCCGCCCACCTCGCCAACGTGCCGCGGATCGGCGACCTGGGCCCGGCCATGGCACGGACGCTGAAGGAACGGCTGTCCGCGGAACTGCCGGACTACATGGTCCCCGGTGTGTTCGTGCTCCTCGAAGAACTGCCCGTCACGGTCAACGGCAAGGTCGACAAGCGCGCGCTGCCCGCACCGGACGAGGACGCCGTGGCCAAGGAGGTCTACGTCGCGCCCACGACCGAGGCGCAGCGCACACTCTGCCGGGTACTGGAGGACGTGCTCGGTCTCGGCCGCGTCGGGATCGAGGACAACTTCTTCTCCCTGGGCGGGGACTCCCTGCTGGCCGTCCGCCTCAACCTGCGCGTGAAGGAGGAGACCGGCGTGGAACTGCCGCTCCAGCAGATCCTCACCGGCGCCACCGTGGCGAAGCTGGCCGAGTCCCTGGACCGGGAGCCGGCCGCTCCCGGACCCGAACCGGCCCGGCCCGCCACCACCGGGGACGACGGGCCCGCTCCGCTCGCCCTGCAGCAGCGGGACCTGTGGTTCCTCGACCGGCCCGCACACCTGGGCACGTCGTACGACAACGTGCAGCTCGCCTTCCGGGTCGTGGGCCGGCTGGACCGCGACGCCTACGTGCGGGCCGTCGAAGCCCTCATCGCCCGCCACGCGGTGCTGCGGACCAGCTACGTCCGCGCCGACGGGACCGTCACCCAACAGATGCACGACAGCGCCGGCTTCGCCGTGCGCGTCGTCGCCGCCGACGACGACAGCGCGGTCACCGAATGGCTCCGGGCCGAACGGCTGCGACCCTTCTCCCCCGACGACCCGTACGTTCTCCGGGCCCACGTCCTGACCCTGCCGGACGACGGGCACGTCCTCGTCCTCACCCGGCCCTGGGGCGTCTTCGACGGCTGGTCGGTACGGACCCTGCTCACGGAACTGCTCGCGCTGTACGGCGCGCTGAGCCAGGGCCGCGAACCGGCCCTGCCACCCCTGCCGCTCCAGTACGCCGACTTCGCCCGCCGGCAGAGCCGCACGGTCGACACCAAGGAACTCACCCGGCAGGAGACGTACTGGCGCCGCCGTCTGGAGGGCCTGCCGGCCTGCCTGTCGCTGCGCACCGACTACCGGCGGTGCCCCGTGAAGTCCTTCCAGGGCGCCACGGTGGACTTCGACGTCCCGCTCGACCTGCGCACCCGGCTCCAGCGGCTCAGTCAGGAGCGCGGCACCTCGCTGTACATGACCCTGCTGTCCGCGTACGCCGTGCTGCTGGGCGACCACTGCGAGGACCGGGAACTGGCGATCGGAACCCCCGTCGCCAACCGGCCCACGGCCGAACTGGAACAACTCGTCGGCTACTTCGTCAACATGGTCGTGCTGCGGCTCGGCATCGCACCGGAGCGCCCGTTCACCGACCTGCTGGCCCAGGCCAGGCAGGCCGTCGCCGAAGCACACGAACACAAGGACCTGCCGTTCGCCGACCTGGTCCGGGCCCTGGTGCCGGAGCCCGGCCCGGACCGCTCCCCGCTGTTCCAGGTGATGTTCAACCTGCTCCCGGCCCCGCTCCCGGCCGGCGACAGCGAGCCCGCGGCGCTCACCGTCGTCCCGCTGGACCCCGTACCCGGCTCCCGCACGGCGAAGTACGACCTCGCTCTGACCGCCCAGGAGACGGCGACCGGCCTGCGGTGCTCCCTGGAGTACAGCACCGACCTGTTCACCCGGCGGACGGCCGAGAGCATGGCGCGTGCCTACCAGCGGCTGCTGCGGGAGATCGTGGCCCACCCCGAAGCGGACCTGACCCGCCTGCGGGCCGGATCGGGCCGGACGCGAACGGATGCAGCCAGATGACGAACCGCCCCCAGCGGGCACTCCCGGCGGAGGAACCAGACGTGACCCCGAAGTACCCGACCGAGCGCGCGGTCGCCGTCGTCGGCATGTCCTGCCGGGTCCCGGGCGCCGCGGACCTCGCCGCCTTCTGGCGCCTGCTGCGCGACGGCGTGGACGCGATCACCGACGTACCGGACGGACGCTGGGACCTCGCCGGCGCCGACGGGACCCTGGACGGCCCGGGACAGCGGCGCGGCGGCTTCCTGGACCAGGTCGACGGCTTCGACGCCGGCTTCTTCGGCGTCTCACCGCGCGAAGCGGCGGCCATGGACCCGCGGCAGCGGCTGGCGCTCGAACTCGCCTGGACGGCACTGGAACACGCCGGCATCGTGCCGCGGACCCTGCGCGGCGGCTCCGCCGCGGTGCTGCTCGGCGCCACCGGCGACGACTACGCCACACTCGTCCACCGGCACGGCCCCGGCGCCGTGTCGCACCACTCGCTGGCCGGGCTGAGCCGGGGCGTCATCGCCAACCGGCTCTCCTACCACCTCGGCCTGCGCGGCCCCAGCCTCACGGTCGACGCGGCGCAGTCCTCGTCCCTGGTCGCCGTGCACCTGGCCTGCGAGAGCCTGCTGGCGCACACCACCGAACTGGCCCTGGCCGGCGGCGTCCACCTGAACCTGACGCCGGACAGCACCCTCGCCTTCGCCCGTTCCGGCGCCCTGTCCCCGGACGGCCGCTGCCGCGCCTTCGACGCGCGCGCCAACGGCACCGTGCGGGGCGAGGGCGGCGGCATGGTCGTCCTCAAGCGCCTGGCGGACGCCCTCGCGGACGGCGACCGGATCCACTGCGTGCTGCTCGGCGGCGCCGTGAACAACGACGGGGGCGGCCCGGCGCTCACCGTGCCGGACGGCGACGCCCAGCGTGACCTGCTGCGCGAGGCCTACGCCCGCGCGGGGACGGACCCGGCGCACGTGCGGTACGTCGAAGCACACGGCACCGGTACGAAGGCGGGGGACCCCGTCGAGGCGGAGGCCCTCGGGACGGTGCTCGGCCAGGGCCGGGACCCGGGGCGGCCGTTGCTCGTCGGCTCCGTGAAGACCAACATCGGACACCTGGACGGCGCCGCCGGGGTCGTCGGGCTGATCAAGGTGGCGCTGTCGCTGCGCCACGGGGCCCTTCCGGCGAGCCTGCACCACACCGAGCCGCACCCGGCGATCCCGATGGAACGGCTGCGGCTGAGGGTGAACAACACCACCGGCCCATGGCCGCCGGGCCCCCGCCTCGCCGGGGTCAGCTCGTTCGGCGTGGGCGGCACCAACTGCCACCTGGTGGTCGCGGCGGCTCCCGGCACGGCCCCGGCCACCGACGGGCCGAGCGCCGTCGGGAGACTTGAGGTGAGCCCCCGGGCCGCGGCCCCGCTCCCGGTGCCCGTCCCGGTGTCGGGCAGCACCGCGCAGGCGCTGCGCGCCCAGGCGGCACGGCTGCTGGAGTGGGTGACGTCCGACGCAGAGCTGACGCCGGCGGACATCGGCCACTCGACGGCCACCACCCGTACGGCACTGAAGCACCGCGCGATCGTCGTCGCCGCCGACCGCGCCGAACTGCTCGACGGACTGGCAGCGTTGGCCGCGGGCGGTCCCTCCCCGAACGTGGTGGAGGGCGTGGCCGCCCCCTCGGGGACGGCGGCGGGTGTGGTCTGGATGTTCCCCGGTCAGGGGCCGCAGTGGGCCGGGATGGCGCTGGAGCTGTGGGAGACCTCACCGGTGTTCGCCGCCCGGATGGACACCTGCGCGCGGCTGCTGGACGGACTGGTCGACTGGTCGCTGCGCGACGTGCTCGCCGACGAGGCCGCCCTGCTGCGCATGGACGTCATGCAGCCCGCGCTGTTCGCGGTGCAGGTGTCGCTGGCCGAGGTCTGGCGGTCGGTCGGCCTCGCGCCGTCCGCCGTGGTGGGCCACTCACAGGGAGAGATCACCGCGGCCTGCGCGGCGGGGATCGTCTCCCTGGAGGACGCCGTACGGCTGATGGCCGAGCGCGGCAAGGCCATCGTCGCCCGGCTGTCCGGACGCGGGGCGATGGCCCTGCTGGCCGTGCCCGCGGCCGACGTCGACCTGGAACGGGTGACGATCGGCGCGCTGAACGGCCCGGACGCGGTCGTCGTCTCCGGCCCCGTCGACGTCGTGCACGCCATGGTGGCCGAGTACAAGGCCAAGGGCGTGCGCGCCCGGATCGTCCCGATCGACTACGCCTCGCACTCGGCCCAGGTGGAGGAGATCCGTGACGCGGTCCTGCAAGCGGCCCGGCACGTCACGGCCCGGGACAGCGGCGTCGCGTTCTACTCCACCGTCACCGGCGGCCGCCTGGACGCGGACCGCCTGGATGCCGAGTACTGGTACCGCAACCTTCGGGAGACGGTACGTCTGGAGGACGCCGTCCGGGCCCTCGCCGAGGACGGGCACGGCGTGTTCGTCGAGGCCAGCCCGCACCCGGTGCTGACCATGGCGGTCCAGGACACCGTGGACCGCGTGTCCGGCGCGCTCGTGCAGGGCACGCTGCGCCGTGGTGCGGGAGGCGCCCGGCGGCTGCTGCTGTCCATGGCCGAACTGCACGTCCAGGGCGTCGCGCTGGACTGGCGGCCGATGTTCGAGGGCACCGGCGCCCGTACGGTGGAACTGCCCCCGTACGCCTTCCAGCGGCAGCCCTACTGGATCACCGGCGACAGTGCCGCCCCGCCCCTCTCGCAGCCGGTGGCGGCACCGGAGGCCGAGCCCGCCGCGACCCCGGCCGGCCCGGGGGAACGGGAACTGCGGGAGCTGGTCGGCGCGCAGACGGCGGCCGTCCTCGGGCACGGCGACACGGCGGACATCGGGCCCGACCTGACGTTCAAGGAGCTGGGGTTCGACTCGGTCACGGCGGTGGAACTCAGCAACCGGCTGAGCCGCGCGACCGGCCTGCGGCTGCCCACGACCCTGGTGTTCGACCATCCCACGCCCGGCGCGGTCGCGCGCCACCTCCGCGCCGGACTGGCGGGGGACGCGCCGGACCGCGGTGCCGACGCCGCGGCCCCGGACGACGACCCGGTCGCGATCGTGGGCATGAGCTGCCGGCTGCCGGGCGGTGTGGCGTCGCCGGACGACCTGTGGCGGCTGGTGTCCGAGGGGACGGACGCGATGTCGGCGTTCCCGGAGGACCGCGGCTGGAGCCTCGACGAGGCGAGCACGGGTGGCGTGCGGACGGGCGGCTTCCTCCCGGACGCGGCGGAGTTCGACGCCGACTTCTTCCGGATCAGCCCGCGGGAGGCGCGGGCGATGGATCCGCAGCAGCGGCTGCTGCTGGAGGCGTCGTGGGAGGCGTTGGAACACGCCACGGTCGCCCCCGCGACGCTGCGCGGGAGCCGTACGGCGGTGTTCATGGGCGTCATGAACCAGGACTACGTGCCCCGGCTGCACGAGACGTCGGAGAGCTTCGGCGGACACGCGCTGACCGGCGGGGCCCCGAGTGTGGCGTCCGGCCGGGTGGCGTACACGTTCGGGTTCGAGGGGCCGGCGGTGACGGTGGACACGGCGTGTTCGTCGTCGTTGGTGGCGTTGCACCTGGCGGCGCAGTCCTTGCGGTCGGGGGAGTGCTCGCTCGCCCTCGCCGGAGGCGCGGCGGTGATGTCCACACCCGGCATGTTCGTGGAGTTCTCACGGCAGGGCGGGCTGTCGCCGGACGGCCGGTGCAAGGCGTTCTCGGACGCGGCGGACGGCACGGGCTGGTCCGAGGGCGTGGGCGTACTGGTCCTGGAACGGCTCTCGGACGCGCGGCGCAACGGCCACCGCGTGCTGGCCGTGGTGCGCGGCTCGGCCGTCAACCAGGACGGCGCGTCCAACGGCCTCAGTGCCCCCAACGGCCCCGCCCAGCAGCGGGTCATCCGCGACGCGCTGGCGAGCGCGGGGCTGTCGGCGGCGGACGTGGACGCGGTCGAGGCGCACGGCACCGGCACGACACTCGGTGACCCGATCGAGGCGCAGGCGCTGCTGGCGACGTACGGGCAGGACCGTACGGAGCCGCTGTGGCTGGGATCGCTGAAGTCGAACATCGGCCACACACAGGCAGCCGCGGGCGTCGCAGGCGTGATCAAGACGGTGTTGGCCTTGCGGCACGGTGTGCTGCCGCAGACGCTGCATGTGGATGTCCCGTCGCGGCATGTGGACTGGTCGTCGGGGGCGGTCGAGCTGCTGACCGAGCAGCGTGCGTGGCCGGAGACCGGGCGGGCGCGCCGGGCCGGCGTCTCGTCGTTCGGCATCAGCGGCACCAACGCACACGTCATCATCGAGCAGGCGCCCACGGCCACCACCGCCGCACCGGAGCGCACCGCGGCGCCGGAACACCCCCTGCCGGTGGTGGTGTCGGGCGCGTCCGAAGCCGCGCTGCGCGCCCAGGCCGACCGGCTGCGGGAACGGGTGGCGTCCGACACGGAGCTGCGCCCGGTGGACGTCGGGTGGTCACTGGCGGCGTCCCGTACGGAGTTCGAGCACCGTGCCGTCGTCGTGGCCGCCGACCGGGGGACCCTCCTGGCCGGACTGGACGCGGTGGCGCGGGACGAGCACGTTCCGCACGCGGTCACCGGAGCGGCCCGCCACCCCGGTGACCGGGTGGTCTTCGTCTTCCCCGGCCAGGGCTCCCAGTGGGCCGGGATGGCGGCCGGACTGCTGGACCAGGCACCGGCGTTCGCGGAACGGCTCCGCGCCTGTGCCGCGGCACTGGCCGAGTTCGTGGACTGGGACCTCGAAGGCGTACTGCGGCAGCACCCCGGCGAGCCGACGCTCGAACGGGTGGACGTGGTGCAGCCGGCGTCCTGGGCGGTGATGGTCTCGCTCGCGGCCCTGTGGCGCTCGTACGGTGTCGAGCCGGCGGCGGTGGTGGGGCACTCCCAGGGCGAGATCGCGGCGGCGTGCGTGGCCGGCGCGCTGTCCCTGCGGGACGCGGCACGGGTGGTCGCCCTGCGGTCACAGGCGATCGCCGAGGGGCTGGCCGGCCTCGGCGGGATGGTGTCACTGGCGCTGCCCCCGGCGCAGGTGCGGTCCCGGATCGAGCCGTGGGCGGACCGCCTGGAGATCGCGGCGCTGAACGGCCCGTCGGCCACGGTGGTCGCCGGTGACCCGCAGGCACTGGACGAACTGCTGGCCGCCTGCGAGGCGGAGGGCGGCCGGGCCCGCAAGGTCCCGGTGGACTACGCCTCGCACACCTCCCACGTCGAGCTGATCGAGGACGAACTCGCCCGGGTGCTGGCGGACCTGGACCCCCGCCCCGCACAGGTGCCGTTCTACTCGACCGTCGACCGGGACTGGCTGGGCGAGGGGCTGGTGGACGCGGGCTACTGGTACCGCAACCTGCGGCAGACCGTGCACTTCCGGTCGGCCGTGGAGGCACTGGCCGGACAAGGCCACCGCACCTTCATCGAAGTCGGCTCCCACCCGGTGCTCGTCACCGCCGTCCAGGAAGTCCTGGACGGCCACGCCCGGACGCCGGCCCCGGCCGTCGTCTCGGGGACGCTGCGGCGCGGCGAAGGCGGACTGGACCGGTTCCTGACGTCCGTGGCGGAGGTGTGGACGCGCGGTACGGCGGTGGACTGGAGCCGGGCGTTCGCCGGCGCCGGAGCATCCCGCATCGACCTGCCGACCTACGCCTTCCGGCGCCGGCGGTACTGGCTCGACGCCAAGGCCGACCAGCCGCTGCTGGGACGTGCCGTGGAACTCGCCGACGGCGACGGCACCCTCCGCACGGAACACCTGTCGCTCCGGACCCGCCCCTGGCTGGCCGACCACCGCGTACGGGGCCGGATCGTGGTGCCCGGAACGGCGCTGCTGGAGATGGCCCTGTGCGTCGGCGGCCTGGTGGCGGAGCTGACCCTGCACACGCCGCTGGTCATCCCGGAGCGGGGCGAGGCCGAGGTGCAGCTCCGCGCGGCGGCACCCGACGAGACGGGCCTGCGCGCGGTCCGGATCCACGGCCGCGTCCGCGGTGACGGCGACGGGGAATGGCAGTTGCACGCCACCGGCCGCGTCGGTACGGACACCGGCGGCGCACCGGGCGCCACACTGACCGCGTGGCCCCCGCCCGGGGCCACCCCGATGGACCTCTCGGACTGGTACGACCGGCTCGCCGAACGCGGCCTGGAATACGGCCCGGCGTTCCGCAACCTCCAGGCGGTCTGGCGGCACGGTGCCGACCTCCTCGCGGAGATGGCGCTGCGGGACGAGGCGGGCCCCTTCCACGTACACCCCGCGCTGCTCGACGCGGCACTGCACCCCCTGGTGCTGGAGGCGGGCCCCGGCCCGCTCGTGCCGTTCTCGTGGTCCGGCGTGCGGCTGACGGCCGTGGGCGCGTCCCGGCTCCGGGTGCGGATCAGCCCGGCCGGTGAGCACCGGGCGTCGCTGGCCGTCACCGACGGCAGCGGGATCGAGGTGCTGACGGTCGCATCCCTCGCCCTGCGGCCGCTGGACGCCCGGCGCTTCGACCCCGGCCTGTTCCAGGTCGAGTGGCGGGAGGCCGCCGCGTCCGGCGGTCCGGTGGCCACGGACACCACGACGGACGTGCTGGAGGTGACGGCGGACGAGGCGACGACACACGGGACGGACCTGCCGGACGCCGTTCACGCCACCGCGCAGTCCGTCCTGCGCGACGTCCAGAAGTGGCTGCGGGACCACGAAGACGGCACATCGCGGCTGGTGGTCCGTACGCGGCGGGGCGTGGCCGTGGAGCCGGACACCCGTATCGACCTCGCCGCCGCCACCGTATGGGGACTGCTGCGGGCGGCGCAGACGGAACACCCCGGCCGGATCGTCCTGCTGGACTCCGACGGCACCGGCGGACCGGCGGCCGATGCGCTGGACCGGGCCCTGGCGACGGGCGAACCGCAGCTCGCCCTGGCCTCCGGCCGGGTCCTCGCGCCCCGGCTGGCGCGCGGCTCCGTCCCCGTACCCGACCCCGGCCACCTGCCTCTCGGCACCGGCGGAACCGTCCTGATCACCGGCGGGACCGGTGGACTCGGCGCCACCGTGGCCCGGCACCTGGTGACCGCGCACGGCGTGCGCCACCTGCTGCTCCTCAGCCGCGGCGGCCCGGCTGCCGACGGCGCGGCCGACCTGGTCGCGGAGCTGACCGCGGCGGGCGCCACCGTCCGGGCGGCCGCCTGCGACGTCACCGACCGGGCCGCGCTGGCGGAGGCCGTCGCGGCCATCCCGGCGGCGGCGCCGCTGCGGGCCGTCGTGCACGCGGCCGGGGTCATGGACGACAGTGCGGCGCTGTCGCTGACGCCGGATCAGCTCACCGCGGTCCTCGCCACGAAGGCGGACGCGGCCTGGCACCTGCACGAGCTGACCCGCGACCTCGGCCTGTCGGCGTTCGTGCTGTTCTCCTCGGTCTCGGCCACGATCGGCCTGGCCGGACAGGCCAACTACGCGGCGGCGAACGCCTTCCTCGACGCGCTGGCCCACCACCGGCGCGGCCTGGGCCTGCCCGCCCTCTCCCTGGGGTGGGGCCTGTGGGAACAGCGCACCGGCATGACCGGCCGGCTCGGCGACGCCGACCTGCGGCGGATGCTCCGGATGGGGCTGCGGCCCCTGCCCACGGACGACGGGCTGGCCCTGTTCGACCTCGTGCTCGGCGCGGACCGGGCGCACCTGGTACCCGCCCGGTTCGACCGCTCCGGAGCGCGGGAAGCCGAACTGCCCACGATGCTCCGCGGGCGGCCCCGGCCCGCATCCGGGCCCGGCCATCGGCCCGTCCGCGCCACCGACACGGCGGGCGCCGGAACCGGCGGGCCGACGCGGACCTTCCGCGACCGGCTGCTCACCTTGCCCGGCCACGACCGGGAGCCGGCGGTGCGGCGCATGGTGCAGACGGAGATCGCGACCGCGCTGGGCCGGCCGGGGACGGGCGACGTGCCCTTCGACCGGGGCTTCACCGAGCTGGGCTTCGACTCGCTGACGGCCCTGGAACTGCGCAACCGGATCGGCGCCCTGACCGGTCTCACGCTGGCCGCCACGGTCACCTTCGACCACCCGAGCCCGGCCGCACTGGCGCGGCACCTGCTGGAACGGCTCACCCCGAAACAGCCCCCGAACCAGCCCGCGGCCCCACCACAGGCCCCCGACGCACCACCGGCCCCGGCCGCGCCGCCGGACCCCGGCACGCCCTCGGTCCTCGCCGGCCTGGACCTGCTGGAGGCGCGGCTGGCCGCCGTCGGCGACGACGCGCTGCGCTCGGCCGTCACCGCCCGGCTGTGGGAGCTGCTGGCCACGGTGACCGCCGAGGACACGCCGGAGCCGGTGCACGACCAGGAGATCGCCGCGGCCGACGCGGACGAACTCTTTTCCTTGATCGACAATGAGCTGGGAAGGCCCTGAGAACATGAGCGACGAGAAGCTGCTCGCCTACCTGAAGCGGGTCACCACCGAGCTGCGGCACACCCGTGGGAAGCTGGCACGGCTGGAGTCGGCGGGCCAGGACCCGGTCGCGATCGTGGGCATGGCGTGCCGGTTCCCCGGCGGTGTGACGTCGCCCGAGGAACTGCACCAGCTCGCCGTCGACGGTGTGGACGCGGTGTCCGCCTTCCCCGCGAACCGCGGCTGGGACCTCGACGGGCTGTACGACCCCGACCCGGACCGGCCCGGCACGAGCTACACCCGGCACGGCGGTTTCCTCCACGACGCCGCGGAGTTCGACGCCGGGTTCTTCGGGATGTCGCCACGGGAGGCCCTGGCCACCGACCCACAGCAGCGACTGCTGCTCCAGTCCTCCTGGGAGGCGCTGGAGCGCGCGGGCATCGCCCCCGCATCGCTGCGCGGCAGCCGCACCGGCGTGTTCGCGGGCGTGATGTACAGCGACTACGCGTCCCGGCTCGCCGGCGCCGCGAGCGGCTTGGAGGGGCAACTGCTGACCGGCAGCCTGCCGAGTGTGGCGTCCGGCCGGGTGGCGTACACGTTGGGGTTCGAGGGGCCGGCGGTGACGGTGGACACGGCGTGTTCGTCGTCGTTGGTGGCGTTGCACCTGGCGGCGCAGTCGCTGCGGTCGGGGGAGTGCTCGCTCGCCCTCGCGGGCGGCGTGGCGGTGATGTCCACACCGACGACGTTCGTGGAGTTCTCCCGCCAGCGCGCCGTGTCGCCGGACGGCCGGTGCAAGGCGTTCTCGGACGCGGCGGACGGCACGGGCTGGTCCGAGGGCGTGGGCGTACTGGTCCTGGAACGGCTCTCGGACGCGCGGCGCAACGGCCACCGCGTGCTGGCCGTGGTGCGCGGCTCGGCCGTCAACCAGGACGGCGCCTCCAGCGGGCTGACGGCTCCCAACGGCCCCGCCCAGCAGCGGGTCATCCGCGACGCGCTGGCGAGCGCGGGGCTGTCGGCGGCGGACGTGGACGCGGTCGAGGCGCACGGCACGGGTACGACGCTGGGTGACCCGATCGAGGCGCAGGCGCTGCTGGCGACGTACGGGCAGGACCGTACGGAGCCGCTGTGGCTCGGGTCATTGAAGTCGAACATCGGCCATGCGCAGGCGGCCGCCGGCGTCGGCGGCATCATCAAGATGGTGCAGGCGTTGCGGCACGGTGTGCTGCCGAGGACGCTGCATGTGGATGTCCCATCGCGGCATGTGGACTGGTCGTCGGGGGCGGTCGAGCTGCTGACCGAGCAGCGTGCGTGGCCGGAGACCGGCCGGGCGCGCCGGGCCGGCGTCTCCTCGTTCGGGGCCAGCGGCACCAACGCGCATGTGATCATCGAGCAGGCACCCGCCGAGGCCACGGACACCCCCGGGGACGCGCCGCCCGCGGAGCACCCGGCACCGGTCGTCGTGTCGGGTGTGACCGAAGCGGCACTGCGCGCCCAAGCGGCGCGGCTGCTGGACCACGTACGGTCCGACGCCGGCGCGCGCCCGCTCGACATCGGGTTCGCCACGGTGACCACCCGGTCGGCGTTCGAACACCGTGCGGTGGTCGTCGCCCAGGACCGCGCCGAGCTGCTGGCCGGCTTGTCCGCCCTGGCGGCGGGGGAGTCGTCACCGCTGGTGGTGGAAGGCTCCACCGCACCCGAATCCGGGGCCGTGTGGGTGTTTCCCGGACAGGGCTCGCAGTGGGTCGGCATGGCCAAGGGGCTGCGGGCCTCCTCCCCGGTGTTCGCCGCGCGGATGGACGAGTGCGGGCGGGCGCTGAGCGGCCTGGTCGACTGGTCGCTGTGGGACGTCATCGACGACGAGGCGGCACTGTCCCGGGTGGACGTCGTGCAGCCCGTGCTGTGGGCGGTCATGGTGTCCCTGGCCGAGGTCTGGCGGTCCGCCGGACTGGTGCCGTCCGCCGTCGTGGGGCACTCTCAAGGCGAGATCGCCGCCGCCTGCGTGGCCGGCGGCCTCTCCCTGGAGGACGGCGCCCGCGTGGTCGCGCTGCGCTCCCGTGCGCTGCTGGAGATCGCCGGTGAAGGCGGCATGGTGGCCGTGGCCCTGCCGGCGGAGGAAACCCGCACCCTGCTCGGTGCCCGGGACGGCCGGATCTCCGTGGCCGCCCTCAACGGCCCCCGTATGACGGTGGTCTCCGGCGGCACCGAGGCGCTGGACGAGCTGCTGGCGCACTGCGCGGCCGAGGACGTACGGGCCCGCCGCATCCCGGTGGACTACGCCTCGCACTCGGCGCACGTCGAGCGCATCCGCGACCGTATCCGTACGGACCTGGCCGGTATCGCCCCCCGGTCCGCGCCGCTGCCCTTCCACTCGACCCTGACCGGCGACGTCCTGGACACCGCGGAACTCGACGCCGACTACTGGTACCGCAACCTCCGCAACACCGTCCGCTTCGAGACGGCCGTCGGCGCCCTCCTGGACCAAGGGCACCGGATCTTCGTCGAGTGCAGCGCGCACCCCGTGCTGACGGCCGGCATCGAGGAGATCGCGCAGGACGGCGACCGCGCCGTGACCGCCGTCGGGTCGCTGCGCCGGGGCGAGGACGCGCCCCGCCGGTTCCTGCTGTCGGTGGCCGAGCTGTACGCCCGGGGCGTGCCGGTCGACTGGCAGCCGTTCTTCGCGGACACCGGCGCCCGCACCGTGGCACTGCCCACGTACGCCTTCCAGCCGAAACCGTACTGGTTGCGGGAGCCGCGCCCACTGCTGTCCGCCCCCGTCGACCTGGCGGACGCCGGGCAGACGGTCCTGACCGGACGGCTGTCGCTGCGGTCGCACCCGTGGCTGGCCGACCACCGGGTCCGGGGCCGCGTCGTCGTACCCGGCACCGCCCTGCTGGACATGGCGCTGCACACCGGCCACCCGGTGGACGAACTCACCCTCCAGGCACCCGTGGTGGTGCCCGAAGACGGCGAAACCGAGATCCAACTGCTGCTGGACTCCGCCGACGGCGGCCACCGGCCCCTGCGGCTGTACGCCCGCCTCCCGCAGGACGGCTGGCGGCTGCACGCCACCGGCACACTCGCCACGGCGGACGCGGCGCCGGACGAGGGCCCGGCCCTGCCGGACCTCGCCGCGTGGCCGCCCCCGGGCGCCGAAGCGGTGGACCTCACCTCCTGGTACGCCGACCGGAGCGACCGGGGACTGGAGTACGGCCCGGCCTTCCGGGGCCTGCGCGCGCTGTGGCGGCACGACGGCGAACTGTTCGCCGAGGTGTCCCTGCCCGAACCGGTCCGCCCCGCGCTGCTCGACGCCGCCCTGCACGCGCTGGACGTGACACAAGGGCCCGCGCTGCCGTTCTCCTGGAGCGACGTACGGTGGCTGGACGCGGACGCCGCGGCGGAGGCGACCGGCCTGCGGGCGCGCCTGACCCCGCTGACGGACGGCTCGACGGCCCTGCACATCGCCGACGGCACCGGCCACGGTCTGCTGTCCGCGGGCTCCTTGACGCTGCGGCCGCTCGGCACGGCACTCGCCGGGGGACCGGGGGACGCCGCGCTGTACGAGCTGGACTGGATCCCCGCACCGGCCGCCCCCGGACAGGCGGCCACTGTCGCGGACGTGACGACGCTGCGCTGCCCGCCCGCCGAGGGCGACCTGCCCGGCCGCGTCCGGACGGTGACCTCCGCGGTCCTCGCCGGCCTGCAGACCTGGCTCACCGACGCGGCGGCCGGGGACGCGCGCCTCGTGGTCGCGACCCACCGCGCCGTACCGTCCCCCGACGGCACCGACGCCGGACCGGACCCCGCCGCTGCCGCGGCGTGGGGCCTGGTTCGGGCCGCGCAGACGGAGAACCCGGACCGCATCGTGCTCGTCGACACCGACGACATGGACGGCCTGCCCCGGCTGCTGCCGGAGCTGATGGCCGCCGGCGAACCCCAGGCCCTGATCCGGGACGGCCGGATCCGCGTACCGAGGCTGGTCCGCGCGAACGCGCCCGGCACCCCCGCGCGGCCCGCCTTCCCCACCGACGGCACGGTCCTGGTCACCGGGGCGTCCGGCACCCTGGGCCGGCTCGTGGCCCGGCACCTGGTGACCGCGCACGGCGTCCGCCATCTGCTGCTGGCGAGCCGCCGAGGGGCGCCGGAGCTCGCCGACGAACTGACCGCGCTGGGCGCGACGGCGACCTCCGCGGTGTGCGACGTCAGCGACCGCACGGCCCTCGCCGGCCTGCTGGCGACCGTCCCGCGGGACCGTCCGCTGCGCGCCGTCGTCCACGCGGCCGGCGCGCTGGACGACGGCGTGATCGGCTCCCTGACACCCGAGCGGCTGCGCTCGGTGCTGGCCGCCAAGGCCGACGGCGCCTGGCATCTGCACGAACTGACCCGCGACCGCGGCCTGTCCGCCTTCGTCCTGTTCTCCTCCGTCGCCGCCACTCTGGGCACCGCCGGCCAGGGCAACTACGCCGCCGCCAACGCCTTCCTCGACGCCCTGGCACACCACCGGCGCGGTCTGGGCCTGCCCGCCCTGTCGCTGGGCTGGGGCCTGTGGGCGCAGCCCAGCGCCCTGACGGAACAGCTCGACACGGCCGACCTGGCACGGCTGACCGACGCCGGGGTGCTCCCCCTGGCCACCGAGGAGGGCCTGGCACTCCTCGACGCCGCCGTCGTCACGGACCGGGCCCACCTGGTCGCGGCCCGGCTCGACCGTACGGTGACGGACCCTGCGACGGGCGGACCGCCGGCGCTGTTCCGCACACCCGCCCCGGCGCGGCCCCGGCCGGCCGCGCGCGCCGCCGGTGGCCCCGCCGACGGCGGGCCCGCCGCCCGTGAGAGCGCCGGCTGGCGCGCCGTTCCCACGGCGGAGCGCGAGCGTGTCGTCAGGGAACTGGTGCTGCGGGAGGCCGCGGCGGCGCTCAAGCACGACTCGGCCGCCGACATCGACCCCGACGCCGAGTTCCTGCGCCTGGGCTTCACCTCGCTGACCGCCGTGGAACTGCGCAACAAACTCAGCGCACGCACCAAGCTGCGGCTCCCCGCGACCCTGGTCTTCGACCGGCGCACACCACGAGCCGTGGCGGACTTCCTCGTCGGCAAGCTGTTCGCCGACGCCCCCGCGCCCATCGCTGCCGCGGGCGCGGCACCGGCCGAGGAGAGCGCCGACGACCGCATCGCCGTCATCGGGGTCGCCGGACGCTACCCGCTGGCCCGCACGGTCGGCGAGCTGTGGGACCACCTGGCCGCGGGCCGGCACTGCATACGGGAGGTGCCCGCCGACCGCTGGGACGCGGACGCGCACCACGACCCGGCCGGACAGCGCGGCTCCTACAGCAAGTGGGCCGGCTTCCTCGACGACGTCGACGCGTTCGACCCGCTGTTCTTCCACATCTCGCCCGCGGAGGCCGAAGCGATGGACCCCCAGGAACGCCTGTTCCTCCAGACCGCGGCGGCGGCCCTGGACGACGCCGGATACCCGGCGGCCGTGCTCGCCGCCCAGGGCCCGGTCGGCGTGTTCGCCGGCGTGATGGGCAGCGACTACGAATGGATGGGCGGCGAGGCGAACGCGCTCGGCGTGCCGACCGACGCCCACTCCCGCCACTGGTCCGTCGCCAACCGGGTGTCCTACACCTTCGACTTCACCGGCCCCAGCATGGCGGTGGACACCGCGTGCTCGGCTTCGCTGACCGCCCTGCACCTGGCCTGCCAGAGCATCAGGTCGGGCGAGTGCGCCGCCGCGCTGGCGGGCGGGGTCAACCTCATCCTGCACCCGAAGCACCTGCGCGGGCTGGCCCGGGCCGGGATGCTCGCCCGCGACGACCGGCTCAAGGCGTTCGGCGCGGACGCGGACGGCTTCGTCGACGGCGAGGGCGTCGGCGCCGTCCTGCTCAAGCCCCTGGCGGCGGCGGTCGCGGACGGTGACCGCGTGCTCGGCGTGGTCCGCGGATCGGCCGTCAACTCCGGTGGCAACAGCGGCGGTTACACCGTGCCGAGCGCGGCCGCCCAGGGCGCCGTGATCCGCGCGGCCCTGCACCGCGCCGGAGTCGGCGCGGACACCGTCGGCTACGTGGAGGCGCACGGCACCGGCACCCTGCTCGGCGACCCGATTGAGATCGCCGGGCTGACCGAGGCGTTCGGCGGGCCCGTCGACCCGGCACGCCGCACGGAACGGCCGGCCGTCGCGGTCGGCTCGGTGAAGACGAACATCGGCCACCTGGAGTCGGCGGCCGGCATCGCCGGCCTGACCAAGGTGCTGCTCCAGTTCCGGCACGGGATGCTGGCGCCGTCCCTGCACTCGGAACGCCCCAACCCGGAGATCGACTTCACGGTGACGCCCTTCGAGGTGCAGCAGACCCTCCAGCCCTGGGCACGGAAGACGCGGCCCGGCACGGACGGCACCCCCGGGGAACTGCCGCGGCGGGCCGTCGTCAGCTCGTTCGGCGCGGGCGGCGCCAACGCCTGCGTGGTCATGGAGGAGCACCTGCCGGCCGACGCGCCGCAACCGGACGGGCCCGACGGGGCGCAGGTGCTGGTGCTCTCCGCCAAGAGCGCGGACCGGCTGCGGGCCTACGCCACGGACCTCGCGGCGTTCCTGCGCCGCGGTGCCCCACGGGACACCGCGACCGCCGACGACGCGCTGGCGGACGCCCGACGCCGCTGCCTGCGGCTGGCCGCCGGACTGGCCGGCGTACCGCCCGAGACGCTCGACCTCGGAACCGACCTGGTCGACTGCGGCTTCGGCATGACCGAGCGCGCCCGCTTCCACGCGTTGCTGGCATCGGAGCTGGGCACCCGGCTGCCGCAGGCGGCCAAGGCGGCCGAGACCATCGGCGCGGTGGCGCAGGCGGTGGCCGGTCTCCGGCCCGCCGGTACCCGCGCGGAGGACGGCGGCCGGTACCCGCGGCTCGCCGATGTCGCGCACACCCTCCAGTCCGGCCGTACGGCACACGAGTTCCGCCTGGCCCTGCCCGTCGGCTCGGTGGCCGAGGCCGTCGCCCTGCTGGAGACGTACGCGGCGGGCGGCGAGGACGACCGCGTCCGCACCGGCCGGGCCGCCCGCACCGCGGTACGGCCCTCCCCCGACGAGGCCGCCGCCCTGGACGAGGCACTCACGCGGCGTGACCTGGCGGCGGTGGCCGAGCGTTGGGTGACCGGCGCCGAGGTCGACTGGTCGCGGATCACCCCCGGGGCCGCCCGCAGGATCGAACTGCCCGGCTACCCGTTCGCCCGCAAGCGCCACTGGATCCCACGGCCGCCCGCCGCCGGGACCGGCGCCCAGGCCCCGGCGCCCGGCGACGGCCGTACGGACGCGGCCGCCGACGCGAGCGGACACCCGCACACCGCGCCGGGCACCGACCCCGCCGTCACCCGGGTGCTCACCGGGTACGCGGCGCTGGACGCGGCCTCGGTGTCCGGACTGCTCGGCGTGTACCGGCGGATGGGCGTCTTCCGGAGTCCGGGCGAGCGCCACCACGCGGAGGAACTGCGCGGCCGGCTCGGCATCCGGGACAAGTTCCGGCGCCTGCACGAAGCGGTGCTCGGCCTGCTGACCGAAGCCGGGTTCCTCACCCGCGACGGCGACCGCTTCACCACCACCGCCGCAGTCACCGGGGAAGGGGCCGTCCGGGCCGCGGACGGGTGGGAGGCCGAGTTCGACCGCGTCGCGGCCGCGCACCCGGACATCGCGCCCACGGCCACCCTCAACCGCGCGTTCCTGCACGGGTACCCACGGCTCCTGCGCGGCGAGCTGGTCGGCACCGAGATCATGTTCCCCGACGGCTCGATGAAGCTGGTGCAGAACCTCTACCGGGGCAACCCGCTCACCGACCACTTCAACCGCCTGGTGGCCGACACGGCCCGCGACTTCCTGGACGCCCGGCTCCCGCTGCTCCCCGGGGACGAGACGCTCCAGGTGGTGGAGCTGGGCGCCGGGACCGGAGCCACGAGCGAACGGGTGCTCCCGCTGCCGGCCGGCCGGCCCGGCCGCGTCGGCTACACCTTCACCGACATCTCGCCGCGCTTTCTCGAACACGGCCGGGACCGGTTCGCCGCGCGGTACCCGTTCGTCCGGTTCGCGCTGCTCAACCTGGAACGCGACTTCGCCGCCCAGGACTTCCCGCCCGGCTCGGCCGACCTGGTCCTGGCCACCAACGTCGTACACGCCACCAAGGACCTGCGGGCCACACTGCGCAGGATCAAGGCCGTGCTGCGGCCCGGCGGCATGCTGATCCTCAACGAACTGACCGCCCTCCGGCCGTATCTGACGCTCGGCGGCGGGGTGATGGAGGGCTGGTGGGCCTTCGAGGACGGCGAACTGCGCATCCCCGGCTCGCCACTGGCCCCGCCGGCCGGCTGGACCCGGCTGCTCCGGGAAGAGGGCTGGACGGACATCGAGGCGCTCGGCTCCGAGGACGCCGAGCTGGGACAGCACGTACTGGTCGCGCGGCGCGAAGGCGCCGTACGGGCGGGGGCGGCGGACGTGCCCGAGCCGGCGCACGTCCCGGCGACAGTGACGGCCGCCGTGGGGCGGCACGACGGGGGAGAGGCGGTGACGGCCGTGACGCGTCCCGATCCGGAAGCAGTGGTCGGCGAGCGGCTGCGGGAACTGCTGGAACGGGTCCTGAAGCTGGACGAGCGGATCGATCCCGACCGCCCGCTGATGGACTACGGGTTCGACTCGCTCAGCGGGATGAAGATCGTGTCCGTCGTGGACGAGGCATTCGGCGTCACCGTGCCGCTCGACGAGTTCTTCCGGCTCCCGACCCTGCGGGAGCTGACCGCGCACCTGGCGTCCGGCTGGCTCGCCCAGGCGGTGACCGCCGCCACGACGGACTCCGCGGCCGAGGCGGCGGACACCACGGCCGCGGCTGCCGAAGCGCCGGACATCACGGCTCCGGCCGTCGAGGGGCCCGTCACCACGGTTCCGGCCGCCCGCGTGCCCGCCACCGCCACGGCACCGGCCGCCGGAGACGAGGCCCCCGAGGCCCCCGCGCCCACGGCTCCAGCAGCCCCGGCGGCCCCGCCCGCGCCCTCGCCGGCCACCCCGGCCGTGCCCACCGCCCCACCGGAGGCGCGGACCGTCCTCCGCCCCCGCGGTGACGCCGGCCTGACCACCCACCCCCTGTCGGAAGGCCAGCGGGCCCTCTGGGTGATCGAGCAGATCGCGCCGGGGAACCACGCCTACAACCTGCCGCTCGCCTTCTGGCTCGACGCCGGCGTCGACGTGCTCACCCTGCGCGTGGTCCTGCAGGACCTGCTCGACCGGCACGAGGAACTGCGCGCCACGGCCCGTACGGACGGCGACGGCCCGTACGTCCACATCGCGGCCGAACCGGAACTCCCGTTCCAGCAGGTCTTCCTCACCTCCGTGACGGACCGCGACCTCCGGGACCGGATAGCCGCCGACCTGCGGCAGCCGTTCGACCTGGCCGACGGGCCACTGCTGCGCGCGACGCTCTACACTCTCGGCGATGGCCGGCAGGCGCTGTGCCTGACGGTGCACCACCTGGTGCTCGACGGGTTGTCCATCCCGGTGCTGCTGGCCGAGGTCGAGCGCGGACACCGCGCACTGCGGGCCGGCCGCCCGCTGCCGGCCGGCCGGCCCGACCGCCGGTTCGCCGACTTCGTCACCTGGCAGCGCGAACTGCTCGCCGGGCCGGAGGCGGAACGCCTGCGCACCTACTGGCTCGAACGCCTGCGGGGCCGGCGGACCGGTACGCCGCTGCCACTGGACCGCTCGCGGCCGCCGGTGCCCACGTTCCGCGGCGCGAGCGTCCAGGGACGCGTTCCGGCGGCGGTGACGGACCGGGCCCGCGCCCTCGCGGCCGAGGCGCGGACGTCCCTGTCCAGCGTCCTGCTGGCGGGCTACTTCGCGCTGCTGTACCGCTACGGCGACCAGGCCGACCTCACCGTCGGCACCCCCACGGCGGGCCGCCCGGCCGACGGATACGACGACGTGCTCGGCTACTTCATGAACATGGTCGTGCTGGCCGAACGGGTCGACGGCGAGGAGCCCTTCCGCGACCTGGCCCGCCGCGTCCACCGCACGGTCCTGGGGGCCCTGGAGCACAGTGCCTATCCGCTGCTCACCCTCGCCGAGGACCTGCGGCGGGCGGACCCGGGCGCCCCGGACGCCCTCTTCGACGTGGCCTTCTACTTCCACAACTGGGCCCGCGACCTGCGGGACGACGGCGTGGTGCGGGGCCGGGTGGACGGCGTGCACCAGGAGGGCGAGTTCGACCTCACCCTCGATCTCGTCGACCACCCCGAAGGCTGCCGGTACACGCTCAAGTACAACCCGGACCTGTTCGACCCCGCCACGGTGGAGCGCTTCGGAGAGCACTTCGTCACCCTGCTGACCTCCGCCGTCGGCGCGCCCGCGACCACGGTCGGTGACCTGGAGCTGCTGACCGCGGGCGAGCGCGCGCTGCTCGCGCCGCCCGCCGCCGTCGACATCCCGGCGGACACCCTCGTCTGGGACCTGGTGCGCCGTCAGGCCGAGGCCCGCCCGGAAGCCGTGGCGGTCCGGTACGGCGGCACCGAGCTGACCTACCGCGGGCTCCGCGACCAGGTGGCGGCCCTCGCGTCCCGCCTCACCGCCGCCGGCGTCGGCCGGGGCCGCACCGTCGGCGTCCTGCTGCCGCGTGACGCCGGCCTGCCGGTGGCCCTGCTCGCCGTGCAGGCCGCCGGCGGTACCTACGTCCCGCTCGACCCCGCGTACCCGGGGCAGCGGCTCGCCTACATGGCCGACGACGCCGGACTGCACCTGATGATCACCCACAGCACCGTCGAGGCCCCGTGGAACGGGACGGTGCCCCGGCTGCTCGTCGACGCGGACCAGGAGCCGCCCGCGGCCCCCTCGCCCGGCCCCGCCGGCCCGTCGGACGCCGCGTACATCCTCTACACCTCCGGATCGACCGGCCGCCCCAAGGGCGTACAGGTCCCGCACCGGGCGCTGACCAACTTCCTGTGGTCGATGGCGCGCGAGCCCGGCTTCGGGCCGCGGGACACCCTGCTCGCGCTGACCACGGTCTGCTTCGACATCTCGGGCCTGGAGCTGTACCTGCCGCTGATCACCGGCGGCACGGTGGAGGTGCTGCCGACCGAGGTCGCCCAGGACGGACTGCGGCTGCGGGAGGCGGTCGAGGGCAGCGCGGCCACGGTCATCCAGGCCACCCCCGCCACCTGGGCCATGCTGCTGGCCGCCGGGTGGCGGGGAAATCCCTCGCTCACCGTGCTGTGCGGCGGCGAAGCACTGTCCGGTGACACGGCCGAGGCCCTGCTCGCCGGCAACCGCGAGGTGTGGAACCTCTACGGCCCGACCGAGACCACCATCTGGTCGGCGGCCGCCCGGCTGCGCCGGGGCGAGCCGGTGACCATCGGCTCGCCCATCGCCAACACCCGTCTGTACGTGCTCGACAGCGCCCGCCGGCCGATGCCGACCGGCGCGGCCGGTGAGCTGTACATCGGCGGCGACGGAGTGGCCGACGGCTACCTGGGGCGCCCCGAGCTGACCGCCGAGCGCTTCCTGCCCGACCCGTTCGCGACCGCGCCCGACGCGCGGATGTACCGCACGGGCGACCTGGTGCGCCGGCTGCCCGACGGGAGGATCAGCTACCTGGGGCGGCTCGACTCCCAGGTGAAGGTGCGCGGCCACCGGGTGGAGCCGGCGGAGATCGAGACGGCCCTGCGGCGGCTGCCGGGCGTCCGCGACGCCGTGGTGGTGGCCCGCGGCCAGGGCGGCGGCGACCGCTCGCTGCTGGCCTGTTACGTACTCGACGACGGCGCGGCCCACCCGAGCAGGGAGCACCTGGCGGCCTGGCTCCCGGACCACATGATTCCGGACGCGCTGATCCGGGTGACCGGCTTCCCGCGCACCCTCAACGAGAAGGTCGACCGCACGACACTGGCCACCCTGCCGCCCGCCGAACTGCGGGCCCGCTTCGGCGTCCCGGACGCCGGGCGGCCGGAGACCGCCGAGGACCCCGCGGGGGACACCGACGCGCTGATGGCCGACCTGGCCGGCATGGTGAGCCGCCTGACCGGAGTGCCCGCCGAGGACATCGGCGCGCACACCCCGCTCGGCGAGGCAGGCATGAACTCGGTGCGCTTCACCGCGCTGAGCGCCGAGCTGCGCACGGCATACGGCATCACGGTCTACCCGACGCTGTTCTACCGCCACGGCACACTGTCCGCACTGGCCGGACACCTGTGGGCACACCACTCCGCCGACCTGACCGCACGGTTCGGCGCCCGCGCCGAGGCACCCGCCGCCGTACCGCGGCCCGCCGCGGCACCCGCCGAGGCACCGCACGGCGACGGCATCGCGGTCATCGGCATGGCCGCGCGCCTGCCGGGCTCCGCCGACCTGGCGGAGTTCTGGGCACACCTGGCCGCCGGGGACGACCTGATCGGGGAGGTTCCCGCCGAGCGCTGGGACTGGCGGGACCGGCCGGAGACCCGCTGGGGCGGCTTCGTGCCCGACGTGGACCGCTTCGACGCCGCCTTCTTCGGGATCTCCCCGCGCGAGGCGGAACTGATGGACCCGCAGCAGCGGCTGATGCTGGAAGTGGTCTGGTCGGCCGTCGAGGACGCCGGCTACCGCCCGTCCGACCTGGCCGGAAAGCGCGTCGGCGTCTACGTCGGCGTCGCCAACGCCGAGTACCTGGAACTCCAGCGCGCCGCCGGATGCGCGCCCCAGGGGCACACCGCCACCGGCGCGGCCCTGTCGGTCATCCCGAACCGGGTCTCGTACCTGCTGGATCTGCGCGGCCCCAGCATGGCCGTCGACACCGCCTGCTCCGGCTCGCTCACCGCCGTCCACCAGGCCTGCGCCGCGCTCCGCGACGGCACCTGCGACCTGGCGATCGCGGGCGGCGTCAACCTCGTCCTCTCCCCGGCCGTCCACGAGGCCCTGAGCCAGGGCGCGATGCTCAGCCCGGACGGCCGCTGCAAGACCTTCGACAGCCGGGCGGACGGCTACGTACGGGGCGAGGGCGTCGGCGTGGTGCTCCTCAAGCCGGACGAGCGGGCACGGCACGACGGCGACACCGTGCACGCGGTGATCAAGGCAGCCATCGCCGCCCACGGCGGCCGCACCACCTCGCTCACCGCGCCCGGCCCGGACGCCCAGGCCGACCTGCTGGTCGAGGCGTACCGCGCGGCCGGCGTGGCGCCGGAGACCGTCGGCTACATCGAGGCACACGGCACCGGCACCGCCCTGGGCGACCCGATCGAGACCACCGGGCTGAGCACCGCCTTCCGCAGGCTGCGCGACGGGCGCGGGCCCGCCGCGGCACCCGTCTGCGCCATCGGCTCGGTCAAGACCAACATCGGCCACCTGGAGGCCGCCGCGGGCATCGCCGGACTGCTCAAGGTCGTGCTCGCGCTGCGGCACGGCACCATCCCGGCCAGCCTGCACGTCCAGCGGCAGAACCCCCACCTGGAACTCGACGGCGGCCCGTTCGAGGTCGCCTCGACCGCCCGCCCCTGGCCACGGCCGCGCGACGCCGACGGGAACGTACTGCCGCGCCGCGGCGGTGTCAGCTCCTTCGGCTTCGGCGGGGCCAACGCGCACATCGTCCTGGGGGAACCCACCATGCGGGACACCCGCGAGGAGCCGGCGGCGGAGCAGTTGTACGTGCTCTCCGCCCGCACGCCCGAGGCGCTGCGGCAGGCCACCGAACGGCTCGCCGGCCACCTGGCGGACCACGACGTGGCGCCGGGCGACCTCGCGTACACCCTTCAGGTGGGCCGTGAGGCGATGACCCACCGGCTCGCCGTGGTCGCCGACGGCACCGCCGCACTCCGCGCCGAACTGGCCGAGCACCTCGCCGGCCGCTCGTCCGCGGTACGCACCGGACAGGCCGACCGGCGCCGCACGCCCCGCCCGGCCACCGCCACCCGGGACCTGACCGCCGTCGCGGACGACTGGCTGGCGGGCGCCGAGGCCGACTGGGCGGCCCTGCACCAGGGCGCGGCCCGCCGCCGGGTGCCCCTGCCCACCTACCCGTTCGCCCGCACCCGGCACTGGTTCACCCCGGACACCGGCCCGGCCGCCGCACCCGGGCGTGCCACCGCACGGCTGCACCCGACCCTGCTCGACACCGACGTCTCCACCTCCGGCGGACCGGTGTTCACCAAGACGCTGACGGGGCAGGAGTTCTTCCTCCGCGACCACGTCGTCGGCGGCGAACCGGTGCTGGCCGGCGTGGCGTATCTGGAGATGGCCCGGCTGGCCGGTGAGCTGGCGACCGGCACGCCGGTCCGCGGCGTCGACGGCCTCGTGTGGGCCGCCCCCGTCCGGGTCCCCGCCGGCGGTGAGCACCGGCTCGTGATCCAGCTCACCGGCGGCCGCTCCGGCACGTCCTTCGAGATACGGACCGACGGCGCCGACTCCACGGTGCACGCCCACGGCACCCTGCTGCCCGGCGGGCCCGCAGGCCGCCCCGCGCGCGTCGACGTGGCGGGCGTCCGCGCCCGCTGCGCCACCGTCCACGGCGGACCGGACTGCTACGCCGTCTTCTCCCGGCTGGGCTTCGACTACGGCCCCGGATTCCAGGTGATCGAAGAACTCGCCGTGGGGGAGGGCGAGGCACTGGCGGCACTGCGGCTCCCCACGGCGCACACCGGGCCCGCGGACCCGTACGTGTTCCACCCGGCGCTGCTCGACGCGGCCCTGCAGACGGCCGGCAGGCTCGCGCCCGGCGCCGGCGACGTGGCGGCCCCCCTGTCGTACCTGCCGTTCTCGCTGGGCTCGGTCCGGCTCCACGCCGACCTGCCCGAGGAGATGTACGCCTACGCCGTGCCCGCCGCGCGCCCGGCCGCGGCCGGCACGCTCCGCTTCGACGTGACCCTCCTGGACCGGTCCGGCGAAGTGGTCGCCACCATCGAGGAGTTCACGCTCCGGGCGGTGCCCGCCAGGGACGCGGTCACCGCGTTCGAGCCGGTCATGGAGCCCGCGCCGCGGGACCGCCGGCAGGTGGCCGGAACCGTTCTGCTGCTGGCCGCCGGTTCTCCCGGGGACCAGGTGGCCGCTGCTCTGACGGCCGCGGGCGCGGCCACCCGGCGGATCGCGCCCGGCGCCGGATTCGACGCGGCCGCGGCGGCCCGCGCCGGACAGCCGGGGCAGGTGCACGTGGTGCACCTGGCCGGCGAGGACACCGACCCCGGCAGCGCGGTGGAGCACGGCTTCCACACCGCCATGGCGTTCCTCCAGGCCTGGCAGCGGGAGCGGCGCGGTGCGCTGCGCTACCTCTTCGTGCACCGCGACCCGGCCGCCTCGCCGGCCCTCCCGGCCATGGCCGCGTTCGCGCGCTCGGTGCGCAAGGAGCACCCGGCGGTCGACTTCGGCGTGCTGGCCGTCGCGGACGGACCGCTGGGCGACGCGGTGGTCCGCGAACTCGGCTCGGCGGGCGACCCCGAGGCCCGCGTCGACGCGGCGGGCCGCACCCGCCGTGCCTGGCGCCAGGTGGCCCTGCCGGCCCGCGCCGAGTCCGCGTTCACCGGTTCCGGAGCCCACGTGATCACCGGCGGCACGGGCGCGCTGGGGCTGCTGCTCGCCGAGCACATCGCGGCCGTACGGCGCGCCGCGGGCGACCCGGGCGGCGGGATCGTGCTCGCCGCCCGGAGCGCCCCGGGCCCCGAAGCCCGCGCGCGGATCGAGGCCATCGGCGCCCACGTGGTACGGGCCGACGTCGCCGACCCCGCAGGCGTACGCACGCTGATCGACGCTGCCCGCCGGACCCATGGACCGCTCAGCGGCGTCCTGCACGCCGCCGGGGTGCTCAGGGACGGGCTGCTGCTGGGCAAGGACCGGGCCGACGCGGAGGCGGTGCTCGCCGCCAAGGTCCACGGCACGGTGCTGCTCGACGACGCGACCCGCGACGACCCGCTGGACTACTTCGTCACCCTGTCCTCCGCGGCGGCGGCGTTCGGCAACGCCGGCCAGACCGACTACGCCTTCGCCAACGGGTTCCTGGACCACTTCGCCGAACAGCGGGAGCGCAGGCGCCGCGAGGGCAGGCGGCGGGGCCGTACGCTCGCCGCCGCCTGGCCGGTCTGGGCCGACGGCGGGATGCGTACCGACGCCGCGGGCGAGGAGGCCATGGCCAGGGAACTCGGCATGCGTCCGCTGCGCACCGCACCGGCGCTGGACGCGCTGGAACGCGCCCTGTCCGGTACCGCGCCGCGCCTGCTGCTCGCACCGGGCGACCCGGCCCGGCTCCTGGCCGCGCTCAACGCGGCGCCGACCGCCCCGCAGACTGCCGCCCCGCAGACTGCCGCGCCGCGAACCGCCGCGCCGCGAACCGCCCAGGCCCGTGCCACCGAACCGCGGGACCGGACGGACGTACTCGCCCGGGCCGAGGACCTGGTGCGCCGCATCATGGCGGAGGAACTGAAGCTCCCCGAAGCGGAACTCGCCGCCACGGAGCCCTTCGACCACTACGGCGTGGACTCGCTGATCACACTGAGCGCGACCCGCCGGTTCGAGGAGCACTGCGGCCCGCTGTCGAAGACCCTCCTGTTCGAGTACGTGACGGTCCGCGAACTGGCGGAGCACCTGGCCGGCACATACCCCGACGCGTTCGCCGCGGCCGGCGCCGAGGACGGAACCGGCCCCTCCGAAGCGGCTGGTACGGAGGAGGCCGCTGCCGCGACCGCCCTCCCCGGCCCGGCCGTCGCATCCGCTGCGGCCGTCGCGTCCGCCGCCGCCGCCGCCGCCGGCGACGGCGACGGCGACGACATCGCGATCATCGGCGTGGCGGGGCGCTACCCGCAGGCCGACGACGTGGACGAGTTCTGGCGCAATCTGCGGGCCGGCCGCGACTGCGTCGAGGAGATACCGGCCGACCGGTGGAACCACGCCCGCTTCTACGACGCGGACAAGTCGGCCACCGGCCGGACGTACGGCAAGTGGGGCGGCTTCCTGCGCGACGCCGGCCGCTTCGACCCGCTGTTCTTCCGGATGTCGCAGATCGAGGCCGAGCACACCGACCCCCAGGAGCGGGTGTTCCTGGAGACCACCTGGCACCTGCTGGAGGACGCGGGTTACACCCGCGAGCAACTGCGCGGCTCGCGCACCGGTGTGTTCGTGGGCATGATGTACGGCCAGTACCAGTTGTACGGGGTGCAGGCAGCGCTGCGCGGCGAGGGCCTGCCTCCGCACTCGTCCTTCGCCTCGGTGGCCAACCGGGTCTCGTACTTCTTCGACTTCTCCGGACCCAGCGTCGCGGTGGACACCATGTGCTCCTCCGCGCTGGTCACCGTCCACCAGGCGTGCCTGGCCATCCGCAACGGTGACTGCGATGTCGCGGTGGCCGGCGGTGTGAACATCACCAGCCACCCGGCGAAGTACCTGCAACTGGCGTGGCGCAACTTCCTCGCCGAGGACGGCCGCTGCCGCAGCTTCGGCGCGGACGGCACCGGGTACGTACCGGCCGAGGGCTCCGGCGCGGTGCTCCTCAAGCGCCTGGACGCGGCGCTGGCCGACGGCGACCGCGTCCTGGCGGTGGTCAAGGCGTCCGCGGTCAACCACGGCGGGGCCGGCCGCGGCTTCAACGTGCCCAACCCCAAGGCGCAGGGCGACCTCGTACGGACCGCGCTGGACCGCGCCGGGATGCGCCCGGCGGACCTGGACTACGTGGAGGCGCACGGCACCGGCACCGCCCTCGGCGACCCGGTGGAGATCGCCGGCCTGCTGCGGGCCTTCCAGGGCGACCTGCCCGAGCGGCTGCCGATCGGCTCGGTCAAGTCCGCCATCGGCCACGCCGAGTCGGCGGCCGGCATCGCGGCGATCACCAAGGTGCTGCTCCAGATGCGCCACGGTGAACTGGCCCCCACGCTGCACGCCGAACCGCCCAACCCGAACATCGACTTCGCGGCGACGCCGTTCCGCGTCCAGCGGGAGACGGCGCCCTGGCCGCGCCGGGTGCTCGCGGACGGCACGGAGCGGCCCAGGACCGCGGGCGTCAGCTCCTTCGGCGCCGGCGGCACCAACGCCCACGTCATCCTCCAGGAACACCCGGCCCGGCCGCAGGCGCCGGCCGGCCCGGCCGGCCCGCACCTGGCCGTGCTCTCCGCCCGTGAGGCCGACCGGCTGACCGAGCAGGCCCGCCGCCTCGCGGCACACCTGCGGGCCGAGGGCGCCGGGGCGACACCGCGGGAGGTCGCCTGGACGCTGCAGACCGGGCGCGAGGCCATGGCACACCGCCTCGCGGTCCGCTTCGAGAGCCTGCCGCAACTGGCCGCCCTCCTGGACGCGTTCGTGGCGGACGGCAGCACCGCCGACGGCTGGACGGGAGTGGTCGACCCCCGTACCCCGGCCGCGGGCGACGCCCCGCCGGCCGATCCGGCGGCGTACGCGGCCGCCTGGACGGCAGGCCGGCCGGTCGACTGGGCCGCCCTGCACCCGGGAGACCGGCCCGCACGGGTGTCCTTGCCCGGCTACCCCTTCGGCGGCGAACGGGTGTGGCTGGCGGCGGCCGACGCCGAACTGGCCGCCCTGGAAACGCTCCCGGCCTCGGAAGGCCTGCTGCTGACCCGGCAGTGGACCCCCGCACCCGCCGACACCTCGGGACGTACCGCCGGGCCCGGCCGGACCGCCGTCCTGTCCGCCCCGGAGACCGGGGAGCTGGCCGCCCGCCTCGCCGCCGTACTGCCGGGCGCCGAGATCCTCACCACCGAACGGCTCGCCGCCGACCTCGACGACCCCGCCACCCGCTGGGACCGCTTCGACGCCGTGGTCGACCTGGCGGGCTGTGCCGCCCCGTCGGCGCCCGTCGACCGCTCCGCCCTGCACACCTGGCTGCGCTGGCTTCAGCACCTGGTCGGTCAGGGACGGCGCGACCTGAGCGCCCTGCTGGTCTCCCGCGGCCCGGACGTCGTACCCGGCGGCGCGGCGCGGAGCGGTCTGTACCGGATGCTGCAGAGCGAGTACCGGCACGTACGCTCCCGCCACCTGCGCACCGGGCCGTCCTCCGACGAGCAGCTCTGCCGGTGGGTGGCCGACGAACTGGGCAGCGGTGACGGCCCGTCCGAGATCGCCTACCAAGACGGCGTACGACACCGTGCGGAACTGCGCGAACTGCCCGCCGCGCCCCGGCGCGCGCCGCGCTTCCCGGACGGCCACGTCCTCTGGGTGACCGGGGGCACCCGGGGAATCGGCCTGCTCACCGCCCAGCACTTCGTCGCCCGGTACGGCGTACGCAAGCTCGTCCTCACCGGACGTGCGGACCTGCCGCCCCGCGCGGAATGGGCCACGCACATCGCCGCCGACGGCCCGCTGGGGCGCAAGCTGCGCCCGTTCGCCGACCTGGCGGACCGGGGCGTGGAGCTGGAGGTGCTCGCCGTACCGCTGGACGACCGGGAAGCCACGGCCAAGGCCCTGGCGGACGTCCGGCTCCGGCTCGGCCCGGTCGGCGGCGTGATCCACAGCGCGGGCTTCACCGACACCGAGAACCCCGCCTTCGTACGGAAGCCACGGACCGGCGTCGAGCGGGTGACCGACCCGAAGATCTTCGGCCTGGACACCCTCGTCGAGTGCTTCCGCGACGAGCCGCTGAGCCTGTTCGTGCTCTACTCCTCGGTCGCCGCCGCCGTGCCCGCGCTGGCGGTCGGACAGAGCGACTACGCCATGGCCAACGCCTACCTGGACGCGGTCGCCGAGGCCCGTCCGTACGGGCTGCCGCTGCTCAGCGTGGAGTGGCCGAGCTGGAAGGACACCGGCATGGGGGAGGCGCGCAGCGCCGCCTACCGGGCCTCCGGGCTGGCCGCCCTGACGGACGAGCAGGGCCTCGCCCTGCTGGACCGGGCCCTGGCGAGCGGCGCGCGGGTGGTCCTGCCCGCGGTGGTACGGCCCGGCGCCGACTGGCGCCCCGAGCGGCTGACGGACCGCCGCCTGGAACCGGCCGCGGAGCGCCCGACGGCGCCCGCGCCCCTGCCGACCGTCGCGCCGCCCGCGTCTCATCCGCCCGCCGCACCCGCGGAGACGACCGGAGCGGTCCGGGCCGCGGCCGAGGCGGCGGCTTCGTGGCTGCTCGACCGGCTCGCGGAGGAACTGCACTTCGACCGGGCCCGGCTGACGGGCGACGTACCGGTGCACGACTACGGCATCGACTCGATCCTGGTCTCCCAGCTCGCCCAGGGGGCCGCCAAGCGGCTCGACGTGTCGGTCGACCCGTCGGCACTGCTGGAACACCCGTCCGCCGACGGCTTCGCCGCGTACCTCGCCGCGGAACATCCGGAGGAACTCGTCGCGGCTTTCGGCACGGGCCCGGCTGCCATGGATCGGCACGCCACGGACCCGGCTGCTACGGGTCCGGTCGCTACGGGCCCGGTCGACGCGGCCCCGTCCGGCGCGATCCCGGCTTCCGCGACCCCGTCCGCCGCGTCTCCGTCCGCCGCGACCCCGATCGGCGCGGCTTCGCCCGTCGCGCCCCCGCCCGCTACGGCTCCGTCCGGTGTGACCCCGTCCCGTACGGTTCCGCCCGGCGACCCCTCGCCGCGCGTCGGCGCGGACCTCGCCGTCGTCGGCCTCTCCTGCCGCTTCGCCGACGCCGGATCCGCCGACGCGTACTGGAACCTGTTGCGGCAGGGCCGTTCGGCGCTGCGGCCCGTCCCGGAGGGGCGTTTCGGCCGGCCGGTCGGCCACCACGCCGGGCTGCTCGCCGACGAGCTGCGCTTCGACCCGGAGGCGTTCCTGCTGTCCGAGTCCGACGTCGCGGCCATGGACCCGCAGGCGCTGCTGCTGATCGAGGAGGTGCACCGGGCCGTGCACCACGCCGGCTACCGGCCCGTCGACCTCAAGGGCCGGCGGATCGGCGTGTACGTCGGGGGCCGGGCGACCCACCTCCCCGACGCGGCGCGGCTGACACGGGCGAAGAACCCGGTGGTCGCCACCGGCCAGAACTACCTCTCCGCCAACGTGTCGCAGTTCTTCGACTTCCGCGGCCCCAGCCTGGTCGTGGACACCGCCTGCTCGTCCGCCCTGGTGGCGATGGACGCGGCCGCACAGGCCCTGCGCGCGGGCGACATCGAGTCGGCCGTGGTCGCGGGGGTGAGCCTGCTCGCCGACGACCGGCCCTACCAGGTCTTCGGGCAGCGCGGACTGCTCAACCCGGGGCCGGCGTTCCACCTCTTCGACCGGCGGGCGGCCGGGCTGATCCTCGGCGAAGGTGTCGGCGCGGTCGTCCTCAAGCCGCTGGCCAGGGCGCAGGCGGACGGGGACCGGGTGCTCGCGGTCCTCAAGGGCATCGCCGTCAACAACGACGGCCGGACCGCCGGCCCGGCCACGCCCAACCTCCAGGCGCAGAAGGAGGTGATGGCCACCGCACTGGAGCGCAGCGGCCTCGCCCCGCGGGACGTCGGCTGGGTGGAGGCCAACGGCTCCGGCACGACCGTCACCGACCTGCTCGAACTCAAGGCGGTGGAGGCGGTCTACCGGACCGGCTCGGCGCAGCCGGTGGCCCTCGGCTCGGTCAAGCCCAACATCGGCCACCCGCTGGTCGCGGAGGGCATCGCCGCGTTCATCAAGGTCGTCCTGATGCTGCACCACGAGGAACAGGTGCCGTTCGGCTCCGGGCAGGAGCCGCTGGAACACTTCGACCTGGCCGCCTCTCCGCTGTACTTCCCGCGGCAGACCCGGCCCTGGCCGGACGGCGCCGCCGCGGCCGCGGTCAGTTGCTTCGCGGACGGCGGCACCAACGCGCACCTGCTGCTCGTCCCCGCGCCGGACGGCGACCGCCCCGCCCGGCAGCCGCTGCCGGAGCCCGTACTGAACCGACGGGTCGTCATCAGGAGCGCCGCGCCCGCTGCCTCCGCCGCCCCGGCGGCCGGCGGCCTGTTCTGGGACACCTACCGGTGAGCGGCACGGCGTCCGCCGGCGGGCCGCTGCCCGTGGTGTTCATGTTCTCCGGGCAGGGCTCGCAGTACCACCAGATGGGCCGGGAGCTGTACGACGGCAACGAGGTGTTCCGCGCGGCGCTGCGCCGCTACGACACCGTGGTCGCCGAGGAGCTGGGCGAGTCGGTGCTGGGGCGGATCTTCGACCCGGGCAAGCGGAAGAACCATCCGTTCCTCGACACCCGGATCACCCACCCGGGCATCGTCATGATCGAACTGGCCCTGGCGGAGACGCTGCGGTCGGCCGGGATCGAGCCCGTCCACCTGCTGGGCGCCAGCCTCGGCGAGTACGCGGCGGCCGTCGTCGCGGGCAGTCTGGACGCGTACGACTGCCTGCGACTGCTGGTCCGGCAGGCGGACGCGCTGCGGGCCACGCCGCGCGGCGGGATGCTCGCCGTCTTCGCGGGCCCGGAGGTGCTGGAGACGGTGCCCGCGCTGCGCGGGTGCGAGATCGCGGCCCGCAACTACCCGGGCAGTTTCGTCGTCGCCGGTGCGGAGGCGGCACTGACCCGGGCCGAGGCGGGGCTGCGCGCCGCCGGCATCCTGCACCTGCGGGTACCGGTCGAGTACGGCTACCACTCCCACCTGATGGACGAGGTGCTCGACGCCTGCCGGGCGGACTTCGCGGACGTGGCGCTCACCCCGCCGCGCATCCCCTGGCTGTCCTGCGTGGACGGCCGCCCCGTGGAGCGGCCTACCGCGGACCACTTCCGTGCCGTCGCACGCCGGCCGATCGATTTCGAGGGAACCCTGACGGCGCTGCGGAAGCGCGGCGACTTCCTCTTCCTCGACCTCGGCCCCTCGGGCACGCTGCACAACTTCGTGCGCGCCGGCCTCCCGGAGGGATCGCGTGCGCGGTCGCTGCCGCTGCTCAGCCCGTTCTCCGACGACATCGCCCTGTTCGAAGCGGTACGGGTCCGCGCCGCCCCGACGGCACGAAGGACGGCGGAGACCCCACGGCTCCCGGCACCCCCGAGGACTCCACCGGACCCGAACGTTCCCACAGAAGCGCGGACATCGAGGAAGGCACACGGCATGAAGGTCTACGGCTTCCCCGGCCAGGGGGCGCAGCGGCGGGGGATGGGGGCCGGACTGTTCGAACGGTTCCCCGAGGAGACGGCGCTCGCGGACCGGGTGCTCGGTTACTCCGTCGCGGAACTGTGCCTGGCCGACCCGGAGCGCCGCCTCGGCCGTACGGAGTTCACCCAGCCCGCGCTGTACGTGGTCGGCGCCCTGTCCTACCTCGAACGCGCGGACCGGGACCCGATACCACCGGACTACCTGGTCGGGCACAGCCTCGGCGAGTACGCGGCGCTCTTCGCGGCCGGCGTCTTCGACTTCGGGACCGGACTGCGGCTGGTGCGTGAGCGCGGCGCCCTGATGGCCGCGGCCGACGACGGCGCGATGGCCGCCGTGATCGGCACCGACGAGGAGACCGTCACCCGGATGCTCGCGGAACCCGCCCTGGGTGGCCTGGATCTGGCCAATCACAACGCCCCCGACCAGTTCGTCATCTCCGGGCCGAGCGACCGCATCGACGCGGCCTGCGCCGCCTTCGGGGCCGCAGGCGCCCGGGCCGTCCGGCTGTATGTCAGCGCGCCGCTGCACTCCCGCTACATGCGCGGCGCGGCCGGGCGGTTCGCCCGCTTCCTCGACGGCTTCACCCTGCGCCCGCCGGCGATACCGGTCCTGGCGAACGTCGACGCCCTGCCGTACACGCCCGACGACCTCAAGGAACGCCTCGCGGCGCAGATCGCCTCGCCGGTCCGCTGGACGGAGACCGTGCGCCGACTGATGGGCCACGGTGACTTCACGTTCGTCGAACTCGGCCCGGGCCAGGTGCTCACCAAGCTGGTCACCCGCATCAGGGCGGCTGCCGGACCGCTCCCGCCGCCGGGGCCTGCCGCTCCCGTACCGGCCCCGCGCCCCGCGGCCGTACCGGGGCCACCTCAAGCGGCCGTGCCGGGGGCCACGCCCCCCACCGGTCTGCTCGCGGACGGCGCGGCGCCGCGCCCCGGCCGTCCCCCGCTCGACGCCGACGCCCTCGGCGCCCGCACGTTCCGCGAACGGTACGGGCTGCGACGGGCCTACGTGGTCGGCTCGATGTACGGCGGAGTTTCCGGCCCGGAGCTGGTTCGCGCCTCGGCCAAGGCGGGCCTGCTCGGCTTCCTCGGCATCGGCGGCCTCAGCGCCGAGGAGACGGACCGGCACCTGCGGGACACCGTCGGCGAACTGGGCCCCGGCGGCAGCTTCGGCGTCAACTACCTCTACCGGCACGGCGCGCCGGAACAGGAGGCCGCGCTGGTCGACTCCCTGCTGCGGCACGGCGTCGGCCTGGTCGAGGCGTCGGGCTTCCCCCTGATCACCGAGTCGCTGGTCCGCTACCGGCTCAAGGGCGGGCGGATCCTGGCGAAGGTGTCCCGTACCGACATCGCCGCCGCGTTCCTCGCGCCGCCGCCCGCGCCGCTGGTCGCCCGGCTGCTCGCGGCCGGCGCGGTGACCGAAGAGGAGGCCGGTGCCGCGGCGGGCCGCCCCATGGCGGACGACGTGTGCGCCGAGGCGGACGGCGGCTGGCTCACCGGCGCGCCCGATCTGCTGACCCTGCTCCCGGCCGTGCTCCGACTGCGGGACGAGGCGGCCCGGCCCGGCCACCGGGTGCACGTCGGCTGCGCCGGCGGCATCGGCACCCCGGAAGCGGCCGCGACGGCGTTCCTCATGGGGGCCGACTTCGTGCTGACGGGTTCGGTCAACCAGTGCTCGGTGGAGGCGGCCACCAGCGACGAGGTGAAGGACCTCCTCCAGGAGGCACGCGAGTACGACGTGACCACCGCGCCCTGGGACGAACCGGCCGAACCCGGCGTGCGGGCACGCTACTTGCGGCGCGGACTCTTCTTCCCCGCCCGGGCGTCCCGGCTCCACGACCTGGCGCGCCGGCACCCCTCGCTCACCGAACTCGACGACGGGGCCCGGGCGCGGCTGCGCGACCGCTACCTGGGCGGCGAGCCGCTGCCGGAGGCCCAGCCGGGCCGTGCTCCGGAAGCGGAGTCCGCCGCCCTGCTCCGGCAGTACTTCGCCCGCGGCCGCCGTCTCGCGGCGACCGGCGGGCAGCGTTCCCGGGTCGACTACCTGGTGCACTGCGGGCCGTCGATGGGCGCGTTCAACCAGGCGGTCGCCGGGACCGCCCTGCGGCAGTGGCGGGCCCGTACGGTCGAAGCCATCGCCGACACCCTCATGGAGGGTGCGGCGGAGCACCTCGCGGCCCGGCTGCACAGTCTGCAATCGGCCTGGAATATACGGCTTTCGGCGGGTACGGTATGAAACGTTCTCAGGACGCATTCACCGGCATCGCCACCGGGACCGGAACCTCTCCACCGAGACCCGGCCGCCCGGCGTCGGACACGGACCCGGCACCACGCCCGAGGACACACCCCCATCGCCGCCCCGCCCCGGACGGTGCGCTCGTCCGCCACGGACCGGCGCACCCCGCGTCCCCGGCGCGGTCCGCCCGGGGACCACACCGCACCACCCATCCGCGACTGCCGGCGCCCGCACGCCCCGGCTCGGAACAGGAGAAACCTTGAGCACGGTGCCGCAGAGCGAGCCGTTGATCTTCAACCCGTTCACCCCGGACTTCATGGCCGACCCGTACCCGCACTACGCGCGGTTGCGCGCCCAGGTGCCGGTCCACGAACACCCCGGCGGCTTCTGGATGCTCTCCCGCTACGAGGACGTGCACGCGCTGATGCGCTCCGGCCTCTCCGTCGAGCAACGCCACGTCGCCCCCGGCCCGTTCCGTGAGGCGTACGAGAAGGCCGGCGTCACCGACGAACCGCGCCTGAAAGGCCTGGCCCTGCTCGACCGGGACCCGCCGGACCACACCCGGCTGCGCAAGCTGGTCTCCATGGCCTTCACCCCGCGCGCGATCGACGCCATGGAGCCGCAGATCCGCGCCCTGGTCGACGAGGCGCTCGACGGCATCGCCGACGCCGGAGGCGCCGACCTGGTCGAAGCCCTCGCCTTCCCGCTGCCGTTCACCGTGATCGCCCGGATGCTCGGGATGCCGCCGACCGACCACCAGCGGATGCGCTACCTCACCGGTATGCTGATGCGCTCGGTCGAGCCCACCACCGACCCCGACGTCATGCGGGCCGTCGAGGCCGCCGACGCGGAGCTGTTCGACCTGGTCGGCGACGCCGTCGCCTGGAAGCGCGACCGCCCGGCCGACGACCTGCTCACCGCGCTGATCGCCGCGGAGGACGAGGGGGACGCGCTCAGCCACGACGAACTGGTCGCCCAGGTGACCATGCTCTACGTCGCGGGCCACGAGACGACCGTCAACCTGCTCTCCGGCGGGACGCTCGCCCTGCTGCGCAACCCGGACCAGCTCGACGCGCTGCGCGCCACACCGGAGCTGATCGGCAACGCGGTCGAGGAACTGCTGCGCTACGACGCCCCGGTCCACAACAGCAGGCGCGTGACGCTGGAGCCGTACCGGGTCGACGGGTACGAGATCCCCGCAGGATCGTTCATTCTCGCCAACCTGGCCGGAGCCAATCGGGACGAGACGTTCTGGGGCCCCGACGCCGAGGAACTGCGGCTCGACCGCGAGAACGCACGCCGCCACCTGTCCTTCGGCGGCGGCCTCCACCACTGCCTCGGCGCGGCACTGGCCCGCATCGAGGCCCGGGTGGCCATCGGCGAACTGGTGCGGCGCTTCCCCGCGCTGAGCATGGACGGCGACGTCGAGTGGAACGGCCTGCTCAGCCTGCGCGGAGCGGCACGGCTGCCGATACGGGTCTGACGCCCCGCGACGCGGGTCGTGACGCGGGTACGGACGGGAGCGGGCGGGCCACGGCCGGCGGCCCCCGTCCGTCCCCACCCGACAGAAACCGCCGGCCCGGCCGGACACCGGCCCGGCCGCCACGGACGACGAAAGCCCTGACGCAGAACGGAACGGCACCCATGACCAGGCTTGACCACGACACCGTACGCACGGTCGGCGACCTCCCCGTGGCCGAACGCCGCGACGACGCCTGGCGGACCCTGCTCGCCCAGGAGGAGCCGGTCCGCATGGCGGACGGCCTCGCGGTGACCGGCCTCGCAGCCGTCAAGGCGGTGCTCAGGGAACCCAACCGGTTCTCCGCCAAGAAGGCCTTCGACACCGTGGAGACCGGCTACCCCCTCATCCCCCTGGCCTTCGACCCGCCCGAGCAGACCCGCTACCGCCGCATCCTCCAGCCCTTCTTCAGCCCGCGCCGGATCCGGCCGCTGGAAGAGACCCTGCGGGCCCGGGCCGTCGCCCTCGTGGAGGCCGTCAAGGCCCGGGGCGCCTGCGACTTCGTGGCGGATGTCGCCGTGCCCTTCCCGGCCCAGGCACTGCTGACCCTGCTGGGGCTGCCCCTGGAGGACCACGTCCGGTTCACGGAGTGGAAGAACGCCGCCATCGAACTCACCGCCGACGCCTCCGGCGAACTGCCCCTGACCGACGAGGAACGGACCGCCCGGATCGGACGGACCATGGCCATGGGCGGCTACCTGGCCGAACTGATCCACACCCGTCGCGCCCACCCCGGCGACGACATCCTGAGCGAACTGCTCGCCATCGACGGCGCGGACCGCCTGAGCGACGACGAAGCCCTGGGGCTGTGCCTGATGTTCGTCATGGCCGGCCTGGAGACCGTCACCGACGCGCTGAGTCTCGGCATGGAGCGCCTGGCCACCCACCCCGAGCGGCGCCGGGAACTCGCGGACGACCTCTCCCTCGTACCGGCGGCGGTCGAGGAACTGCTGCGGCTGGACCCGCCGGCACCGTTCCTGCCGCGGGTCACCACCGAGGACGTCGAGATCGCCGGCTGCCCCGTGCCCGCCGGCACCTGGGTCAACGTCCATCTGTCCACGGCCAACCGGGACGAGGCCGGCTGCCCGCACGCCGAGACCATCGACTTCCATCGCCCGGACAACGCGCACACCAGCTTCGGCCTCGGCGCCCACCGCTGCCTCGGCGCCCACCTCGCACGCCTGGAAATGCAGCTCCTCCTTGAGGAGTGGCACCGCCGGATCCCCGAGTACACCATCACCGAGGGGACCCCCCACCGGGCGCGGCTGATACGCGCGAACATCGGCATGGAGTCGCTCCGGCTGACGCTCGGCGGCGCCTGACGAGCGAGGACGGGGCGTCGGCCGACGCCCCGTGGGCGCGGCGGGGCGGACCGGGCGGTGCGCCGCGGCCCCCCGACCGCGGCGCACCTGGGGCGTCCGGGGCCGCACGCCGCGGTCCCGGAACGAGGGTCAGCGGCGGCCCCAGCGCTTGATGTCGATCTCGTGCCGGCGGTCGTTGCGCAGGGTGGCGGTGTCGCGGCGGTTGTCCCAGGCGTAGTGGTGGCGGCCCTGGTGGACGTCGCGCCAGGTGTCGCGGCCCTTGCCGGTGCGCACGCGCACCTCCTGGTGGCCGTTGAGGCGCAGATGGCGGAAGCGGTAGGTCGTGTGGGTGCGCTCGCTGGTCAGGGTCCAGCCGGCGAGGTTGACCGCGTGGCGTCCGGTGTTCTTGACGGCGACCCACTCGGCGTTCAGGGACCGGTTGGAGCCGTCGTCGTGGCCGGGGCTGTCGGCCTGCACGGCGCCGATCACGACGGGGGAGCGGTGCTTGGCCGGCAGCGTGTGCGCGGCGGTGGCGCCGGCGGGCAGGGCCGCGGTGGCGACCAGGACGGCCGAGCCGAGAGCGACGGCGGCCGTACGAGTGGAACGGAACATGACGAACCTCCTGCGGGCAGCCCCGCAGACAGCGGGGCCGGTGTGCCTCGATGCCCGGACTGGCGCCGGGCGGACATCACTGTGCGCCCGCTCGGCAGACAGTGGTTGAAGAGATGACCGTCCATTACAGAACACGGACATTTGCACACCCGTGTCATGCCCGTGGTGCACGCCTCCGCGTGCGCCCGGACCTCGCGCGCCCCCGGCACGCCACCCCGAATGCGCCGCTGACCTGCGGCGTCGCTGGCCCCGATCGTCCTGGGTGTGGTGTTCCGTACGGGCGTGCCGGGGCGCTGCCGACCACTGCGAACGCGTGTCCATGCGTGAAGGGGTTCGCACGGTGGCCGCGGCCGGCCGAAGAACCGTTCAGGCCAGGCCGCGGGGGAAAAGCGTGCGTTTCCTTCGGGCGGATCACTCGTTTGGTCCGTTACGACGCGCTCAGCACCTCTGCCTGTCTCCGTCACGACTGACCAACGGGACCGGTCTGACCGGGCGTTCGCCGCTCCGGCGGCGCCACCCGGTCTCGGGGGCTGGGCGGTATCCCTTTCGGGATGCGGGCGTCCGGTCAACGCCGGGCTCCCGGTTCGTCACCTTCGGAAAGATGAAGGACCACACGTGCAACACATCGTGAAACAAAGCGTGCTGGTCGCCGCTACGGCGACCGGGATGCTGGCCGGCATGGGGGCGACTGCCGCCCACGCCGACGCCGGTGCGCAAGGGGCCGCCGTCGGGTCGCCGGGCGTGATCGCGGGCAACCTGCTCCAGGTCCCCGTGCACCTGCCGGTCAACGTCTGCGGCAACACCGTCAACGTCATCGGCCTGCTCAACCCGGTCTTCGGCAACCACTGCGCCAACCCCGGCGGACACCGCCCCCCGACCGGCCACAAGCCGCCGGGTCACAAACCACCCGGTCACAAGCCCCCAGGGCACAAGCCGCCGGGGCACAAGCCGCCGGGGCACAAGCCGCCCGGCAACCATCAGCCGCCTGGGCACAAGCCCCCAGGGCACAAGCCTCCGGGCCACCACCCGCCCGGCCACAAGCCTCCGGGCCACCAGCCGCCCGGCAATCACCAGCCGCCTGGGCACAAGCCTCCGGGCCACAAGCCTCCGGGCCACCAGCCTCCGGGCCACCAGCCTCCGGGCCACAAGCCTCCGGGCCACCAGCCGCCCGGCAATCACCAGCCGCCTGGGCACAAGCCTCCGGGCCACAAGCCTCCGGGCCACCAGCCTCCCGGTAACCACCAGCCGCCTGGGCACCAGCCCCCGAGCAACCAGCCTCCCGGCCACCAGCCCCCGGGGCACAAGCCGCCCGGCCACCAGCCGCCCGGCAACCACCAGCCCCCCGGGCACCAGCCTCCCGCGCACCAAACTCCGGGTGCTCCGGGGCCGGGCGGTCACCGGTCGCCCAGCGACCCCCGGTCGTCCGGTCAGCGGCCTCCGGCCGAGGTCGCCGGCGCGGTGGACTCCCGGACCGTGTCCGCGGCGCACCACCGCCCGTCGTCGTCCGCGGTGACACCGGCCGGCGGCAAGGGGCGGCAGGTCGCGCAGCGCACCGAGCAGTCGGCACTCGCGCAGACGGGAAGCGGTCACGTCGGTGCCGCGGCCGCCACGAGCGCCGCGCTCCTGCTCGGCGGGGCGGTGCTCATCCGACGCAGCCGCACCTCGCGCCCCTGACGTCCTAGCTCACCTCCTCCACCAGCCGCTACGGCGGTTCCCGGCCCCGGCCGGGAACCGCCGGGCGAGAACGCCGCATCCCGGCCCGGCGACGTCTCCGCTTCCCCGCCCGTAACGAAGATCTGCACGCCGGATCAACGAATGTGTGCAGCGCCGGGCAACGTGCATCACCGCACCCTTCACACGACCGGCACCGGGTGTCCTCAGCTCTGCCCGACCGGCGGCTCGGGGAAGAGCGTGCCCCGTCCGGAAGCCAGCTCCGTCCGGCGCCAGGTACGGCCGTCCTGGGCCAGCGCACGGATCGCGGCGGCACTGCCCGCGAAGACGGGCAGGAGGGAGCCGGTCGCGGTGCGCTGGATGAGCTTGCGCACGGCGGGATGCGGGCCGGCCAGGAGCAGTGCTCCACCGACCGAATGCAGCCGCATGGCCTTGCGGACCAGGATGGCCAGGGCGTCGATGGTCAGCCGGTGGACCGCCGACACATCCACGATCACCGTGGGCACCGTGGCGCGGCGGCGGATCATGGCGGCCAGGCACTCCACGGCGTCCCAGGAACCGTCGGGCAGGAGGAGCAGGTGGTACTGGGCAGGTCGGGTCAACAGAACGGAGACCTTCCGTGGGCGGAGCCGTACGCCTCGAACCCCAGGAGCGCGCGGCCCCAACGGCACAACGCGCTTACCGTGCCGTTGGCATACCCCCGCGCGCCGACACCACCCCGCCCCGTCGGGACGAGATTTCCTACGCACGGACCGGACCGGAACGGACCGGGTCGGACCGGAACACCTGACCATGTGGCTCACCGTGCGGGAAACGCGCTGGCCGGCGCCGCCCCCGCTCGCTCCCGCCGGCCACCGCCGCGACGATCGGCAGTCAGGCGCCGACGACCGCCGGGCTCGTCCTGTGGTGGATCTCCGCGCCCGCGCTGTCGACTGGCAGGTGCCGCCGCTTCCGATGCTCGCCGTCCAGGAACGCCGCTGCACCCCCTCCCGGCATCCTGCACCCTGGACAGTGAAGGCCGGGCAGGCCCGGGTGACAATGAGGAGGGTGGCATGGGCTCGCACTACGCCGTGGAGCTGATGCGTGCTGCCGACGGCCCGTGGGAGCGCCGTGAGGCGCTGGTCCACGGCGCACGGCGGTGGACGTACGGGCAGTTGGCACGGACCGTCCGTGGCATCGCGGCCGTGCTGCGCTCCTCGCCCGGCGCGCGGGACGGTGTCGCCGTACTGGCGGACAACCGGCCGGAGGTCATCGCCGTACAGTTCGCCGCGCACCTGCTCGGGTATCAGGTGGCCCTGCTGGCCCCGGGCTCGACGTACGCCGAGCGGGAGGAACTACTGCGCCACAGTGGGACGGGAGCGCTGGTCTCCGCCCCCGCCCACGCCGCCTCCGCCCGGGCGCTGGCCGCCACGACCGGCATCGGGGAACTGCTGTCCCTGGGCCCGGCGCCGTCCTGTCGCGACCTGGTGGCGGAGGCGGCCGCGCGGCCCGCGGAGCCGGCGCTGCCCGCGGCGCCCGCCGAGCGGGTACGGACCTTGCTGTGCACGGGCGGCACGACGGGCCTGCCCAAAGGTGTCGTGCACACGCATGGCCTGTACGACGCGCTGGCCGCGCTCGTGGGCGCCCACGGTCTGGCCCTTCCGGGCGAACGGCGGCTGGTGTGCACGCCCCTGAGCCACGTCAGCGGGCACTTCGCGCTGCCCACCCTCCTGTCGGGAGGCACCCTGGTCCTCCATGACGGATGCGACCCCGGCGCGGTCCTGGAGACCATCGCCTCGGAGCGCATCAACGCACTGGTGCTGACCTCGCCCCTGATGTACCAGGTGCTGGACCACCCCGCCCTGTCCGTGACCGACCACTCCACCCTGCGCTGCCTCGGTTACGGCGCCGCGCTCACCCCACTGCGGCGGCAGCGGCAGGCCCTCGACCGTCTCGGCCCGGTGTTGCAGCACATCTACGGCCTGACGGAAGCCGGAGTGGTCACCTTGCTCCAGCCCGGCGACCACCACGCCGACCGCCCGGAGAGCCTGGCCGGTGCCGGCCGCCCGGTGCCCGGCATGAGGGTCGAGGTACGCGACGACGCAGGCCGGCGGCTTCCGGCGGGCCGGGCGGGGGAGGTGTGGGTCCGGGGCCCGAGCGTGATGGCCGGCTACCTCGGCCACCCGGCGGCCACGGAGGAGGCGATCCGGGACGGCTGGCTGCGTACCGGGGACATCGGCAGCGTGGACGCGTCCGGCGCTCTCTTCCTGCGGGCCAGGAAGAACGAAGTGATCATGCTCGCGTCCGGAGCGCGCGTCTATCCCCGGGTGGTGGAGGAGGCGCTGCTGAGCCACCCGGCCGTGCGCGCGGCCGCCGTCATCGGCGTCCCGGACGGGGCCGACGGCGAACGGGTGCACGCGACCGTCGTCCCGCACCCGGGCCGCGCCCTCGACCCCGCCGCCCTGCGTGCCCATGTACGGGCCGAGCTGGGCCAGGACTCCATGGTCCCGGAGTCCGTGGCCACCGTCGCGCGGCTGCCCATGACCCGTACCGGCAAGGTCGACAGGACGGCACTCAAGGACCTGCGCGCCTCGGACGGCAACTGACACCGTGCCGGGCCCATCGGTCAGGAGGTTGGTGCCTCAGGCGGTCACGCCACACCACCGGTCGGGCACCTCAGGCGGCAACGCCGGCTGAGATCATGTTCCGGCAGGCCGAAGCATGACCGGGCCCGGCAGGCCGGATCCGTACGCCCCGCGCCTCCTCCAAAAGCAAAAGTCGGGACCGTTCGGCCCTGGCCACCGGCCCGGCCGTTTCCCTGACGGGCCCGCCCCGGACGTGACGGAGTCCGGACGGAGACCTGCAACACCCGCCCCTGGCTGGGTATGTTGGTCGCCGTACCGGCGCGGTCACATCTCGTGGGGCGGCCGGTCGTGGCGCCCCTCGCCGGGGTGCCCGAGCGACGGGAGAGCAGGGAATGAGCCAGGACGCGCGACCACAGTCCAGCACCGTCGACGTCAGTGTCCCGAGCGTGGCGCGGATGTACGACTACTACCTCGGCGGCAAGGACAACTACGCCGTGGACCGTGCGGCGTGCGAGGAACTGAACAAGGTCGTGCCGAGCACCCGGGTCCTGGCCGTCAACAACCGCCGCTTCCTGCGGCGGGTGGTCCACTGGCTGGCCCAGGAGCAGGGCGTACGGCAGTTCATCGACCACGGATCGGGCCTGCCCACCCAGGACAACGTCCACCAGGTCGCCCAGCGGGTCGCCCCGGAATCACGGGTCGTCTACGTCGACAACGACCCCATCGTGCTGGCCCACGGCCGCGCGCTGCTGGAGGAGAACGAGAACACCGCGGTCATCCAGGCCGACATGCGCGACACCGAGGGCATCATGAGCCATCCCGAGGTCGAGCGGCTGATCGACTTCGATCAGCCGGTGGCCGCGCTGTTCGTGTCCGTCCTGCACTGCATCCCGGACGCCGACGACCCCGCCGGCCTGATCAGGCGGGTCGCGGAACGCCTGGTCCCGGGCAGCTTCCTGGTCGTGTGCCAGCTCGTCAGCGAGGACCAGGACACCCGCGACTTCGTCACCGAGTTCATGCGGGTCAGCACCCAGGGCCAGTGGGGCCGGGTCCGCACGGCCGCCGAACTCGCCGCGTTCCTGGACGGCCTGGAGATCCTCGAACCGGGCCTGGTGGAGGTGTCGACCTGGAAGCCGGACGCCGACATCGGCCCCAGGCAGCTCACCCTGGAGTGGATCGAGTACGGCGGGGTCGCCCGCAAGCGGTAGCGATGGCGTGCCGGCGCCCGGGCCGGGCGTCCCGGGCGGCCGGCTGTGGTACGGCGCGCCGTGCTGCGGAACGCCCCGACGATCAGCCCTGCTCCGTACTCCTGATCAGCTCCTCCAGGATGGCCATGGTCCCGCGAGGCGACTCGGCCTGGGCGCTGAGCCGGTCCATCACGGCGAGGTAGTGGTCGACGTCGTCGCGCTTGTCCAGGTAGAGCGCGCTGGTCAGTTGCTCCAGATAGACGATGTCGGGCAGGTCCGGCTCCAGGAAGCGCAGGATCGTGATCGGCCCGCCCGCGGCCGCGTGCCCGCCCAGGTGGAACGGGGCGGCCTGGACGGTGACGTTGGGCAGTTGCGCCATGTCCAGAAGGTGCCGCAACTGGCCCGCCATGATGCCGGGGCCGCCGATCGGCCGCCGCAGAGACGCCTCGTCGAGCACCGCCCACAGCCGGGGCGCGCCGTGCGCGGTGAGCAGCGCCTGCCGTTGCAGACGCAGTTCCACCCGGCGGTCGATCTCCTTCCTGGACGCCTGCGGGTTGCCGAGCCGGCACACCGCCTGGGCGTACTCCGGCGTCTGCAACAGCCCGGGCACGAACTGCACTTCGTAGGTACGGATGACGGAGGCGGCTTCCTCCAGACCGATGAGGGTCTCGAACCAGCCGGGCAGTACGTCGTTGTACCGGTGCCACCATCCGGGTGTGCTGGTCCCGCGGGCCAGTGACAGGAACTCGGCGCGCTCCTGCTCGTCCGTGACCCGGTAGAGCGTCAGCAGATCGGCCACGTCGCGTTCCTTGCAGCCGACGCGGCCCAGTTCCAGACGGCTGATCTTGGCGTGCGAGCCCCGGATGGCGTCCCCGGCCGCCTCGCGCGTGACGCCTGCCGCCTCCCGCAGCCGGCGCAACTGCGTGCCCAGGATGATCCGCAGGACCGTGGGGCCGCCTCTGGGGTGTTCGATGTGACGGCGCGGGGGCGGGACGCGCCCCGGCTGCGCGGCGACCATGCTGACTCCCCTGTCGGTCGGATGAAAGCTCAGTGTCCCACCGCCTCAACTGTTCGTACAGCGGCGGTGATTATCCGGCCGACATATGCGTCAGCCGAGCCCGGCCAGGTCGTCGAAGTCCCCGTCCTTGGCTCCTTGGACGAAGGCCGCGATCTCGTCGCGGGTGTAGACCAGTGCGGGTCCACCCGGGTGCCGGGAGTTGCGTACCGCCACCCCGCCGTCGGCGAGAACGGCCAGTTCGACGCAGTTCCCATTCGGGTTGCTGCGAGAGCTCTTGCGCCACACCGCACCTTCGACAGCGTCGGCGCATACGCCGTTGGGCCATGACTCCATCAACTTTCTCCTTACTGGAGGAACTGTCTCCGCCCGTTACGGGCCCGTACGCGCGGTGGCGTGAAACGGGCCCTACGCGGCTGTTCTTGCCGATGCAATTGCAGATGTACTTGCAGCGGATGGCGCCCGACGAGGATATTAGCCCTCTCGAACTGCGCGGCCCAGCCCCCGAAATGCCCGATGGCGGAGATCGTGATGACTACACATCCGGCACCGACCGTGCACGACGTCCTCCAGGAGGAGGCGGGTGAGGACCGGCCGACGGGCGGCCTCAACGCCTTCGCCGTGTGTGCGCTCAGCGGCGCCTACAGCGCCGTGGCGGAAGCCCGCCGCTTCACCGCCGCCACCCTCGAAGGGTGGGGTGTCCACGCGTCGGTCGTCTCGGACGCGGTCCTGGTGGTCTCGGAACTCGCCGGCAACGCCCTGCGCCATGCCACCCCGAGGGACGCGGGCGGCGCGCAGCCGCGGCCGGACGTGGTGTGCGCGGCCTGGCTGGCCCTGGCACACCAGGATTCCGGTGTCCTGTGCGCGGTGTCCGACTCCAGCCGTGCCGTGCCCGCGCTCGCGGCCCAGGACCCGCTCGCGGAGGGGGGACGGGGCCTGTGGATCATCGACCGGCTCAGCGAGTCCTGGGGCTGGACCCACCCGGACCACTCGGGCAAGACGGTCTGGGCCCAGCTTCCGGCCCCGAAGCCCAACGGATGAGCGACGGCCTGGCTCGTCGCTCCCCGGCGGCTCGTACCAGCCCGCCCGGGCTCTCACCCGCAGGCGCCTCGCCGGCCGGGGTGGCAGGTGTACGGCCGCCACTCGGCCTGACGCATGCGTCGTACCGGGAGCCGGGCAGGCGGCCCCGCTCGTTGACGCGAACCTGTCCCACACGTTCACTTGAGGAGTACCTGACGTCCACGAGCGAAGGCGGTTGAGCATGGCGGCAGTGCGCAGGCCCGGCATCCTGACGACGGCGGACACCGACGCCCGCGCACGGACCGGGGACCACACGAGATGACGGCCCCAGCGGCCACGCCGGCCGGCGCCGAGGACACTCCCGCTTCGCCGGTCCATTCCCACAACGAGTGGGACCCGCTGGAAGAGATCATCGTAGGACGCCTCGACGGCGCGACGATCCCCTCCCACCACCCGGTCGTGACCTGCAACATTCCGCCGTGGGCGGCGCGACTGCAGGGGCTGGCGGCCGGCTTCAAGTACCCGCGGGTTCTGGTCGAACGGGCCCAGCGGGAACTCGACGGGTTCATCGCCCTCCTGGAGTCCCTCGACGTCACCGTCAGACGCCCGGACACGGCCGACCACAGGCAGCGCTTCGGCACCCCCGACTGGTCGTCACGCGGCTTCTGCAACACCTGCCCGCGCGACAGCCTGCTCGTGATCGGTGACGAGATCATCGAGACCCCGATGGCCTGGCCGTGCCGGTACTTCGAGACCCACTCCTACCGCACGGTCCTCAAGGACTACTTCCGGCGTGGCGCACGCTGGACGGCGGCACCGAAACCGCAGCTCACCGACGAACTGTTCGAGGCGGAATTCCGGGTCCCCGAACCGGGCGAGCCCATGCGCTACATCCTCACCGAGTTCGAGCCGGTGTTCGACGCGGCGGATTTCGTGCGCGCCGGACGCGACCTGTTCGTGACGCGCAGCAACGTCACCAACCGGATGGGCATCGACTGGCTGCGCCGCCACCTGGGACCCGGCTACCGCATCCACGAGATCGAGAGCCGCTGCCCCACCCCGATGCACATCGACACCACGCTCGTCCCGCTCGCGCCCGGCAAGGTCCTGGTCAACCCCGAGTACATCGACGTCGACCGCCTGCCCGACGTCCTGTCCTCGTGGGACGTCCTGGTCGCCCCGGAGCCCACCCCGGTCGACGGGCGCCTGCTCAAGCTCACCTCGCTGTGCGGCAAATGGCTCAGCATGAACGTCCTCATGATCGACGAAAAGCGGGTGATCGCGGAGCGGCACCACACCGACATGCTGCGCGCACTCGAGAAGTGGGGCTTCGAACCCATCCCGTGCGACCTGCTGCACTACGCGCCGTTCGGCGGCTCGTTCCACTGCGCGACCCTCGACATCCGACGCCGTGGCACCCTCGAATCGTACGTCGACTGACCGGCGGACCGGCGCCGGCGGGCGGCCACCGCACCTGGGCGGGCCTCTCGTGGGAGAGGCCCGCCGGCGTATGACGTGGTTCAGTGAGCCCGGTGGCGGGCGCGGGCTTCGGCGGCGGTCTTCAGGTCGCGCAGCCATCCTTCGAGGCCGTCGCGGAGAATCCTGGTCGCGGTGGGGGCGTCCGCCTCGACCTGGGCGCCGGTGTGCGTTTCCTCGGTGCTCACCCGGACGCCGCCGCGCACCTTGGTGAAGTTCCAGACGTGGACACCATCGATGTGCAGTCCTTCGGCGATCGCCGGACCGGTCCAGCGGACGCAGGAGTCGCGCCGGAGTTGCTCGACGGTCGAGGTGATCTCCAGGCTGGTGGCGGGAGTCGCGGGATTGGGGGGTATCGGGGTCGTCCACCGGAAGGCCGACCCCTTGAGCAGCGGGCCGTGGTCGAGGCGATGGGCGCTCTTCACGGGCGTCTGCCAGGAGGGCCAGCGCTCCACGTCGGTCTGCAGCTTCCAGATGGTGTGCAAGGGTGCGTTGATCACGGTCTCGGTCCTGTGGCGCACGCGCGCGTCGGGGGCGACGCCCTTCCCACGGCAGGTGAGGGGCTTGTCGGGGTGCGAGGTGGCCCCGGCCGGTACGACAGCGGTTCCGAGGAGGCCGAGGGCTAGCGGGACGGTGAACAGGGCGGCGCGAACGCCGGTGCTGCGGATGCCGGACATGGTGTTCCTTCGGTCGGTTGGCGGGCGAGCGGAAGTGGGGCGGCGCCGTGGTGGGTGGGGGGGCGCGGTCGGGGGTGGGCGTCACCACGGGGAGAGGCGGCGGGCGGGGGGCGCTGGAGAGTGACGAGAAGTGTGGTTAGAGGCTCGTGCTGTAGTTATAGGCTATAACTGCACGAGGTGAGGGGTCAACGGGTCGGTGGACGGCCCTCGGCTTCCTCCGCCAGGGCGGCCCCCTGTACGTACGGGCGACGAATTCCCGCCGCTCGCTCCGTGGCGGCCGGGTGCCGGGCCGGCGCCGCGACCGGGCCCGTCGCCGGGCAGGTGCTGCTTCGGGGCGCTTCCGCCATGCCCTACAGAAGGGGCTTAAAACCGCCTAAAGGGTGTGTTTGGCGGTCATCCGGCAGGGGAGTGATCTCCTCGCTCTCAAGATTGTTCTCGCGGTGACCGCACCGCAACACCACCACTTCAGCCACAGTTCCGAGACAGGAGCCCGCCCATGCTGCCCACCATGTCGCGTCCCGACCGTGAACGTTTCCTCGCCGAACCGCGGGTGGGGGTCCTGGGCGTGACGGACTCCAGAGACGGTGACCGGGCCCCGCTGATCGTGCCCGTCTGGTACGGCTACGAGCCCGGGGGCGAGGTCGTCGTCGAGACGGGGCGCGAGTCCATCAAGGGCCGACTCCTGCGCGCCGCCGGGCGGTTCAGCCTCTGCGTGCAGGACGAGGGACGGCCCTATCGGTACGTCAGCGTCGAGGGGCCCGTCACGGCGATCGACGACCCGTTGGACCCTGCTGTGCGTGAGGCCCTCGCCCATCGGTACCTCGACGCCGAGGAGGCCCGCGGATACCTGGCGGCGACCTCCCATCAGCTCGATGACGACATCGTCTTCCGGATGCGCCCACAGCACTGGCGCTGCGCCGACTTCGCCGCCTTCGCGGCCGACTTCGCCGAAGGGGGCGCCGGCGAGGGCGCCGGTGCGAACTGAGCGCGCCCGCCCGCGCACCGCAGTACCACACGAAAGCCGTTGGAGCGAGAGAGACTTGATGACCCACACGTTCGTTTCCGCACGCCCGTTGTCCCAGGAGCGGGGCCAGGCCGTCGGCGCGCCCGCGCCCGGCTACCCCCGGGACAGCCGCATCCCGGAGCTGTTCGAGGCGCAGGCCGCGGAGCTGCCGCACGCCTTGGCGGCCCGGCACGGGGAGCGCGTCCTGACGTACGGGCAACTCGACGCCCACGCCGACGCGTTGGCGGCACGGCTGGCCGCCCATGGGGTCCGTCCCGGTGACCTGGTCGGCGTGTGCGGCGGCCGTTCGCTGGAGGCGCTGGTGGCCCTGGTGGGCATCCTCAAGGCCGGCTGCGCGTACGTACCGCTCGACGAGGACCTGCCGCCGGCCCGGCTGCGGGCCATGGCCGAGGACGCGGGGCTCGGCGCCGCGGTCACCTTGCCGGGCAGCACGCGCCGGGTGCGCGGTCTACGCGTGTCGGTCGAGGTCGGTTCCCTCGACGAGCCCGCCGCTACCGGCACCGATGCCCACCGCACGGCCACCGCCCGTACGAGCCCCACCCGTTCGGGTTCTCCCCGCACCGCAGCCGCCCCCACCGGCTCCGCCACCGACTGTGCCTACGTCGCCTTCACCTCGGGTACGACAGGCCGCCCCAAGCCGGTCGCGCTGTCCCACCGCGGGGTGGTCCGCCTCGTCCTGTCCGACCCCGGCCTGGCCCCGCCCGCGCCGGGTGACGGAGTGCTGCACGCCTACGGCCTGTCCTCCGACGCCTCGACGATCGAGATCTGGGGCGCGCTGCTGACCGGCGCCTGCCTGGTCATCGCCGACCGGGAGGAACTGCTCTCGCCCACCGCCCTGGAGCGGCTGTTCCAGGAGAGCGGCGTCACCGTGGCGTACCTGACGACGAGCGTCTTCCACCTCGTCGCCCGGACGCGCCCCGAGGCACTGGCTCCCCTGCGCTTCGTCTCCGCCGGCGGGGAGGCGATGGACCCGCACCTCGCGAACGCCGTCCTCGCGGCCTGCCCCGGCACCACGGTGGTCAACTTCTACGGGCCGACCGAGAACGGCGTCGTCTCCGCCGCCCACGTGCTCAGCCCCCTCCCCGACAACGCCGCGCACGTCCCCCTGGGCCGCCCCTTCGGCGCTTCCACCTGCCACGTGCTGCGGGCCGACGGCTCGCGCGCACGGCCCGGCGAGGAAGGGGAGCTGTACGTCGGCGGGGACGGGCTGGCGCTGGGCTACCTCGGCGACCCCGAGCTGACCGCCGAACGGTTCGTGGCGCTGCCCGCGGTGGAGCCGCACGGGCTGCTGTACCGGACCGGTGACCGGGCCGTACGGCACGCCGACGGCCTGCTGGAATACCGCGGGCGACTCGACCGCCAGGTCAAGCTGCGCGGCGCCCGCGTCGAGCTGGACGAGGTGGAGACCCGATTACGAGCCCACCCCGAGGTCGGCGAAGCGGCCGTCGAAGTCGACGCGCACTCCCTGACCGCCTATGTCACGGCCACCGTCCCCGGCCGTCCGCTGCCGCTGCCCGACCTGCGCGCGTACTGCGCCACGTGGCTGCCTCCGCAGGCCGTCCCCACGCTGGTGCCGCTGGACCGCTTCCCGGTGACCAGCGGCGGCAAGATCGACCGTACGCGGCTGAAGTCCGCCGCCCCGCTGCCCGCCACGGGGGAGCCGGCCGTACCATCGCCCACCCCCGGACATGCCACCGCGCCCGCGCGGGACCCGTACGGCCCCGAGGTCTCCGACGGCCTGCTCAGTCTCCTCACGGAGGTGTGGCAGCGAGTCCTGCGCGTCCGGCCCACGCCCCAGGACGACTTCTTCCTCCTCGGCGGAGACTCCCTGCTCGCCTCGGAGGCCGTCACCCGCACCCTCGCCGCGCTCGGCCTCGACGCCGCCCATGGCTCCGCCCTCATCAGGGCCCTGCTGGGCGCGCCCACCCTCGAAAGCTTCACCGCCGCCGTACGCGAAGCCCGCGGTGCCGGCGGCCCGGCGGGCGGAAACGAACCCGTCGTCGACTTCGCCGAGGAGACGGAACTCGGCTTCACCCTCCCGCCCGCGGAAGGCCCGGCACCGCGCCCGCACGACGCGCAGGACATCCTGCTCACGGGTGCTTCCGGGTTCGTCGGCGCGTTCCTGCTGCACCGTCTGCTGCACACGACGGCCGCCCGGATCCACTGCCCCGTACGGGCGACCGGCCCCGCCCACGCCCGGCAGCGGGTCCGTACCGCGCTCACCCGCTACGGGCTGCACCTCGACGAGGCCGACTGGCGGCGCGTGGAGTGCTTCCCCGGGGATCTGACCCAGCCGCGGCTGGGGCTCGACGCCGACCACGCCGACGCCCTGGCCCGCTGCCTGGACCTGGTCGTGCACAACGGCGCCCGGGTCAACTTCCTCTACCCCTACCAGCAGTTGCGCCCGGCGAACGTCGGCGGAACCCGTGAGGTCGTCCGGATCGCCGCGCCCCGCCGGGTGCCGGTGCACTTCGTGTCCACCGTCGCCGTCGTCGCCGGCTTCGGCACCGCCGGGGTACGCGAGGTGGACGAGGACCTGCCGCCGGACCACGCCGACGGGCTGACCATGGGGTACGCGGAGAGCAAGTGGGTCGCCGAAGGCGTGCTGCGGCAGGCGGCCGAGCAGGGCCTGCCGGTGGCCGTGTACCGGCCGTACGAGGTCACGGGCGACCGGACGCACGGCGCGTGCAACACCGAGACGGCCATCTGCTCGCTGTTCAAGATGATCGCCGACACGGGACTGGCCCCCGACATCGAGCTGCCGATGGACTTCGTCCCCGTCGACCACCTCGCCGAGTCCTTGGTCCACATCGCCACCCACCGCCCGGCCGACGGCCGGGTCTACCACCTGACCAACCCGCGCCCGGCGATGCTGTCCGACGTCCTGGACCGGATGCGTGCCGCGGGCTTCGACCTGCGCATCCTGCCGTACGACGCGTGGGTCGGCGAGCTGGTCCGGCACGTCGCCGAGAACCCGACGAGCGCCACGGCGCCGTTCGTGTCCCTGTGCGTGGACCGCAGCCGCACCGCCGACATGTCCGTCAAGGAGATGTACCTCAAGGGCACCTTCCCCGTACTGGGGCGGCGCAACGCGGAGGAGGCGCTGGCCGGCAGCGGACTGCACTGCCCACCGGTCGACGCCGCTCTGCTGGACCGCTACCTGGAGTACTTCTTCGTCTCCGGCTACCTCACGCGCCCGGCGCCGGGATCCGCGCCCGCGTCCGAGCCCGTGACGGAAGCCGCGTCCGAGCCCGTGACTGAATCCGTGCCCGCGACGCGCAACGGCCCGGGCCCCGACATATCGCGCACCGCCACGACGGGATCGGAGCACCGCCGATGAGTCATCCCACGAGCCAACCCGAAGCCCCAGTCCCCGAAGCCCCAGACCCCAAGGTTCCGGCTCCGGAAGCCCCAGCTTCCGAAGCGCCTGTCTTCGAGGCCTTTGTCCCGGCGGCCTCCGTCCCCGGCGACCTCGGCCCCGAAGCCCTCATCCCGGTCCCGGAGGTCGCACCCGGTACCGCCGGGCCGCCGTGCGCCTATGCCCGTCTGCGGGCCGAAGCGCCCGTCGTCAAGGCCCAGCTTCCCAACGGGGAGGCAGGCTGGCTCCTCAGCCGTTACGAGGACGTGCGTGCCGCGTTCGCCGATCCCCGGCTCGTCCGGCCGCTGCTGTCGGCCTGGCCGCCCCGCGAGGGGGAGGAGGCCCCGCCGCCGTGCCTGCCGACCTTCCTGGAGATGACGGGCGCGCACCACGAACGCGTACGGCGTACCGTCCTGCCGATGTTCGGCCGACGGCAGTTGGCGTTCATGGAGCCCCGGATCCGCGCGACGGCCGGGGAACTCGTCGACGCGATGGTGGCCGGGGCGGACGGCGGCACCGCGGACCTCGTCGCCTCCTACGCCGAGCCGCTGCCCCTACGGGTGCTGTGCGAGACCGTGGGCCTGCCGTACGAGGACCGTGAGAGCTACCTGCCGCACACACTCGCGCTCCTGGGTGCCTCCGGGCTGTCGATGCAGGAGGTGCTTGCGGCCCTGTACGCCCTTCAGGACTACGCCGGCGAGCTGATCAGCCGTAAGGAACGGGACGGCGACGGCGCGGACTACATCGGGCTGCTGCTGGCCCGGGCCCGGCGGCCGGACAGCGAGATCACCCGGGACGACGTGGTCAGCTTCGTCGTCACCATGCTCATGGCCGGCTACAAGACCAACATCCAGCACACGGGCAACGCCCTGCTCACGCTGCTCAACCACCCCGAGCAACTGCGGACGCTGCGCGAGGCGCCCGAGCGGACGGGCACCGCGGTGGAGGAACTGCTGCGCTACGTCCCGCTGATGAACGCCATCAACATTCTCGTGGCGACCGAGGACCTCACCCTGCACGGACAGCACATCCGCGCCGGTGACGCGGTCGTCCCCGTACCGGCGTCCGCCAACCGCGACCCGGCGGCGTTCGCCGAGCCCGACCGCCTGGACCTGACCCGCACGCCCAACGCGCACGTCGCCTTCGGACACGGCCCGCACGCGTGCACCGGCGGGCACCTGACCCGTATGCAGCTCACCATCGCCATCCAGGTGCTGCTGGAACGGCTGCCCGGCATCGAACTGGCCGTTCCGGCCGAGAGCATCGACTGGGACGAGTCCACCCCGCTGCGCGCTCCGGCCCGGCTTCCCGTGCGCTGGTGAGGCCTCGCGGCGCCGACCCCCACTGACGGCCGGGTGCCCCGTCCCACGACCCGAACCGGTGCCCACAGGAAAGTCGCTCCAGAAGGAGGCCCCCCACGTGACCACGCCACCGCAGGCGCCCGCGCCCGGACCAGCCCCGCACCATCAGCCCGACCCGCACGACGAGCCCCTTCCGCACTACCCCTTCAGCACGCGGGGTGACCGGCTCGCCCCCGAACTCGACGAGCTGCGCGGCCGCTGCCCCGTGGCCCGGGTCAGTACCAACTCCGGGGAAGAGGCCTGGCTGGTGACCGGGTACGAGCTGGCCCGGCACGTGCTGCGGGACCGCTCGTTCGCCCGGTCCGCGCTGGCCGCGGCGGACAGTCCCGCCCAGGACGCCCCGATCCTGGCGCCCGAACTGCTCGACGTCATGAACCACCTCCACCGGGCCGGGCTGCGCGACGAAGTGTTGCGGTCTCTCGGCCGGGACCAGCCCGAACTGCCCGCCGACTGGGTCGCGGGCGTGACCGGCGAGGGCCTGGACACCATGGTCGGCGAGGGCAGTCCCGGCGACCTCCAGCGCCATTTCGCGGAGTGGGTCGCCGCCCAGTGCATGTGCCGGCTGCTCGGTCTGCCGTTCGCCGACCACGGCTGGCTCGCCGTACGGGCCGACCTGGACCTGACCATGGTCACCCCGACCGCCGAGGAACTCGCCCGCAATTGGGAGGAGATCCGCGCGTACATGGACGCGCACATGGCCGATCGCCGCCCCGGCGAGCCGCGCGGCCTGGCGGACCGCCTCGCCGACCTCAACGCCACCGCCGGCCAGGGGCTGACCCAACGGCAGTTGTCGAACATCATCTCCGTCCTCTTCGTCAGCGGCTACGAGGACTTCGCGAGCTTCCTGGGCGTCGCGGCCTTCAACCTGCTCCAGCAGCCGCAGACCATCAGCGCGGTACGCGCCCGGCCCGAGACGATGCCGCAGTGCGTCGAAGAACTGCTGCGGTGCAGCGTCGTCCTGGGCAACGCGATCCCCCGCTTCGTCACCAGGGACGCGGAACTCGGATCGGCCCGGGTGAAGAAGGGCGAGATGATCCTGCTCTCCCTGGACGCGGTCAACTACGACTCCACCGCCTTCCCCGACCCCACGTCCTTCACCCCGGCCCGCACCCCCAACCCGCATCTGCGCTTCGGCTACGGCCGCCACCACTGCCCCGGCGCCCACCTGGTCCGCCGCCAGTCCGAGGTCGCCTTCCGCGTGCTGCTCGACCGCCTGCCCGACATCCGTCTGGCCGTACCGCCGGCGGACGTCCCCTGGCACCCGAACCGCATGGCCATCATGCCGGCCGAGGTCCCGGTGACCTGGTGAGCTGCTGCGATGTTCACCGGGACGCCCCACCCCGTGTGTCGCACAGATGCACGCTCTTCCCGGATCGCGCCAAGCGCCCCAGAATCGACTCAACGACCCGGACACAGGGGGAAACATGCGACCAAGCGTTGTCACGAGGGCGGTTGTCGCCCTCACCGCAGTTGCCGGTATCGCCGCCGGCGGCCTGGCGGGCGCCACGTCCGCGTCCGCACAGCCCGCCCGGCCCGCGCAGGCCGCGACCGGCACGGTCGGCGCCGGGAACATCGCTCCACTCGCGGTGAACAACCTCGGCCTGCGGACCAACGAGGCCAGGTGGGTCCAGTGCTGGATCAAGAAGTACTACGGCTACAACGGCGCCCTGGACGGAAAGCTGGGCACCGGAAGTTGGAAGGCCATGCAGCGCTTCCTGAAGACGCACTGGGGTTACCGGGGCAGCATCGACGGCATCGTCGGCTCGAACACCATCAAGGCCCTGCAACGCAACCTGAAGAGGTACCACGGCTACACCGGCAGCATCGACGGCATCGCCGGGTCGAAGACCAAGGCCGCGTTCAAGGACTTCGCGGCTGACTCCAAGCGGCACTGCTGAGCGGCACCACACCGCACCGGCCGAGCGGCGCCCTGGGGGTGCGCCGCTCGGCCTTTCACGTCACGGCTCCCGGGCGGAGCGCCGTGCGCGCATGGCGCCCGGTGGCGCGGCCCTTCCGCTGCGCCGGAGCACGCGTCCTGCGCGACGTCTCCCACGTACGGGCCGCCCTCGACCTGCTGGGCACCCCCTGAGCCCCAGTGCTCGCCGCACCCACCACCTTCCACCTGATGCACGACCCGGATGCGGACCGTCTCGTTGGCCGGGCCGGGCCGGGCCGGACCGGGTCGGACCGGGCAGTACGGCAACCCGACCTCGGCGCCGCTGGAGCAGGCGGCCGCGCCGGTCCGCTGCATGGTGGGCGAGGCGGGCGCAACCCCCACCCTCTCAATGCAATACAGCACAGTGCTGTATCGTATTGACTCGTGAACCCTGACAACGATCCCCAAGGGCACTCCCTCGCCGCGCCGGCCCCGCCCGCGAGGGCTCCCGGCCGGCCGCGCAGCAGGGAGGCGGACGAGGCAATCCTCGCGGCGGCGCTCGATCTGCTCATCGAACGGGGCGCCGGCTGGGCCAGTATCGAGCAGGTGGCACGCCGCGCCGGAGTCACCCGCGCCACCGTGTACCGACGCTTCGCGACCCTGACCGACCTGCTCGTACGGGCGGTCGAGTGGGAATACCGGGACGTGGAGCCCGCCTCGATGGACTGGCCGGACATCGACAGCATGGTCACGGCCTGGGCCGACCACCTCGGCACGCCCCGCGCACGCCGACTGGTCCGCCGCCTCTACGCCACGGTCGACGACCTCCCCGAACTGCTGCGCGCCTACCACAAGGCGCACGGCGGCCACCGCAGCCGTGCGGTACGCACCACCCTGGAGCGGGCTCGCGCGGCCGGGCAACTCCCCCCGGACAGCGACCCGGAAATCCTCCAGCAGATGCTCAGCGGCGCGGCTCTGCAACACCTCGCCGCGTACCCCGACACCACCGGCGCGAAAGAGGTCAAGGCCTACTTTCTCGCCGTCCTGCGGCAGGTCGGGCTGCCGACCGCCCCCGTACCCCGAAGGAGTACCGCACGATGACCGAGACCATGGCGTGGCTCAAACGGGACATCCGCAGGGCCCGGAAGGAGGACGCGGCCGCGGTCACGCGGCGCCGGCGCGACCGCTTGGCCGACCTGGTCGCCCATGCCCGGGCCACCTCCCCGTACTACCGCAATCTTTACCGCGGCCTGCCCGAGCGGGTGGAGGACCCGGCGTTACTGCCGGTCACCGACAAGAAGACGCTGATGGGCAACTTCGACGACTGGGCGACCGACCGAGCCGTCACGTACGAGAAGGTGCGCGCCTTCACCGACGACCCCGAGCGGATCGGACAGCGGTTCCTCGGCAAGTACATGGTGGCCACCACCTCGGGCACCAGCGGCCGACGTGGCCTCTTCGTGCTCGACGACCGGTACATGGACGTGGGTGCCGCACTCACCTCCCGTGCACTCGCCTCGTGGCTGGGCCCCGCCGGCGTCCTCCGGGCGGCCACCCAAGGCGGACGCTTCGCCCAACTCGTCGCCACCGGTGGGCACTACGTCGGCTTCGCCGCGTACTCCCGCACGCTGGGAGCGGGTGGGTGGCGCAGCAAGCTGCTCCGGGCGTTCCCGGTGCACACGCCGATGCCGCGGCTGGTGGCCGAGCTCAACGACTACCGCCCCTCCTTCGTCATCGGCTACGCCAGCACGATCATGCTGCTCACCGCCGAGCAGGAAGCCGGCCGCCTGCGCATCAACCCGGCACTGATCCAGCCGGCCGGCGAGACGATGACCACGAACGACACCGACAGGATCGCGCGCGCCTTCCACGCCACGGTCCGCGCGATGTACAGCGCGACCGAGTGCACCTACCTCAGCCATAGCTGCGCCGACGGCTGGTACCACGTCAACAGTGACTGGGCCGTGCTCGAGCCGGTCGAAGCCGATCATCGGCCCACCCCGCCCGGGCAGTTCTCGCACACCGTACTGGTCAGCAACCTCGCCAACCGGGTGCAGCCGTTCCTGCGCTACGACCTCGGCGACAGCGTCCTGCTCCGGCCCGACCCGTGCCCGTGCGGCAATCCCCTGCCCGCCCTTCGCGTGCGGGGGCGCTCCGGCGACATTCTCACCTTCCCCACCCGGCGCGGCGACTCCGTGCAACTCGCCCCCCTCGCCTTCGGCACCCTCTTCGACCGCACGCCGGGAGTCGAGCTGTTCCAGGTCGAACAGACCGCCCCGGCAACACTGCGGGTACGTCTGCTGCCGACCGCCGGCGCCGACCCGGCCCGCGTGTGGCGGACCGCCCACCAGGAGCTGACCCGCCTCCTCGCCGACAACAAACTCGACCATGTCACGGTCCAGCGCGCCGATGAGCCACCCCAGCAGACCGCCGGCGGCAAGTACCGGACGGTCATCCCCTTCGACCGGTCGTCCCAAGGAGGCTGAGCGGAGAGAACGCGGGGCAAGGTGTGTTCGGAGCCGTGGAGTGGCCGTGGGTCGCGCGGGCAACGGTGGCCGAGATGGTGACCGGGACGTCGGCAACGTGGCGGGGGAAGGACCGGATGCGGTGCCGCCGACCGTTGACAGAAGTCGTGCCGACGGCACCGCGACGTGTCAGTCTTGCGCGTCGGCGGGAAGGTCCTTCGCCATGTCCTCCGCCAGGGCGAGGCAGTCGGCGAGACGTTCGCACTCGCTGTCCTCAAGGGGTATCGCGCGTACGCGGGCGAGCAGGGCCCGCGCTCGTACGGAGTCCTCCTGGCGCAGGGCGAGTTCCGCGCGGTACACGAGGGCTTCGACGAGGTCCGCGGGGTGTGCGCTCTCCTGTTCCCGGGCCAGGTTCGCGTCCAGGATCTTGACGGCCTGGGCGGTGTCACCCTTGGAGTCACCGAGGACGACAGCGTTCTCCAGCGCTGTGGCCAGCTTGTTCGTCGGCGGCGGTGCGGCGGCCGGCTTAGGCTTCTCCTCGGCGGTGAAGATTCTGATCCAGTTGCCGCCCGGATCGACCATGGTGAACCCCGTCCGACGGCCGTCGTTCTTGCGCTTGCGAGGCGCGGTCATCCTCGGTATCCCGGAAACGGGCACCTTGCCGTACGCCGCGCGCAGGCCCTCCGCGAAGGCGCGGTGCAAGGCGCCGGTGTCGGGGACGTAGAGCGCGCACGCGCCGTAGGAGTCGGTGGGATCAAAGCCCTCGATGGCGAAGAAATGCATCTCAAGGTCTTCGCGGCGCATCGCGAGATACGGGTTCGGGCGGGTCTGCCGGTATGTCGTGGAAAACCCCAACGCCTCGTAAAACGTGGCCACATCGTCGATCGATCGGCAGGGCAGTTGGGGTATGGCCACCTCGTTGGCCATACGGCCTCCTCGGTCAGTCGAAGTTGACTAACGGCAGAGTAGCGCGCCCCGGAACAGGTGCGCCCCGTCCGATACCAGGGCGCCGGAGCCCGCTCGGGTGTCGTTCGGGCCTTCGGCCCGGCGGCACGAGTGGACGCCGTGAGGAAACTGCAACTGTCCCGGCCCGGCGGCAGCATCGATCGCATGAGGACGGGTTCACCGACCGCGAGAGCCAGTCGTGTGATGAGGAGTGGCACAGGAGTTCATGCAGGAGAGCGGACGCTGTGCAGGAGTACCGGAGAGCAGCGCGGAGAGGGCAGTGACGAAGCCCCCGGACACGCCTCAGTCGTCACCCCGGCCGCAAGGCGGCCGGTAGTCCACCCCGGGTAGGTACCGGGACCACTGAGCCTGGGATATCGCCGGGCGTGCCGTGGCGCAGGCCCGTTGTATGGCGTGCCGGAGGTTGGTGTCCCAGACTTGGGTGGTGTGGTCGGCGCTGGCCGTGACGAGCAGTGGGCGGCCGGGGGTGAAGAGTACGGTGTTGACGGCGCCGGTGTGGCCGGTGAGGACGGTCTGCCGACGGGGGTGGCGCGGGTCGGTGATGTCCCACAGCCGTGCGGTGCGGTCGTTGCTGCTGGTGGCCAGGGTGCGGTGCGTGTGGCTGAAGGCGAGGGAGGTGACGACGTCGTCGTGGCCGGGCAGGACGCTCAGCAGGGCGGCCGGGCGCGGCGGGGCGAGGTTCCACAGGCGTATGGTGCGGTCGTCGCTGCCGGAGGCGAGGGTGCGGCCGTCGGGGCTGAAGGCGACGGCGTCGACGAAGTCGCGGTGGCCGGTCAGGGTGGCCGTCAGGGTGGGGTGCCGCGGGTGGGTGAGGTTCCACAGCCGTACGGTGCGGTCGTCACCGCCGGAGGCCAGGGTGCGGCCGTCCGGGCTGAATGCGACCGGTTTGACGTTGAGCGTGTGCCCGCGCAGTGTGGCCAGCGCGGTGGGACGGGCGCGGTCGGCGACGTCCCACAGCCGGATGGTGTGGTCGTAGCTGCCGGAGGCGAGGATGCGGCCGTCGGGGCGGAAGACCGCGGAGAAGACGGCGTCGGTGTGGCCGCTCAGAACGGCGTCCTGGACCGGCCGGCGGGGATCGGTCACGTCCCACAGGCGAAGGGTACGGTCGCGGCCGGCGGTGACCAGGGTGCGGCCGTCGGGACTGAAGGTGACCGCGCCGACGGAGTCGGTGTGGTTGCGCAGCGTGGCCAGGCGGGTGGGGTGTTGCGGATCGGTGAGGTCCCACAAACGTACGGTCCGGTCGAAGCTGCCGGTGGCCAGGGTGCGGCCGTCCGGGCTGAACGCCGCCGTGCTGACGGACTGGGTGTGGCCGGTCAGGGGGACGGCCATGGTGCCGAGCAGGCCGTCGCGAGTGGTGGCGAGGGGTGCGAGCCGGTAGGCGGCCAGGCTGAGCTGCGCGGCCAGCGCGGGGTCGGAACGCCGTAGTTTGATCGCCTCGCGGGCGGCCTCGCGCGCCAGGGCGACGTTGCGTTGCCCGGTGATGACGTGTTGGACGTGCACGGCGTAGCCCGCGGTGCTCGCGGCGGCGATGAGCAGCAGCGTCTGTAGAACGGCGAGGTAGCGCATGCGGCGGGCGCGGCGACGGGCCGCCGTGAGGTCGGCGGTTTCCGCGGCCCGGCTGGAGCGCAGGAAGTCCCGTTCCAGCCGGGTGAGCGCGTCGGCGTCTTCGGCGAGGTCGTGTGCCATGGCCAGGCGCGCGCCGCGGTACAGGGCGCCGGGGTCGCGGCCGAGCGATTCCCATTCACGGGCGGCCTCGGTGAGCTGGCGGTGCAGCCGTAGCCGGTCGCGGTTGTGGGCCAGCCAGCCGCGCAAGCGGGGCCAACTGCGGATCAGGGCCTCGTGTGCGATCTCGATCCGGTCGTGGTCCATGGACAGCAGTCGTGCCCGGGTCGCCTGTTCCAGGACGGTCGCGGTCGCCTCGTCGTCGTCCAGTTCGCCGCGCGGAATGCGGCGTTTGGTGTCCTCGGTGCCGTCGCCCAGCGCGGTCAGGCGCACGAAGATCTGGCGCGCGAGGCTCTGCTGTTCGTCGGTGAGGGCGGCGTACAGCGTCTCCGCGGTCTGGGCGAGCGCGCCTTCGAAGCCGCCGGCGGCCTGGAACCCGGCCAGGGTCAGGGTGTTGCCCCGGCGCCGGTGCCAGGTCTCCAGCAGGGCGTGGGAGAGCAGGGGCAGGACTCCCACCTGTCCGTGGGCATGGGCGATCAGCGTGGCCTGCAGCGCGCCTTCCACGCTCAGGCCGGCCCGGCGTGCCGGTTCGACGATGGCCCGGCGCAGTTCGTCGGTGTCCATCGGGCCCACCGGCACCTGGGCGTCCCGCAGGGCTTCGACGAGCAGCGGGTGGCGGGTGCAGTGGGCGTAGAAGTCGGCGCGGACGCCGAGCACGATGCGACAGCGGCTGTTGGGGGCCTGGGCCGCGGTGATCAGTGACGTGATGAACGCGGACCGTTCGTGCTCCTGCGGGCACTCGGTGAACAATTCCTCGAACTGATCGATGATCAGGTACAGCTCGCTGTCGTCCGGCCGGTCGGCCAGTGTACGGCGGACCAACCGGTGCAGGCCGAGGCTGTCGGCGGTCAGATCCGTGCGTACGGCACCCAGGGTGAGGGAGGAGCCGGGCAGGAACTGCACCGCGCATTCCTCCATCGGGCAGGGGCCGGGCGTGAACACCTTGACCGTGTCCTGGGCGCGGGTGGCGCGCAGGTGGGGGAGCAGCCCGGCGCGCAGCAGTGAGGACTTGCCCGCACCGGAGGCGCCGAACAGCGCCAGCAGGCGCAGCCGTCGCAGGCGCCGGTCGACCTCGTCGACCAGGCGTTCGCGTCCGAAGAACCGCGGGGCGTCCTCGGCCCGGAAGGCCGCCAGCCCGGTGTACGGCGGCGTCGCGTCGGGTTTTCCGCCCACGGGGTGCGGTGCGCGCGGCGTGCCCTGGGCGGTGGCCAGCTCGGCGGCGAGCGCGTGCCAGCGTCGCTCCCACTGCCGGACATCGCCGCCGCAGGCGCGGACGTACGCCAAGGCCACGGGGAGGCTGGGCAGCCGACGTCCCGCTGCCGCGTCGGAGAGCGTGGCGATGGAGTAGTGCGCTCGCGCGGCGAGCTGCCGGTAGGTCGGGCTCCCGGCCTTCTCGCGCAGGCGACGCAGATCGGCGGCGAAGCGCACCAGGGGCGTGTCCGCATCGTGAAGAGGCCGTTCCCGGCGCGGCATGTCTCACCTCTTCCCGCCTGTCACCGCCGTCGATTGTTCGGCATGTGTTTGTTCAGGGCAATGGCCCCGACGGCGAACAACCGGATGGCGCTACACCTGCTCAGGTGACAAGCGGCGCAGCGGACGCCGCCCGCGCGGGCCGTGGCCGGAGGAGACACCGATATCGCCGATTTGTTCGACAGTCACCGGCCCTGACACGCCGGGCCGGGGCGGCAACCACGCGACAGCGGCTGCGCGATTTCGCCGTGCGGACGCGCCGGGCGGCCTCGGGAGCCGTCGGCGGCGCGGGCCACGTGGTCGGCCGCCTGGCACCTGACGCCGTGGGGACATGACGAAGACGGGAGAACGACATGGCCTGGTCCACCGGTTGCCGCCCTACGGGGCGCACACCGTCGGCAGGACTGAACAGCACGATGAACGCATGGGCGGCGGAGCGGGTCGGCCACCTGCTGCCGCAGGCGAAATTCGCCGCCCAGCAGAAGGAACTGTCGTCCGCCTATCACGCGCGCGGCCTGCACATGGAAGGCCGCCCGTACCGGATGTCGGGACGGCCGCTGATCATCGAGCGGGAGGAGTTCGCCGCGCTGGAGCGCGGTATGCGGGACGTGTACGCCCTGCTGGAACACGTGGTTGATCTCTACGCCGAACACGAGGAACTGCGAACCCTGTTCAGTGAATACCGCGAGCACGAGTCCGCCGTCCTCGCCTACCCGCCGACCCCACAGCGCATCGAGGTGTGCCGTCTGGACTGCGCCTGGTACGGCGGCGACTCCTTCAAGGTGATGGAGGCGAACACGGCATGCCCCGGCGGGGTGGTGCAGATCCCCATGGCCACCCGGCAGTGGCTGGAGACCGACTGGGCCCGCCGGCTCCTCGGAGATCAGACGCTCGTCGACTACCCGATGCTGCGCGACCCGTACACCTTCGCGCGGGCCCTGGTGTCCTCGGCGCGAACGGCCGGCTTCACCGTCGACGCCGCGGCCGTGGTCAACATGCGCGGCGTCTACACCTACGAAGTCGAATGGATCGTGCGCAGTTTCCAGGAGCTGGGGGTGGAGGCCCAACTGTGCGACGCCCGCAGCATGCGTGACGGCGGCGGCGCGGTGCGCTGCGCCGGCCGCGCGTACCAGGTCCTCTACAACAAGCTCGACCCCTTGATGCTGCTGGGTGACCCGGCGGCGGCCGAGTACCTGGCCATGTTCCGCGAGCACCAGGCCCTGCTCGTCAACCCTCTGGTCGCCCAGACCATCACGGAGGACAAGGCCGTACTGGCGGTGCTGAGCGATCCCCGGTACGCCTCGCTGTTCGACGCCGCCCAGCGGGCAGTGATCGCGAAACACGTGCCCTGGACCCGCCTGGTACGGCAGGGCCGCACGACCGGACCCGACGGAACGGACATCGACCTCTTCGCCCATGCCACGGCACGGCGCGAACACCTGGTGCTCAAGCCCGCCAACCTCACCCGCGGCGAAGGCGTACTGATCGGCCCCCACGTCGACGAGAGGCAATGGCAGGAGGGCCTGGGCGCGGCGGCGAAGGGCGAACGGTACGTGCTCCAGGAGTACACGCCCTTGCCGCGCATGGACATCCCCACCGCCGACGGCAGCGGTACGCAGCGCGTCAACGTCGATCTGTCGTGCTACCTGCTGGCCGGCTCGCTGGCGGGCTTCTTCTCCCGCTGCTCGGACAACCCGGTCGTCAACCTGGGGACCGGCGGCGCCTGCGTCCCGGTCGTCCAGGTGGACGGCAAGCCGGCGGGGGCGGGCCGATGAGTCGGGCACCGCGGGCCGCCGGCACGCCGCTGCGGCGTCCCAAACTGCTGGATACGGTCCTGGTCGTGCCCGCCACCGGCCGCCTCGTACTGCGCAACGGTGCCCGCGGCCGTACCGCGCTGGAGCTTTCGTCCACCGAGGCGGCCGCCGGGCTGCTGGAACTGCTGGACGGCCGGCGGGAGTGGTCCGACATCGTCGCCGAAGCGCACCGCAGGCACCCGGAGGCGACCACGGAGGAGCTGTGCCGGATCTACGAGCAGGTCGAAGCCGCCGGCCTGCTGGAGGACGAGCCCCTGCACCCTCCGCTCACCGAACAGCAGCTCGACCGCTACTCGCGCAACCTCGCCTGTTACGCGGACCAGGTGCGCCACCTCGGCTCCAAGTACGAGGTCCACCGACGCCTCGCGGCGTCGCGGGTCCTCATCCTGGGCGTGGGCGGCCTGGGATCGGGGTGCGCGCTCGGGCTGGCCATGCTCGGTGTCGGCTCGCTGGTCCTGGTCGACTTCGACGACGTCGAGGTCCAGAACCTCAATCGCCAGGTGCTCTACGACACGGCGGCGATAGGGGAGCCGAAGGCACCGGCCGCCGCGGAGCGACTGCGTGCGGTCAACCCCGAACCGGAATACACGTGCCGCTCCTTGCGCCTGGAGTCCGGTGACCACGTCGCCCAGCTCCTGCACGAGTACGAGCCCGGCATCGTCGTGCTCGGTGCGGACCGGCCCTGGCTCGCCGTCGACCGGTACACCAGCCAGGCCTGCGAGCAGTCCGGGACGCCGTACACCACCGGCACCGTCAACGGTGGCTTCGGCGCGGTGTGGAGCCGCGTCCCGGGCCGTACGTCGTGCGAGGAATGCCGTCTGCGCTGGCTCGAGACCACCTCCCTCGCCGAATACGAGGTCGTCGCGAAACGGGAACGCGAGGACCTGATGTGTGCCACCTCCGCCCTGGGGGTGGGCGCCCAGATCATCTCCGGTCTCATCGGCCTGGAGGTGCTGCACTGCCTGCTCGGCGCGCCGATGCCGTCGGCCGGCCACCGGATCACCGTGGACTTCGGCGACCTGTCGCTCGACCGCGTCGCCGAGCCGGTACACCCCCGGTGCACCTGCCGCGCCGCCGAGGAAGGGAGGCGCCGATGACCACCGGCGCGGAGGTGCTGATCCTGGACGCGGTGTCCGTGGGGCTGGAGGAGCAGGACCTGCTGGACCGGCTCGCCGACCACCGCGTCACCGCCCACTGGTGCGACGAGAGCCGCCTGGGGTTCGCGGCCGAACCCCTGGGCCTGTGGTACGAGGGCCGGCCGCTGCCGCTCCCGGCGGTGGTCCTGGTCCGCTCGCGCGCCTACACCCGGGCCGCGGACTGCTATCAAGTGTTCGACTGCCTGCGCATGCTGGAGGCGGCGGGCACGACCGTCCTCAACACCCCGGACGCGATCCAGCGGGCCCACAACAAACTGCTGGCCTGTGCCCTGCTGGCGCGCGCCGGAGTCCCCGTACCACCGACCCGGGCCATCCGTACGGTCGAGGAAGCCGGCGCCTGTCTGCGCCGGTGGCGCGACGTGGTGTTCAAACCCGCCCTGTCCCATTCGAAGGTCGGACTGGTACGGACCCACCTCCTCGAACCCCAGGCCCCCGACACCCCCTCGGGCGTCAGCCCGCACCAGGAGATCCAGCTCTGGCACCTTCTGCGCGAGCACCGCACGCTGTGCGCCCAGCCCTATATCGCACACGACGACGAGGAACTGCGCGTGCTGGTCATCAACGGCGCGGTCGTCTCGTGCACCGCCCGCACCACCCTGTTCACCGACCTCGACGGGCAGGCCAGCCACATCGGCTACGAGGTGTCCGCCGCCGACCTGACCCCGGCTCTCGCCGAGGTCACAACCGCCGCCACCCGGGCCTTCGGACTGCACCACGCCGCGGTGGACCTCCTGAACGGTCCGAAGGGCCCGGTCGTCCTGGAAGTCAACCCGGTGATCTCGATGTGGCGGGACCTGGACGCGGCCGGGCTGCACCTGAGCCCGAAGGGAGTCGGGGCGGCCGTGGCGGGCATGGTGGCCGACCACCTCAGGGAACGCTGAGCCGGTGATGGACGTCCTGACCCGCAGGTGGCGGCGGGCCGCACGGCACCTGCGCCGCCGCACCTTCGCCTCGCTGGAACAGCGCAACTACCGGCTGTACTTCCTCGGCCAGGGCATATCGAGCACCGGCACCTGGCTCCAGCTCATCGCCGAGAACTGGCTGATCATCCGCCTGGGCGGCAGCGGACTCGCGCTGGGCATCGCGACCGCCCTGCAATTCGCGCCGATCGCCGTCTTCGGGGCCTACGCCGGAGTGCTGGTCGACCGGTGGAACAAACGCCGTCTGCTGCTGGTCACCCAGAGCCTGTCGGCGATGATCGCCGCCGCGGTGGGAATCGTCGCCCTCACCGGCACGGCACGCATCTGGATGGTGTGGACGGCCGCCCTGCTGCTGGGATGCGTCAACGCCTTCGACGGCCCCGCACGGCAGGTCTTCACCGTCGAACTGGTCGGCATCGAACGGGTCGCCAACGCCGTCGCCCTCAACAACGCGGTCGGCGTCAGCGCCCGTGCCGTCGGCCCCGCCCTGGGCGGCCTGCTCATCGCCGCCCTGGGCATCGCCCCGTCGTTCCTGCTCAACGCCGCCTCCTACCTGATCGTCCTGCTGACCCTCACGGCCATGGACAGCGGGCAACTGCGCGCCGTACCGGCACAACCCCGCCAACGGGGACAGGTCGGCGCGGGCCTGCGGTACGTGCGCCACCGGCCCGCACTGTGCACCGTGCTGCTGATGGTCGCCGTCATCGGCATCCTCGGCACCAACTTCCAGCTCCTGCTGACCCTGCTCGCCGCCGAGACCCTGCACGCCGGCGCGGCGCTGTACGGTGCCCTGATGTCCTGCCTGGGGGCGGGGATGCTCCTGGGCTCACTGATCTCAGCCGGCCGCCACCACCCCACACCGCGGACCGCCGGCCTGTGCTCGGCCGCTCTCGGCCTCGCCTACGTCTTCGTGGCCCTCTCCCCGCTGCTCACGCTCACCTTCATCGGCGTCGCCGTGATGGGCACGGCCTGCGGGCTGTTCCTGGCCACGGCGTCCGCGACCTTGCACACCGCGACCGACGACAGCATGCGGGGACGCGTCATGGCCCTCTACACCATCGCGTTCCTCGGCACCACCCCCTTGGGCGGCCCGCTGATCGGCTCCATCGCCGTCCACTGGAGCGTCACCGTCGCCCTGCTGGCCAGTGCCGCCTCCTGCCTCCTGGCCGCACTGCTCGCCCTGGGCGCCCGCGCCGACCCTCCCGCGGCGACCTGACGCGCACGCACCGCGGGCCGACCACCGCCGAAACCCCGTCCACCCGGGAGACACACCATGACCTCCTTCACCCTCGCGGCCGCCGGCGACGTACTCATCGACCGGCCCCGGCCCGCCACCGCCCTCGCCGCCGTCGCCCCCCTCCTGAACGGCGCGGACCTCGCCTTCGCCAACTTCGAAGGGGTCCTGACCGACACCCAGGAGCCGGCGCCCGGCTCGGCCCACGCGACGGTCGTGCCCACCGCCAACGCCGACGGGCTGCACGGCCTCGACGTCGTCTCGCTGGCCAACAACCACTCGATGGACGCCGGACACCAGGGCCTGCGGGACACCCTCACCGCCCTCCACCAGCGCGCCATCCGCACCGCGGGCGCAGGCCGGACCCTCGAAGAAGCCCTCACCCCGGCAGTCTTCGACCACCCCGGACACCGCACCACGGTGCTGGCCCTGACCTCCGTCTTCCGCATCGGCGTCGAGGCCCGGCGCAACGTCCCGGGCGTCGCACCCCTGCGCGCCGACGAGTACCACGCCGCCCGCATCCCCGGCGTCCACAACCCGGGACTCACACCACGGACACTGACCGTCCTCAACGACCAGGACTGGCATCAGGTCCACACCGTTCTCTCGGCAGCCCGAACACACACCGATCACCTCGTCGTCAGCGTCCACTGGGGCGACCACACCCGGCCCTGGACGCTCACCGACCACGAACGCACCTGCGCACGGCGGCTCATCGAGGCCGGCGCCGACGTCGTACTCGGACACCACCAGCACTTCCTGCGCGGCATGGAGTTCATCGACGGCAAACCGGTCTTCTACGGACTGGGCCACCTCGTCTTCGACCACCCCCGGTTCCTGCCGGAAATGACCGCGCACGGCATCGACATGGAAGGCCTGTCGCCACGGGAACTCAGCGCCCGCTTCGGGGAATTCGGCATCTACCCACGCCCCCAGACACCCACCCTGCCCTTCCACCCCCTGACCCGGCACACCGGAATCGCCGTCATCGAAACCACTTCCGACCGCGACACCCCCCGCGTCGCCATGGCGCCCTGCTACCTCGACACCGAGGGCACCCCGCGCCCCGTGACCCCGGACAGCCCCCACTGGCACGGATGCGTGACCTTCCTGCGCGCCTGCCAGGAAAAGGCCGCCCTGAAAACCCACGTCACCGACCACGGACGCACCGTGAACGGACTGCACGTCCTCGACTTCGCCCCCACCACCGAGGAGACCGCCCGATGAACCAGCACGCCACCCCTCCGCGCGGGCCCGCCGGCATCCTGCACACGCCCCGCTACGCCGGACCGGCGACCTTCGCCCGTCTGCCCCGCCGCGACGAAGTGGAACACACCGACATCGCGGTCGTCGGCATCCCCTTCGACAGCGGCACCACCTACCGCCCCGGCGCGCGCTTCGGCCCCGCAGCCGTACGCCAAGGCTCCCGCCTGCTGCGCCCCTACCACCCGGGACTCGACGTCGAACCCTTCGCCGCCCAGCAGGTCACCGACGCCGGCGACCTGCTCTGCACCCCCTTCGACATCGACCAGGCCATCACCGAGATCACCGACGGGGCCACGCACCTGCTCGGCACCTGCCGCCACGCCGTGGCCATCGGCGGCGACCACACCATCGCGCTTCCGATGCTGCGCGCCGTCCGCCACCACGTCGGCCAGGTCGCCGTCATCCATTTCGACGCCCACCTGGACACCTGGAGCACCTACCGGGACAACCGCTACAACCACGGCACCCCCTTCCGCCGTGCCGTGGAGGAAAACCTCCTCGCGCCCGACCGGTCCATCCACGTCGGCCTGCGCGGCTCGATGCCCGCCAAGGACGACCTCACCCGCGACAGCGACCTGGGCTTCCGGCAGATCGACGCGGTCACCGTCGCCGAACTGGGCCCCGCCGCCATCGCCGACATCGTCCGAGAACGGGTGGCGGACAGCCCCGTCTACGTCTCGGTCGACATCGACGTCCTGGACCCTGCCCACGCCCCCGGCACCGGAACCCCCGAAGCCGGCGGCCTGACCACCCGCGAACTCCTGACCATCCTGCGCAGCCTCAGCGGCCTCCGCCTCACCTCCGCAGACCTGGTGGAAGTGAGCCCGGCCTACGACCACGCCGAGATCACCGCCATCGCGGCAGCGCACATCATCTATGAACTGATCGCACTCTTCGCCTCGGCGCGTGCTGAGGGCGCATCGCCTTGTTGAAGGCCTGCCGCGCGTGGGTGGATCCGTTCCGTTGGGTGCCGTGGTCGTGGCCGGGGCTGTCGGTCCGTGCCGCACCGGTCACGACGGGGGAGCGGTGGCTTGGCTCTTCAGCGGGGCGGGAAGGCACCCGTCGCCCCTTCTCCGTCGTCCGGCTCTGCCTGCCCAGGCTTTTCGGGCGGCTGTGTGTCGTCCGGTCAGTGGTCAACGGCGCACGCTGGCCTGGGCGGCCTGGCGCGACGGTGCTCTTCAGCCGGTGAAATGGAGCTCTGTGTCCTTCCCGGCGAGCCCGGCGGCGTGCGGCGGCGGCCTCGTGCAGCGTGAGGGTGAGGCTGCTGGTCTGGCCGGGGGAGTGGGATGTACGCGCTGTGCTCCGTGATCCCTGGGTGTCCCACCTGCTCGGTCCGACGGCCGTCGGACCGTTCCGTGACGGCAATGCCACTCCTGATTAGCTTGCTAGGATGCTAGCATCGGTCTATGGTCGATGAAGAAGTCAAGCAGTTCAACGTGTACCTGCCGGTCGGGCTGATCAAGCAGGTCAAGTACCGCGCCATCGAGGCGGACATGTCGCTGTCGGCTCTGGTCGCCGAAGCGCTGCGTGCTTACCTCGACGGCCGTGGATCCGCGCAACAATCGACGCAGAAGGGGACCTGACATGGCGACAGAAGGCATCGAAGCCGTCTTCCTGACGACGCACAACTGGGGCAAGACTGCGAAGTTCTTCCAGGCGCTGGGCTACGAGTTGGAGTTCTCGACCGACCACAGCTCCGGCCGGCTCCGCAACGGCGACGGGCCGTACGTCTTCATCGCCGAGGTCCCCAAGGACCAGGAGCCCCAGACGCAGATCGTGCTGAAGGTGCCGGACGCTGACACCTTCAGCCCCGAAGCCGGTGTCGAGGTGGTCACACCGTTCGAGGACACCCACTTCGGGACCCGGGAGATGACCGTCCGCGACCCCGACGGGCGTCTGTGGAGCCTGCAAGCTCCCGCCAAGAACTGACCGCAACGAACCAGCGCGTCATGGCTGGCGGGCAGAGCGCGGGGCCGGACGGCCCCGGCACTGCTCGCCCTGGGGCGGGCCCTCCACTGCACGTCCAGGCCGATCCGCCACCCCACGCGCTCCGTGACGAGATCGGCCTGTAGATCGCGGCCCAGGAGCTCCCTGGCCGAGCCCCGCCGCAGCCGACCTGCTCGGTGGCCAGGCCCTCGACGGGCCGAGCGTGGGCGAACGAGGGTCGCCCGAATCCACTGACGGAGTGCGGGCCCCCGCCCGGGGAATGTCGCACGCGCCGGGCCCGTCTGGCGCCGGGTCCGTGGGCAGGCGCGGGCTGCGACGCGGGCAAGGAGCCGTTCGGCGGAATCGCCGTCGAGCCGGCCGACCACGGCCTCGGACGCTCCCGTGGCGGCCTGACAAGCGAGATTCACCTCGCCATTGAGCAGGGACAGAAGCCGCTGCCCGTCGTGATCACGGCTGGCCAGCGGGGGAGGGGCTCCCCGCAGTTCGAGCCGGTCCTGGAAGCAACCCGGGTTACCCGGCTCGGGGTCGGCAGACCGCACAAGCGCCCGGGCAAGGTCCGTGCCGACGAAGCATATGATTTCCGCAGGAACCGCACCTACCTGCGCAGACGCGGCATCGACTACGACCCCGGCCCCAGCGGACCGCGTCCGCAACCGGCTGGGCCGCGGATCACGTGGCGGCCGACCACCGAAGTTCGACAAGACCGACTACCGCGATCGCCACGCGGTCGAGTGCGGCATCAACCGGCTCAAGCGCCATCGCGCCGTCGCCACCCGATCGCCAAGCTGGCAGTCCGCTACGAGGCGACCGTGCTGGTCGCGGCCCTTAACGAGTGGCTGTCAGGGCACGGCGCTGAGACCATGCGACGGTGAACTCAAGCCTCCCCACCGACTGGACGATCGAGCGCGTGCGGACTCTCTCCGGAGACCCAAGCGCCACCCTGCTCTCCCCCGATCGGCTCGTGGTCGTCGAGAACGTCGACCCGGGTGACTACACCACGCTCCAGCCCGATGTGGTCCTTGCGTTCCACGAGTTGTGCCTCGTGAAGGACGGCGACGAATGGTTCATGGGGCACCTGGACAATGACGGATCGGTGACCTGCTGGGCCTCTTACGGATCTGACCTCGCCGAAGCCATCCGAAGCCTCTGAACGGCACCGCCGCAGCCTCAGCCACTTTCGCAACAGGTCCTGGCGCAGGTTCCACCGTGGTGACGGCGGCCCGGCACGGTGAGCGCCGCCGATGCGCCGCGAGACAGCGGAGTTGGCGCTGGCACAGGAAGAGCTGGTTCAGCCTGCGGGCTTTACGCCGGCGGAACTAGCAAGTGGCCCGTCCCGGCAAGGGCCGCCGCACCCCCGTGGCGGCGGCCCGGTCCCGGCTCAGCACAGCCGAGTCGCGGCGTACGCCTCGATGGCGGCCCGCTGGTATGCGGCCAGGCCCGGCGCGATCGCCTCGTACACCGCGTGCCAGTGCTCGTTCTCCACACAGGTACGTCCGATCGCGCGGTACTCCTCAGCGGTGGCTGCCCGGATCCGGGCCAGCGTCCGGTACTGGGCGTCGGTCTCGGCCTGCACCGCACCGGCGTCAGGAGGCAGGTCGGCGGCCAGCAGCTCGGCCAGCCGGATCATCTGCGCCGTCCGTTCGCGCTCGTCGGCCTCACTCTCGGCCTCGCTCCACGTCGAGGTGTGCCGTTCGACGGCCCCGACCAGCTCCGGGAAGCCGCGCAGGACCTTCATGCACTGGGCGGGCCGGAGGCCCTCGAACAGGTTCTCCGGCCGGCTGATGCTGATCATGTCTGTGCCGTCCTTCCTGGACTGTGCCAGTTCGGTGACCGTGCGGGCGACGATTCCGGCGAGAGCGGTGAGCCGGTCGCGCTCGGCGAGCAGCCGACGGTGGTGGCCTCGCAGGGCCTCCAGCTCGTCGACCTGCGCGGCCAGGATCCGGCCGATTTCAGACAGGCCCAGGCCCAGCGCCCGCAGTAGGAGAACCTGCTGCAGCCGCAGCAGTTGGCGCTCCTCGTAGTAGCGGTGGCCGTTGGCCCCGATCCAGGCCGGCGGCAGCAGGCCGATCTCGTCGTAGTGCCGCAGTGTCCGGGCCGTCACACCCGACATCCGGGCAACCTCCGCGATCGGCCAGGCCATAGCCGCCTCCCTCACACGTCTTCACCGGGCCGGAATCTCCGGCTCTTCTCAGGACGGTAGAGGCTTCCGCTGCGGCAGCTTCAAGCCCAGCTCTCAGGCTCCCAGGTCGCGCGCCGGTGGGCGGCCGCCCGGACGGCGATCACGATCGGCCTGCTTGGAAGACCCGGCGCTGTCGAACTCGGGCTCTGGCTCGAATTCCATGACCGGTTACGGTGTGTGTTGGCCACTGGTACCCGGCAATGGGGCACTGATGGCCAGGTCCTCGTCGAGCCTGACTGCCAGGTCCTCGGCGAGAGTCGGAACGCGGCGAGCGGCCCACTCCTTGGTGAGAGAGAGAAAACCTTGCAGCCCCTCCTGCACGGTACGCAGGATTCTCGGTAGCTCCCCCGCCACTATCTCGATGGGCCGCCCGGAAGGAGCGCTGTCCGGCCACAGCCGCACGACCTCGTCGGCGTGCTCCAGCCTTGGTGAAGGGGCATGGCCGAGCCACAGCGTCTCTCCGTCTGCGACGTCGAGCCACTCGCGCCAGTCCTCCAAGCCACAACAACATCCTGGCCGGACGGTGACGTTGGTACGGGTGTCGTGGAAGCGCAGACCTCCTGGCGCGATGACCTTGTCTGTCTCCAGCAGGCGGCGAATCGCCTCGTCGGCGTCCATCAAGGGACGATCGTCGTCACATGCCCGCGAGTTGTAGTCAGCCAGCATGGCCAGCGCGCTGCCGACTTCCCGTGGGGACATACTGCTCGACAGGGCCATGAACTGGTACGAAGGCAGGTCAGCCACCGGCCAGAAAGAGAAGTCAACGGTGTCTGGGGTTTCCAGGACGGCATTCGCGATCAACACTGCGTCATTATCACCTCGGGCGGCCAAGCCCGCCTGGCAAATTCTTCCGGAGCGCATCACGCCAAGAGAACGCGCTTCCGGAGGCGGTCGAAGCCAGCGCGGCCGAACATCTGGCGCTTGAGCATCTTGATGCGATTGACGTGCCCTTCCACGACCCCGGAGCGCCAGGGCAGGATAAGGTCGGTGACGACGGCGTCACGGTCGCGGTCGATGCCCGCGGCGAGGGTGTGGAAACCGGGCAGGTCATTCTGACGGACGGCATCGAGCCACTCAGGCGGCCGTTGACCCTGTCGCTCGGTGAGAATCTGAGGGAACGGACGCACGTGCCTGGAGAGGGCTCAGGTTCGGAGTGATGAACCAAGGCAGCCTTCATCCGGAGCTGTTCGCACGCGGAGAGGGAATCGGGGTGCCGAAGGAGCCAGCCGGCGACCGTGCGGGGTGAGGGCGGGGGTGCGGTGACCGGGTCGGCCGAGAGGCGCTTGGTGCGGAAATAGGCGCGAACTCGCTGGTAGTTACGGTTGGAGTCGAGTGGCACGAGCTCCTCCCGTGCCTTCCAGGCGTTGGTGCAGTCCTGGTTCCAGCGGTCGTCCAGGTAGGGCCTGTACTCGTTCGAGAACGGAGGGGCGGCCCTGCCGTTGGCCGTGGAAGAGGTCCTTCGGGGCAGAGGCGTCGGCAAGAGGTTCGACCGTGCGGTAGGCCATGCGAGCTGGCGTTGGGTCGCGCGGCGGCTGGGGCCGGCGACCGGCCAAGTGTGCACAGCGGCGTGGTTGGTCCGGGTTCTGTCGGCCCCCGGTGGCCCACCGGTGGCCCGTCGGCCACGGCGAGCCAGTAGGGTCAGCCGGTTCTTCCCCTTCCATGACCTGCCGGGGCGGCTCGGGCACATCACCACGCAGGCACCCACGATGGTCGGCGACACACCGTTCAGCGGTTTCGCTGAGGTTGTGCCAGAGGTGCCAGAGGTGCCAGCGATCCGCGACCTGCACCGCTTGAGGTGCCCCAGCGGTGGTGCCTTCGGCATAGAACGGAGCTCGGTCCTGGCAGACGGCCTCGATCCCTGGCCTGTCGGCCAGCCAGGCGGCCAGGCCCGATGCCTCCCTGTCGGGCAGCAAGTCGACCGGTCGTCGCGTCGCGACGTCGACCAGCACGGTGCCGTAGTGGCAACCCTTAAGCATGGCGTACGCATCGACGCCGACCACCCGCGGGGTCGGTAGTTCCGGTTCGGGCAGCGCCTCGATCAGTCGCAGCACCATGCTGCGGCTGACGGTCACCCCGAAGGCACCAGCCATCCTGACGCCCACCCGACCAGCAAGGGGGAGACCGACCGCCGCCAGCGTCGAACGCAGACACCCGGTCCACCTGCCGTACCGCCGGGTCAACCCCGGCACCTGCTCAACGAACGTCTGCCGTGAACAGGCAGCGACCCCGCAGGCGACCCGGCGGACCCACAGGCACAGCACCACCCGCAGCCCAGCGCTGGGCACACCATCGGCCGGAAACCGCAGGTGGGAGCTATGAAACCGACCCGACCGCTTCCGACAGTCCGGACACGCCGAACCGGACGCTGTACTGTGGCCCCCCACCCGCACCTTCTCGTTCTCCACGGCCCCCGCCGCCACCGCCACGTCCGCGATCGACGGGAACAACAACTCCCCAGCCGGAGGCCCACTTCTTCCACGGCCTCGAACTGTCAGCTATCCGAGATCGCCCCGGATCATTTTCGGGCGACTTCCCAGAGACCGGTACGACTACGAATTGTCACTCAACGTGCCCGCGTCACGGAATGCGAACCAGAGCCGGAACTCGTGAACATTCTCGTCCGGTCCAACGGCCTTGGTGCCTCCCGAACAGTGCCGAAGTGCCGACTCGTCTCGTGAACAGAGACCAGCCGTCTCGCGATCGTGCGAGACCTCGGCAGCGGGCCACTCGCCTCGACTCGGCTGCCCCACGGTCCCGGCCACCGTGACAGCCTGGAAGACTGGCCCCGTGCTTTTGGAACCCGAGAAAACCCTGTTCATTCGGGGTGTCACCCCCGTACTTCTGATGTCCGGCACCCCCGTACACGACATCCTGCCGGTACTGACCGCGCCGGACGGCGTGGTGCCTCAATGCGACGCCTGGAGCATCGTGCCCAAACTCACCATATGCGTCGTGGACGGGCCCGGAGAGGCGGGGCTCATGATTCCCGCCCTGGTCGCGCCGGTGATCGACGAGGGTGGCGAAACCGCCCAGCCGAGTGAGATGGCCGCCTGGTGCGCGGACGCCGAGCGGGCCGGTGGCGCGGTCGTGCTGTCCCTCGACGACCTCCCCGAGACCCTCGACTGGGCCTACCTGCTGGGCTCCAGTACGGCCCGCGGCGGATTCATGCCCGCTCTGGCCTGACCCGGGCTCTCGACGGATGCCGCCCAGCACCGCTGCCCGCAGACTCCGGTCTGAGCAGTGTGCCTCGGAGCCTGGTCCGTGGCGGGACGGGAGAGACGGTCGTGGCGGTGCCGGAGGTAAGCGGCCGGTGGCGGCACGGGGAGTGCCGATTACCGGTGTGGCGCTGACCTTCGGCAAGATGGTGCCATGACCGAGATCCGCACCCCCCGCCTCCTGCTCCGTCGGTGGCACGACGACGACCTCGCGCCCATGGCGGACATCAACGCGGACCCACGGGTCATGCGATGGATCGACGACGGTTCGGTGCGCGATCTGGACCACACGGCTGAGGCCATCGAGCGCTGGGAGGAGGAGTGGGACGAGGAGGGTTTTGGACTCTTCGCCGTTGAGCTGCTGGCCTCGGGCGAACTGGCCGGCTGCACGGGTCTGTCCGTACCCGACTTCCTGCCGCAGGTGCTGCCCGCCGTGGCGATCAGTTGGCGGCTCGGGCCGCAGTTCTGGGGCCAGGGGTACGCATCCGAAGCCGCCCACGCCACGCTGGAGTTCGCGCTCCAGGACCGTGGCCTCGACCGTGTCATCAGCATCAACCAGGTGGGTGACGACGCCTCCGAAAATGTCATACGCAAGCTCGGCATGGAGCTGGAACGCGAGACGGCACATCCGGTCCACGGCCGTCCGCTGCGCGTTCACACCATCGATCTGACCGAGTTCGAGGCGTGAATCGGTTCAAGGCCCGTAGCCTGCTCCGCGGTGCCTGAGCTGAGAGCACGCCCTGCCGGACCTGGAGAGCGGCTCACTGACCGGCTCACCTCCGCTCGCGCGGAGAGCTCCCTTCGCGGCCTGCGGCGTCAGGAGGGCTTGGCCGTTTCGTGATGCACGATACGACGGAGCATGAGGTGCAATTCACGCGGCACGCAGTGGGGGACGGGGCCGAGAGACTGCAAGGTGCGCGCCATCATGGGGCGATGCCGCCCGTACCCAACGACCCTGGACAGATCCCTGCCCCGTGGTGGGGGCCCGACGGTGACCTCCAGGGTCTGGAACGGGAACTGCACCGCGAACTGCCGCCGGACCACCCGCTGCACGGCGCTCGGGCCCGCGCGGCGGCACGCTGCGAAGCCTGCGACGACGTCCTGTTCAGCCTCACCGGCCAACCATTCCGCTGGGCCGTGGTGCATCCGACCTGGAGCGGCCACCAGGAGCAGCTTCCCTGGCCCCGGACATCGCCACTGGCTCACCTCAACGATCTGTTCACCCGACACGACTGCACCAGTGGCCCCTGACTCAGCCAACCGAACCCCTTCGGCGCCCATGCGCCGATGCCCGCTGGCGCTGCCTGCGAACGGTGCGCCGACCTGCTCGTCGACCGGCGACAGCGCCGCTCCCGCGTCTCCCATCAGGTCCTGGTCGCCTCCCGCGTTCCCGGATCCCCCGGGATGGCGCCCCGGCGGGTCCGGCGGGTGCGCAGGGCGGGGGGGGGGGGGCCAGGCGCTGGGGGCCACGGTGAGGGCGGTGCCGAGGCCGCCGAGAAATTCGGGCAGCGAGGCGTGCAGGAGGTCGGATATCCGGGTGTGGGCACGCCACGGCGGGGGCCCTGGCGTGCCGTGCTCTGTCCGCGGTGCCGACGTGTACGTGTGGTGCCCTCGGGCCTCTGAGGGCGATATCCGACCTACACATGAAACGTCGCCGTCCGGTGGGGGCCCGGTCGCACACCGCGACGCATGTGTTGGTGGCCAGTGTGCCGTCAGCCGTTGGTGTCCGGGGGCGGGTTGGTAATTCGTTCGGGTATGAGCAGGGGATCCTCTGGTGCGGCAATTCCGTGCCTGCCGGAGGGCGCGTCGGGCAAGCCCTCGGTATCCGACGTGGCGCGTCGCTCTCCGTGCGCCCATGGCTGGCCAACCGCCGGGTCGGGCCGAGGTGCGGCCGCCGGGGCCGTTCGGGGCTGTCCAACAATCGATCGGTTAATGGACAGCCTCTCTCGATGCGCAGTCAGGTGCCATGCTGAACATTCGGTTCCTCAGCCGCGGCCACCGATGCCGACCGGATCCCGGACTTGCGGCAGCACATGACATCTCAAGAGGGCCCATGAGCAGCCGACGTAACTCCTGCCGGAGATCACATACGGCACTGGCCCCGGTCGCTCGTCATGAGCGACCGGGGCCAGCGTTGTGACCGGATCAGTCCATTCGCCACCGAGACTCAGTTGGCAGAGGAGGATAGCTGCACCTGGGTTTCACGGCTGCATCAGGAAACCCTCTTGAAGCGGAACTGCTGCGCGGTTTCTGCGGACACCGGAATGTAGAGGCCGTCCTCGGCTCCTTGGCCGTTGACGCTGAAATCAACGCCCGCCTGAATGCCGGGGCCTGTGTTGAGCACAACCTCAATCTCTTGGTCCGCAGCGGAAGACATCTTCTTCTTCATGGTCCACGTTCCGCTCCCGCCGACTGTGGCGTTCGGGGTTCCGTCCGGTGCGAAGCGTGCGGGTACCTTCACTCCGGTTGCCGTTCCGTCCTCCCGCAGGGTCAGCCGGGCTCCGTGGGAGCCGGTCCAGGAGCCGATGACGTCACTGCGTTCCGCCGTGCCCGGCTTCATCGCATCGATGACGACGAAGAGCAGGAAACCCCCGGCGGCGAGTACCAGTACGGACGCCGCGATGACCAGCGACACTTTCCTTTTCATCGGATGATCATTTCCTCTTCCCAGCTAACTACCTGATACTTTGTTCGAAGGGGCCCGCCAATCCCGTCTGCGAAGCCCGTCAGTGGCCTTCCGAACCACTTCTCGACGAAGGGCCTGGCCGACCCGGGCGGATGCAGGAGGGAGTTGATATCGGTTTTATTCTCGATTCGAACCCGCAATTTCGTTTTACCCGTTTTCGCATCTCGTGAGAGAACGTCGAAATGGTAGTCGTACGAGCCGACGAAGGTCGCGGACGAAGTGCCGTACTTTCCTCCGGTGCGCGCAACCTTCTCGAAGCCGGTGAACCCGTACGTCAGCAGGTCGGTCGCATCGTCGACCAGCCGGCTCCAGCCTTCATGACGCACCAGACCGTATCCGCCGTGGTACCGTTTGGGGTCTCCCTTAAGGACCTTTTTGCGGATCTCATCGCGAACAGTGTCCATCGAGTGGTCATTTCGGAGCTGCTCCGTGAACTCGTCTCCGGCGAAGAAGAAGTCCACCCGGTTGCCCGTTCCGGCCAGCCACTGGATGCCGAGCTGGATCGCGCTCGACGCCTTGGATCCTCCCTCGTTGTCCGCGCCGAAGGTCAGCATCTCCCGCCATGACTGAAGCTGCAGACGCGTGACGTCTGACATACTCGATTCAGCTTGCCGGGTCACCTCCTCTTGCTGCCGTCGGCGCTCCTCCTCCTCGCGGACCTTGATGTAGTAGGTCGCCAGAGTCTTCCCGTAGGCCTTCTCGGCCGCGACGGCGTCCTGCCCGGTGGCTTCAGCCGAGGCACGGGCTTGACGTGCTGCGGCGTAGGCGGCGTCGGCGTCGGCGTTGGCCCGCAGCGCGAATGTGGAAGCCCGGGACGCTTCGTACCCGGCCTTGGTGGCCTCTTGTTCGGCCTGGGTGGCCGCGGCGTCGGCCAGGCGTGCCGACTTGTATGCGGCGGCTGCCGATTCCTCGGCCGCCTTGGCGCATTTGTCAGCTTCCGCGGCGTATTCCTGGGCCTTTTTCTGCGCGGCGTTGGCGTTGTCCGCCGCCTCCTTGGCCTCAGTCGCCCGCTTATTGGCATGTGCCGCGATGACGGCGGCCTCGGCCGCGTTCTTCTGCGCGTTGGCGGCAGCGATGGAGGCTTCGGCGAGAAGCTGCGCGATCACGGCATTGTGCGCAGCGGTGAGCTGGTCCCGGCGGGCCGTGGAGTACTGCCCGTCCCGGACGAATACGTGCAGGGCTTCGGAGGAGCCCTCCAAAGCGACCCTGGCAGCGGCCTTCGTCTCGGCACCGCCGCTGCCCGTCAGCTTGGTGGCGGCGATGTTGTCATCGATTTCCTGGGCGGTGTACCGGCCTTCGCTCAGGAATGCGCGGAGCTTGCCGATCGAGCCGTCCTTCAGCGCTCCGTATGCCGCGGCCTGGAGCTGCGGCCCGCCGCTGGTCGCGAGCTGGGTAGCGCGGATGCTGTAGCCGGTCCGGGCCGCCTCGTCCGCGCCGGTGCGCAGGAACTCGCTGATCTGCTTGGCGTCCCCTTGGAGCGCTTCGCCCGCCGCCTTCCGGACGTCTTCGTAGTTGCTGTTGACCGCGAGACTCTGCACGCGCGCGCGTTCGTCCTGCTCGGCGGCCCGCTGCCAGCCGGTGCGCAGGTATTCGGCCACGGCGTCGTCCGAGCCGGTCAGCGCCGCTTTGGCGGCGGCCTGGCTCCATGGGCCGCGGGTCTTCAGCGTGAGGACGGCGACCTTACGGCCTTTGGCCGCGAGTTCCGCGGTCTTGGCCTGGGGGCCCTTGGCTTCGGCGAGCAGACGCTTGGCCTCTTCCTCGACGTTGCGTGCGGCTTCGGCCCGCTGGGCCTCTTCCTTCTGCGTTAACGCCTCGTTCTGCTTCTCGGCCCTGGCCTCTTGGACCGCGGTGTCCGTCCGGGCCTTCAGTTCCTCGGCTTCGAGCTTGGCAGCGACCTCGTGCACCTTCTTGGCCTGAGCGACGGCCTCGGTCGCAGTGTCCGCGGCTTCCTTGGCTGCCGTGGCATGTGCGTCGGCTTCCTTGGCTGCCGTGGCGGCCTCACCGGCGTGCTCTGCTGCCTTCCTGGCGGCGGCCGCGGCGTTCCTGGCGTGCTTGGCCGCCGAATTGGCCAGCTTGCGCGCCTGTCCGGCGGCGTTGGCGGCTTCGTAAGCGAGGTTGCGTGCCGCGATGGCGGCACGGCGCGACGCCGCAGCGTGGCCGCGTGCGGTCGCTGCCCATTGCTTCGCCCTGGCGGCCTGAACATTGGCCGTACCGGCGTAACTGCCGGCCTCGTCCGCCGCGCTGGCGGCAGCGGCGGCGTTGTCACTGGCCCGGAAGGCCGCATCCGCGGCTGCCCCCACCGCCTTCGCGGCTATCTCCACCTGCCGGGCCGCTTCTTCGGAGTTCTCCGCAGCGGATGCGGCGGTGTCGGCGTCCTCGGCGGCCCGTCGCGCCACTGCGGCCGAGCCGGCGTTGATCGCGGCGTTGCCGGCGGCGTCACGGGCCCGCGCTGCTGCCGCTGCGGCAGCAGCGGCGGCGGATGCGGCCTTCGCGGCGGCGTCCGCAGCCATGCGGGCCGCGTAATTGGCGGCCTGTGCCGCGCTGATGGCCTCCTGCGCGGCGGATGCGGCCTGCTGTGCCGCGTCCGCCGCACGCCCTGCCCAGTCCGCAGCCTTTTTGGCATCCTGGCCGGCCGCCTGGGTCTCCTTGCGCGCCTCGTCAGCCTGCTCCTTGGCCGGCTGAGCCGCCTTCTCCGCCTGCCCGCCGGCCTTCTTGGCCGCGGCGGTCTGCTGTTCGGCGACCTTGCCGGCTTCCTTGGCCTGCTCGGCCAGATGTGCCATGGTTGCCCGTTCGTGGTTGCGGTTGCGCGCGATGTTCTGGCCTACGGCAAGCAATTCGCGCACGTCCTTGATCGAGCCTCGCAGGGCGGCCGCGGCGGCTTCCTTGGTCGCCGGCCCGCCTGCCGTCATGATCTGCGTGACACGCAGCCGGTCGTCCGATTCTCTGGCCGGGAACTGCTTCTGCTCCAGGAACTCGCGGACGCCCTCGATCGAACCCCGCAGCGCGGCCTGTCCGGCTTCAGCGACCGCAGGTCCGCCGGTGGTGGTGATCTGCGTGGCGCGGATGCGCAGGTCCGTCTCGGCCGGGTCCTTCCACCCATCCTTGAGGAATGTGGCGAGGTCTTCCTTGCTGGTTCCGGGTTTCAGGGCCGTGTAGGCGACTGCGCGGACCGTCGCGCCGCCCTGCTGGTAGAGGTGTGTCGCAGTGACATTGAGGTCAGTCAGTTCGGCGAAGGCGAACTCGTCGTTGAGGAATTCCCGGATGTCGTCGTCCGTCCCCAGCAGGGCTGTCTCTGCTGTCACCTTGACGTGCGGGCCACCGGTCGACCACAGCTCCACCACGTGGGCCCGGGCGGCATGCGACGCCTCGGCGGCAGCGGCAGGGCTCGCTCCGAGCATTCCCGCGATAAGTGTTGAGGGTAGCAACGACAGGCACAACAGTCGCGTTCCGCGTCTGCATTTTTTCTGGACCGCGCCAACCGGCGCAGGCTTTTCTTCACTTGTCGATTCCTTGCGTCGCATTTCACGAGCAACTGCACTTCAGGGCAGTGATCATAACCATGCCTCCGGGCATGACAATGCGAACCGCGATGCTGGAACCACCGAAACAGGTAACGGAGGTGTCACGCACTCCGCAGGGTTGCGCCAGAGCATGTTGCGAAATGATTACGGTGCCCCTCGGTGCCGCCCTCCCGGGCCGGAGTGGACGAAGGTATGCGCGAGAACACTTAGGCAAGTTCAAGCGAGGGTGAATGAGGTGCTAATCTCAGCGATCCCCCTTTTCTCGCTGTTACGCTTGGCTGTCCGCCAGGACTTTGTATGCTGGAAGGAATCATCTGCGATACGTCACGCGCCCAGGAAGCTGCTGTCCGCCGGTGCAGCCGGGGCCGCCTTGTTCCTCACGTGCTTTACCGTCATGTCGGCCGACTCTGCGGTAGCTGCACCTGCGGCGGGTGAAGATGGCACTCTCTCCTACATTGTTGAGACATTCGACTACTCCAACGTCGCAAAAATCCTCAAGGAGCAGGGCATCGCCCTGCGAAAGGCTGATGGTCACATTCTTCTGGCCAACTGCCTGGACCCCAACGGCCAGGACATTCAGGTGTCCACCTCGATCAGTTACCCGGGACAGCCCGTTCGCGGCCGGTACTGCTTCAAGGTGACCGGGACTGGGAAGACCGGCTACCTCACGCTGGAGATCCCCAAGGTCTACAACATCATGACCGGGGATGTCGCCATCCAGGCCAGCCTGACCGCGGACAAGAAAGCCGAGTCGGTGAACGTGGGCAAGAACGCAATCCACGGCTTCGGCGCGGGCGCCACCCCGCCTGGCACCCCGCCCGTCCTGGTAGAACTCCGCGTCACCGGCTGACCGGCCCGCCCGCGCCCGCTCCCCGGCTACGAGATCCACCGTATCTCTCACCAGAACTTGGACAGGAACTTCCCATGCCTGCCAGACGCCCGCACGCAGCCCTTGCTGCAGGGCTCCTCACCCTCACCGCTGCCGGCGGCCTGCTGACCGCCGCACCGGCCGGTGCTGTGGTCGGCACCGGCACCAAGGACGGCTCCTACCCCTTCACCGCCAAGCTGGACATCGGCGGCACCCGCCACTGCTCAGCCGCTCTCGTCGACGAACAGTGGCTGGTCACCACCGCCAGTTGCTTCGCCGAGAATCCCGCCCAGAGCCCGCAGGTCCCCGCCGGGTCCCCGAAGATGAAGACCACCGTGACGGTGGGCCGTACGGACCTGACCCGTACGGACGGCTTCGTCACAGAGATTGAGCGGCTGGTGCCCCGCGATGACCGTGACCTGGTCATGGCCAAGCTCGCCAAGCCCGTCACCGGCATAATCCCCGCCGAGATCACCGCCAAGGCCCCGCTGCCGGGTGAGGACGTCTTCGTCAGCGGCTATGGCCGGACCAAGGACGAATGGGTTCCCGACCGCCTGCACTACGGACGCTTCTCCGTGGGGGCGGCGAAGGAGACCACGGTCGGCTTCAAGGGCAAGGACAACGGCGCCGCCGTCTGTGAAGGCGACACCGGTGCCCCTGTGTGGCGCGACATCGCCGACCGCTACGAACTGGTCGGCGTCAGCAGCCAGTCGGGGCAGGGCGGGTGCTGCGGCCACGACGACGAGACCCGCACCGACGCCGTCGCAACCCGCACCGACGACATCGCCGGCTGGATCCAGCAGATCCGCCTGTCGACCCTGGTCCCGGGCGTCTCCTCGGTCATGACGACGGCCGACTTCAACGGCGACGGCCGCACCGATGTCGCTGCCGTGACCAAGGAAGGCAACCTGCACGCCTTCTACGGCCGTACCGACGGCACCTTCGAATACGGCCGCCCGCTGTGGACTCTGGACGGCGGCTGGAAGGGCATCATCAAGATCATCGGTGGTGACTTCAACGGCGACGGGCACGCCGACCTCGCCGCCGTGTGGGGCAACGGCTCCCTGCGCCTGTACACGGGCGACTCCAAGGGCACCCTGGCGCAGAACAAGCCGATGTGGGTGGACGAGAAGTTCAACTGGAACGAGATGGTCCAGCTCGTCCGCTTCAAGTCCGGCACATCCAGCCGTGACGGTCTGCTCGCCGTGTGGGGCGGCGGCCCCAAGGGCGCCCTGTACGCCTACGACTCGGGTCCCAGCGGTGCGCTGAACGGCACCAAGCGCAACATGTGGCGCGACGCCACCTGGCAGCAGATGAAGAAGATCGCCACCGGTGACTTCAACGGTGACGGCCGTGACGACATCGTCGCCGTCACCAGCGTCGGCGGTCTGAACCGCTACACCCGCTACGACAGCAAGGCCGGCGGCGGGCTGAGCGAGGGTGTGTCGATGTGGCACGACAACGGCTGGGGCGGCACCCAGGTCCTGCTGGCCGGTGACTTCGACGGCGACGGCAAGACCGATGTCGGCTCGCTGTGGAGCGACCAGCAGCGCTTCAACTTCTACAAGGGTGACGGCAAGGGCAACATCGCCACCGGCACCCACGCCTGGCCCCGGACTCCCTGATCCCGGCCGGGTTCGCCGGTGGCGTACGCCTGGCCCCGTGTGCCACCGGCGCTGACCCAACCCACGCTCCGCGGTACAACGAGCCCCGCGACGCCATGCCGCACTCGGCCACGGACCGACGCCGACGAGCAGGCGGCGCTGCGCCAGCTCGCCGCTCGGCGATCCAGGCGACCCGGCCGCAGACGCTCGGCTACGGCCTCACCGACTCCCCGGCGGGGCAGGCCGCCTGGATCGCCGAGAAGTTCTGGGCGTGGACGGACAACGACGGCCATCCCGAGGACGCGTTGTCGCGGCAGACGATCCTCGACGAGATCTCGGTCTATTGGTTCACCGCGTCGGCCACGTCGTCGGCGCGCCTGTACTGGGAGAGCTTCGTCAACTTCCGGACAAGGTGACCGCGCCATCCGCGCTGTCGGTCTACCCGTGCGACATAACCCGCCCGTCGAGGCGGGAGGCCGAGCTGCGATTCACCGACCTGCGCTGGTTCGAGGAGCTGCCGCATGGTGGCCACTTCGCCGCACTGGAGCAGCCTGAGTCGCTGGTCGAGCAGGTGCGCGGGTTCATCCGCCTGTTCCGCTGACTGTCCGTGCTACCCCCTGGGAAGCCCGCGCGGCGCGGTCCTGTCGACCGAGGTGGCAGCTCACCCCCCCCAGACGCCACACCACCGATCGTCCAACCGGCCAGGTGCCACCGCTAGCGTTCAAAACACTCACTGAAACGAACGGGTGACGGGCCGGCCCGATGCGCTCCCCCCTTCAAGATCATCCCGTGGCGGGTTTCTGGCGCTCTGGGTCACGCTCCAACACGCCCTGTGATGCCGACAGTGCCGTAGCCGCAAGCTATCGGACACCAAGCTCGCAAAATGCGGCGCTCTCCCCAGGCCCCGACCAGCGCTCTCTCGAAAGCCACTCGCAAACAAGCGGCCTCCGTCACAACCGTTCGTCGGCGGCCGATCGGCAGGAAGGACCAGGAAGGCGAGGCCGGCTGCTCGCGGTGCGCGAGTTCCTCGGAGAAAGCCGGCCGCGCCGCGCCGGGAGGCACTGCGATGATGGTCAGGTAAAAGAAGTCCCGCCCGTACCGAGGTCCGTCATCCTCGACATGGACGATCTCCGGCCGCTGCCCTGGGCCACACGGATCGCCCGCACCGGCGGCGAAGGTATCCAGCTCCTGCTGGAGCACCGTGACGGCTTCATCGACGAACTCTGGCTCGACCATGACCTCGGCGGCGCTGACAGCATCCTGCCTGTGGTGACGCTCATGGAAGGAGCCGCCTTCAACGGGCGGCCTTTCCGAATCGGAACGGTCTTCGTCCATAGCGCCAACCCCATTGGCGCCGAGATCGTCGTGCGGTCGCTCACCCGCTGGAACTACCAAGTCCGGCGGGCGACGGCTTGGGGCTCGCAGTGAATCAAGGTGTTGCTTCCCATGGTTCGGCTCATTGGTGCGGTATGAGCATTTCTGACGAGGCCCGTGGTCAACTTGCGGCGAAGTTCCAGGTGTTGTTCCCGCCCCTGGCCTGCAGGCGGCGGGCGGCTGATGCAGTTCCTGGCGCCGGGCGGCCGGGGGCGGTGCGAGACAGCGGGTGTTCCAGTGGACGGCCCCGGGGCGGGCGCCTGTTTACGCGGCCGGGGTGAGTTCGGCGCGGCCGAACAGCAGCGCGTAGCCGGTGGGGAGCTGGTGGAGGATGCGGGTGATGAGGTCGGGGCCGGCGTGGGCGGCGACGGCCGCGAAGACGGATCCGGTGTCCCAGCGGGTGGTGGCCAGGGAGGCGCCGGAGCGGACGGCGAGGTCCTTGACGAAGGCCCATCCGGTCAGCGGCTGGGTGTCGGGGATCTGCGCTGTCAGGACTTGTGCGGCCTCCAGGGGCAGTCGGGCGGCCAGGCTGACGCGTTCGTCGCCGGTCAACTGGCGTCCCAGCCCCGCAAGGACCAGGCGGACAGCTTCCTCGGCTCTCTCGCGGGTGGGGTAGGCGCCTTCGTAGCGGACCTTCTCCAGCATCTGCTCGTACGCCGCCCCGTGCGGCTGCTGGTGCTCATGCGGTACGCGCACGTCGGTGATCACTGCGGTGCATGCCTTTCGTGGAGCCAGGAGGGGTGGTGCCGGTGTGTGGCACCGAGGGGTGGGTCAAATGGGCCGAGGACGGCCGAAGAGGAGGTCGTAGCCGGCGGGGAGCTGAAGCAGGATCTGTTCCAGCAGGTCGTCGCCGGCCGTGTCGGCGACTGTGGACAGCACGGCGCTGACGTCCCAGGTCGCGGTCTGCTCGGTGGCGCCCTCGATCCAGGCAGCGGTCGCCCGGACGAACCGCTCCGCGGACAGCGGTTCGGCGCTCTGGAGCGGATTGAGGAGGATCAGGGCGAAGTCCTCCGGCAGGCGTGCGGCGAGTTGGGCACGGACCTCGCCGACCAGATGCGCGCCCAGCAGGGCGAGCACCACACGGGCCGCGCGCTCGGCTTCCTGCGTAGTGCCGTACTCACCGCGTTCTTGCACGTGCTCAAGGAACGCTGCGCGTCGCAGAGTCATCTCGGCTGGCCCCCTTCTCGTCATTCGGACTGCCCACGGGGTGCGGAGGGCGGGGCGAGGGGAGACCGGGCACCCGTCCTCCGCACCGGTCCGGCCGGTGTCAGCCGGAAATCTTCTCGCGGCCGGACCCGGCGCTGACCGAGATCTTGCGGGGCTTGGCGCGCTCGGCGATCGGGATGCGCAGGGTGAGCACGCCCGCGTCGTAGTCGGCCTTGATGTGCTCGGTGTCGAGGGTGTCGGCGAGCACGAGCTGCCGGGAGAAGACGCCCAGCGGCCGCTCGGACAGTTCCATCTGCACGTCGTCGGCCTTCGTCGCCGGCCGGCGTTCGGCCCTGACCGTCAGGATGTTCCGCTCGACGTCGATGTCGATCGCGTCCGTGGTGACGCCGGGCAGGTCGAAGGCCACGACGTACTCGTCGCCCTCGCGGGAGGCGTCCATCGGCATGGTCGACGGCCTCGTCCAGGTGCCCGGGCCCATCAGATGCTGTGTCAGCCGGTCGAGCTCACGAAAGGGATCGGTGCGCATCAACATCGTGAAAACACCTCCAGCGGGTTCAGGCAGTTGCTGCCAATGCGCCTCACTGGCACCGTTGTAACATGTCATCCAATGGATGACAATCACGATGTCGTCCACCTGATGACGACCCGAGGGAGGTGTCCGTGACCCCGGCCCACCAGTCGACCTCGCCCAGCACCGACGCCCGCAGCCCGGCCTCGTTCCTTGCCGCCGCGGCGGCCCTCAGCGCCATAGACGAGGCCCTGCGCGAAGCCCAGCACGAGCCCCCCGACGCCGCCGACGCTCCCGGCCCGGAACAGGCCCTGGCCTCCTTGTCACTGCTGCGGCAGGTCCGCGAGCAGCTCGCCGGATGGGAGACCGGCCTGATCGAAACGGCCCGGGACGCGGGCGCTAGCTGGGCAGACCTCGCCCACCCTCTCGGTGTCGCCAGCCGCCAGGCCGCCGAGCGCCGCTACCTGCGCGGCCGCCCCGGCCCCGCCGGGACCACCGGCGAGCAGCGCGTCCAGGCCACCCGCCAGGCCCGGGCCGCCGACCGCACCACCGCCGCCTGGGCCCGTCGCAACGCAGCCGACCTGCGCCGCCTCGCCGGGCAGATCACCGCTCTCACGGATCTTCCGCCCGCCGCCCGCCGCCCGCTCGGCCAGCTCCACGCGGCCCTCGCCCACGACGACCCCGCCGGCCTCATCGCCCCCCTGGCCGCCGCCCGCCCTCACCTCGCCGCCGCCCACCCCGACCTGACCGCCCGGCTCGACACCCTCGCACCCCCCTGACTCCGCCCGGCGCACCGCACCAGCAGCCCGGCCGGCCCCCGCCCGCCCCGGGTGAACGAACGGAGGCCTGGAGCCCGGCGCGGCCCGCCCGCCCACCTGGTCCGCTCCCTCGTCGGACAGGGCCCGGGCGAGGACGCCGTCGCCGAGCTGCTGGTCAGCGCGTGGACAGAGATGGCCGGCCACCACACCCCCGGTACGGCAGAACGCGCGAGAACCGTAGGCGGCGACTCCGAACGCACCCGGACGGGGTTCCTGGCTGCGGCGGCACGGTGGACCGGCCAGGGACACCCGGTGCCGCCCTTACACCGGCTGGTATCCGACGTGGGTGTGGCCGCATCCCGTGGTCAGCCGGCGCAGGGCATCCCGCTCGGCGCGGTCGACGGTGAGCGGCCAGCGGAGCTTGGTGGAGACCCAGCCGACGGCGTACGTACGGCGCGCGTCGGCCAAGCGAGCCGACGAGGTGGGCGGACGAAGTGCCGTACTTTCCTTCAGATGAGCCGGCTCTTCACGGGAATCCTGACACCACCGAAGACGACGCTCCCGAACCAGGTGGGCCGATCGGATCTGCCCTACGATCCAGCATCGTGGCGAGCCGTCGCCCAGTGTTCCTCGAACCTGCTCCGGCTGATCTCTTGCCTCGAAAGCAGGGGGGCGAAGAGGTCCACGACCGGCGGGTTGAACGGCCAGTCCTCAGGGCCACTGCGTACGGCGGTTCCGTCCTCGGCCAGCTCCACTTGGCGAATCCGACGCCCGTCGGACCCCACTTCCATCAGGTATACGACCGGTTCATCGCCCTCCTCATCCCAGCGACGCTGCAGGAACACGACGTCCCTTTCCGCGAGCGCACCGAAGCCCTCACACTCACGCTGGGCGTCACGCTCGGCGCGCAGATCATCCAGCCCTGGAGGCATTCGAGGACCGTCGATATCGACTTGCTCCGAGCCCTCATCCTGAGACCGGGCCACAGTGTCCGGGTCGGTGACCACCTCAACCCAGGCAAACGTTTCGAGGACCTCCCGCTCGGAACGCGCTCGGACCCACCACCATGAACCGCCCATGCCGTAGTCGTGCAGAACGAGGAAGGGGCGCTTGAACCTGCCGGTCACTGATCTCGTACAGCCCGGTAGCGGCCGACGTGGATGCGCAGTACGTCGGTGCTGCCGAACGCGCCTTCGGGCCTCGGCTCGGCGGCGAGGCGGCCGACGGCGGTGAAGACCTGCCGCACGTCGGCGGGGTCATCCTGGGCGGACCGCTAGGCCTGGGCGAGAGCCTCGGGGTCCCAGATGGCCTCGTAGCACCCTGCGCGAGCAGCTCACCGACACCCAGGACGCCGCACCCGTCTCCCGTCTCCCGCGGCGCTGGGTGGTAGAGCGCAGCTTCGGGGATCAAGATGCACCGCCGCATCCCGCGACTACGAGAGCAAACCCGGACACTCCGCAAGCATGATCCGCATCGCGATCTCCCACCTCGCGAAGCGGGCAACCGGCGAATCCACCCCGGCCTGGCGAGACGCATAAACCGCTCCTCGGACCCGAGCACGACAGAGCCCTGGTTGAACGCGGTATCGATCCGCGGGTCCTCGTCGTCGACATCCTCATCCTCTTGCCAGTACCGGGCTTCCTGTACGGGGAACGGCTCCGCTGGCTGCCGCGGGACGAAGCCGGGCCAGGCGAAGGGCAGATGATCCAGCGGCTGGAGACCGCCGTCGCCAGGGGGGCCGAGGCTCGACCCGTCGCTGATCTCGGCGATGAAGGTCCTGTACGGCTCCGGCAGGACCGTCCGGTTCTCCGCCTCCCACGCCACGGCCGCGTCATGACCGAGTGCCGGTTCGCGCCCTTCCAGCGAAAACGCGGATCGCAGGAAGCCGAGAGTGGCCTCGTCGGGACGCTGTTCTCGTATAGCTGGCACGGCACCATGCGGACAGGAAGGCCGAGCGACCGAACGCAGGGGGGCAGCGCCGGCCGCCCTGTCCGGACGCCTCGTCGTGCCGACGGCGGCCTCGGCCGTTTCGCCCGCAGCAAGCACGTCGCCGACCGGAACTGGACGGACACCACGGTGACTGAGCGGTGGGCGGCTGCCGGCGCATCCGACCGCCACAGCCAGCGGCACATCCTGCCGCGGCCCGGCGAGGTACGCGTGACGGTGGCGGCCGCCGGGCGGTGGGCGCGGACGCGGACGGCCGCGACGCCGGGTTCGGCGAGCCGGGCCCAGGGCCTGTCCGATGGGTCGGGGCCGTGACTGAGCAAAGATGGTGCCCATGGCCAGCGAACCCGTGCAGATCCCGATCGATCAACTCCGTCGCGTTTTGGACGTGGCGCTACGGCACATTGAAGCGTCAGCCGGGCCCACCGTGACGCTCAAGGAAGACCTCTTCTGGTCTGTCCCGGTCGACGAGCTCTACGAGGTCTGCAGCGAGCCCCAGGTCCTCACGATCGGACAGCTTTCGGAGTCATGGCAGCATCTTGAGGATCTGCTTGCTCGCCAGGACCAGGCTGTGAGTCACCACTTGGTGTGGCTTGCCGACGTGATCCGGGCGATCGGCCAGGATGCCCCCCGACAAGGCTGCTGACGGGTCACGAGCGGAGCCATGGCCGAAGCGATGCAACGGTCACCATTCCGTGGATTCCTAATGGCTTTGTCAAGCCGTGAGCACGACGGGTGGCATCCGGGCGCGGGCTCCAGCTTCCGCTGTCACCGCCCTTAAGGGTCCTTTCAGAAAGCTGGGACCTTGCGGGCGAGGATCATGCAGTGAGCGAGTTGGAGGAAGGCGTTGTGCATGTCGTCGCGTGCTTCCCAGCGGAC